>NZ_CAXAOU010000001.1:0-675738 GCF_963970465.1 Pseudomonas sp. RL_5y_Pfl2_69 | reverse complement strand
TGAGCTAACCAATACTAATTGCCCGTGAGGCTTGACCATATAACACCCAAGCAATTTGCGTCGAAGAGACCAGATTGCGGTGTGTGAAGACGATACAAACCGAAAGTTTGCGACTCACAAAACACCAGACTATTACATACCCATTCGCTGGAGCGTGAACCGAAAGGTGAACGACCTGGCTACCGAATTTCTTGACGACCATAGAGCATTGGAACCACCTGATCCCATCCCGAACTCAGAAGTGAAACGATGCATCGCCGATGGTAGTGTGGGGTTTCCCCATGTGAGAGTAGGTCATCGTCAAGATTAAATTCCAAACCCCCTGTCTGCTAACGCAGACAGGGGGTTTGTTTTTGGGCCGAGAAAAGTGGTGGTAAGTCCAAAACCCGGCTAAACCGCTCTTCAGTTCGGCTGCATCTAAAGTCCTACAAATATGCACAGTTATTTTGTAGTCCGCGCACTAGAATAGACTCAGTCAATTTCTGAGCCAGAGACTCCCTTTATGCCAGATCCGGTTGACCCCCGCGGGGTGTCAGAATTACCGCTGGACGAGTTGGTGGCCTGTCATGAGTGCGATTTGTTGATGCGCAAGCCGCATCTTGCTCTCGGTGAGAAAGCCCAATGCCCGCGCTGCGGTTACGAACTCTATGCTCACAGGTACAAGGTGGTCGAACGCAGCCTTGCGCTTGTGATCGCCGCATTGTTGCTCTACATACCTGCGAACTTTTTACCCATCATGCAGCTCAACCTGCTGGGCCAGGCGTCGCAAGACACGGTCTGGAGTGGTGTGCTTGGTTTGTTCAACACCGGCATGCAAGGCATAGCGGTGGTGGTGTTCCTGTGCAGTATGGGGATTCCGCTACTCAAGTTGCTCTGCCAGCTCGCCGTGCTGCTCAGCATTCGCTGGAATGTAGGGCGCAGCTACGGGTTGCTCATTTACCGCATTTATCATCACTTGCGTGACTGGGGCATGCTTGAGGTGTACCTGATGGGGGTGCTGGTGGCGATTGTGAAACTGGCCGATCTGGCTGAGCTGAGCCTTGGCCTGGGTTTGGTCTGTTTTGTGAGCTTATTGCTGGTACAGGTTTGGCTGGAGGTTGTGATGTCACCTCACCAGATTTGGCAGGCATTGTCCGGGGAGGATGTTCATGCGGGCGATTGATGCGGGTATCTTGATCTGTGGCGAGTGTCACGAACTCAACAGGCAAGACCCCGAAACCGACGAGCAGACCTGCACTCGCTGCGGCGCACTGGTCCATGCGCGTCGCCCTGACAGCCTGATGCGCACCTGGGCATTACTGCTGACCTCGGCCATTCTCTACATTCCGGCCAACCTGCTGCCGATCATGACCGTCAATTCATTGGGCCAAGGCTCCCCGAGCACTATCATGGCGGGTGTCATCGAGCTGGTGCAGCACGGCATGATTCCGATTGCGGCCGTCGTGTTTGTGGCAAGTATTCTGGTGCCCACTTTCAAGCTGGTCGGCATTGCCTTGCTGTTGTTTTCCGTGCAGCGCCATCAACCGTTGTCTGCGCGGCAACGTATCATCATGTATCGCTTTATTGAGTTCATTGGCCGTTGGTCAATGTTGGATATTTTCGTCATCGCCATTTTGGTGGCCGTGGTGAACTTTGGACGCATAGCCAGCATCGAGGCCAATCTGGGCGCGGTGGCTTTTGCCAGTGTGGTGGTGCTGACGATGCTTGCAGCTGTAACTTTTGATCCCCGACTGATTTGGGACAATACGGAGTCGGACGACGACCATGAGTGACTTGCCTACCGCTAAAACCCGCCCGGCTTCGAACTGGTCGGCGATCTGGATCCTCCCGCTTATTGCCCTGATCATTGGTGGCTGGCTGGGGTGGCGTGCCTACAGCCAAACCGGCATCGATATTCAAGTGCGCTTTGAAAGTGGTGAAGGCATCGTCGCCAACAAGACCGAAGTGGTCTACAAAGGCATGCCTGTGGGCAAGGTCAAGACCCTGGCCCTGGATGAAGACGGTCCGAACAAGGGTGTAATTGCCACGGTCGAGATGGACAAGGACGTCGAGCAATACCTGAAGACCAACACCCGCTTCTGGCTGGTCAAGCCCAGCGTGTCATTGGCCGGTATCACGGGGCTCGAAACCCTGGTCTCGGGTAACTACATCGCCGTGAGTCCTTCCGATGGAGAGCCTGCGCGCAAGTTCAAGGCACTGTCGCAAGAGCCGCCCCTGTCAGATGCTGTGCCCGGCCTTCACCTGACCCTCAAGGCTGAGCGTCTCGGCTCGCTGAACCGTGGCAGCCCGGTTTTCTATAAGCAAATCCAGGTCGGCCAGATCAAAAGCTACGTGCTCTCGGAAGACCAGAGTACGGTCGAGATCAAAGTCTTTATCGAGCCTACCTACGCCAATCTTGTGCGCAAACACACGCGTTTCTGGAATGCCAGCGGGATCAGCATCGACGCCAACCTGTCAGGTGTGAAGCTGCGCAGCGAGTCCCTTGCCAGCATCGTCGCGGGTGGTATTGCGTTCGCTACTCCTGAAAACCGCAAAGACAGCCCGCCTACCGACTCGAACCTGCCGTTCAGGCTCTATGAGGATTTCGATGCCGCCCAGGCCGGGATCAAGGTCAAAGTTAAGCTCAGCGACTTCGAGGGCCTGCAGGCGGGTCGCACACCGGTCATGTACAAAGGCATACAGGTCGGCAGCCTCAAGGGCCTCAAGGTCGATCCGGACCTGACCAGCGCTAGCGCCGAGCTGACCCTCGACCCGTTGGCCGAAGACTATCTGGTGCAAGGGACTCAGTTCTGGGTGGTCAAGCCGTCGATCTCCCTGGCCGGTATCACCGGGCTGGAGGCATTGGTAAAGGGTAACTACATCGCCATTCGTCCGGGTGACAAGGGCAGCACCCCCGAGCGTGAATTTGTCGCACGGCCAAAAGCGCCACCGCTGGACCTGCGTTCGCCGGGCCTGCACATGGTGCTCTTTACCGAGAACCTGGGTTCGCTGGATGTTGGCAGCCCGATTCTCTACAAGCAGGTCAAAGTCGGTTCAGTGCAGAGCTATCAGTTCTCTCGCACGAAAAAGCAGCTCGTGATTGGGGTACATATCGAGAAGGAATACGAAAACCTGGTCAATGCCTCGACTCGCTTCTGGAATGCCAGCGGTATCACGCTCACCGGCGGCCTGACCGGCGGGATTCAGGTCAAGAGTGAATCCCTGCAAAGCCTGATGGCTGGCGGGATTGCTTTTGAAACCCCGGAGGCCACCGCGCCGCTGCAAAAACGGATCCCGCGCTTCCGCCTGTTTACTGACCGTGATGCCGCGATGCAGCAGGGTGTAGCCGTTACGATCAAGGTGGCTCGTGCCGATGGGCTGCGAGAGGGCACACCTATTCGTTTCAAGGGGCTGGATGTGGGCAAGATCGAAAGCGTCGACCTGAGCCAGGATTTGCAGTCGGTCATGCTCAAGGCGCGCATTACCGAAGTCCCGGAGCGCATTGCGCGGGTCGGCAGCCAGTTCTGGGTGGTCAAGCCAGAATTGGGGCTGATGAAAACGGCGAACCTCGAAACCCTGGTGACAGGCCAGTACCTGGAAGTGCAGCCCGCAATCAAGCAACTGGGCCGCCAGACCAGCTTTGTAGCGCTGGAGCAGGCACCGGATGCTGCCGTTCCCCAGGCCGGGTTGAGCCTTGTTTTGAGCGCTGCCCGCCGTGGCTCGCTCAAAGAGGGCGTGCCTGTTACCTACCGCGAAGTCACCGTGGGCAAGGTGACGGGCTATGAGCTGGGTAGCACCGCCGATCGCGTGCTGGTACACATCCTGATCGAGCCCCGTTACGCGCCGTTGGTGCGCACCGGTAGCCGCTTCTGGAACACCAGCGGTTTTGGTGTCGACTTCGGCCTGTTCAAAGGGGCAACGATTCGTACCGAGTCGCTGGAAACCCTGGTCCAGGGCGGCATTGCATTCGCTACCCCGGGTGATGACAAGATGGGTAATCAGGCCCGCCCCGAGCAAACCTTCCCGCTCTTCGACAAGTTCGAAGACGAGTGGCTGCAATGGGCGCCGAAGATCCAGCTAGGCAAATAAGCACCAAAAAAAACCGCGATCAGTGATCGCGGTTTTTTTATGTCCAGAATTGAGCCTCAGACTTCATCCAGTTCAGGCTCTTGCACAGCGGCCACCGCATCAGGCTTGACCTCATCATGGCGACGAATGTACTTCCAGTCGTCTTCATCGATGTAAATCCCGTTAGGCCCGCTACCGCCTTCAAGGTCAATCGCCACATGGGCGCAGACCTGGGGTTTCACGCTGGCCAGAATTGGCACGAAGCCCAGCTGCAAGCTGGTTTCCAACAAGGCAGTCTGGTTTTTCTCGTCAATGTCCGCGGCTTCGTCCAGGTAGTACGGCAAGCGGATACGGCCCGCTTGATCGCGATCCATCAAGTGCAGCAACAAATACATGTTGGTCAGCGCCTTGATCGTCATGGTCGTACCGTTGGATGCCGCCCCGTCGATATCGGTATGGATCACCGGCTGGCCATTGACCTTGGTGATCTCGAACGCCAGCTCAAACAAGTCCTTGAGCCCCAACTGGTTGTGGTTGGCTGCTACCAGTCGCGCCAGATATTCCTTGGCCTCTTCGTTCTTGTTGTCCTGCTCGGCACTCTGGCTGAGGTCGAACACCGACAGGGTTTCGCCTTCTTCGTACTGACCGGCGCTGTGGATAATCTGATCGATATGCTTGAGCGCCTCCTTGTTGGGGGCCAGCACAATGCGGAAGCTCTTGAGGTTGGACACCTGGCGCTTGTTGATCTCGCGGTTGAACAGTGCCAGTTGATGCTCAAGGCTGTCGTAGTCGCTGCGGATGTTGCGTAGTGTACGGGCGATGTCAGTCACTGCCGCCCGGCGCGCCTTGCCCAGGGTCAACGCTTCTTCGGTGCGGTGTGCGTAAGCGTTGATCAACAACTGCAGGCGCCGCTCCATATCGTCTTCGCTGTCGAACTTGGCCACGCCTTTGAGGCGCACCTGCGCATACAGGGCTTCGATCTGGCCATCGCAGCGCAACAGGCCCTGCCAGCTGTCCTGATAGTCGTTGAGCAATGGCAGCAGGTTGTCCATCGAGTCATCGACCGGGTCCATAAACGGCGTACCGAAGGGCAAGTCAGCGGGCAGTAATTGGCGTCGACGCAAGCTGTCATCCAGGGTTCGCTGCTTGGCTTCCATGTCACCGATCTGGCGCCCGACCAACTGCAACTTGGCAGACAATTGCTGCACGCGCTCGGTAAAGGCATCGCTGGAGCGCTTCAGCTCGTCTTGCGCGGCTTCGGCCTGGGCCAGTTGCTCAAGCTTTTCGCCTTCCTCGGCACCCAGCGTCTGACTACGGCGGAAGTCTTCAAGGGCCTTCTGCGCATCCAGCACTTGCTGATACAACGACTCGGCTTCGGTTTTGCTCGCGGCGCGATCCGACGTGACGGCTTGCTGGGTTTTCAGTTGCTTGAGTTCTTTTTCCAGACGCTCTTTCTGCTCGCGCAATGCCGCCCGGTCAGCCAGCGCCTGCAGGGCAGGAGGCTCAATGTGGCTGAGGTCGATGGACAGGCCCGGGGCCTCAAAGCGCTCGCCCTTGAAACCGTCGAGAATCAATTCCAGCGACTTGACCCAGGCATCGCTGTCATCCAGCGCAATCCCGTGCTCGCCCAACGGCAAGCTGAACAGGGCGCTGTTGAACAGGCGCATCAGGCGCTCCACATCCTGCTGCGAAAACTCTTCGCGCAGGCGGGCATAACTGTTGTTATCGGCGTGATCGAGTTGTTGTTTGACGGACTTGAGGCGTTTTTCCAGGTCGCGCAAACGCTCGTCCAGATCCTCGGCACTGAACTGGCGTGATTGCGCCAGCGCGCCTGCCAGTTCGTCATGGGCGTCCTTGGCACTCAGCAGTTGCTGCTCCAGTACCTTCACGTCGTCAACCAGGGCAAAGCGGTGCTTGAGCACCGACAACTCGCCCAGCCAGCGTTGAGTACCGGCGATTTCCCGCTCCAGGCGCATCAGCTCCTGGGTGCTGCTGCGCTGATCGTTTTGCAGGGCGTCCTGCTCGTTGCGGTAGTGCTCGGACTGAATCAGCAGCTCTTCCTTGCGAGCCCCGGCGTAGTCCTGCCAGGTGCCGAGCAAAGAGTCCAGCAGCGGCGACAGGCGATGCAGCTTGCCGCGCAACAGGTCGCGCTGACGAACGCCGGCAGCCAGTGACTCAACCAAGGGCCCGGCGCCGACCAGTGCGTTGTAGTCCTGCTCCATACGTCGCACATCGCGAAAAGCTTCTTCACACGCGGCGATGTAGTCAACGCTACCCGAGCGCAGACTGTGTTCAAACGCATCGAGAAACAGCTGCTTGAGCTTGGCAGCGGTGATTTCGCGCATATGCAGCAGGTTGATAAACAGTGCGCGGAACGTTTTGAGGCTCTGTTCACTTGTGGAGCGCAGGGGGATCAGTGTCAGATCCAGCGGAATAGAGGTATGCCCACCCACCAGCAAACGACGTAGTTCATCAGGCTTGAGTTCGTAGGCTTTGAGGCCATTGCGCTCAAGGTTATTGAACAGTTCTTTCTGGCGCAGGCAGGTGTCGTCTTTTTGGTAGTGAGCCAGGTCCAGCTTGCCCGCATAGGCGAAAAACTGGTGCCCGAAGCCACCGCCGGGCCCGCGTCCCACTACACCGATCACATGGGGACCGTGGGGCAGTGAGACTTCGACCAGGATGTAGCTGGTATCAGAGGCAAAGTAGAAGCGCCGCGATTGCTCCAGGCTGTATTTGCCAAAGCTCATGTCTGACATGCGCGCCAGAATCGGGAACTGCAAAGCGTTGATCGATGCGGATTTACCGAGGTT
This sequence comes from Pseudomonas sp. RL_5y_Pfl2_69, assembly GCF_963970465.1. Lineage (NCBI taxonomy): Bacteria > Pseudomonadati > Pseudomonadota > Gammaproteobacteria > Pseudomonadales > Pseudomonadaceae > Pseudomonas > Pseudomonas sp. RL_5y_Pfl2_69. Next base: position 668,881 of record NZ_CAXAOU010000001.1, on the reverse strand, counting down.
GTTCGCCCCGTATACCGACAGCGGATGTTCCAGCGGGAACAGGCCCAGGCTGTATCCAGCGGTGTTCAGCAAGGCAAAGCGGCGTATGCCGTAGCGTTCCTGGCTCATGCGTCCATCTCCTGTTGTTCATCCGCGATGGCGCGGGCCAGAGCCGCTTCGTCGTCAATGTCGTCATCGACCAGAACCGGTGTCGGCAAAGGCAGGATGCTGTGCAGGCTGGCTGCCAGATCGCGGTCTTGCTGCACCGACAGGCACACATCCAGAAACCGGTGCATCGGTGGCAGAAAGCGGTAGATGCCGGGTTCTTCACTGGCAAAGCCGAGCTGGGTCATGCGGCGCATGATCTTTTCTTCCAGCTCTTCATGGGTGGTGACTTCGGCCTGTACAAACAGGTCGCGGTACTTTTCAAGCAAGGCGGGCAACTCGTCGCGGCCCAGGCTGCCTCCGTCGAGTACGGCAATCGGGTCGCGGCCCTGATCGGCCAGATGCTCGACGATGATGAAGGTGAACAGCGCCAGACGCTGTGCGGTCTTGTTCACCTGGGCAGTGGCGGTCTCGGGTACGAAGTAATAGAAGCCGCGGGTGTCACACACCAGTTCAAAGCCCAGCGCTTTGAACAGCGTGCGGTATTGATCCTGGAAGTTCGACAGTTGCGCGTACAGTTCAGGATCCCGGCGACTGACGTGATAGCCCTTGAACAGCTCACGAAAAATCGGTGCCAGCTGGGACAGTTCAGAAAGATCAAGATGCATGCAGGGGGCTCGCAGAGGTCTGGGTCGCATCTTCGCTGTGAGAAAGCAAAGCGAATGAGCGCAGGCTGACCCGATGTTCGTGGGTGTGGTAATCGCGACGCTCAAGGCGTTCGCGCACGAAGCGTTTTTCACGGGACAGGCGGGAGAACCAGTACAGCAATTCGTCGGTGTCGCCGTCCGGCTCTTGTGCCAGCAGCCAGTTCATCAAGTCCGGCATCGGCAGCGCGTCGCTGCAGCGGTCGAGCATTTCCTTGACCGTGCGCGGGGCCTTGGGTGTTTCGCCCCGGTGGACTTTATGGGCCTTGGGGAATTTCGCGGGTTTGGGCTCGAAGCGGGCCAGGGCATAGACATAAGCCTCGACCTGACTGGCGCTGCCCAAGAAGGTGCTTTGCGGGCGAGTGAACATCGGCATCGAGGCTTGAGGCACCGCGTCCAGTCCCTTGCGCCGGATGGCTGCCAGCGCCAGCGCTGCACCGCGGGTTACGGCGTTATGCCGGCGGGCTTCTTCACGCAGCGGCAGTAGCAGTTCACGGGCATGGCGCAGGGTCATCTGGGCGCTGGTCTGCATTTCGAGGATGCGCGCATGGGTGCGCAACAGCATGTCGTCGTCCACCAGGTGGCCGAGTCGTTGCTGCTCGCTGAGCATGCGCAGCAGCACGATTTCAACCTTGCGTACGCCTTGCTCAAAAGCGCCGTCGGCGTTGACCAGTTGAATCATGGGTTCGACATACTCATCCCACGTCGCCAGTACTTCGGCGTAGCGCTGGCGCAGCGGGATCTGCCGGTCGCTGGTCTTGGCCCGCTCGGCTACGGCGACCAACGCTTGCTCATCGTTCGCCAGTTTCTTCAGTACATCACGTACACGCATGTCGAGCAGGCGCAGCTGGCGTGCCAGATCATGGCCGTCACGGATGTCGAACGCATCCTGGATATATCCGGCCAAACGCTCCAGATGGCGCAGGTAAGCTTCGATTTCCAGGCACAGGCCAAGGCGATGTTCGTGCCTCAGATACGCCAGAAAATCGTGGATTTGCGCGTTGAGCTCGAAGCGGTTCGGGCTTTTTGCGACTGGCACCAGTATGTCCAGACGGATCCAGCTGTCGAGCACGGTGGTGATGTCTTGTGGTGTGCTGTCCACCTGATGAGCGGCCAGTTGCAGGCGCAGTTCGTTGAGGCTCAAGGTGCCTTGGTCGAAGTGTTCACACAAAGGCTCAAGGAGTGCCCAGTGCTCGGCGAGGGCACGTAAAACGCGCTTGGGTTCGATCATGGGAGGGCCAGTCAATTGGCAAGTAAAGGCCGCGATTGTACTGCAACGTGCGGTCGAGTCATCACTTGGCGGATCAACTGCAGGCGGGAAGGGCAGAAGGGCGGTAGAATCCCCCCTCTTTAGTTATCCACAGATGGCCGACCTTTGTTGAACGAGTCCCGCCGCCGCGCTTTTTTGACTGCCATGCAAGTGGTCAGCTGGTTGCCGCGCACTGAACTGCCGTTTGCCGCCCCTTCGCGGCCAGAGCTGCTGGTACTTCCCGAACCACCGGCCGAGCCTGTCATCACGCGACCTGTGGTCAAGGCTGCGGTCGCGCCGGGCAAACCTGCGGAGCGTCCAAAAATCGAAGTGCCCCGGCCTTCGGTCAGCCGGCCTGTCAGCAAACCCGTGGTTGAGGCTGAATCGGCGCCTGTGCCGGCCAAGGTCGTGCAACTGCCACCGCCACGCTTTGCCTTGCAATTGCTGCGTGCCGGGCGATGCCTGGTGCTGGTGGAGTTACCCACAGGCAGTGCATTCCAGAGTCGTGATCCGGCCTATTTATTGTTGAAGGACATGCTGCGCGCGGCGGGGCTGCCCGATAGTCCGCAGATCATTGGCGAGCCGGTGCGCTGGCCGTTGCTGCGCCGTGGCAATGTCGATCAGGGGCCTGAGGCTGCACGCGAATTCGTGCAGGGCTTTGTCATGGCCCGCCTCGAAGAGGCCGAGTGCGCCTGTTTGTGGCTGGTGGGGCTGCCGGCCGTGCGCTTTGCCGGTGAGACCGATGCACAGGCGTTCAACCGCGAACTCCACATCGAAGGACTGGGCTGCGCATGGGCGTTGCCGGGTCTTGAACTTTTAATGGATGAGCCACAACGCAAAGCGGATGTGTGGCAAGCCATGCGCCAGCTGATGGCGCGCTGGAAACAAAACGATGAGTGATGCCGTAACGTTCCGCCCGATGACCGAGGCGGACCTTGATGCCGTATTGAAAATTGAATACGCCGCCTTCAGCCATCCCTGGACCCGAGGTATTTTTCTCGACGGTCTGGGCAAGTACCACATCTGGCTGATGTTTGAAGGTGAGCAGCAAGTGGGGCATGGCGTGGTGCAAATCATCCTCGACGAAGCTCATTTGCTGAACATCACCGTCAAGCCCGAAAGCCAGGGCCGAGGCCTGGGACTCAAGTTGCTTGAGCACCTGATGTCCATTGCCTACCAGCACGAAGCCCGTGAATGCTTCCTCGAACTGCGTGACAGCAACACGGCCGCGTTCAAGTTGTATGAGCGTTATGGCTTCAACGAAATCGGCCGCCGCCGCGACTACTACCCTGCGGTAGGTGGTCGTGAAGATGCGGTGGTGATGGCCTGCACCCTGGTCGACTGACGGCGAAAAGTCGTTAGGTGGGCGCGGGCTTGCTCGCGATGCTGGCGTTGCGGTTTATCAGGCAAACCGTGTTGATCCGATCGCGAGCAAGCCCGCTCCCACAGGGTTTACCTTTCAAGGCTTGCGTCCTACCGGGTCAATTTCCGCCAGTTCTGCCTCATCCAGCCCTTTTCCGGCGCCTATTTCGTCCTCGTCGACCAGGCTCAAATCCCAGTCAGCAGCGCCGTTCGGGCTCTGGGCGGCTTCCTTGGCATCGCGGGCACCGTCTTCGCGGATGAGCATCTCCTGCTCAAGGTCGTCGTCATTGAGGCCCAAGTCCAGTTCATCATCCAGCACCGCCCTGTGTTTGACTTTTTCATCGTTGATAAACAGGTCACTGATGGGCTCGTACGTGTCGTCGTCATCAAAATTCAGTGGCTCGACGGAGCCCATGGCGTCTTCTATATCGTCTATGGGCGCGGGTTGCGGTGCCCCGTAAGGGCGGCGTGAATCATTCATGGTAATTCCTCATCGTATGGGGCCTTAATACGATGACTGTAGCCATTGTTGAAGATTCCACCCGACCGACCGCCGGAATGACATTGATGAACGACGTGACCTCGACCGCAGGTCGGTTGTCAAAGCAGCGCATCAACTCTTGAGGCTTCACAGCATGAACGAACTACAAGATCTGATTGATAACAACGAGCGCTGGGCCGATGCGATCAAGCAGGAAGATCCTGACTTCTTCGCCAAGCTGGCTCGCCAGCAAACGCCTGAGTACCTGTGGATTGGTTGTTCGGATGCCCGTGTACCGGCCAACGAAATTGTCGGCATGTTGCCCGGTGATCTCTTTGTGCACCGTAACGTGGCCAATGTCGTGCTGCACACTGACTTGAACTGTCTGTCGGTGATCCAGTACGCGGTCGATGTGTTGAAGGTCAAACATATTCTGGTGACCGGCCACTATGGCTGTGGCGGCGTACGCGCATCCATGAAGGACCAGCAACTGGGCCTGATCGATGGTTGGCTGCGCTCCATTCGCGACCTGTATTACGAAAACCGCGAAGTGCTGGCGCTGTTGCCGACCGAGGAAGAGCGGGTAGACCGTCTGTGTGAGCTGAACGTGATCCAGCAAGTGGCCAACGTCGGTCACACCAACATTGTGCAAAATGCCTGGCATCGCGGGCAGAAGCTGTCAGTTCACGGGTGCATTTACGGGATCAAGGACGGTCGCTGGAAAAGCCTGAACACCACGATCAGCGGTCTTGACCAGTTGCCGCCGCAGTATCGTCTGCGTCCACTGGGTTCGATCTGAGGTTGCATGCCTGACCCGTGGGAGCGGGCTTGCTCGCGATGGTATCGACGCGGTTTTCCTGCATGACCGCGCCGCCTGAATCGCGAGCAAGTCCGCTCCCACATTTGGTTACGGCATCACTGGCGGCGTATACGTCAGGGTCGTCCCCAGCGCCCACAGCAAAAACAGCACCAGGGGTGCGTGCACCAGTAACTGCACAAACGAAAAGCCGATCAAGTCTCGCGCTTTCAGGCCCAGCACGCCCAGCAGCGGCAGCATGTAGAACGGGTTGATCAAGTTGGGCAGCGCTTCGGCTGCGTTGTAAATCTGAACAGCCCAACCCAGGTGGTACCCCAGGTCATTGGCCACTTGCATCACATAGGGCGCTTCGATAATCCACTTGCCGCCCCCCGACGGAATGAAAAACCCCAAAATCGCCGAATAGACACCCATCAAGAGCGCATAGGTGTCATGGGATGCGATCTGCACAAAAAATGTCGAGATGTGATGGGCCAGGGTTTGCCCGTCAGTTCCCTTGACCACTGTCATCAGCGCCGCAATCGAACCGTACAGCGGGAACTGAATCATCACCCCGGTGGTGGTCGGCACGGCGCTGGTCACCGCATTCAGAAAACTGCGCGGCCGCCAGTGCAGCAAAGCCCCGAGCATCAAAAACAGAAAGTTGTAGGTGTTGAGTCCGGAGATGGCGCTGATCGCAGGTTTGGTCGAAAACTCATGGAACAACCAGCCCGCTGCCAGCAGTACCAGCAAAATGGTCAACAGCGGGCTGTACTCCAGCCACTCGCCGGGTCGTGTGCGCGGGGGCAACTTTGGCGAGCTGAAGCTTGGGTCAATGCCGCAGGCCGCAGCGTCACGGGCAGACTCAGGGCCGGGCGCGGTCGCGTAGGCTACGATGAGCGACACCACGACCAGGGCTGCCAGCAACACGCCTGATTGCCAAAGAAAGATCGTCTCGGTGAAGGGGATAACCCCCGTGATTGCAAGAATCGACGGCGGCAGGCTGGCCGGGTTGGCCTGTAACTGAGCGGCCGAAGACGACAAGCCCAGTGCCCACACCGCACCCAGCCCCAAATAGGCCGCAGCCCCGGCGGCGCGATAGTCCATGCGCAGGTTGGTGCGACGTGCCAGCGCCCGCACCAGCAAGCCGCCAAACACCAGCGACAGCCCCCAGTTGAGCAACGAGGCGACCATCGAAATCAGCGCCACCCAGCACACGGCCTGACGCCCGTTTTTTGGCACTTGTGCCAGTTTGTCGATGAGCTTGACGGCGGGGGGCGAGCTGGCCACGACATAGCCGCCAATGACCACGAAGGCCATTTGCATGGTGAACGGGATCAGGCTCCAGAATCCGTCACCAAAGGCCATCGCGGCATCGGTGGGCTTGGCGCCCATAAACAAAGTGGCCAGTGTCACTGTGATCACCGCAACTGCGGCGAACACCCACGAGTCGGGGAACCAGCGCTCGGCAAAGTTCGAGCAGCGAAGGGCAAAGCGGGCAGAACGGCTGTCTGCAATCTCGGCGGCCATGGGAAGTACCTCGGTTTCTTATGATTGTGATACCGCCAGCATGAGCGACTTGCGAGGCGCAGTCATTCATCCGCTGATTTTTCGATGGGTTTTGAGCCAAGCGTCATCTGTGCGATAAAAATAACCGCTGCTGTCCGAAAAGATGCCGGTGAGGGGTAAACTCTTTCCTTTCCAAAAGGAGTTTCTATGAGCTTTTACCAGCCAGGCATTCTTGCCAAACCGGTGCCTTCACAGGCGCGCTATATGTTTTTCGCCCTCAAGTCAGTAGAAGCATTGCCGGCTGCACTGGACGTTTTGTCTGCGTGGGTGGACGGCAAAAGCGTCGTGGCGGGTCTGGGCTCGCCGCTGGTATTGGCACTTGGCGCGAAAGTCCCGGGGCTTCGCGTGTTTCCGGCACTCAACGCCATGGTTGAAAACCCGTCGACCCAACACGCCCTGTGGTTGTGGTTGCTGGGCGATGACCGTGGTGAGTTGCTGCATCGCAGCCAGGCCATCGAAGCGGCGCTGGCGCCTGCCTTCAACCTGCTGCAAGTGACCGAAGGCTTCCGTTACGGCTCCGACCGTGACCTGACCGGCTACGAAGACGGTACAGAAAACCCGGTGGATGAAGCGGCTGTCGACGCCGCTATCGTTGCGAACGCTGGCGCAGGGCTGGACGGTGGCAGCTTTGTTGCCATCCAGCAGTGGCAGCATGACCTGAACGGCTTCGCCGCACTGCCGTCCGAGGAGCAGGACAACATCATGGGCCGTCGCATGAGCGACAACGAAGAACTGGACGATGCTCCAGACTCCGCCCACGTCAAACGCACGGCACAAGAAAGCTTCTCGCCAGAAGCCTTTATCGTGCGCCGCTCCATGCCGTGGACAGAAAACGGCAAGTCCGGCCTGATGTTCGTCGCCTTCGGTCGCACCCTGAACGCCTTTGAAGTTCAGCTGCGTCGTATGAGCGGTATGGAAGACGGCATCATCGACGGGCTGTATCGCTACAGCCGCCCGCTTAATGGCGGCTATTACTGGTGCCCGCCATTGAAGGACGGGCGTATGGACTTGAGTGCTGTGCGGACTTTGTAGAAAAAACGTCTGCCCTTGTAGTCGCTGATCGCAGCCTTCGTTCCTCGTCAGTGACTACAGGTTTTGCGCGGTTTCAGGAATTGTCTGATTATTTTTTTCATGCCCCAGCCTCAGGCTTGCGGCATGAAATCGACCCCCCAAGCCGCTCGAAAACTTCTCCATTTATTTGCCGTTGGCCTGATCGTTGCGGTCTTTGCAGGTTCGTTCGTTTATCTGCGTTCGGTTTTTAATGAAGAGGTTTCCCAGCGCCGCAGCTTTATGAACGAGGCTGTGTTCAATGCCCAGGATTTTTTCGTCAGCCGTCAGACCTTGCTCAAGAGTCTGATGCTGGCGACTGTGCCTGATAAAAACGGAGACAAAGCGTTTGTCAGTGTTGATCCCGAAGAAGAGATAAACATCAGTCTGGCCAGTGAAACCGGCCATTGGAGCCTTTGGCTTACCCGGCGGATGATGGACTATTTGCACGAAAGCAAAGTCAATCTGCTCTATGTACCGCAAACGGATGAACCCCAAGTGGTGCGTCTGTTTGATCTTTCGTCCCGTCAGGAACCCCTGCCCAATGTTGTCTTGCAGCGGCTGGCAGATGAAGGTGGTCGTGGGGATTCCAATGATGAAGATCTGTGGCTGACTGACAATAAAGTGCTGGATTCGCCGTTTTACTTGTTCACACGGCTCGATAGCCGCAATACAGCCTCGGGCTGGTTGGGCATTGAGGTCGAGGTGCCGGATCTGGTGGAGGCATTGCGCAGTGAAAGCGCAGGCGACTTTATGTTGCTGGGCAGTCAGGGGCAGATCATTTTCACCAATGCGGCACAATCCACCCTGGTGGATTCATTGCACACCCTCGAACCCCAAAATTCTTTTGGCTTTATTGGCTCTGGCTGGTTTCCAGACAGCTTGGCCATCAGGAAAAAACTGGGCTATTCAGGCTGGCAAATTGTCTATGCCGTGGATATTCACTCTTTGCTGCCCGTATTGGGCTGGCCTTTGCTGGGGTGTGTGCTGCTATTCATTGCGGTCTGTTTAGGGCTGCACTTGCTGATCATGCGTATTGATCGGCGCTTGATTACCCCGGGCGAAAACCGCATTCAGGCACTGATTGAAAGTGAGGCTTTCAGTCGCGCCGTGTTGCAGGTTGCGCCTATTGCGCTATGTGTCATTCGCCGCACAGACGGCACGGTGGTGCTTGAAAATTCATTGTCGCAACAGTGGCTGGGGGGCAGTAGCGAGCGTGGCAAGTTATGTCATTGCTGGATTGCGCGTGCATTCGATCAGCAGGACTCGCGCAATAGCGATGAAATTGAAATGGCGGATGGTCGTCTTCTGTACCTGGCTTTTGCCCCGACGCGCTACAACGGTCAGGACGTACTGATTTGTGCGTTCAGCGACATCAGCGCACGCAAACAGATTGAAGTGACCCTGGAGCGTGCCCGGCAATTGGCGGATCGGGCCAATGAAGCCAAGACCTTGTTTCTGGCGACCATGAGTCATGAAATCCGTACCCCCTTGTACGGCGTACTGGGTACGCTCGAGTTGCTGGCGCGTACTGACCTCAACGAGCAGCAGAACAACTACTTGAAAGCCATCGAGCGCTCATCCGGTAATTTATTGCAGCTGATTTGCGACGTGCTGGATGTGTCACGAATCGAAGCAGGCCAATTGCAGCTTGAACTCAACACGTTCAACCCGATGGAGCTGATAGAGGAAGTGGTTCAAGGCTACAGTGGCGCGGCCCAGGCCAAGGGGCTGCAGTTGTTTGCCCTGATTGATTCGACCGTGCCTGAATGGCTCAGTGGCGATGTCACCCGCATTCGCCAGATTTTGAACAATTTGCTCAACAACGCGCTGAAATTCACTGACTACGGAAAAATCGTTCTGCGCCTCAGAATGGACAGCCGCGATGATGAGCGCGTGATGCTGCATTGGCAGGTTTCGGACACGGGTAAAGGCATCGCCCATGAAGAACAGGCCCATCTGTTCGAACCTTTTTATCAGGTGGAGTCGGCACAAAATGTGGTTGCCGGAACAGGCTTGGGACTGTCCATCTGCAAGCGCCTCATGCACTTGATGAACGGTACCATGCGTTTGGTCAGCGAGCCGGGCTTGGGCAGCAGTTTTACCCTGCATCTACCCTTGGTACAGGTCAAGGATGCTACGCGTTTGGGCCTCCCGGGCGAGCTGTTGCCCAGTACGGTGTATGTGGTTTCGCCCTTGCGCGAGCTGGCTGAGTGTTACTGCGCCTGGTTACGCCGCTGGGGCGCAAGGGCGCATTTAGGGGCGCCCAAACAGGGCGCCGTCGCCGATGATTCGGTCATGCTGGAGCTGCATCCAGGCTCTGCCCAGCAATCACTGGAGCCCACATGGAGAGGGCCCTTGGTGATAGCCGCCAGCGATCTGGCAGCCGTCCACACTTCAGAAAACCCTTGCTGGCAAGCGGACCTCAACAGTCTGCAGGACGTTTATCGGGCCATTTCCAAGGCTCAGGGCAGGCACGTCGGGGGCCCGCTTGAGGCTGGCGCCGCCAAGGCCGAGCTCAAACTCGACTTACACATTCTCGTCGCGGAAGACAATGTGATCAATCAGCTCATATTGCGTGATCAGCTCGAAGAACTGGGTTGCACCGTGAGCTTGGCCAGCGATGGCATCCAGGCGCTGGAGCTCTGGCAGGAAGGCAAGTTTGATCTGGTACTGACTGACGTCAACATGCCGAGAATGAATGGTTATGAGCTGGCTAGCCGACTGCGGGCGATGAATATGACGCAGCCGATCATCGGCGCTACAGCCAATGCCATGCGTGACGAAGGTGAGCGCTGCCTGAGCGCCGGGATGAATCAATGCCTGATCAAGCCTTTTACGTTACATGCCCTATACAACTGTCTTCAACACTTCTAAAGGAGGGTCCAGTGAAACCCTATCGTGTACTGGTCGTTGAGGATCATCCTTTTCAGCATGAATACCTGCTGAATGTTTTCAATGAAGTGGGTGGCTTTGCAGTTGACACTGTTTGGGACGGCGAGGGTGCATTGAAGTGCCTGGCGCGCAATGACTATGACTTGTTGCTTAGCGATTTACTGATGCCCGGCATGGATGGCGTGCAATTGATCCAGAAAGTTGCCGGGTTGAAAAAACGACCGGCACTTGCGCTGATGAGCGCCTCATCACGTCGAATGCTGATCAGTGCGGGGCTGGCGGCGAAAAACCTGGGGATTTGCGTCGTCGGATTGATCTCCAAGCCGGTCGAATTCAATGCAGTGATGCGTTTGAAAGAGCGGATGGCAATTTTTCGGGTCAATGGGGAACTGAACCCCGCGCTGGCCATAGAGGTCGACCCGCATAAAATCGAAATGGCGATGGGTAATGGCCAGATCCAGGCCTGGTTCCAGCCCAAAAAATCACTGCGCAACGGCAATATTCTCAGTGCTGAAGCACTGGTGCGCTGGGCGCACCCCGAGGCTGGCCTGTTATTGCCCAAAGACTTTCTCTCCATCCTGATTGCCCAGGGGTTGGAAGAGCGGCTGTTGTGGCTGATGCTGGAGCAAACCTTGGTGGCGCAAAGGAAATGGCGCGAGCAAGGCTGGGATATCCCGGTATCCATCAACTTGCCAACGCATTTGCTGGATAACCACGACCTGGCCGACAACTTGCGCGATTACGTGGTGGCGGATGGCGCAGAGCCGCGCAGTATTGTTTTTGAGTTGATGGAAAGCTCAACCACTGAAGAACTCAGCAATTACTACGCTGGCGCCTGTCGCTTGCGCATGATGGGCTTTGGTTTGGCTCAGGATGACTTCGGCAAGGGGTTCAGCTCCTATTTCAACCTGGTTTCAACGCCCTTCAGTGAGCTCAAAATAGACCGCTCGCTGGTGCATGGCTGTGTTGAAAATGAAAACCTGGCTTCGGCACTGCGCAGTCTCGTGGAGTTAAGTCAAAAGCTGGGCCTGACCGTGGTTGCAGAAGGTGTGGAGACACAGGCAGAGCTTGCCTTCCTGCGCAGTATCGAGTGTGACCAGGCGCAGGGTTTTCTGATTTGCGCAGCCGTATCGTGCACCGACTTTGAAACTCTTTTGCTCGAGGATAGCTCTAAGCCATCATGGGGATAGCTTGAGTCATCACTGATGGGCACCGCCCTCTGCAGGAGCACACCAGTTCCTGCAAAGTTGTGCGTGCCCTTATTACTTGGAGCCAGGCAATGCGCGAGTTAAAGGTAGTGATTGCCGATGATCATCCAGTGGTGTTGCTGGGGCTTCGGGAAGTGATTCAACGTGATGAACGTTTCATTCTGGCAGGCGAGGCGCTGAGTTCTTCGCAATTGGTCGAGCAGCTGTCGTTGCATCAACCTGCCCTGGTGATAACCGATTTCAATATGCCAGGTGATGAAATCTATGGCGACGGTCTACAACTGATCGAGTACCTCAGTGAGCAATTTCCGGCAGTGAAGATCCTGGTGCTGACGATGGTGAGCAACCAGCTGATTATTTCGCGCTTGCTGGAAATGGGGGTGGCGGGGGTGATTGCCAAAAGCCATATCCGTGAAGAAATCGGCAAGGCACTCAATGCCTTGGCCAATGATCGGACCTACAACGCACCTGCTGTGCCTGCCACGTCCGTATTGAACAACGTCAAGGTTATCGATGAGCGTTTCTCTACGCTGTCGCCCCGCGAAGTTGAGGTACTGCGCCTGGTTGTAGCAGGAAGCAGTGTGGGTGACATTGCCCGGCAACTCGAGCGCAGCGTCAAAACGGTCAGCACCCAGAAAGTGTCGGCGATGCGCAAGCTGGAGGTACAGAATGACCATGCCTTGATCACTTACTGCATCAAGGCCGATCTGTGGAACCTGTAGTCGCTGCCGACCTGGAGTCATGCACGCCATGCCGCAAATGAAAGTCTTACTGGCTGACGATCACCCGATCGTATTGATGGGGGTACGCGAAATTATTGAGCGTGACTCGCGGTTCAAGGTCGTGGGCGAGGCCATGAGCTCCTCAGAGTTGATCGACAAGATTTCGCAATTGAACCCTGACGTCATCATTACTGACTACAACATGCCGGGTGACGAGCAATACGGTGACGGTACCCGGTTGGTGGAGTATCTGCGCAGACATTTCCCCGAGCCGCGCGTATTGATCCTGACGGTCATCTCCAATCCACAGGTTCTGAGCTGGTTGTATGGGTTAGGCATCAGCGGGGTTATTTCCAAGAGCGCAGGGCTTGAGCAAATCCTGGTCGCGCTGGATGCGTTTTACCGTGATGGGCATTATCAGCAAGACACCCTTGAGGGTGCTCCAAGTGAGGATGAAGCGGGTATTTCGCAAATGCTCAGCCAATTGACGGTCAAGGAGTTTGAAGTCTTGCGCCTGTTCGCAACGGGGGTGAGTGTGGGTGAGGTTGCCCAGAGCTTGAATCGCAGCATTAAAACCATCAGTACCCTGAAGATTTCGGCAATGCGCAAGCTTAATGTCGACAACGATCAGGCGCTGCTGATCCTGTGTGTCAAAGCCAACCTGTTCGCCTGATTGTTCGGCGTTACAAATAGATCATTTCCATCAACAGCGTTGAGCTGTAGCTACCGATGGCTGGCAGTTCTTGCCCGGCTTTTACGGGGCGTACAGATAGCTGAAGTTTGAGCCGGGTGCCTTCAACCGGAAATATCAGTTGTTCGTCCAGCTTCAAATCCACCACTTTCAACGTACTGCTCATGTCGCTCAAGCGTGTTCTGAGGCCCAGCCTGTCGAGCGTAGTGCGCAGCGTGTTGCTGTCAAAAGAGCCATTGCCCGCACTGAAGCGCAAGTGCACCTGACTGCCCTTGATGCATTGGAAATCAAGGGTCACATCGGTCCAGTCGGTGATGTCCGAGTTCAGTGAATTCAGGTTCGTCTTGGGGATATCGACATTCTGCGACGTCGGGAAATTAGCCGTGCAGGGCGGTTTTATCAGCGTGCCGAGCACTTCAATCAGGGCGCCATCCTGTGCGCGGCTGGCCGAACTGTACAGCAGCGCAGCAGTAGACAGCAGTGCCACCCACAGGCTCACTCTGGCGAGCATGGACACCTCACAGGTACTCGATACTGATGACCGCTGAGGTGCTGAATGCGCCCTCAGTCAGCGCGCCCAGAGCAATCAATTTTGCTTTCAGGCTCAGGTCGACCGTACCGCTCTGGTTGGTCAGGTTTCGTTTGACCCCGGTAATGTTGGCAGCCGTGCTGTCGCTGTTCCAGAGCAGTGAATAACCCAGATTGGCTTTGCCCGTTGCCGCTTGTGTGGTTGAGCCCTGAATCGTGCGGGCAGCCAGAATGCTGACGGCCAGAACCGAGTTGGCCGGGCAGGTCATGATGAGGGGGATATCTATCAGCCCGGCATCGGCAACCTGGTCATAACGCAGGCTGCCGAAGTTGGCGGTCAGCGTCTTGTTGCTGGTCAGGGTGCAGGGCGGGCGCGTCAGAGTCCCGCTCAGGTTGATGGTCACGGTGTCAGTGGCGGCGTTGGCGGCTGTGCAGAGCAAGCCCGCAAAAAGTGCAGCGGTCATCGACGTGGATATTTTCATGGTTGAGTTCCTGCGCCTGATCAGAGATAGGTGATGTTGAGGGTGTACTGACTGGAGAAATTGCCGGTTGGCGAAACGCTGGTGTTCAGACGTGGCCGAAAGCCCAGGCGAATGGTGTTGGTACCGGTTGTGAGCGGCAGCGTACGGGGACTGTTGAAGGTGACTGCGGTGTTGTTGTCGGCCCAGGTGGCCGCCATCGACAGCCCTGCGAGGGTGGTGGCAGAGACCCCCGGGCTGCCGCTGATGGCGGCCTGGGTAGGCACCAGCGTGGCAGTCGCCTGAGTACCGCGAGTGCAGTTCATCGTGACATTGGCGATTTGCTGGGAGCTGGCAAAGTCGTTGCTGCTGAGTGTGCCGAAGGGCAGGTTGAGGGTTTTTGCCGAGCCCATCGAGCAGGCGGGCTGGATGACCCGGAAGCTGAGAATGACCGTCTGCAGGTAGTCGCCGTAGGCTTCATAACCTCGGATTGAGGTGTCTGTGAGCGAAACGCTGACCATATAGTCGCCGGGGGTCACGGGGGCTGTTCCAAGAAGCAGCACATTGTAGGAAAAGGTGTTACCTACAAATAATTGAACGCAGCTTGAAGGCATGCATGTACTGCTCGCAGTCCCTATCGGAAGCTCAGGCACCATCAAGCCCGAGTTGGTATGGAACACTTGAACCTTGCTGCCTCTGCCAGAGTTGTAGAACTGGCTGTGCTGCAATGAAGCACCATAGGGGTACCAACGTGTAACCCGGCAGTTGGCAGTCATGTTGGCGGTGTAGTTCGTTGATGGCGCCAGATCGCCCAGTTGAATAATGCCGGTGGTACCCGTAGCCGTGCACGCGAGGTTGTTTTGGATCAACGCAAAGGCCTGTTGGCTGACCAGGCTGAGCAGCATGCACAGTAGCAACAAGCTACCTTTGAAAAGGCTCAGGCGAGATGATTTGACGGTTGAATCACGCATCGGGAGTCCTTGGGGTGTCTGCAGGTTTTGCATCGCAACTGACGTGCAGTTGTCCGATGCCTGTCTCTGACAGGTTGTAAGTATTGAGATCCAGGTCTTTGGTGCACCACGGCTGGCCGTTGACGTTGATCATCAGCCGCGCCTTGTCGGGTACGCCGGTCATGAATACCCGGCCCTTGTCGGCAACCATCGCACTGCTCAGCAAGGTGCCGTTGAGGTCATAGAGCTGCGCTTCTGCGGCAAAAGGTGCTGGCTTGCCATTGCTTGCACTGACGGTGACCAGCAGGCGACGGCCGTTGTGGGTCTCGAAATTGGCCAGCACAAAGGCTCCACGGTTGGGGGTGACTTCCTGGACCAGGTTGGCGATATCGGTGTTGTCCGAGAGCGAGTCGGTGTTGAGCGATACCTTGTTTTTCCTGTACGGCTGGGCCGAAGGGATAATCGTGTAGCCGCTGCCGTTGGTCTTGATCCCGCTTTTGGTCAGCACGCCCACATCGGCGGCACCGGGTGTGGCAACGATGATGTTGGTCTCGCCCAATGGCTGGGTGAACATCACTGTGTTGCGTATGGCCACCACCGCACCTTCCACGCCGTAGTCCGTCTGGCGTGTGTTTTGATCCTTGTTGTATGAACCGTGCCAGATGGCATTGGCCGCGTTGTAACGGGCCGCCACCGAACCACCGAGCACACGATCGTCATCACTGACTTGCTGGTTGATGCCCAGGTTGTAAGACAGGGCATCGTCCTTGAGCTGCGAGCCGCTGAAGGTGGCGTTGCGGCTGGCATTACCGCCCGAATCCTGGTTGGTGCTGAAACCGATCCGGCTGCTGCTGCCCGGGTTGCCCAACGGCAGGCTGACGCTCAGCGATACGCTGCGAATGTCATCACCGGTGCCGCTGTTCTGTGCCAGGCCCAGGTTGTAAGAGGCGCTGCCGACACTGAAGCTGTAGCCCAACTGAACGGACGTATTGCTCTTGGCCCGGTTCCAGTAATCGGTTTTGGTCAGGTTGGCGTACATGCCGCCATAGGTGCCAAATTGTTGCGACACATTGGCGGTAAAGCTGCTTTTCATGTGGCCGGTCAAGTACGGTGAAAACATTGCACTGCTGTTCTGCATTTCATCCGCATAGGGCGCGAGTGAGTTGTTGGAGCGTGCGTTGATCGCCTCGTTAAAGCTGTAATAACCGCTGGTGGAGTAGCGGTAGCCGATCAGGCTGAAACTGGTATCGGTCAGGTCAATGGACTTGGAGTAACGAAAGCGATAGGACTGCCCGCTCAAAGTCTTGGCGTCGGTGCCCATGTCGTCGCTGATGGCATGGGTCACGTCCAGTGAAATGGCACCAAAGCCCGCAAAGTCGTGGGCAAAACCCAGCAGCGCCGATTTGTACTGTTCGCTGACGATGCTACCGCCAAACAGTGTGGTGCCTTCGGTCAGCCCGCGGCGATAGGTGCCCTGGACAAACTCTGGCTTTGGCGAGTTCTGCGCGCCATCGGCCGGGCGATACTGGCCTGCGGTCACGGCGTAGCTTTGCTGGCCTTCTCGCAGCATGTACGGCACGGACGAGAACGACTGGATGTACACCTGGCGCTCGCCATTGGGACCCTCAATGGTGACTTCGATATCGCCGTTGCCGGAGGTCGAGTACAGGTCTTTGAGGGCGAACGGGCCTGAAGGTACCCATTGCTCACTGATCACGTAACCGCGCTGGCGCAACGTCACCAGCGAGCGGCCATTGGCAACTCCGCGCACTACGGGTGCGAAGTTGCGCGCGTCGTCGGGCAGCATGTCCAGATCAGAGGCAATACCCACGCCCCGGTAAGAAATAGTGTCAAACAAATCACTGTCGGTTGCGCTCTCACCCACCGTGGCGATGGCCATCAGGTTACCCAGGTCACGCTGCACATACGTGTCTACGGACTTCCAGTTACCATCGATCTGGGTGTTTTTTTGCCAGGTGGAGAAGTTACGAAAGCGCCACGCGCCACTATTGAACCCGCTGTGCACACTGCCGAACTGTGATTGACGACTACCGAACTGGTTCTCGTAGTTACTGCCGGAAAAACTGTAATTGGCAAAAGCCACCTGCTCGCCGTCGCTCCAGGTTTTGCGGCGTGTCTCGAAAGGAACGCTGCCGATATAGGCCTGGGGAACTTGCAGATTCAGATGCTGCTTGTTGAAGTCGTAGTCATAGGTGACCCCGGTAAGGTCACGGTTGAAATACACGCAATTGTCAGTGCTGATGTCGGCGTTTTTCAGACGTGCCGGATCAACACCCAAATCTGTCAGGCCTTGAAGACTGAAGCAGGGGAACAGGCCGTTTGGAGTCGAAACCTGGCTCGCTGTCTCGCGAATAAAATGCAGGTCGCGTTGCTCAACAAGCCGGTCGTCCACTGACAGGTCAACCCGGTAAATACCAGGCAGTTGCCCCTGACTCATGGCTTTTACTTGCTCGGCCACTTCGGTCGAAGCATTACCGCCGCCAATTTCCAGAAAGGAAGAATCGAAGCTGTAGTCGGCATGGACCACGTTCGATGTCAGGCCTGCAGCGCCCAGGGTGACGATGCTCCAACACTTTATTCTGCGCGCGAAAGCGCACATGCGCAGTCGCAGCATGAGGGAGTCCTTCCAGTCGACGGATTATTCAGTCATCAGTGCGGGGTAACGGGAGCTGCCTTGACCGTGCTGCCGTACTCGTTGATGTAGCTGAGTACCAGCGAGTCGCTGTTCTTGATGGCCGTGCCGGTGGTCACCGTGCTGCCCGGCTTGATCACTTCGGGTATGTCTTTGCTGGCGGTGTTGTTGATCAACAGCTCACTGACCACAACGTTGAAACCCGACGGGTTATGCACCGTCAGTTTTCCACCTTGCGTACCCCACTGAAGTTTCTCTACCGCTTCGGGCAATGTGCCTTTCAAGTTTGCGGGGCGATAAAACAATTTGATCGTGGTCTTGAGTGCGATTTGCAGCACGTTTTGATTACGCTGCTCTTCACTCTTGGCTGGGATGGCTTTGACATTGAGCAAAAACAGACTTTCTTTATCACTGGGCAGGTTCTGCGCATTGGTGGCAATCACCCGCAAAATGTTCTGGCCCTTGGCGTCCAGGCGAAACAGGGGCGGGGTGACAATAAATTCGTCCGCGCTTGCATCGCGATTGTCGAATGGGCTGACCCACGACTGAACCAGATAGGGCACGCCGTCATCGCCCGAGTTTGAAAGTACCAGGTTGGCTTCCTTCTCCTTGCTTTGATACACAACGCGCGTGGAGCCCACATTGACGCCTGCCTGAACCTGAGGCAGCCAGAAGCCCGCTGCCAGAGCCAAAAAGGCTGCAACTTTTAAACGCATGAAGGTGTCCTCTTGTTAACGCCAGAGCTCGCGATAAGCCGCGAGCTCTCTCGTTAAAAACATGAATTACTTGTAGGTAACGTCGAAGCTGGCCAATGCGTTGACTTTACCGGTACCGATACCGCGTACACCTGGGGTGTCTTCCGACGCTTCGGTGTCGGCAACCAGACGTACATAGGACGCGGTGAAGTCAAACGTGTTGGACTGTGGACGCAATACGTAATCGTTGCTGGCAGTGTTCAATGGCAACTTGTTACCTGTACGGGCATCGTTGATCTGGATGCCGACGCCGCTCACCTGGTTTTCACCGGTCATGCCCAGCACGGTTGCATCAGTGCCGGACTGCTGGCCGCTAAACTTGATGGAAGCGTTTTTCAGGGTTGAACCGCTGCAGTTTTCCAGCGAGATCGAGAACGGTGTGGCACCGGCAGTGGCGACAGCGCCCACGGTGTTCGGGAAGTCGGCGATGCGAACCTGACCCATATCAACGGCTTTTTTCACGCTTTCGCTGTTGATGGTGCAAGCGTTGTCGTTGATGGTGCCAGTGAACTCAACCTGGCCATCAGCGGCTTGCGCGGTAGCGGCAGCCATGGCGATCAGTAGCGAAGAACCACAAAGCGCAGTGTATTTACCGATTTTTTGAAACATGTGAGATGACCTCTCCAGACGTGTGATGTGTGTTACCCATTTTTTATTGCCCCCTCCTGTTCACGGCTTGCCGCAGCAGGTGTTACACAGGATGCAATTAGAAGTGGCTGGACCCCATCAGACGATTCCTGTTCTGGCTGTCTCTGTATCCTTGACCCGCAAAGTTCCTGCTAGAGCGGCAATAATCATGAAGCAAGAAAAGGCACGCCTCGGTGCATTGGCACTGAGCTCACTGCGACTGAACAAACTGCTGCTCCTGTTGACCGGGCTTGCCCTGCTATTGGTGAGCATGAGTTATTGGGCTGTGAACCGGGTGTTGAAGGAAGAGGGCGAGAAGACCGATTTTCACTTCGCACGGCTGATGGAAAGCATTCATGAACATGAAGCCTTTTTACGTATTGCCGCACAGAGCTACAGCCAGTCCAACGAAAACCTGCTGATAGACAACCAGCCTAGCTCGCACCTGGCACTCATCCGTCAGGGGGATGAGCGTTTGTTCCAGAACCGCGACACGGCCAAGTCATTGCCCTTCACGGTGAGCCAGCGAGACAAGTACACCCATGAAGATATGCAGGGTGTTTACTCGTTTGGTGTGCAGTTGACCGATTTGTTCACGGCTTACTGGTCTGATTCACACTATGTGGCACCGCAGGTATTTGTGTTTTCTCCCAGCGATCAATTCACCATTGCGGTGCCCGGAATTGATGGCACCCGGCAGTACCCCATACTCCTCAAAAACAACTTTTTCGACGTGTCCAAGCGTTTGTACGATGAGCTTGTAGCGCACAGCCATGAGCTCGGCGGTGATGAGCTGATCTGGTTAAGAGCCCCACAGGGGCTGATTCAAAAGCGCAGGTACATTGTGGGCGCTATCGGTCTTAACCTGTCCCGTCACTTTATGCCGCCGGGGGGTGAGGGCAATGACTCGGTCATTCTGAGTGCCTTGCTGGATGTCAGCGACATCAGTGATCTGGAGCGTTTGTTGATGCACCCCACCAACAGTCGCCTGACTTTGATCTCGCCTGCGGGTGATGTGTTGCTGGGTGAGGTTCAGGACGTCGAGGAGTTACCGCTGGGCTTGAGCATTACCCGCAACGGTCTGCGCTTCAAGTTGAGTTCGGGTGGGGCTACGCCCTGGATTGGGTTGTATGCAATCAGCTATCAGAATTTTTTTGGCTATGCCAAATGGCCTTTGGCGGGAGCTGTTGGCCTGCTTCTGCTGTTTGTATTGATTGGCTGGCGCGTCAACCGCTGGTATCGCATGCAAATTATCGAGCCCGCACAGCGGTCCAACCAATCCCTGACTGAAAGCGAAGAATTCAACCGGGTCATGCTTGATAACGCACCCGTAGGCCTGTGTGTGGTTGAGCGCGGTACCGGGATCGTATTACTGGAAAATAAGCGGGCGCAGCAATGGCAGGGGACCCCTGAACTCATTGCCTTGTTGAAGCGCGATTATGGTGAACACGAGTTGGGCGAGATACAGCTCGAAGTTTCGGGACGTCATCTTCAGGCCTGTTTCGCCTTCACCCGTTACAAAGGCAAAGACGTAGTGCTCTGCGGTTTCAACGACATCACCCGGCATGTGGATGACGCCAACTTGATGGAGCAGGCACGTCGTTCGGCCGACGAAGCCAGCAAGGCTAAAACCCTGTTCCTGGCCACCATGAGCCATGAAATTCGCACGCCTCTGTATGGGGTGCTTGGCAATCTTGAACTCCTTGAACTAACGCCCCTGAGTGAGCGCCAGCATGAATACCTGCACACCATTCAGCGCTCATCAGCGGTTTTGTTTCAGTTGATCAGCGATGTGCTGGACGTGTCCAAGATCGAGTCCGGACAAATGGCGGTCGATGCTCAAACATTCTGCCCTCTGGATTTATTCGAAGATTGCGTGCGCAGTTATTCGGCTGCTGCGAGCAACAAGGGATTGAAAATATTCGCCTGTGCCGACGCGACCTTGCCACCACTCTTGTGCGCAGACGCGGTGCGTATCCGGCAAATCATCGACAACCTGCTAAGTAACGCGATCAAGTTCACCGAGACCGGCTGGGTTGTCTTCAGGCTCAAGGTGGTCGGTATTGAGCACGGCCAGGCGTCATTGCAGTGGCAGGTTTCCGATACCGGCGTGGGGATCAGCGAGGAGCAACTGACTCGCCTGTTCAAGCCCTTTTCGCAGGTGGGTGGCAGTGAGCGTGCAGGGGGGGCCGGGCTGGGCCTGTCTATTTGTGCCCGACTGAGCGAGATGATGGGTGCCACGTTGCGGGTGGTCAGTGAGCCGGGGCTGGGCAGCAGTTTCTCGTTGCATACGAATTTGCCGGTTATTGCAGGCTCGCTGGATAACAGCGCCGATATCGACCTTGAGGGTGTGAGTGTCTATGTGCGTACTCCGCGCAATGATATCGGACAGCTTCTGGTCGACTGGTTAAGCCGTTGGGGGGCGCGTGCTCAAGTATTTCCGGCAACGGATACCCCGGACAGCCAGGCCATTTTGCTGGATGTTGATCCTGACCCGCAGCTCTCGCTGCCCTGGTCGGGTGAGCGTGTGATTGCAACCGAAACGGGCCGTAGCCAGCCGCAAAAGACAGAGCGTGGCTGGGAGATCAATGCCTATGACATTCGTGCCATTGCCAGAACGCTGATGCAGGTTGCACACGGCACCGTGCAACAGACGATCTCCAGTGTGCAGCGACCCCTTGGGCGCCTGGACCTGAGCGTTCTGGTGGCGGAAGACAATCCCGTCAACCGGGAGATTCTCAAGGAGCAGCTTAAGGCGTTGGGCGTGCAAGTGACGTTGGCTGAGGATGGTGAGCAAGCCTTGTTGCGCTGGAATGAGGCGTCGTTCGATTTGGTGATCACCGACGTCAACATGCCCAGGCTCGATGGCTATCAGCTGACACGCCGCTTGCGCGAGCTTGACCCTCTGGTGCCGATTATTGGTGTCACAGCCAATGCGATGCGAGAGGAGGGAGAGCAATGCCTGAAGGCCGGGATGAACGTCTGGCTGGTCAAACCGCTGAGTCTGACAACCTTGCGCCAGACCTTGTCAGTCTACTGTTCCCGGTCAGCACAACCGCAGCCGCCCACGTTGCAGGCTGGCGAAGAGGTTGTGCAAAAAGATGATCTTGAAGACTGGATTACGCTTTCACCGAGCATGCACCGATTGTTTATCACCACCATGCATCAAGATCTGGCGCAGGCGCAGCAGGCTTTGCAAGAAGCCAATACATCGAAATTGCTCAATCATGTACACCGTATGCATGGCTCTTTTGCCACGGTAGGCGCTGTCGCTTTAGCGGCGGCCTGTAATGAGTGCGAAATCGGTTTGTTGCGTGAGCCCTTGAGTACAGAGTCTGCCAGCAGAATCCAGGCGTTGTTGAAACGCTTGCACCGTGCAGTGTCCAGGCTGGTTGACGGGGAGTTGTATCCCAACGGCGGATAATCGTAACCGATGGTATTCATTGATCTTTTTTTATTTGTTGCTTGACGTCTCTGCTGTAAAGAACGTTTAATTACGGCCTTGCCCAGATAGCTCAGTCGGTAGAGCAGGGGATTGAAAATCCCCGTGTCGGCGGTTCGATTCCGTCTCTGGGCACCACTACATAGAAAACCCCTGATGCCTGATGGCTTCGGGGGTTTTTTGTTTCTGGTCGCTGCAGTGATTCGATGGTCTTGACGTGCCTGTTGTGCTGGCGCTTTTTTTAAGAGCGGTTCAAGTGTTCTTGAGGTATTTAAGCTGCAAGCGCCTGACTACTCTTTTCTCTGATGTGTGTACCAGCAGAGGATCATCGTCACGCCAATACCTGACGGTGTAATCGCCAGCGTCCAGATTACCGCTCCCATGACAACTCCCTGGTTTGTCAGGCTCAACAGCAGACTCAAGGCCAGTAACAGCGTTGCGCCGCAACGCAATACTCGTGTTGTGGGACTCTTGCGGGTAAGCGTGATCCTGCGAGAGTGGGGGATTTGACTGAGTGCTAGCGCGCTGAGCCCCATTATCATTAAGCCGAACGCCGCGATATCCGATAGCCAGTCAGCCATTTTTCACCTTGTCAGGCGCTTGCGACGGAGCAGGCGCCAACCAATGACTCCCGCGAGCAACGCGATGAGCATTAATGCCAGATCCACGCCCGCCACCGCCGGGAGCCCCCGCTTCATCGACTGCAATGGATGGTCGCCCGTGCTCCAGGCATTGGAGAACACTGCCAGCAGCGCCATTGCGCTGATCACCAGCAGGTGCTCTGCCCAGGGCGCGCGCGATTGTGCTGAACGCCGGATAGCCCACAGGGTATGCATGATCGCCAGTAACCAGACCCAGTAGAAAAGGGTGATTTCCCAGTTCGCACGGTCAGCCAGGCCGATAGGTAGCAATCGATTGGCCACCAGCATGGCCAGGGTGGCCAATGGCATTCCAGTGATCATCGCGCTGCTGAACAGCGTCATCGATACCACGCTCCACCGCCCGGCAGCCTGCTGCAGGCGGCGCTTTTCCAGCCAGTACAGCAGGCCGCTGCCGAGCATCACGCAACCACTCAAACCTGCAAAAAAATACAAGGCGCGCAGCCACGGTTGCTGAAAGTGGGTTACGTGCAACCCGGCCAGAAACTTGAAGGTCGCGGCCGCTGCAGGCAATCGGGATTCGTGCAGCAGATGTGCGCTGGCGCCATCGAAGTACAGGGTTTGCCCATCCTGACTCATGCGGTCAGCCAACGAGCGGCTGACCTCAACGTAGGCATTGGCATCTCCAGGGTGCCAGACCCTGACAAACGCCGGTTCACCATTGCCCCAATGCAATCGCGCTTGCGCCATCATCTGATCCAGCGAGGCCAATGACCCCGGTGTACCCAGTGCCGGGCGACTGTACGCTGCGTCCGCCTCCTGGCCAAACTGATAGGGCTGGTCCTGATACACCGCCAGGATGCCGGCAGGAAGGTACAGCGGGAACAGGATCAAAAGCCCCGACAACAGGATGATGAAGTGAAAAGGCAGGGCAAACACACCGGTCAGGTTGTGCATGTCCAACAACCGCCTGGGTAATTTGTCTACCCGTAGCGTGAACAGGTCCTGAAACAGGCGTGTATGGATGCATACGCCAGCAATCAGCGCGATTAGCCCCAGCATGGCGGCAAGGCCAACCAGACGCGTACCGATGCTCCAGAAGTTGATGTTGAGGGTGTAATGCAACCGGTAAAAAAAATCGCCGCCGCGGCTTCCGGCCTCCGGCAGCACTCGGTCTTCTCCTGGCGCCAAAAAGCGACTCAATCCCTGACGGTCCTGGGTCCATGCTTGAAATCGAATCACCGGTCGGCGCTTGTCAGGCAGTTCCACGTACCACTGCAGCAGCGGTTTGCCCTGGGTCAAGCTGGCAACGTGGGGGACCACTCGCTGGTCCAGTGACAGTGGGGTGTCAACCGATGCCAGGCGAATCTGCGGCAACATCCAACTGTCCAGCTCACGGTCATACACCGCCAGGCTGCCCATGAAAAATGCGATCAGCAGCAGTCCGGAAAAACCGATTCCGATTATTCGATGCATCCACAGCAGCGCTTGACGAACACGGGTGAACATCAGACGCCTGCCTCCATGAAAAAAGTGCTTGTCCACATCACAAGCGATGCACTCGCCACCCGTACGCAATTGCGCGTTCCACGCGGTGCGCTGAACAGCCACAGCACCAGCCAAGGAAAGAGTGCAAAGCAGGCGATCGAACTGATCAGCACCGCTTCACTGGGCTGGACATGGGCGTGCACCAGGCACAACGCCAAGAATCGGTTCAGTTCCCAGCATGAGAGGTAACTGAGCAGCAACACCAGCACCAGCCACACGCTGCGCAGTAGCCCCGGATGTTTTCCTGCGGTTCGTCTCACCACTGCCTCCCTGATCGCGGACCCTGTGGCCGACTCAAAAAAAAACCATGCCGGGTAACTGATGGGCTGCTGCAATTAAAACTTGGCGCGCAGGGTTATGGACACAGCACGGGGGTCTCCGAAGATATTCCCGTCCTGGAAGGTGTTGATGCGCTGGAAATATTTCTTGTCGGTCAGGTTG
The DNA here is from genome assembly GCF_963970465.1 of Pseudomonas sp. RL_5y_Pfl2_69. Lineage (NCBI taxonomy): Bacteria > Pseudomonadati > Pseudomonadota > Gammaproteobacteria > Pseudomonadales > Pseudomonadaceae > Pseudomonas > Pseudomonas sp. RL_5y_Pfl2_69. The sequence continues at coordinate 644,072 of NZ_CAXAOU010000001.1, read as the reverse complement.
GTAGCGAGCAGATCAGCAGAGAGATTTTGCGTGATCTGATAGCCAATGCCCGCATCGTACAAGGCGTACCCGCTCTGACGAAGTTTGGTGCCGTCCATGCCGATGCCAGGGACATCCAGTTTGTTGTAGGTCTCGCTGACGATGCTGGCACCACCCTGGACACTCCACTTTTCCAACTCGCCGGGCAGTTTGTATAGGCTCCAGACCCGCAGCATGTTTTTCGGCAGGTAGGTCTGCAGTTGCTCGTTGGGGCTGTCATAACGTTTGTAGGTATGGGTGAAGTTCGCGCTAAGGAACCAGTCAGGGGTCATTTGCCCATTCACCTCAGCCTCGAATCCGCGGGTGCGAGCCTTGCCGCTGGCAACCACGGCCAGAAAACTAGGATCGTTCATGTCCGGAATCGCGCGGTTCTCTTCTTCGATCTGGAACGCTGCCAGCGAGGCGTTCAACGCGCCATCGAGGAATTCGGCCTTGATCCCCAGTTCGTGCTGCTTGCCTTCCAGTGGTTTGAGTATCTTGTTATTAACGTCCAGGTTGCTGACGGCTTGCGGCTGGAATACCCCGGAGTAGTTGGCATACAGCGAGTAGTTATCGTTGAGGTCGTAGATCAGCCCGTAAAACGGAGTGAACTTCTGCGACACGCTCTCTGCGTTCTTTTGCGCCGGTGAACCAGCCTGGGGCTGGTGCTGGCTGCGGTGCATCTCAAGCCAGGTCACGCGCCCGCCAAGCACCAGCGTCAGAGGGTCGGCCAGGCTCAAGCGGACGTTGCTGTAAATCGCTTTTGCGCGGGTGTTGGCAACGCTGGTCGGCAACTTGTCCGATTCGGCAAAGGCCGGATAGGCAAAGTCAGGCTGGGGGTCGTAGAGGTCGACATCACCCAGGAAGTCCGAGTAATAACCGCCGTTCGATGCAAACTCGGAGCGCGAATAGTTGGCGCCTACCAGCATCGTGTGTTCACGCCCAAGGAAGTTGAACGGGCCGTCGACGTAGATGTCGGCCTCGTCTTGTTTCTCTCGATAATCAAACATGATCGAGTTCATGGACACCAGATTGTCGGCGGGGTCTATGCCCCCACCATTGCGTGCGTAAGCTTGGGTCAAGTCGTAGTTGTTGTCGGCGTGTCGCAGGGAGAGTTTGGTTTTCCAGCCATCCCCCAGCTGGTGCTCGATTTCGGTGAAAACAGCGGTGCTCCAGAAATAGTCCCGGTTCCAGTCTTCACCGTAAAAATTCTTGCGCGACACGTTTGGCAGCGACATTGCGGCCTCACCGGCAGCGTTGGTGTAGCGATAGGCAGGCAGGGAGCGCTGGGCGCCACGGATGTCGGTGTTCTGGTTGCTGGCACCAATGGTCCAGACCGTATCTGGCGTCAGGTCTATATCGACGATGCCGTAGGCTTGATTCGATTCGCGCTTGCCGCCACCGTCGTAGTAGAAGCCTTTCTTGTGCTCGCTGAGCACCAGGCGTGCGCGTACATTACCGCTCTCTGTCAGCGGGCCGGTGACATCGACCATGCCACGGTAGTCATCCCAGGAGCCGGCGCTGATCTCTGTTGAAACCGCCGTCTCGGCCGACGGCCGTTTGCGCACCAGGTTGATACTGCCGCCAGGACCGCCGGCGCCAGTCAGGCTGCCAGATGGACCCTTGAGTACTTCAACGCGGTCGTACATGGTCAGGTCGGGCGATAAAAAAACCCTGTTGTCCATGGTAGTCGGCGTACCGTCCAACTGCAGTGAGGTCATTTCAAAACCGCGGGAGAAAAAACTCAGGCGGCTGGCGTCGATACGCTGAACGGTGACACCGCCCACCTTGCCCAGTGCATCTTCGAGGGTGTAGAGGTTTTGCTTCTGAATACGCTCCTGGCCGATGACGTTGATCGTTTGAGGCACCTCTCGCAGATGCAGCGGGACTTTGGTTCCTACCGATACGGTCGGTGCCTCGGTCTGCATTCCAACAATCGCCTGCGCCGGCAACGTCATGCTACCCAGTGGGTCCAGCGTCAAGGCGCCACCCGCAGTCGTGCGTACGGACAATCCACTGCCTTCAATCGCAAGCTGTGCAGCCTGCTCTGCATTCATTGTTCCCTTGATGGCCGGAGCACGGAGCCCGTCGACGAGATTCGGGGCATAAATGATTTCGTTGCCGCTCTGGCGGGCGATGCGATCGAGTGTCCCCACCAGGGTGTCTGCAGGCAAGTCGAAGTGTTGTTGAGATGCGCTGCCCGTTGCAGGTGATTGCGCGTGGCTGGTCGAAGCGTGACCCAGGATAAGCAAAAAAGACAAACACACAGGCGTCAGCCTGAACGCAGTGTTAAAGCGATTGGACATGGGTAACTCCGTGTTGGCGGCTCCGCTTTTATTAGCGGTTAATTCCTATGTCCAACGAGATTGAAAAAGCGATATAGGGCCACTTGAAAATAATTAGCCGCGCAGTTCGATCCGGGTCCAAAACCCCAGGTATTGCTCTATGCGCACAGGCAGGATTTGCTCCAGCGAGGCCAGTGCACGTTCACTGTTATCCAGGGAGAACAAACCGGAGACACGAAGCTGTGCGGCCGCCGGATCAATGCGTAACACCCCGCGCCGATAGGGCTGCAATGCCTGAATGACTTCTCCCAGCGCCCAATCATCGACACTGAGCCTGCCGCTCTCCCAACTGGTTTCCCCTTTGCGATTAGCGGCAAGTGGCTGGATAGCCCTTGAATTGAGACGGGCACCCGCTCCGCTCTTGAGCAACGAGCATTGCCCCTCGAGCAGACCCACGCAGAGGCTGGAAGTCATTGCCCACACATGAGTGGTGTCGTCTTGCAGCGAGACCATAAACCGTGCGTCAGAGCTGCGTGCAAATCCATGTGATGTGCGCACAACAAGTGGCCTGGGATCGTCGCTGGCCTCTATGACCAGTTTCCCTTTACGCAACATCACGTTTCGCTGGCTGGCAGTAAAATCGATATCCACCGCACTGCGCGCGTCCAGAACCAGCGTGCTGCCATCCGGCAGTTTGAAGTCACGACGTTGCGCAGTGGTTGTACTCAAGTCGGCCCCCATACTTGTGAACAGCTTGCTCTGCCGGCCAATCAGTGTCGCGCCGACACCGACTCCGCCAAGAACCAGGGCGCCCCGAAGCAAGCGGCGTCGTTGCGGATCTGGCGACTGCAGAACCCTGCGTACCTTCGAGTCCGAGTTACGTGCAAGCGGTAAAAAGGTTGTCCCCAGGTGGGTCTGCACTCTCTCCCATGCCTGCGCATTCGCCGCGTTGGCGATCCAGGCTTCGAACGCCTTTTGTTCATCATCCAGGACTTCGCCTGAACGCATGCAGGCCGTCCATTCGATGGCTTCCTCGATGGCAGAAGGTGCGCGTTTCACTCGTGAATCAGATTCTGGCAGCACAGCTTCAAACCCTTGGCTACATATTGGCGTACCCGAATTGTCGATACCCCTATCAACTCGGCAATGTCGGCGTACTTCATACCGTCCACCTGGCTGCACAGAAATGCAGTGCGGGCCCGTGACGAAAGGCCTGAGAGTAAGGCGTCGATTTCAAGCAGAGCTTCAATCGCCAGTGCCCGGACTTCAGGGGAGGGTTCGAATGCTTCGGGTTGCAAAGCCAACACTTCCAGATAAGCGCGTTCCAGATCGCGCCTGCGCCAACTGTCGTACATCAATCGCTTGGCGATTGTCGTAAGGAGTGCGCGAGGTTCGCGGATTGCCTGCGGTTCAGGCAATGCAACAACCTGAACAAATACTTCAGCAGCGATGTCAGCAGCATCATGGGAACAGCCCAGCCGCGCACGTAGACGATTCAACAACCAACCATGGTGGTCACCGAAAAGGCTGTGCAATACCGTCTGTCGAGCATTGGCAGAAGCGAGCGCGATTTGAGCCATTGGAATGAACTTAATGATAATTCTTATCATTTACCATGACTGTAGCTGTTGTTTCAAGGTGTAAGACTGCTGATGAGCGTTGCAAGCCCGGCTGGACTGCTCCCCCCCCAATTGTCGGGGATGCCGGGGGAAGGTCGACGGGGGAGTCCAGGACACACTCCCTGACACACCAAAGCCCGCAGCAGGCGCAATGTCATTCACTCAAGAGCAACGCTGCTCAAGGGTGGGAGCGGCAGAAGTCGCCTAACTGAGCAACAGACGGGTTTCTTTCCGATAAACGATAAAATGGTCTTGAGGTGCAGCAAGGCGCGGTTTTCTATATTGCCGGTGAAGGGCTCTAAGGCCTGGCTCGTCGGGCTTGGTCCATACACAACGCGAAATCATAGGATAAGGTCCCGCTCTACATTTCCAAGGGGGCGGCAGAACTCGATAGATGAAAAAAGTTCCGCCGCTGTAACGCGTTATCCCGATTGCGCGCTATTCATCGCCAGTTCATTCCTGAGTTGTAGCCAGAAGGAGGGATTGGCGTGGTAGACGATCCCTCCTTCTGGATTCCATAGCGATGATCAGGCTTGCGCCGCGCTCATCCCGCCAGTGGCCATGGATTTTTTGCGCACCGCTTGATAGAGCAGGCTGGACACCATGAAGCCCGCAATAGCCAGCACACTCATCAGGGAGAAGACATAGTTGTAACCCTGTTGACCGGGGAATTGGTCGAGGATCGCGCCATAGATGACATAGGCAAACATGCCGGGTGCATAGCCGATCAGGCAACCGATGCCAAAGGCCGAGCCGGTAATGTGCTGGGGAATGCCAACTTCACCCATGGGGGCCCAGAACACGCCGCGCATGGAGAACACGATCAGGGCGAAGGACAGGGTGGCGGCCATGCCTGCATAGATGAATCCCGGGCTTTTTGGAATCAGCATGATCACGCCCATTAGCGGCAGCAGTGCCAGGAATGCCCACTTCAGGTAGCGGCTGGTGCTCTTGAACTGCTTGTCGGCAATGAAACCGCCGGCAGGCCCGCCGAGGATTTTCAGGAAGTACTGGTTGATGATGCCGTAGGCGCCCACCAAAGCTACGGGCAACCCGTACATTTCCTTGAGGTAGGGAATGAAATAGGTCAGGCCGCAGTAGACGATGTAGACCATGAACACGTTGAGGCTGACCAGCCAGATTCCCGGTACCTTGATCGCCTCCATCAGGTTCGCCAGACCGTTCTTCGGTTTGGTCACCGACTGCGTGTTACCGCCCTTAAGCAGGAACCAGGTCAGGGTGCCGGCCAGAATGTCGATGACCGAGTAGAACAGGATCGCCGATTTCAGGCCGGTTTCACCCGAGCCCATGGCGACGAACACACCCAGGGCGGAAAAGGCCACCAGAGTATCAACCACGCCACGCCCGCCTTCGAGCAGGCCGAACAGTCGGCCTTGCTCCTTATCGTCACCCAGGTTGCGGATGGCTTTGAGCAGCGATGGCCAGAACAGGCAGTCGGCACAGATGGCCAACAGACTGAACACGATCAGCAAGTTGCTGAAAGGCGGAAAGGTCGCCAGGTACAACCCCAGGCTACCGGTCCCGATCAGGCCGAGAGGGATCAGTTTGCGCGTGTCGTAGCGATCGGCGAGCAGGCCGCCAATCACAAACAGTGCAGTAGCGACTATCGCGTTGGCGCTCAGCAGCATACCGATTTCAGTGTGGCTCAAGCCCATGAATTCCTGCATGGGTACATAGAAAGCGTCTTTGAGGTTCGCCAGCTTGTAGATGGTGCCGCCACCGAGGATGAGGATCAGGAACCTGAGCCATTTGGCCTTGTTTTGAGCTGTCATTATTGTTCTCCGGGCGTAATCGGGTCGTCAGGTTCAGGCGTTGGAATGGGTGGCCAGGGTCAGTTCGGCCAAGGTGCGCAATTCGGCTAGCAAGCTACGGACATAGGCGACCTGGTTGTTCGCCCAACGGTGTTCATCGGCCAGCATTCGTTCAAGCGAGTAACCATTCGGAAGCGGCGTTTCGCTCATCTCTCGGTAGGCAATGAAGGGATCGGCCGCCTCAAGGCTCTGACGGAAGGCCGGGGCCACGTAGTGGTTTTCTTGCTCGAGAATGAATGCGATCACCTGCGGGGTTGGTTCCCCCAGCATCAACAGCTCGAACAGCATGCGGGCGCTGGGCAGATCGTCCTCGTCGCTGCCCTGCAAAACGCCGTAATGGCCGAAGCCGTTTTGCTCGGGGACGATGCGCACACCCTTGAGATGGGTCTGACGGATGTGCGGCGCTAGGTTGCGCAGGGCCTGCAGGGGCTGTTCGCAGGCATTGATCATGTTGCCGAAGTCGAACAGGGCATGCAGGCGAGGGTGGTTGAGGCGGTTGAGCAGTTGCGCGATTTCACCGCTCTTGAGTTCTTCATGTTGCTCGAAGTCAAAGTACAGATCGTGTTCGTCGGCCTGTTGCGCGAGGTAGTGCAGGTCGGTCTCAATAATGTCCATGACCCGCGACAGGGTGCCCTCATAGCGTGAGTAAACACGGATATTGCGCACCCCTAGGACCCTGGCGATGGCGATCACCTGATCGACATCCTTTTTCAGCGTGCTACTGATTTCCAGGTGCACATCCAGTCCCAGCGCTTTGGCCTTGGCGGCAAACGCATGGAGCTGCACGGGCGACATCTGGCTCAGGCTATTCTCTTCACCGTCGAGCAAGTGCAGGCTCAGGCCTTGCAGTTCATGCCGGTAAGCGAAGTCCAGCAGATCGGCAGGGGTGACACGACCATGGGTGAGATTGGTCAGCAGCGGGTAGGCGTGGGCAAACAGGCGCAATTGCCCGAGACGCCCAAGTAGCCGCCGGGCCAGTGCGTCCGTCAGCACGGGAACAGCCCCGTACTCGACCACCTTATGGCTCAGCAAGGCGTTGAATCGTTCCTGGATCTTATTGTTCATTAGAGTCGTTCCTGGTTCAGACACCGGGTCTACCGGCGCAGCCTTTATCGCGCCAGTCAGGAACTCTCGATAGATCCATTATCAGTTAATTGATAAGACCACTTGCCTGGCATCAAGTGCTCGGCGGCAGATAACCCAATGTGCGCAAGGCCCGGGCCAGCGCTTCGACACGCTCCCGGGCCTGGTCTTCAGGCGTGCCGGCAAAGCCGATCAACAGGGCCGGTGACAGGGAATGCTTGATGCGGTAGTCGCTCAAGGCGTAGGTGTGGATGTTGTGTTGGGCCAGTTGCCGGGCAATGTCAGTGTCACTGAGTTCGGGGGGCAGCCAGGCGATCAGGTGCATGCCAGCTTCCGTAGGGGTAATCCTGAAAAAGCTGCCAATCTGCTTTTCAAGCTGTTCGATCAATGCCTGCTGGCGCGCCTTGTACAGCGCACGCATGCGGCGTATGTGCCCCAGGAAGTGGCCTTCACCCATGAAGTCCGCAGTTGTCGCCTGAAGCAGTGTGGGCGGACTGCGATCCATGACCGCGCGCAAGGTGCAGAAGGGTTCGACAAGGGTCTGCGGCAGAATCACGTAACCCAGTCTCAGTGACGGAAAGAGAACTTTGCTGAACGTTCCGACGTAGATCACCCGAGCCATCTGGTCCATTGCATAGAGCGCCGGGAGGAGTCGGCCACTGTAGCGAAACTCACTGTCGCAATCGTCCTCGATGATCCAGCTCTGATGCTGCGCGGCCCAGTCGATGAGTGCCTGGCGCCGCGCATAACTCAGGGTGACACCCAAAGGATGCTGGCGTGAAGGCGTACAAAACACCATTCGGGCATCAGGGCACTCGGTCAGTCCTTGCTGGACATCGATCCCCTGTTCATCGATACGCAACGGAATCACCTGAGCCCCCTGGGCCTGCAACGCAATGCGCGCGGCGATGTGCCCCGGATCCTCCATCCAGACGCTGTCCTGCGGATTGAGCAGCAGCATGCCCAGCAGGTTGAACGCTTGCTGCGCGCCGGAAACGATCACCACTTGCCCGGCACTGCAGTCGATGCCACGAGCATCGAATACGTATTCGGCAATCGCTGTGCGAAACGCCTGCAAGCCTTGCAACTCGCCATAACCCAGAATGGTCTTGGTTGGCTTGAGCAGATGACGGTTCATCAGGCGCCGCCAGATCGCCTGCGGGAATGCGTCATAGGTGCTGTGGCTAGGCAGAAAGGAGGTCGGGGCCGCGGGGTCCCAATCGGCATAGGAAACCCCGCGAAAATGATCGCTGCGCAGCGACAGCATCGACTGGCTCAGGTCGGACAGGCGAGGTGGCTGGCGCTGTTGCTCATCCTCGATACCTCGGTTTTCCCACTCAGTGCCGACATACGTACCGGCGCCAGTGCGCGAGGCCAGGAAACCTTCGGCAATCAGTTGATCGAAAGCATTGAGAATGGTGATCCGCGACAATCCCAACTCGTTGCTCAAGGTCCGGGTCGACGGCAGGCGCACCCCCCCCTGGATCCTGCCGTTAAGTATCTGTTTGCGAATCTGCAGATACAGTTGGCGGTACAGGGGAATGGCATTGGCACGGTCCAACTCGATAGCCGACAGCAGCAAACCTGCGGGGGATTTCATGACATGCTCGCCTGGGTGAAGTGGGGTTTGACCTGGAAACCGTCAGGCGACGGTAGGTAAGGGTATCGAGCGATACCCGATAAGTCATCCGTCTGGCGTTGACGTCCGGCGCAATACCGATTCGCTACAGCGCTACCGAGAGTGAGGCGATGCCCATCGACCATAAAAGGCCATTCCCGTTTACCGGCACTCTGGAAAAGTGGACATCAACATTAAACCGCCGCTCATCCCGAGGAAGGCGTCGCGCATTTCTTCCAGCACATCGGAGCCCAGGGTTGACGCGTCGATGTAAAGGTTCGGTTGCACCATCTACACGGCGTCCAGGTTGAAACTGAGTCCTCCGTGCAAGGCCAGGACTTCCTGGGTGATACCGACGCGGTCGATGAAGGTGACGTGGATGCGCATGGCGGGCCTGCAAGGTTGGCGAACTAAAATCAATATGCCGGTCGAAATTTGGATATGGCGAGCGTCACGTCATGCGTTACCGGTTGAACGCGCACTGGTGGCCAGGTCTTCCAGGAAGGCTTGCAGGATCGGTGGTGGTGCGGTGCCGCGTCGGGTGATCACGTCGAACGGCGACCTAAGGCGCATGCTGGCGGGGGCCAGCTGGTGCATCTCGCCGGACTTGAGCCATTGGGTCGCAAAGTGCTCGGGCAGAAAGCCCACGTAGGCGCCGGAGATGATCAGGATCGCCGACGCCTCGATGTTGTCCACGGTGGCTGCCGCCTTGCTGACGCCCAGGTGCTCCAGGTCGTATTGCTGCATGTAGCCGCGCACGACAATCCGCCCCGAGCTGATCTCTTCGAGCAATTCGTCACCTTCGGCCTTGTTGCCATACAGCGGGTGACGCCTCCCGCAATACAACCCTAGCGCCTCCTGGTACAGCGGTGAGTGCTGAAGGCCGGGCACATGGATCGGGAAGTGCCCGATGGCCAGGTGGAGTCGGCCGTCGAGCACCCGCTCTTCGAGTTCAGCCGGAGTACCCACGTAGACGTTCAGGTGCACGTCATGGCCCCTGGAAACGAAACGTTGGGTGGTACGCGGGATCGGCGAGTCGGGGTCGGTAATCGTGGTGTCGATGATCCCCAGGTTGAGCTTGCCGCTGATGTGTTGCTTGAGCACGTCGGCGTCCATGCAGAAGTTTTCCACCGCCGAGAGCAGGCGTTGGGTGGCTTCATGGATTGCCACTCCTTGCTCGGTCAGACGAAAGCCACTGCGGCCGCGCTGGCACAGTTTGACCCCGAGTCGGGTTTCCAGATGGGTCATCTGTTCGCTGATGGTCGACTGCCCGGCGTTCAACGCCGCCTGCGCGGCGGAGAACCCGCCACAGCGGACAATTGTGGCAAACACTCTGAGCAATTTCAGATCGACATCGTGCAGTTGAATCACTGGGGCGCTCCCGCGTGTGGATGCATCGGTAATGCCGATATGAATATCTGATGTTTAGCATTTTTTCCAAGAAAACCTGCGCCCATAGTCACTCCAACGGCGGTCGCCTGGCAGTCCGCCAAGCCGAATACAAAAAATGGAGAGGCTAGAAATGTCGAACAACGGTTATGAATCCGGTCGCCTGAACCTGCCATTCGTGGGTCATTGCACCTTTGGCAAATCCCCTGTGTGCACCGATTGGGACGCGCTGGATGCCGACGTCGCGGTGCTCGGCGTGCCCAACGACATGGGCACCCAGTGGCGGTCCGGTGCACGCTTTGGACCACGAGGGATTCGTGAAGCGTCGACGCTGTTTTCCTTCGGCCACGCTGGCGCTTACGACCACGAAGATGACGTGATGTACCTGACCGCGTCGGACGTGCGCATGGTCGACGTCGGTGACGCCGATATCGTTCACACCGATATGGCCACTAGCAACAGGAACACCGAATACGCGGTGCGCAAAATCCTCGATGCCGGTGTCATGCCGGTTGTACTCGGCGGCGACCACTCGGTGCACGCTCCGGTGATCAAGGCGTTCGAAGGCCGCGGTCCGATCCATATCATCCACTTCGATGCACATCTGGATTTCGTCGACGAGCGCCACGGCGTTCGCTACGGCCACGGCAACCCGCTGCGCCGCGCGTCGGAAATGAACCACATCGTAGGCATGACCCAAATGGGCATTCGCAACGTGTCGTCCTCCAACCGCGATGACTACGAAGCGGCCCACGAGGCAGGTTCGAAGATTCTCTCGGTACGTGATGTGCGCCGCCTGGGGGTCGAAGGTGTCCTGGCGCTGATTCCGCAGAACATCAACTACTACATCACGATCGACATCGACGGTTTCGACCCGTCCATCGCTCCTGGGACTGGCACCCCGAGCCACGGCGGCTTCCTCTACTACGAAGTGCTGGAAATCATCCAGGCCCTGGCCAAACGCAGCCAAGGCAACATCGTTGGCATGGACCTGGTGGAAGTGGCACCGGTTTATGACCCAACCGGCATGACGTCGATTCTTGCCGCGCAACTGCTGCTCAACAGCATCGGTTTCATCTTCCACGAGCGGGCCAAGGTGCGTGCCGCCGAGAGCGAAACGACCCCGGTCTGATCATCGAAACCACCAAGCCCCGCAGTATCAGACTGCCGTGCAGAGAGAATAAAAATGGACACGATCGTCAAACAATACCTGCAAAAATTCGGTGTCAGCGAAGCCACCCAGACCTTTCTCAGCAAGGTCCAGAAAATGTTTATCGGCGGCGCTTGGGTCGAAGCCAGCGATGGCCAGACGTCCGACGTCATCGAACCTTCGACCGAAGGCTTGATCACCCGTATTCCCATGGGCACCACCGATGACCTGGACCGCGCCGTGCAAGCGGCCCGTGCCCAGTTCGACGGCGGCGCCTGGCGTCAGACCAAACCGGCAGAACGCGAGCGCATGATGCAGCGCCTGGCGGACCTTATTGAACTGAACTCCGCTGAACTGGCGGAAATCGAGTCCATTGACATGGGCAAATCCGTTGCCTTCGCCAAGGACGTGGATATCCAGGGCACCGTCGATACCCTGCGTTACTTCGCCGGTTGGGCCACCAAGCTCCACGGGCGCACCGTCGAGCCTTCGTTGCCGGGCAATTACCTGGCCTATACCCGCAAGGAAGCGGTAGGCGTGGTCGGCGCCATCGTGCCGTGGAACTTCCCGCTGCAAACCATGGCCTGGAAACTCGGTGCGGCCCTGGCCACAGGTTGCACTGTGGTTGTCAAACCCGCCGAGCTGACCTCACTGTCGGCCTTGCGTTTCGCTGAACTGGTGCAGGAAGCGGGAATACCGGACGGCGTGATCAACATCGTCACCGGTCGCGGCAGCGTGGTCGGTGCGGCCATGGTTACGCATCCTGGCATCGACAAACTGACCTTCACCGGCTCGACCCCGGTTGGCCGTACCGTCGGCCGCGCTGCGCTGGACGAAATGAAGCGTCTGACCCTCGAACTCGGCGGAAAATCACCCGTCATCGTGTTTGCCGATGCCGACATTCCGGCGGCTGCACAAGCGGTCGCCAACGGCGTGTTTTTCAACTCGGGTCAGGTATGCGATGCAGGCACACGGGCCTATATTCACAGCAGTGTCTATGACGAATTCCTGCGTGAACTGATCGCCTACACGCGCACCCTGAAAATGGCCCCGGGCCTGGACCCTGACTGCTTTATCGGCCCGCTGGTCTCGGCACTGCAAAAGCAGCGCGTGACCGAGTACATCGAAACCGGCAAGCAGGAAGGTGCCGAGCTGGTCTATGGCGGCCAACCGGTCGATGGCCCTGGCTTCTTCGTCGAGCCAACCATCTTCGCCCACTGCCGAAACGACATGCGCATCGTCCAGGAAGAGATCTTCGGTCCGGTGCTGGTCACTGCTGCATTCGACGACGAGGAAGACGCGCTGGCCCTGGCCAATGACTCGCCATACGGCCTGGCCGCTGCACTGTATTCCAATGACCTTGGCAAAGTGCACAGCCTGATTCCACGCCTCAAAGCGGGTTCGGTTTACGTCAATGCCCACGGCACCCTCGACCCGTCGATGCCGTTTGGTGGCTACAAGCAGTCCGGATTCGGCAAGGATCTGGGCGCCGAGCAGCTCGATTACCTGCTCGAAACCAAGGCGGTCTGGATCACGCTGCCTTAAGTCACGGCTGACGCCCCTCTACACGCGGCGCCAATGGCGCCCTCATGACTCGGGAACGGCAAGGACGCGCCCGATAGTCGTTCACCCGAAAGAATGCGGTTGTCTCGTCATGATCTTCCAACAATAAGAGTACGTCATGAACACTAACGCCAAGTCAGCCTCGAGCGTATCGGCCCACGATGACAAAATCGTCGTTGAAAGCCATTCAATTGACTTCATCCCGGAGAACGAGCGAACCGATAAACTGTCGAGCCAGGGCCCGTTCTGGTTCCTCGGCAATTTCACGTTCTTCACCATGACCATCGGCTTCGTGGGCCCAAGCGTCGGCTTGACCGCGCTCTGGACCACGCTCGCTGGCACTCTGGGCATTATGTTCGGCACACTGTTCATGGCGTTTCATGGTTCCCAAGGCCCACACCTGGGCCTGCCACAAATGATCCAGTCCCGAGCACAGTTCGGCTATCGCGGTGTGATTCTGGTGTTACTGGCGACGCTGTTTGTGTTCGCCGGCTTCAATATCGTCAACCTGGTGTTGATGATGCAGGGGCTGCACACGCTGTTCGGCTTTCACCCCTGGGTAATCGGGGTCGCGGTGACGATACCGGCGGCGGTGCTGGCGATTCTCGGTCACGACTGGATGCACCGCAGCTTCAAATGGGCGTTGTTCCTGTCGCTGCCGCTGTATGGCCTGGTGACGTTGGCGGTGCTGATGGGGTGGGTGCCGGATGCGGCAATGCCAGCATTGGTGGCCGGCGAAGTGGCTCCAGCCCCATTGGGCTTCAACTGGACCGGTTTCATTGCGCAGTTTGCGGCAGCCGCCAGTTACAACATCGCCTACGCCCCGTATGTGTCTGACTACTCGCGCTACCTGCCAAAGAACACCTCCAGCGGCAAGTTGATTGCGGTGGTGTTTCTCGGTGCTTCGTTGTCCGGCGCGTGGATGATTTCCGTAGGTGGCTGGCTGGCCGATCACCTGCACTCCACTGACGTGCTGGTGGCCCTCGGTCAAGTCGGCAACACCGTGTCGCCACTGATGGGGACGGCGGTCGTGGTCATCACCATCGTGGCGTTCCTGCCGGTGATCGCGATGAACATCTACAGCGCGAAACTGACCACGCTGACTTGCGTCGATTCAATCAAGCACATCGAACCCACCCGCAAGGCGCGGATTCTAGCGATTGGCTTCGTGATCCTGCTGCAACTGGGCGTGGCCCTGAGCATCCAGAGCTCGGGCAAAGGATTGTCGGTGTTGGGGATCTACCTTGTGGTGATGCTGTACTTCTTGGTGCCCTGGACCTCGGTCAACCTCACGGACTACTTCTTCGTGCGCAAGGGCCGCTACGCCATCCCGCACTTCTTCATGCCCCACGGCAACATCTATGGCAGCTGGGGACTGCGCGGCATCGCCGCGTATGCCATCGGTTTTGTTTCGATGATTCCGTTCTTCTACATCTTCGACGGCGTTGAACAGCGTGAAGTCTATGTCGGCCCCCTCGCCAAGGCGCTGGGGAGCATCGACATCGCCTGGCTAGTCGGGCTGATCGTCTCTGGATTGGCGTACTACTGGCTCAGCCGTTCGATCGATCTCAAGCGCGAGGAAGCCGTGATCCAGCAAATCGAAAAAACCTCCCCGCAATACACCACTGGCGACACGCTGACCCACAAACAGCAAAAGCCGGTTTTCACTGAATCAACGGTCGGGAGATGACCATGGTTACGCAAAAATACGACTACATCATCATTGGCGCAGGCTCGGCAGGTTGTGTCTTAGCCAGCCGCCTGAGTGAAGACCCGGACACCTCGGTACTGGTGCTGGAGTTTGGTGGCAGTGATCGCAGCGTGGTGATCCAGATGCCGAGCGCGTTCTCGATCCCAATGAACACCAAGAAGTACAACTGGCGCTATGAGACCGAGCCGGAGACTTACCTCAACGGCCGGCGGGTTCACTGCCCACGGGGTAAGGTGTTGGGTGGTTCTTCGTCGATCAACGGCCTGGTGTACATCCGTGGCCATGCGCTGGACTTTGACGAGTGGGAATCCCTCGGTGCTGAAGGGTGGGGCTATCGCAACTGTCTGCCGTACTTCAAACGGGCCGAGAACTACGAGTTGGGTGGCGACAGCTATCGCGGGAAAACCGGGCCGCTGCACACCACCAACGGCAACAACATGAAAAATCCGCTGTACGGCGCATGGGTCGAAGCCGGTGCAGAAGCGGGCTACATCAAGACCGAGGACTGCAACGGCTACATGCAGGAAGGTTTCGGTGCCATGCACATGACCGTGAAAAACGGCGTGCGCTGCTCGACTGCCAATGCCTATCTGCGGCCTGCCATGGGCCGTCCGAACCTGACCGTGATTACCCACGCGATGACTCGCCAGATCCTGCTTGAAGGCAAGCGCGCTGTGGGGGTCATGTATGACCATGACGGTCAGACACATCAGGTCCATTGCAACCGTGAAGTGCTGATATCGTCCGGTCCTATCGGTTCGCCGCACCTGCTGCAACGCTCGGGTATCGGTCCGGCCGATGTCCTGCGTAAAGCCGGGATTGGCGTGCGCCATGACCTGCCGGGGGTAGGGGAGAACTTGCAGGATCACGCCGAGGTGTACATCCAGTTCGGCTGCAAGGAGCCGGTGACACTCAACAGCAAGATGGACCCGCTGAGCAAGCTGATGATCGGTTTACGCTGGCTGCTGTTCAAGGACGGGCTTGGCGCGACCAACCACTTCGAGGCCGGCGGTTTCATTCGCTCGGAGAAGGGCCTGCGCTGGCCGGACATTCAGTTCCACTTCCTGCCGGCGGCCATGCGCTACGACGGCAACAAACCGATCAAGGGCCATGGCTTCATGGTGCTCACCGGACCGAATAAACCGAAAAGCCGCGGGTATGTGCGGGCGCGCTCGGCGGATCCTTACGTGCATCCGGAAATTCGCTTCAACTACCTGGAACGGGAAGAGGACCGCGAAGGCTTTCGCCGCTGCATTCGTCTGACTCGCGAGATCATCGGTCAGAAGGCGATGGACCGCTTCCGCGATGGCGAAATTGCCCCTGGCGCGCACCTGACCAGCGACGAAGAACTCGACGCCTTCGTGCGTGACAATCTGGAAAGCACCTACCACCCTTGCGGTTCGTGCCGCATGGGCGAAGATGACATGGCGGTGGTTGATTCTGAATTGCGTGTGCGCGGCATCGCCGGTTTGCGCGTGATCGATTCTTCGGTATTCCCGACCGAGCCGAACGGCAACCTCAACGCGCCGACCATCATGCTGGCCGAACGCGCATCCGACCTGGTTCGCGGGCTGAAGATGCTGCCGGCGTCGCTTGTACCCGTGGGGTTGGTCGAGGATTGGGGGAGCAGTCAGCGCTCAACGGTGCCGGGCCGCAACGTGCGGGTTTAATTCTGTAGAAATGATCGCAGCCTGCGGCAGCTACTGCATTGGAATTCGTTCCCCTGTAAGAGCTGCCGCGGCTGTGATCCGTTCCCATTGCTAGTCTGTGACTTCTTGAGACCGCCATGGAGACAGAGAAACCAATACGCCTTCCGACCAGAGTCCCCAGTATTTCTGGCTGTTGGGTTTGACCCGGAAATACAGAGCGCTGCCGTCCAGCTCACGGCAGGCGCAAGCTTCTGGTTCCAGACTGGGCAGTGTGGTGTCAGCCATGGGGCTACAAGCAGGCATACACGAAGGCGGGGCTGTCAGGGGACATAGAGCGACAAACCGAATCCCCCAGACACAAGAAAGCCCGCACTAGGCGGGCTTCTTGTTGGTTTCATGTTCATCTTGCGATGTAGTGAAACCGGTATTTGGTGGCTACACAGGGACTTGAACCCCGGACCCCAGCATTATGAATGCTATGCTCTAACCAACTGAGCTATGTAGCCAATGGCGCGCATTATTCCCTCGTAATGGACATGTGTCAAGCAAATATCTTAAAAATTCTTTGTGCTATCAACTGCTTAAGGTTTTGGGCGGCTTTGGATGGCAATATCTTGTAAAAAAATGGCACATTGACGTACCTGCAAGCGCGCATTCACCTGTCGTACGGAAGCTCAAATGGCTCTTAGCAACGCTCAAACAACTACAACCGCGTCCCCTCCAGTTCCCCAGTCCAGCCCGTTAGTCATGCGCATTATCGGTGCCGTGGCGTTGGCGCATCTGATCAATGACCTGATCCAGGCGGTACTGCCGTCGATCTATCCGATGCTCAAGGCCAAATATGACCTGACCTTTACCCAGATCGGGCTGATTACCCTGACGTTCCAGATGACGGCTTCTCTATTGCAGCCGTGGGTGGGTTACTACACCGACCGTCATCCCAATCCGTTATTGCTGCCAGCCGGTATGGTGTGCACCCTGATAGGGATTTTGATGCTGTCCCAGGTTGGCAGCTTTCCGCTGATCCTGCTGGCGGCAGGGCTGGTCGGGGTTGGCTCTTCAACCTTTCACCCTGAAGCATCCCGCGTGGCAAGGCTCGCCTCAGGCGGACGATACGGCCTGGCGCAATCGACCTTTCAAGTGGGTGGCAACGCGGGCTCGGCCTTCGGGCCGTTGTTGGCTGCGGCCATCATTATTCCCTATGGCCAGGGCAATGTGGCCTGGTTCGGGCTATTTGCGCTGTTCGCCGTAGGGCTGCTGTATGTCATTAGCCGCTGGTACCGCAACCACTTGAACCTGTTCAAGCTCAAGGCCGGGCAGAAAGCGACCCATGGCCTTTCAAAACGGCGGGTGCTCGGTGCGTTGGTGGTGCTCGGCCTGCTGGTGTTCTCCAAGTATTTCTACATGGCGAGCCTGACCAGCTACTACACCTTCTTTCTGATTGAGAAGTTCGACGTGTCGGTCTCGACTTCACAGCTGTATCTGTTCCTGTTCCTGGGAGCCGTTGCAGCGGGTACGTTCTTTGGTGGGCCGATAGGCGATCGCATCGGACGCAAGGCGGTGATCTGGTTCTCGATACTCGGGGTGGCACCGTTCACGTTGATGTTGCCTTATGCCGACCTGTTCTGGACCAGTGTGCTCAGTGTGGTCATCGGCTTTATTTTGGCCTCTGCCTTCTCGGCTATCGTGGTGTACGCCCAGGAGCTGGTGCCGGGCAATGTGGGAATGATTGCGGGTATCTTCTTTGGCTTGATGTTTGGCTTTGGCGGGATCGGTGCCGCCTTGCTCGGGCACCTGGCTGACATTCATGGCATCGAGTACGTCTATACCCTGTGCTCATATCTGCCGCTGTTCGGCGTGCTGGCGATTTTGCTGCCGCGAACGAAAAAAATCTGAATCGGTAGTGGGCGGCCACTCCCTGGCCTTTCTGCACGCTAACCCTCAACCATGGACCTCTCTGTGCAGATGTCCGTGGTGAGCACTAGCAGTGGGTGGCTATCTTGAGCTGCTCCCGGGCCCGCGAGATGCGTGAACGAACCGTCCCTATGGGGATCTCCAGAACATTGGCCGTGTCGCGATAACTACCGCCGCTTTCCAGCGACACGTACAGCGTATTGCGCATTTCGGTTGGCAGCCGGTTGATGGCCGTGAGGGTCAGTTCAAGACGTCGATTGATTTCGAACTGACCACCCAGGTCGCTGGCGCAATGCTGCTCAGGGCAGAGCGCCTCGTCGAACTCGCAATGTACCGGCCTCGCGTACAGCCGGCGAAAGTGATTGCGAATCAGATTCTGGGCAATGCCGCACATCCATGTGCTCAGTGTTGCCTGGCCATTGAAGCGGTCTTTGCTGCGCCAGGCCTCCAGACAGGTCACTTGAAAAATATCGTCCGCATCCTCGGGGTTCAATACGCGCTTGTGAATAAAGGCTTTCAGTTTTTTCTGGAGCCCGGTCGACAGATCCAGGGGGGTGGTAGAAGAGGTCAAGAGGGGTGGGGAGGAAACATCATCAAGGCAATTCATTTTTTATCCTCAGGTGTGCGCTATCGCAATGATTTCGACGAAGGCCTCCTAAGCACCGCCTGTGCCAATCAATGAATTGCCTGTATATGATTGTTTTTTAAGGGTTTTATTTTTTTGATGGCACCTTTTTGTGCCGAAACTTGCGTGGCCTGTCCTGGGCTTGCGCCAACTTTTTCAAAAACCATGTCAGCTGCGCGCCGGGGAACCGTTTGCCTGGGACCGGCCACACAGGTCATCGAACCTTCCTGACTTGGCATCCCTATGAAATTTGACGGACGAAACGAGGCCGTGCAGGCACTGAGTTCGATGCTCTCTTCGCGGGCCGTTCAAATTCAGACGCCGCATTCGTCTCAGCAAAGTGCCGCCGAGGAAGTCGGCATGCTGTTCAGTCAAAAGGTCGAGAGCAGCAGCAAGGAACTGAGTCAACGCAAGCTGCGAACGCTGGATACCCAGGTGCAGAGAATTCAGGGTATTGAACAACTGAACGAACTCTATGAGCAGCTGGGTCATCCCGGCCAGCTCAGCCTGGGGCAACTGGCCCGGCAAGTTCGTCAGGAGCTGTTGTCAAAGCCGGATGTCGAGGGTTTGCTGACGTTGACCGGTGGTGATCCGGCTCGCACCCACGTCGTACTGCAGCACGTGACAGACCAGGCACAGGCACAAGGGCGTGAAACTGAAGCGGCGCTGGCGCGTGATTTTCAAGAGCAGGTGCAAGCCCGCTATCACCCGCAGATCCAGGCCGGGGTGAATATCGCGCTGGCGCTTAAAACGGCCGATGGCGATGCCGCATTGCGTCAGGCGGTTCGTGTTTTGTATTACGCCAGCGTGGTGGTGAAGCAATCGCTGGTGAGCATTACCCAGGCGCTGTTGGGACTGTTCGGTGAAGAGGAGATCAGTGTCGGTCTGAGCATGATGAGACGAGCGCTGGCGGATGATCTTGCGGCCTACCGTCCCTCTGTTCCGACCATCAAGCTGCGAGCCTTGTTGCTCGGTCTGCAGGGCTGCAGCCAACTGGGCAGTGCCTTGGGTAATTGCCGTCTTTATCTTGAGCGTTTGCCATCCCGTGAACGGCAGGCCGAACTGTCGGCCGTTGCCCTGTTGCAACGTCTGTTGGGATACGCGAGTACTGACATTGACGCCGAGGAAGTTCGAAGCCTGAGCCGGGAGTTGGGTGGCGCCAGGTTGTCCAGCCAACTGGTCTCGCTCAATCAACTCTACCCGTTGATTCAGCACCTTCCCCTGGTGCTGTGGAGTGATCCGGAAAAGCGCCAGACAACCTTGCAGCTTTTTTTGAGCCTGATGGGTGAACACACTCAGGCCGAAGGCATTGCCCAACTGAGGCCCGGGTTGTCGAGATACATTCGATGAGACTTGTTCAATGGCTCAATAAAGGCCTGAACAGCATTGCAAGTCCGGGAGAGGTACTTGGGGCCATTGTGGTGCTGGGGATCGTGTTTATTTTTATCGTGCCGCTGCCGACCTGGATGGTCGATATCCTGATTGCGGTCAATATCTGTATTGCCTGCCTGCTGATTGTTCTGGCGTTTTACCTGCCGAGTCCTTTGGCGTTCTCTTCGTTTCCTGCACTCCTGCTGCTTACCACGATGTTTCGCCTGGCGTTGTCGATTGCGACGACCCGGCTGATCCTGATGGATCAGGATGCCGGTGACATTGTCGAGGCGTTCGGCAACTTCGTGGTGGGGGGCAATCTCGCGGTTGGGCTGGTGATCTTTCTGATCATCACCATCGTCAACTTTCTGGTGATTACCAAGGGCTCGGAACGGGTGGCCGAAGTGGCGGCGCGCTTCAGTCTGGATGCGATGCCAGGCAAGCAGATGTCCATCGACAGTGACTTGCGTGGCGGGTTGATCAATGGTGCGCAGGCTCGTCACAAACGCGATGAGTTGTCTCGGGAAAGCCAGCTGTTCGGGGCAATGGATGGCGCCATGAAATTTGTGAAGGGGGACGCCATCGCAGGCTTGGTCATTGTTGTGATCAACATCCTGGGCGGGTTCTCCACCGGCATGCTGCAACACGGAATGAGTGCTGCCCAAGCCATATCGCTGTATTCAGTGTTGACCATTGGTGATGGCCTGATCGCGCAGATTCCGGCGCTGCTGATTTCATTGACCGCAGGCATGATCATCACCCGCGTCGCTCCCGACGACCAATCCCCACGCAGTAACATCGGTACGCAGATCGGGCAGCAAATAACCGGCGAACCCAAGAGCTGGATAATCGCATCGGCGGGAATGCTGGCGTTCGCAGCCTTGCCCGGGATGCCGACCCTGGTTTTTTTCGGTATTGCCCTGGGTACCTTTTCGTTGGGGCTTTACCTGTTGCTGCGCAGCAGCAAAGTCGAGGAGTTGCAACCGGTACAGGTGGAGCAGATGGCCCCTGAACAAAACGGCGAAGAAGATCTCAGAGTGTTCGAACCGTCGCGCCCTTACTTGTTGCAGTTCGCCAGCGCACATCAGCATCAGGAGCGCACCACGCGACTTATTCACGGGATTCGTCAGGTGCGCAACAGCATTGTCACGACTGCCGGCTTGACCCTCCCTTCCTTTGAAATCGAATACAGCGCCCTGCTGGCCGAGGATGAGTTCCGTTTTTGTGTTCACGAAGGGCCAGTGCTCAAGGCGACCTTTGGTGACTGGCTGGCCGTGGCGCGGGACAGTGTCGACCCGCAACCCCCGGGTGCGTTTAGAGGCAGCGAGCAGCGAGATGAACTGGAGTGGTTATGGCTGCCACCCGACGACCCGCTGCTGGCCCGGGAAGAGGTCAGGTCGTTCAGTGCTCATGCCTTGATTCTCGAACGCATGCGCCAAGCGATGATGATCAGCGGGCCACGGTTTCTGGGGATCCAGGAGTGTAAATCGATCCTCGGCTGGCTTGAACAAAGCCAGCCTGAGCTGGTTCAGGAGTTGCAACGCATCATGCCGCTCTCGCGGCTCTCTGGCGTCTTGCAGCGCCTGGCCAGTGAGGGCGTGCCCTTGCGCGCCATACGACTGATCGTTGAAGTACTGACCGAGCACGGCCAGCACGAACGTGAAGTGATCGCGCTGGCGGATTACGTGCGGATTGCCTTGAGGTCGCAGATCTATCACCTGTACAGCCAGAACGATGGCCTCCATGCCTGGCTGTTTTCTCCCCACACCGAAAACATCTTTCGCGAGGCCTTGCGCCAGACCCAATCCGGCGTGTTCTTTGCGCTGGACAATGAGCACAGCACGCAGCTCGTGCAATTGCTCAAGGAAGCCTTCGGGTCCCGTACACGCGAGAAAAGCGTGTTGCTGGTTGCACACGACCTGCGCAGCCCTTTGCGCACGTTATTGTTCGATGAGTTCAACCATGTGCCGGTCATATCGTTCGCCGAGTTGACGGGATCGGCCAAGGTCAGGGTGCAGGGCCGATTTGATCTGGAATACGAAGGCCTGCTGCGCGAGGTCGAGTCTTGAGTCTCGAACCCTGTGAGCCTGACGTGCTGTTCGAATTGCGGGTGCTGAGCGGTTTGCATCAGGGCGCTGCGTTGCCATTGTTCGGCGAGCAGTGGTTTATCGGCGCGCATCAGGAGGCCGACCTGGAGTTGTACGACCCCGGGATTGCAGATCGGCATGCCCGGTTGACCCGCGTTGATGGTCGATGGATTGTGCAGGCGCAAGAGGGGTTGCTGCAGGATGAAACTGGCGCGACCCTGGCACACATTGCCAACCTGATCCCCGGTGCCGAGTTTTCCATTGGCGGTATTCGACTGTGTATTGCCAATGCACACAGTCTCTGGAGGGAGGCGCCTGCAGCCATGCCTTGTGTGTCGAGCCAGGCCATGCCCGAACACAGGCGAACACCGCCCGAAGGGCGCATGGGGAAATGGCTGCTGGTCACCTTGACAGTGCTCGTGCTGGCCATGGCCGGGTTGGCCATGTCGCCTTCCAGCACGGTGCCGCTTCCCGCACCTCAATCCTCCGCAGTCGGTGACAGGCGCCCGCTTGCGACGGTCCATCAGGTCCATCAGCAATTACTCAGCATGTTGATTGAGCGCGAGCTGGGCAATCGCATCACGCTGGAGGTGGCCGCAGATCGAATCACTCTGCGTGGGGACGTTGCTCAAGAGGCGCTGGCGCTGGTTTCACGCATGCTCGATCGCTTTGAGGCGCAGTTTGAAACACCGGTTTCGATCATTAACAAGGCGCGGGAAATCAGTACCGCGCTGCCCTTCAGGATCGTGCAGATAATTGGCGGCAAACGGGCACATGTTGTTCTGGCAGACGGGCGTCGGCTGTTTTTCGGAGATGAGACGGACGGCGTGCGGTTGACGGCGATCGACAATCATCGCCTGCTGTTTGAGGGGAAACAGCGCTAAAGGCGCCGTCCTCAATGTCGATGATCAAGTGAATTTGATTGGTCCCATTGGCCGCGATAACCCTGGGTATGACCTGGAAGCTGGTACCTGTGGTAACCGGCAAGATATTGGCCACCCTGTCACCGATGGCTCTGATGTATTGCGTGTGATTGAAGTCGATGACGGCCGGTTGATTCTCCAGTGTCATGATCGAAGGGTTGGACACCACTGTCGCCAAACCGCGCTCCTCCAGGGTCTTCACATCAGCCACGAAGCGATCAAACTGGGCAATGGAGACAGACGAAATGCTATTGCCTGACAGGTTCCCCACTCCGGCCCGGAAGCGGCTGTTCTGAAACCCCCAGTTCACGCCCAGCTCTTTGAGTTGAGTGCGGTTGATGTCCAGAATCAGGGCGTCTATTTCTACCAGTTTGCGTGGTACATCGAGCTCGGCGATCAAGGTTTGATACAGCGCCCGTCGATGCTTCCTGAGTCTGGAGGGTATGTTTGCTCATGCCAGAGCACGGCTTGCCAAAGCACCTCAAGCCTGGACATGCGGATATCCAACGGTGGTTTTTGCTCCATTGCCATGATCCTTGTAGGCGCAAAGCGCAGTCGCAACCGTTGCCACACGTGCGGCTCAACCCAAGCCCTAAGCAGCTGCAACGTGTCGTCGGTTGGCTGGAGCCAGCTCTGGGTATGCAGGCCTGTCGCCAGGCGCTGGCACCATAAACGTTGTGTGGCTTTTAGCTGACTTGGCAGCCGCGGGCGGCAAATATGATCGATCAGTTGCAACATGAAGCCGTGTTGCGACGGCTGGGCCAACGCCAGATAAACCAGGCTGGCAGAGGGTTCGCAGGGCAGGCAGGGAGTAATCGAAAAAGCCTTGCTCACGGCCGAGTGCCGGCTTCGGGTCATGGCACCTTCAGAAACAACAGCCTCAGCGTTACGCCAGTCCGGATGGGTTTTTCGCCATGGGAAGGCCCACCACTGAACCCACAGGTCAGCCTCGGTCATGCAGAACCTTCCTCAGGTGGGGGCGTTTTATGTCTCAACTTCAGCCACATGACAGGGCCGGTAATCGCAAGAAGGAGCCCAAATACTCCACCGGCAAAGGTTTTTTTCCAGAACCCCAGGTTTTGCTCCGGCACCAGAAAGGGGCCGAAGAAGAGCAGCTGCTGCTTGTCTTGAAAAGCAGCCGCCGGAACAAATACCGTGGTTATTTTGTTCGAGTTGTCTAAAGCCGTGGCCATGCCCGGAATACTGCTGGCAACCATTCGGCGTACCCGAGACTGAATGCTGTCGGGGTCCAGCCTTGAGTCATGTTTGATGAAGACCGAAGCCGACGCGGGCTGAACTGCCTCGCCCGGGGCTACTCGCTCGGGAAGCACCACATGCACACGCGCAACGATGACACCGTCTATGTTTGACAGCGTGGCTTCGAGTTCCTGTGACAAGGCGTGGATGTAGCGGGCACGCTCTTCCAGCGGGGTAGAAATGACTCCCTCCTTGCGAAAGATTTGTCCCAGTGTCGAGCGTGTTGCTTTGGGTAGCCCGGCGGCTGCAAGAGTCTTGATAGCCCGGCTGATATCTTGTGCACTCACCCGCACGGAGACTCCGTTTTTGGTAGGGATCTTTTGGCTATGGACTTGCTTGTCTGCCAGTTCGGCGATGACTTCATTGGCTTCTTGTTCGGAAAGCTGGCTGTGAAGCTCCACACTTTCACCACAACCGGCCAAACACATTACGAGCAAAAACATCAGGCTCTTGATAAGGCGCGACACAATGCTGTTACCGTCTAAGACAGATTGGTGAGTTTTTCGATTGCTTGTGACGTCTTGCTGATTATCTTGGCGCTCAATACGGTCTCAAGATGAAATGCCGACATGGCACGGGTTGATTTGAGCATGTCGACGGGATCGGTACTGGTGCTGACTTTTTGCAAGGCCTGTGCAGCCCTGTTTGAGAGGCCTTGCAAGAATTCCGAGCGCTGACTGAGCGGGCTGGCGCCATTGTTGTAAGGAACTTCGGCCGCAGGCGATTTCAACAAGGTATTGAACCAGTTTATATCGGCAGTCTCAGGTGTAGGATACGGCGTGTCAGGGAACATGGACGGTGCCAGGGTGGCAACGTCAGGGGCATTAACGTTCATATAAAGCCTCAGGTGTGCCGTGTTCGATCTGCGAGACGTATCGGTGAGCGTCGCAAGAAAGGTCTGAGCGGGTCGTTTAGGCCAATGCCCCATTATTGAGATGGGGCATTGGCCAATGCATCAATAGTTCAGTGCTTTACCAGCAGATTGCATCGCATTCATCTGCTTGCTGGCGGTATCCATGATGCCCGCCGATTTTGCACCGCGGGCGTCATTTTCGAGTTTCTCTTTGTTTGTTAAGTAACTGTCCCAGGCTAGTTTCTTGTTTAGTTCGGCTTGTTCTTTGATGGGGTCTTTATCTGGTGTGCCGCCGCTACGGCCGCTACCGCCACTGAATAATGCTGAGAGGAGTGGAATTAACATGGTGATATTCCTGTGGTTGGTTATTTTATGGGAGTGTTAAAACATGATCTTGTTCGTAGGGGTGGTGCTGTTGAGAGGAGAGGTCGCAGTTGTTACCGCGGTGTTTAACGTGTCTTTCGCAAGGCCGCCGAGCGTATCAATAACCTTGTTGACGACCGGTAATAGGATGGGTGCCAATAGGGGGAGTAGAGGTAGCATATGTATTCCTCTGGAGACCGATATTAATATTGAACCGGGAGGCTGGTTCGTTGTTTGAGTGACGTTATTAAGTCGCTCAGTTCCAGTTTGTTGACGTCAGGATATTTCCAGTTGTTTCATTCGATGGTAAAGCGTACGTTTCGCAACGCCTAACTCAAGTACCACTGCATCCAAGCTATATAGGTGACGTCGCAGGGAATCCTGAATGATTAATTTTTCGATTTGCTGCAAACGAAGTTTCAAGCTTTTTTCGTCATTGTTATTGGCCCCTGAACATGTCAAAAGTGGGGGTAAACCCAGTACCAGCCGCTTGGCAACGGATCTCAATTCCCGGACATTACCAGGCCAGTCATGGCAAATAACACGTTGAAGCAGTGAAGTGCTGGGCACTGGTATAGATGAGTTGAAGTAATTAGCTTCGCGCTGAATCAAGTTAAGGAACAAGGGAATAATGTGTTCGCGTCGCTCGCGTAAAGGCGGTAAATGCAGGCTTACTACATTAAGACGGTAATACAGGTCTCGTCTGAAACGACCTTGTTCCACCATTTCTGATAAAGAAGATTGAGCCGAGGCAATGACGCGCATGTCCACGGGTATGGACCTTGTCGATCCTAGCCGTTCGACTCCGCGAGTCTCCAGTACACGCAATAATTTGGCCTGCAGGATAAGCGGCATACTGTCTATCTCATCGAGATACAGCGTGCCCATATCGGAGGCTTCAATAAAGCCCGCCCGTGATTGCATGGCACCGGTAAATGCGCCGTGGGTGACGCCGAACAACTGGCTCTCAGCCAGGCTCTCGGGGATGGCCGCGCAGTTTATTGCAATGTAATGACCTCGACGTCCGGATAAAGAATGTAGCCGCTCTGCCAGCGTGTCCTTGCCGGTGCCGGTTTCACCATAGAGTAAAATATCTATGTTGAGTGTTGCAGTACTGTTGATGGTGGCGTCAAGTTCGGGGTCTTCGAATTGATAGGCTTGATAATGTTCGTCTCTCGAATGGGAAGACGCCATTGAGTTTGCTCCCGCTTTATTTCTTTTTTGGGAAGGCTGTGTTTTACGGCCAACCCGGATAGACAGTCTTTTGGAGTAACTCCCGTCTGGAAACAGCTTGGTGCTATTGAATATGTAAACCAAGTCATGAAATGGCCGTATTTCTTGAGTTAATAGAAACAGAAGCTGTAGGGGGGCAGTACTAGTGGCTGTGTGATTTAACCCCTGGCCATGAAGGAACAAGGGTTTCGCTGATGCTTATGGTTTGCTTTTGCTGGCGTTTGTCTGGCTTTCGGTTTGCGTGGTAAAGCCAAACGTCAGAAGGGCGCTTTCAACGGTACTCAAGTGTTGCAAGCAAAGCTGCCACGGTGCCGACACTGCATCGGCCAGTTCACTGGCTGACACCGGGATCAGCACTGGTCGCTCATTATCATTGGCGATCGAAGCACAGCCTGAGGCGACATTTTCCAGTCGCTCGTGCAACGAGGCCGGCGCCGGGCCTTGCTCCTTGCGCAAGGCATCGGCAAAGGCCTCGGAGAACAACAGCGAGCTTGCGTACAAACGAACGGCGTGGCGTTCGTAACGGCTGGCGATACCCTTGACCTCCCGTGACACAAAGCGCCCGCGCAATGTCCAGCGTGCGGTGTTGCGGGCCATGCTGATTCCGTTCTCCAGGGCAATCAGGCTGTCGTGGGCCCGAGAGAAAATCTGTACGGCGCTTTGAGCTTTGTCGGCGTTATTTTCTTCGAGTGCCTGCAGGCTTTTGCTAAATCCCGAGGAGAGTTTTTCCAGTAAGTCCTTCGCCGAGCCATCAATGATGCCAATAGGGTTGGGGGTTAGTAGCACCTGGCTGAAGACCAGTCCTACGCCAGCGCCTACCAGTACATCAAGCATGCGTACCACCCCGGCACTCTCGGGGCCGACTGCGAGCATCAGCACGGCCGAAACCCCGGCCTGAATCGGAACCACGGGTCCCAGGCCATACAAGGCCGCAATGGCGATGGCAGAGAACGTGGCAAAGCCAATCCGCAGCAAAGGGTAAGCATCTGGAAGCCACAAGGCCGCGTCACCCACGATAATCCCGGTGGCGACACCCACCATCAAACCAATCGCCTGTTTGCCATGACTGGGCAAACCGGGTGCCAGGCATACCACTGCACTGATGGCCGCAAAGACGGGGTGTACATGGCCGAACAAATATTTGGCGAGAACCCAGGCCAATGCCGCTGCGATTGCTGAAGCCAATGCATCTCGCCAGGCGGAGGACCAGCGAAAGCTTATCCGCTGAATCAGAGGGGTGGTGAAGCGATTGATGAACACCTTGGCGAGCATTGAAACTCCCGATCAGTCTTATGGCCTTGAGACTTACCATAGACCTTTTGCCCGGGGGATGGTTTGACCTGCACTAAATACCGGACCAAAAAAAACCGCGCCTGGGCGCGGTTTTTTAGACGTGTGCTGTATTACACGTTGAAGCGGAAGTGCAGGACGTCACCGTCTTTGACGATGTATTCCTTGCCTTCCAGACGCCATTTGCCGGCTTCTTTTGCACCGGCTTCGCCGTTGTACTTGATGAAATCGTCGTACGCGATAACTTCGGCGCGAATAAAGCCTTTTTCGAAGTCGGTGTGAATCACACCAGCTGCTTGCGGAGCGGTAGCACCCACCTTCACGGTCCAGGCGCGAACTTCCTGAACACCTGCGGTGAAGTAGGTCTGAAGGTTAAGCATCTCGTAACCGGCACGGATTACGCGGTTCAGACCTGGCTCTTCAAGACCCAGGGCCTCAAGGAACATGTCTTTTTCTTCGCCATCGTCGAGTTCGGCAATTTCAGCTTCGATCTTGTTGCAGACCGGAACCACGATTGCGCCTTCTTCTTCGGCAATGGCCATGACCACGTCGAGCAACGGGTTGTTTTCGAAACCGTCTTCAGCCACGTTGGCGATGTACATCACAGGCTTGGTGGTCAGAAGGTGGAAGCCTTTGATGATTTGTTTCTCATCGGCATCCATGTTCTTGATCAGGCTACGCGCCGGCTTGGCCAAGGTGAAGTGTGCGATCAGTTGTTCCAGCAGTGCTTTTTGAGCCACCGCGTCCTTGTCGCCGCCCTTGGCGTTACGCGCAACTTTCTGCAGTTGCTTTTCGCAGCTGTCGAGGTCGGCGAAGATCAGCTCAAGATCGATGATCTCGATGTCACGCTTCGGGTCAACGCTGTTGGAAACGTGAATCACGTTTTCATCTTCAAAGCAGCGGACCACGTGAGCGATAGCATCGGTCTCGCGGATGTTGGCCAAAAACTTGTTGCCCAGGCCTTCGCCTTTCGATGCGCCAGCCACGAGGCCCGCGATATCGACGAACTCCATGGTGGTTGGCAGGATGCGCTGGGGTTTAACGATGGCAGCCAGCGCGTCCAGACGTGGGTCGGGCATCGGCACGATACCGGTGTTCGGCTCGATCGTGCAGAAGGGGAAGTTCTCGGCCGCAATACCGGATTTGGTCAGGGCGTTGAACAGGGTGGATTTGCCGACGTTAGGCAAGCCGACGATGCCGCAGTTAAATCCCATGGTGTTTTCCCCGAGGAGTAGAGTCAGGCCTTCTGGCTGTGCAGGTTTTTCATCGCACGGTTCCATTCCCCGGCGAGGATATCCGGCAGCACGCCGAGGGCAAAATCGATGCTGGCGTCCAGTTTTTCCTGCTCGGCGCGAGGCGCACGACCCAGGACAAAGTTGGACACCATGCTGGCGACGCCTGGGTGGCCAATGCCGAGCCGCAGACGGTAAAAATTATTGTTGTTTCCCAGTTGCGCAATGATGTCGCGCAATCCGTTGTGACCTCCGTGGCCGCCGCCCAGTTTGAGCTTGGCAACGCCTGGTGGGAGGTCGAGTTCGTCGTGGGCCACCAATATGGATTCCGGCGCAATGCGGTAGAAACCGGCAAGCGCCGCAACGGCTTGGCCGCTTCGGTTCATATAGGTGGTGGGAATCAACAGACGAACATCCTGACCCTGGTGGCTGAAACGCCCGGTCAGGCCAAAATATTTGCGATCCGCAACGAGGTTTACCCCGTTTGCCGACGCGAGACGCTCAACAAAAAGGGCCCCTGCGTTATGCCGGGTCTGTTCGTATTCGGTGCCTGGATTTCCCAGGCCAACGATCAGTTTTATGGCGGTCACGACAAGGGCCCTTCTATGGAGTTGTGGATAACATCGCCGCTAACAGTTAGCGGCGAAAACGGACAAAAAAGCGGGTTTACATGAGTAAACTTCGCGATCTTGTCCGCTTTACTCGCTGCGTGTTAGCTCGCGATGTTTCTCAAGACTCCAACGACAGAGTAATGAATTACTCTGCTGCTTCTGGTGCAACACGTGGAGCGTGAACGTTGGCTACTGCCAGGTCGTTACCGTGTGCCAGAGCTACGAACTCAACGCCTTTAGGAGCGGTGATGTCCGACAGGTGAATGATCGAGCCGACTTCGGCGTTAGCCAGGTCAACTTCGATGAATTCAGGCAGGTCTTTTGGCAGGCAGGAAACTTCGATGTCTGCAACAACGTGCGAGATCTCGCCGCCTTTCTTGATCGGAGCAGCTTCACCAACAAAGTGAACTGGAACGATTGCAGTCAGCTTTTGACCAGCAACAACGCGAACGAAGTCAGCGTGCATCACGTGGCCTTTAGCCGGGTGACGTTGCAGAGCTTTGATGATCACGTTTTGCTTAACGCCGCCAACGGTCAGTTCGATAACGTGGCTGTAAGCAGCTTCGTTTTCGAGCAGTTTGGCAACTTCTTTAGCCAGCATGCTGATGGATTCAGGGGCTTTTTCGCCACCGTAAACTACAGCTGGAACCAGGCTTGCGAGACGACGCAGGCGGCGGCTCGCACCTTTCCCCAGGTCGGAACGCACTTCAGCATTCAGAGTAAAATCGTTCATGTTGTATCTCCAAAATAACCACATCCGGCCTAGCGTTTGCGACCAGCGCTATGGACGGTATGGGCAAAAAAGCCCCGCCCCAACAGGCTGCTGGGGCGGGGCGCTTTTCGTCAACGTGATGTCTGAGAAGGGCAGGGCCCTTATCGGAACATCGCGCTGATCGATTCTTCGTTGCTGATGCGGCGAACCGCTTCAGCCACAACCGGTGCGATATCCAACTGACGGATACGCGAACAGGCTTGTGCGGCTGCGGACAGCGGAATGGTGTTAGTCACCACCAGCTCATCCAGCATGGAATTTTCGATATTCTCGATTGCCCGACCTGACAGCACAGGGTGTGTGCAGTAGGCGAACACTTTGGAAGCGCCATGCTCTTTCAAGGCTTTAGCCGCATGGCACAGAGTGCCGGCGGTATCGACCATGTCATCAACCAGAATACAGGTACGCCCTTCGACATCACCGATGATATGCATCACTTCCGAGTGATTGGCTTTCTCACGGCGTTTGTCGATGATACCCAGATCGACGCCCAAGGACTTGGCAACAGCTCGTGCACGCACGACGCCGCCGATATCCGGGGACACAATCATAAGGTTCTCAAAGCGCTGATCTTCGATGTCATCCACCAAAACTGGGGAGCCATAGATGTTATCTACAGGAATATCGAAGAAACCCTGGATTTGGTCAGCATGCAAATCAACCGTGAGAACACGATCGATGCCGACTACGGTAAGCATGTCAGCGACAACTTTTGCGCTGATAGCCACACGTGCGGAACGCGGACGGCGATCCTGACGGGCATAACCAAAGTAAGGAATAACAGCAGTAATACGAGTCGCTGAGGAGCGGCGGAAGGCATCAGCCATCACGACGAGTTCCATCAGGTTATCGTTGGTCGGAGCACAAGTCGGCTGAATGATGAAAACGTCTTTACCGCGGACATTTTCATTAATCTCAGCGGTAATTTCGCCGTCGGAAAACTTGCCGACAGAGATGTCACCGAGTGGGATATGCAGCTGACGTACGACACGCCGAGCCAGATCGGGGTTAGCGTTCCCCGTAAAGACCATCATCTTGGACACGCGCAGTACCTGAAGGCTGAGGGTAACCTGGATGAGTATAAGAAATGGCAGGGGCGGCTGGATTCGAACCAACGCATGGCAGGATCAAAACCTGCTGCCTTACCGCTTGGCGACGCCCCTGTATCTGTTGCTACGAGTACCGTGTACCCGTTTCCTTTGCCAGATCTTGTAGCTTGCGATGCAACATCGAAACGTTGCTTCCTTTTGCTACAAACCCTGTAAGGGTGTCTGTCAGAAGGTGCAGCACTTTATCAGCATCTGCTTCGTTTGGGAAGGCCCCAAATATACAACTTCCAGTTCCAGTTAATTTTGCTTCGGTATATTTACCTAACAAATTCAAAGCGTTACGTACTTCTGGATAACGCTCCTTCACTACTGCTTCGCAGTCGTTTCGGCTGTTTCCCTTGGGAACGGGGCGCACTTTAATGGGCAAAGAGTCACGTGTCAACAAAGGATCTGAAAATATTTCTGCAGTACTAACAGAGACTTGCGGGACAAGGACCAGATACCACGGTTCTTCAGGGTCTGCAGGCGTAAGGATTTCGCCTACACCCTCAGCAAATGCGGCGTGTCCGCGCACGAAAACCGGGACGTCGGCCCCCAGGCTCAGGCCCAGCGCAGCCAGCCGGTCTTCATCCCAGGCCAATTGCCAAAGATGGTTAAGCGCCAGCAAGGTGGTCGCCGCATTTGAGCTGCCACCACCGATGCCGCCACCCATGGGCAACACTTTTTTGATCTGGATGTCGATCCCGAGGGCGCAACCGGATTGCGCCTGAAGTTTTTTTGCCGCCTTCACGATCAGGTTTTCGTCATGAGGGACACCGGGGAACTCGGTGTGCAGGCAAATAACGCCATCGTCACGTACGGCAAAGGTCATTTCATCGCCGTAATCGAGGAATTGAAACAGCGTTTGCAGTTCGTGATAGCCATCTTCGCGACGGCCGAGGATGTGCAGCATCAAGTTAAGCTTTGCCGGGGAGGGCAAAACCAGGCTTTCTTTATCTAAATGGCCTTGCATCTCATTGACCCAACAGGCGAGGTTGCCAATCTTTAACCACTAACGTGACATCCAAGTCCGGGCCGTGCAGCTTGACCCGCTCCGGCAGCCAGAAGCCGTTTTGCTCGACGTAGCTTAAATATTCGATTTTCCAGCCGTCCTGCTCCAGGTTGGCAAGGCGGCTATCAGCGTTCAGCGTCACGCGGCTTTTACTGCCAGGTGCAGGCAAGCCGCGCACCCACCAGACCAGATGTGACACCGGCAGGCTCCAGCCCAATTGCTCGCCCAACAGTTCTTCAGGCGTTGGAGCTTCGTAGCGGCCCTGATTGGCGACTTCCAGAACGACACTGCCCGGGCGTCCGGTCAGGCGGGCAGCGCCTCGGCCCAGCGGACCGGAAAGACGAATATCGTAATAATCCTGGCGCTGGAGCCAGAACAGCGTGGCGCTGCCTGAGTCTTTGGGGGCGCGAATGCCGACTTTGCCGTTGATTTGCCAACCGTCGAGCTGGGTCAATTGCTGTTTATGGGCCGACCACAAGGCCGGGCTGCCGTGGCCTTCAACGGATTCGCGAGCGCCAAAGCCCGCGCAACCGGCGAGCAGGGCGATAAGGCTAAAAACAACAAGGTGGCGCATATGACGAAAAAACATGAGTTAAAGAGTCTCTGATCCGGTCAGGCGCAAGATGGTTTTGCGCAGAGTAGGGCTGTCAGGATTTTCTTTAAGAAAAGTGCCCCAGATTTTTTTGGCTTCACGTTGCTTGCCGTTGGCCCACAACACTTCGCCCAGGTGAGCGGCGACTTCCTGGTCCGGGAAGCGTTCCAGCGCCTGGCGCAGCAAGCGTTCGGCTTCGTCGAGATTGCCAAGGCGGAAATTGACCCAGCCCAGGCTGTCGAGCACTGCCGGATCATCCGGATTCAGGTCGTAGGCTTGCTGGATCAATGCTTTGGCCTCGGCGTAGCGAGTGGTGCGATCCGATAGCGTGTAGCCCAGCGCATTCAATGCCATCGCATTGTCAGGCTCGCGCTGGATGATGGCGCGTAAATCCCGCTCCATTTGTTCGAGATTGTTGCGCTTCTCGGCCAGCATGGCCCGTGAGTACAACAGGTTCATGTCGTCCGGGTACTGCTTGAGTGCCTGCTGCAGGACATTCCAGGCGCGATCGGTCTGGTTATTCGCCGACAGGGTTTCCGCTTCTATCAAATACAGCTGAATGGCGAAGTCGGGTTGAGCATCACGGGCCGCGGCCAGTTTTTTCGATGCCTCGGTGCCGCGACCGTGGCTGATCAGAATATCGGCCTGGCGCAGTTGTGCGGGCAAATAGTCGTTGCCCGGGCCGACGAGTGCGTATTGGGTGAGTGCAGTCTCGGGGTCGTTGCGCTCTTCAGCGATACGGCCAAGGTTCAAGTGTGCCGAGTCGACATGGCTGTCGCGCTCGATCAGCTCTTCGAGATAGCCCTCGGCCTCATCCCAGGCCTTGCCTTCCAGGCACACCAGGGCCAGGGAGAACCGCAGCTCATCGTCTTCGGGGTATTGCTCGACCAGACTGGCAAATTGCACTTTTGCCTCGCCCATGCGGTTCTGCTCGACCAGCGTGCGGGCATACGTCAGGCCCAGGCGCTTGTCGTCGGGGTATTGGCGAATGCTTTTTTGCAGCAGTGGCAAGGCTTCTTTGCCGCGATTGAGGCTTTGCAGCAAACGGGCGCGCAACAAGACCGGGGCGACCTCACCGTTTTGCGGCGGATTTTTTTCCAGCAGTTTCAGCGCGCCTTCAGCATCACCGTCCTGTTGCATCAACAAGGCCTTGCCGAAAATCAGCTGGCCATTGTCCGGATGCTTGACCAGCAGGCTGTCAAAACTTTTTTGCAGGCCCGCACGGGTGTCCGCATCTGTTTCTACCGCCGACAGGGCGAGGAAATCGAAGTGAGTATCGCCCTTGGCCTGTAGGACTTTTTCCATGTACACCATGGATTCGTCGTAACGACCGTTACGTGCCAGCTGAATGGCGGCAGCACGTTGTGCCTCAAGGTCGTCCGGGGCATTTCTGGCCCAGATCAGCGAGGTGTCGAGTGCGGCCTGATCGGCGCCCAGGTATTCGGCAATACGAAACGCCCGCTCAGAAATGCCGGGATCTTGTGTATTGATCGCCTGCGTCACGTAGTTATCGAGTGCGATATCCAGACGATTACGTTGGCCGGCCAGCTCGGCGCTCAACAGGCTGTACAGCGTTTCTTCGCTGAACGAGCTGTAGACCGTTGGTTTTTCCGGGACGGAGGTGACGTCTTCGGCCGCGGATGAGTCATCCGGGGACGTGGGAGCCAAAGCCTGGCAGCCACTAAGAAGAACGAGGGCGAGGAGCAACGCGGAGGATCTATTCATATAAGAGATGGGCGACTTACCTGCGGTCCGGGCATCATGACACATGCGATGTCGCAAACCCTAGCAGGTGCGACTATCGATATCCGGGGGGCTGATGATGTGTTCAACAGAGGTTAACTATAGAGACAATAGTCAGCAGTGGTTGTTCTCAATCTGGCGAAGTAGGACAATTGTCGGCTTCTCGTCATCATCAGCGATATTGAATGGCCTTCCTCGCACTCGGTATTAACCACAAGACTGCTTCAGTAGACGTCCGCGAGCGCGTGGCTTTTACTCCGGAGCAGTTGGTTGAGGCCCTGCAGCAGCTCTGCCGCCTAACCGACAGTCGCGAAGCTGCGATCCTCTCCACCTGCAATCGCAGTGAACTCTATATAGAGCAGGACCACCTTTCAGCTGACAGCGTACTGAAGTGGCTGGCCGACTATCACAACCTGAGCCTTGATGAACTGCGCGCCTGTGCGTATGTCCATGAAGAAGACGCTGCCGTTCGTCACATGATGCGTGTGGCCTCGGGCCTCGATTCGCTGGTGCTGGGCGAGCCGCAGATTCTTGGCCAGATGAAATCGGCCTACGCCGTGGCGCGTGAGGCGGGCACGGTAGGGCCTTTGTTGGGGCGCTTGTTTCAGGCGACGTTCAACTCGGCCAAGCAAGTGCGCACCGACACCGCCATCGGTGAAAACCCGGTTTCCGTCGCGTTTGCTGCGGTGAGCCTGGCCAAGCAGATTTTCAGCGACTTGCAGCGCAGTCAGGCCTTGCTGATCGGTGCGGGCGAGACCATTACCCTGGTCGCCCGTCACCTGCATGACCTGGGCGTAAAACGCATCGTGGTCGCCAACCGTACCCTGGAGCGCGCGAGCACTCTGGCTGAGCAGTTCGGTGCCCATGCAGTGCTGCTGTCGGATATTCCTCAAGAGCTGGTACATAGCGATATCGTGATCAGCTCCACGGCCAGCCAGTTGCCGATTTTGGGCAAAGGGGCAGTCGAAAGTGCCTTGAAGTTGCGCAAGCACAAACCTATTTTCATGGTCGATATTGCGGTTCCCCGCGATATCGAGCCTGAAGTCGGCGAGTTGGACGACGTTTACCTCTATACCGTCGATGACTTGCACGAAGTGGTCGCCGAGAATCTCAAGAGTCGTCAGGGTGCAGCCCAGGCGGCAGAAGAGCTGGTCAGCATCGGCGCCGAAGACTTTATGGTGCGTTTGCGTGAGCTGGCGGCTGTCGATGTGCTCAAAGCCTATCGCCAGCAGAGCGAGCGCCTGCGTGATGAAGAACTGCAAAAAGCCCAGCGGATGCTCGCCAACGGCAGCAACCCTGAAGATGTGCTGGTACAACTGGCACGCGGCCTGACCAATAAATTGCTGCACGCGCCCAGCGTGCAGCTGAAAAAGCTTTCCGCCGAAGGCCGCCTCGATGCGCTGGCCATGGCCCAAGAACTTTTTGCCCTCGGTGAGGGCTCATCGCATAGCTCTGCGGATAAAAAATAGTAATGAAAGCGTCACTGCTGAATAAGCTGGACATCCTCCAGGACCGTTTTGAAGAACTGACCGCATTGCTTGGCGATGGCGAAGTCATTTCTGATCAAACCAAATTTCGTGCTTATTCCAAGGAATACGCAGAAGTTGAACCCATTGTCGCGGCCTACGGGCAGTGGCTCAAAGTGCAGGCCGACCTTGAAGGCGCCCAGGCGCTGCTCAAGGACAACGACCCTGACATGCGTGAAATGGCGGTCGAAGAAGTTCGCGAAGCCAAAGAGCGCCTGAGCGAGCTTGAAAAAGACCTGCAACGGATGCTGTTACCCAAGGACCCGAATGACGGACGCAATGTGTTCCTTGAAATTCGGGCCGGAACCGGTGGCGATGAAGCGGCCATCTTTGCCGGCGACCTGTTTCGCATGTATTCCCGTTACGCTGAACGTCGCGGCTGGAAGCTGGAAATCCTGTCAGAAAACAGCGGCGAACATGGTGGCTATAAAGAAGTCATTGCCCGCGTCGAGGGCGAGAATGTTTACGGCAAGCTGAAGTTCGAGTCGGGTGTTCACCGCGTGCAGCGTGTGCCCGCCACCGAATCCCAGGGCCGTATCCATACTTCCGCCTGTACTGTGGCGGTCTTGCCAGAGCCGGACGAGCAGGAAGCCATCGAGATCAACCCGGCCGACTTGCGCGTTGATACCTACCGCTCCTCGGGTGCGGGTGGTCAGCACGTCAACAAGACCGACTCGGCGATTCGTATCACCCACTTGCCATCGGGCATTGTGGTGGAGTGTCAGGAAGAGCGTTCCCAGCATAAAAACCGGGCGCGGGCGATGTCCTGGCTGTCGGCCAAGTTGAATGACCAGCAAACCAGCGCGGCGGCAAATGCAATTGCAAGCGAGCGCAAGTCGCTGGTGGGCTCGGGGGATCGTTCCGAGCGCATCCGCACTTACAATTTCGCGCAGGGGCGAGTGACCGACCATCGCGTCAACCTGACCCTGTATTCCCTGGATGACGTACTGGCTGGCGGCGTTGATGCCGTTATCGAGCCATTATTGGCGGAGTTTCAGGCTGATCAACTGACGACCCTGGGTGAATAAATGACTATTATTGCCAGTTTGTTACGTGCTGCTGAACTGCCTGACTCACCCACGGCCCGTCTGGATGCGGAGCTTTTATTGGCTGCTGCCCTGGGCAAGTCGCGCAGTTATCTGCATACATGGCCCGAAAAGATTGTCAGCAGCGAAGCGGCATTGACCTTCGCCGAATACTTGTTGCGTCGCCGTACCGGAGAGCCGGTGGCCTACATTCTGGGCCAACAGGGTTTCTGGAACCTTGATCTGGAAGTGGCGCCACATACCCTTATCCCGCGTCCCGATACCGAACTGCTGGTCGAAACCGCGCTGGCCCTGTTGCCGGAAAGCCCGGCCAAGGTGCTGGACCTGGGCACTGGCAGCGGTGCAATCGCCCTGGCATTGGCCAGTGAACGCGCCGCCTGGCACGTCACGGCAGTTGACCGCGTGCTGGAGGCCGTAGCGTTGGCCGAGCGCAATCGCCAACGTTTGCAGCTTGAAAACGTCAACGTGTTTACCAGCCACTGGTTCAGCGCATTGGCCGACCAGTGTTTTGACCTGATTATCAGCAACCCGCCCTACATTGCCGCCGGTGACGTTCACCTGGCTGAAGGCGATGTGCGTTTCGAACCGGAAAGCGCCCTGGTTGCCGGTACCGATGGCCTGGACGATATTCGCGAGATTATCACCGGCTCTGCCAGCCACCTGAATGCGGGTGGCTGGTTGATGCTGGAACACGGTTATGACCAGGCAGAGGCGGTTCGCCAATTGCTGCAAGACGCAGGTTTTGCTCAGGTTGAAAGCCGCAAGGACCTGGGTGGCCACGAGCGCATCACGTTGGGCCGCCTGCCGTGCTGACCGATGAGGAGCTGTTGCGCTATAGCCGACAGATCCTGTTGCAACAGGTTGATATCGACGGTCAGTTGAAGCTGAAAAACAGTCGTGTACTGATTATCGGCCTCGGTGGTCTGGGTTCGCCCGTTGCGCTCTACCTTGCCGCCGCCGGTATCGGCGAACTGCATCTGGCCGACTTTGACAGCGTTGACCTGACCAATCTGCAGCGTCAGATCATCCATGACACCGCCAATGTGGGGGAGAGCAAGGTCGACTCGGCGTCTCGCCGACTGCGCCTGATCAATCCGCTCATTAAACTGGTTGCCCACCGTTCGGCACTGGATGCCGATTCGCTGGCCGAGGCTGTCAGTGCAGTGGATCTGGTGCTCGATTGCTGCGACAACTTTGCCACCCGTGAAGCGGTGAACAAAGCCTGTGTGGCGGCGCGCAAACCGTTGGTCAGTGGCGCGGCCATTCGCCTCGAAGGGCAGTTGTCGGTGTTTGATTCGCGTCAGCCTGCCAGTCCCTGCTACCACTGCCTGTACGGGCACGGCAGCGAAGCGGAACTGACCTGCAGCGAAGCCGGAGTGATGGGGCCGCTGGTGGGGTTGGTCGGCAGCCTGCAAGCCCTTGAGGCACTCAAGATTCTGGCCGGTTTTGGTGAGCCGCTGGTGGGGCGTCTATTGCTGGTCGATGCATTGAGCACGCGCTTTCGCGAGCTGCGGGTCAAGCGCGATCCTGCCTGCAGCGTGTGTGGTACTGGCCATGAGTGAGGCGCCGATTGGGGTTTTTGACTCCGGCGTTGGCGGTTTGTCGGTACTCAAGGAAATTCATGCACTGCTGCCCAACGAGTCGCTGCTCTATGTGGCGGACTGCGGGCATATTCCCTATGGCGAAAAAAGCCCTGAATTTATCCGTCAGCGCTGTGCCGTAATGGCTGATTTTTTCCAGCGTCAGGGGGCCAAGGCACTGGTGCTGGCCTGTAATACGGCGACGGTGGCGGGGGTAGCGGACCTGCGTCAGCGTTATCCCGACTGGCCCATGGTCGGCATGGAACCTGCGGTCAAACCCGCTGCAGCGGCCACTCGCAGCGGCGTGGTGGGTGTGCTCGCGACGACGGGCACGTTGCAAAGTGCCAAATTTGCCGCCTTGCTTGATCGTTTTGCCAGCGATGTCCGGGTGATCACCCAGCCATGCCCGGGCCTGGTGGAGCTGATCGAGACCGGTGACTTGCACAGCGAAGCCTTGTGCACCCTGTTGCGGGGTTATGTCGAGCCGTTGCTGGCAGCGGGCTGTGACACGATCATTCTTGGCTGCACTCATTACCCTTTTCTCAAGCCTCTGCTTGCCCGGATGCTCCCGCCCTCGATCACCCTGATCGATACCGGCGCTGCCGTGGCCCGTCAGCTTCAGCGTTTGTTGGTTGATCAAGGCTTGCTGGCAGCCGGCCCTCCCAGTGACACGCAGTTCTGGACCAGCGCCTCACCTGAACACATGGGAAATATCCTGCCTGTGTTGTGGAATAAATCTGGCGTTGTGCGAAGCTTCGGTCTGTAAAAAAACCTGAACTCCGCTTTAAAACGCCTGCCTGATGTAGCGCATAACAACTGACACGGGCATATGAAAATAGGATTTTCTTATGAAGCGACTGTTTTGTTTGGCTGCGGTTGCAGCCGTTGCACTGGGGCAAAGTTTTACGGCAAACGCTGCCGGGCTTGAATTTGGGGTAGGGCACACCAGCGAATCGACCATGACGTATCGGCTTGGCTTGAAGTCGGATTGGGACAAGAGCTGGCTGCAAAGTGATGTCGGTCGTCTGACCGGTTATTGGGATGGGGCTTACACCTACTGGGAAGGTGACAAGTCATCCGCGAGCAGCAGTCTGTCGTTCTCGCCCGTACTGGTGTACGAATTTGCGGGTGAAAGGGTAAAGCCCTATGTCGAGGCTGGTATTGGGGTCGCGTTGTTTTCTCACACCGAAGTTGAAGGGAACAAGCTGGGAACGGCCTTCCAGTTTGAGGACCGTCTTGGCTTCGGTGTGCGCTTTGCGGGGGGGCATGAAGTCGGGATTCGTGCGACCCACTATTCCAATGCCGGGATTTCCAGCACCAATGACGGCGTAGAAAGCTATGCGCTGCATTACACAATGGCGCTGTAGTTGCGGGGGGTTAACGATACGCCGTCGCAATGCCCTGGCGTTCGTTGAGGCATTCAACATCGCCCATTTCGAACTCGCGACAAATCAGCGGGCGCAGCTCATAAATGGTGCACATCATGGTGTTGCGGTCCAGGGCCGCACACCAGCCATCATCCAGGCGCAGCATCACTTCACCGCCCCAGTCATCGTTGTCGATGAAGCGCTCGGGCACGCCGGTATCAGTGATCAACATCACTTCCAGTTGGCAGCAGCACGCCGCGCACGTCGAACACGTGACAGCGGGTTCGGTAATTTCGGTCAGGGGGATGTTGGTCATAGGCGCGCAGTGTAAGGCAGAGCTGGCATCAGGTGTAAATGTGCTGATGAACGCCGGCTTTTGTAGTCGCTGCCGAAGGCTGCGAAGGTCCTGCGGCCTCTATCGCAGCCTTCGGCAGCGACTACAGGTGATTAGCAATGCAAACAACCCCGCCCACAACAGGCTCAATCCGGCCAGCGTAGGCCACAGGCCCAAGGGGAACTGCACCGCTCCCAAGCGTTGACCTGCGTAATACGACAATGGTCCACCAATGGCTCCCAGCAAAACAGCCCGCCACCAGGGCTTGGCAGTCCACGCCAGACAGTGGTTCAAGGTGATGGCCAGCAGGGCCCAAAGCAGTATCAGCCAGAATGGAATCAACAAACCGGGCTGCTTGAAGACGAAAACTCCGGCATTGAGCAGCAGGCTGTCTACGGCAGTGCCGAGTAAACACACGACCACGATTAAACGGACCTCTGCCATTGAGCGACTTATCCACAGCAGATGTGCCATCAATGCACCACCTGCCAGCACGAGCCACGGGCTGTTGCCGCCCACTACACAGGCAAACCAGCCGAGCTGGAACAGCCCGGCATTGGCCAGATTCTTAAGCATTGAACCGACCGAGCAGTGGTTCAGGCATGGCTGCCGGCTTGGCCAGCAACAATTGCGCGGTACCGATGCTGCGTTCCAGAAAACCACCTTCGCAGTAACACAGGTAAAACTCCCACAGGCGCAGGAAGTATTCGTCGTAACCCAACTCAGTCAAACGCCCGTGAGCACGGCGAAAGTTCTCATGCCACAGGCGCAGAGTTTTGGCGTAGTGCAAGCCGAAATCTTCCATGTGCATCAGGTTCATGTCAGTGTCCTTGCCCACGATTTCGAGCATTTTTTGCACACTGGGCAGGGCACCGCCGGGGAAAATGTAGCGCTGGATAAAGTCCACGCTGCTTTTGGCTTGCTCGTAACGCTGCTCGCGAATGGTGATGGCTTGCAGCAGCATCAATCCGTGGGGCTTGAGCAGGTGGGAGCACTGTTTGAAGTAGCTGGGTAAAAAACGATGCCCGACGGCCTCGATCATTTCGATCGATACAAGCTTGTCGTACTGCCCTGTCAGATCGCGGTAATCCTCCAGCAGCAACGTTACCTGGTCCTGTAAGCCCAAAGCGTCAACGCGGGTTTTGGTGTAGTCGAACTGCTCTTTGGACAGGGTCGTGGTCGTGACCTTGCACCCGTAATGCTGCGCCGCAAATAACGCCATGCTGCCCCAGCCGGTGCCAATTTCGAGCAAATGGTCCTCGGGCTTGAGATCGAGCTTCTGGCAGATTCGCTCCAGCTTGTTGAGCTGCGCTTGTTCCAGCGTGTCGTCAGGGCTTAAAAACTGGGCCGCTGAATACATCATGGTAGGGTCGAGAAACTGCTCGAACATTTCATTGCCCAGGTCGTAATGGGCGGCAATGTTTTTTTGCGAGCCCTTGCGGGTATTGCGAT
This sequence comes from Pseudomonas sp. RL_5y_Pfl2_69, assembly GCF_963970465.1. Taxonomy (NCBI): domain Bacteria; kingdom Pseudomonadati; phylum Pseudomonadota; class Gammaproteobacteria; order Pseudomonadales; family Pseudomonadaceae; genus Pseudomonas; species Pseudomonas sp. RL_5y_Pfl2_69. The sequence goes on along the minus strand of NZ_CAXAOU010000001.1, from coordinate 601,884 downwards.
TGATCCAGTGCAAGCCGCGTATCAACGGGCGGCCCAGGCGCGCCAGACCACCCTCCATTGCATCGAGCACATCCATATTGCTGACCAGCACCCGGATCACCTTGGTCAGGTCGGGTGAGCTCCAGTAGCCATGAATAAAGGCCTCGCCCGCACCAATCGAGCCGCTGCTGGCTATCATGCCCCACAGGCTTGCATCGTGAATCTGTATTTCGCCGACCAGACCGGCGCCGCTGTCGCCGAACATCAGGCGTTCGCCGTTTTCGATCACCACCAGATGACCGTGTTTCAACTGGGCAAGCTGGCGCATGACTCCGCGTCGCAATAGCGCACTGGTCAGGTTATGGGTAGTCGACAGTGAGGATTTGCTCACCAGGCTAGAGCTCTTCATGGCGTTTATCCTTAGGTTGCAGGGCGGCAATACGAAAGGCGCCGTCGGCGGCCTGATGGGAAAAAATCGGTGTGCGTTTGAGAAACAGGCGCAAGGCTTGCCAGTAAATGGCCAGGCAGGTTTTGGCGGTCATCCACGGAAACTGCCGCAAGTAGCGGTGCAGCCCTGCGCGGTCCAGGGTCGTACGTTGCAGGTTGAGGGTGGCGTCGAACAGTTTCAGCTCGCCCTGCCAGTCGGCCATGTGCACGCCGAGTCGGGCCTGGGGTGGGCTGAAGCTCATGCGGTATTCCAGGTCCCGTGGCAGAAAGGGGGAAACGTGAAAGGCCTTGGCCACGGCGACATGCTGAAAACCATCGCCTTGTGCCGGGAGCACGTAGTGATAGCGTTCGCGCCAAGGCGTGTTGGTGACTTCGCACAAGATGGCAGCCAGTTTTCCGTCCGCCTCGTGGCAGTAAAAGAAGCTCACCGGGTTGAACGACAGCCCCCAGCTGCGGGCTTGGGTCAGCAAGCAGATCGAGCCCTGGGGCGTATGCCCTAAGGCGATGCCGACTTGCTGACGAACCGCGTCAATCAGGCGCATACCGGTTGCGGTGTAGGTTTTCAGGTAATCAGTTTCACGAAAGGAGAAAGGTGCAAATCGGCTTTTTCCTGCCAGCGCCGAAAGCCCCAGTACAGCGTCTTGCTCATCCAGATCCAGATACAACAAGCCGATCTGGTAGCGGAACGCATGGGTAGTCGGCGCAAAGCGTCGATGGGCGATCCAGCCGCTGTACAGGGCGCTGTTCATAGTTGTTGGCCAAAGGCCTGGGCCACGCGCAATGCGCTGACCACGCCGTCTTCATGAAAGCCGTTGGCCCAATAGGCGCCGCAAAAGTAGCTGTGCTGGGCGCCCAGTAGTTCTTGCCAGCGTGCTTGTGCAGCAATGGCGCCCAAGCTGTACTGAGGATGGGCATAGGTAAAACGGGCCAGTACTTTGAGCGGATCAATCGCGCTGGTTTGATTGAGGCTGACGCAGAATGTGGTCTCGCTCTCAATTCCTTGCAGGATGTTCATGTCGTAGGTCACGGCAGCACGCTTTTGGCCTGCAGAGCCCAAACGGTAATTCCAGCTCGCCCAGGCCAGTTTTCGGTCTGGCAGCAAGCGGGTATCGGTGTGCAGCACCACGTCATTATCGGCATAGGGCATCGCTGCCAGGATTTGCCGTTCTGCAGATGAGGGGGTGGCCAGCAGCTTGAGGGCTTGATCGCTGTGGCAGGCAAAGATCACCTTGTCGAAGTCTTCAATACCGCCGGCACTGTGTACCTGAACGCCCTGTTCATTGCGGGTTACCTGAATGACCGGGCAGTTCAGACGAATCCTGTCGGCAAAGCCTGCACTCAAGGGTTGTATGTAGGCACTGGAGCCACCTTCAATCACACGCCATTGCGGGCGATTGCTGACGCTGAGCAAGCCGTGATTCTTGAAGAACCGCACAAAAAACTGCAGCGGAAAGCTCAGCATGTCTGCCAGGGACATGGACCAGATCGCAGCACCCATCGGTACGATGTAGTGCTCGATAAAACGCGTGCCATAACCCTGCTGCTGCAGGTAGTCACCCAGCCGGGTGTCACTGGCAATGCGCTGCTCGTCCAGGTCGCGAATGGCTTGGCGATTGAAGCGCAGGATGTCGCGCAACATGCCCCAGAACCCGGGAGACAACAGGTTGCTGCGCTGGGCAAACAGGCTATTGAGGGTGTTGCCGTTGTATTCGAGGTTGCTGTCGGTGTCGTGCACTGAAAAGCTCATTTCAGTGGCTTTTGAGCGAACCCCCAACTGGTCCATCAGCTTGATGAAGTTGGGGTAAGTCCAGTCGTTGAACACGATAAAACCAGTGTCCACGGCGTAGGACTTGCCTTTGACACTCAGGTTGACGGTGTGGGTGTGGCCGCCGACCCAGTCACTGGCTTCGAATACGCTGATGTCGTGCTCTTTATGCAGCAGGTAGCCGCAGGTCAGCCCCGAAATACCACTGCCAATGATCGCGATTTTCATGAGGGTTTACCGTCAGAGTTGCGTGCCAGGCGTTTCCCGAGTGCGACTTGCAGGCGTTTTGGCAAGTTCGCCAACAGCCTCAGCGAGAGGATGAACAATGTGGGAAAGGCGATTTCCAACGGACGTTTTTTCAGGCGCTGGCATATATGCTGTGCCGCTTTTTGCGCTGACCAGCGCATCGGCATCGGGAAGTCATTGTTTTCGGTGAGCGGGGTGTCGACGAAGCCGGGGCTGACGAGGGTGACATTGATGCCTTCCTGGGCCAGGTCGATACGCAGCGATTCGAGCAAGTAACGCAAGCCGGCTTTTGATGCGCCATAAGCCTGCGCCCGTGGCAGCGCCCAATAGGTGACAGAGCTGACCACGCCCACCAGATACGGGCGCGAACCGGCGCGCAGCAGTGGCAGCGCACTCTCAATGCAATAACAGTTGGCCAGCAGGTTGGTGCGCACCACGCGCTCGATCAATGCGGAGTCGAACTCACGGACGTCGACATACTCACAGGTTCCGGCGTTGAGGATCACGGTGTCCAGTGCGCCCCAGGCCTGTGTGATGCGTTTGCTGATCTCGCGGACCTGCACAATGTCGGTCAGGTCGCCGGGTACCAGCAGGACTTGGCCGGGGAAGCGGTCAGACAAGGCTTTCAAGGGGGCGAGCGTACGGGCAGTCAACGCCAGCCGGGCGCCGTTTGTGAGCAATTCCTCAGCGATTTGCGCGCCAATCCCGCTGCTGGCGCCTGTCAGCCAGATCCGCCGCCCTTCAGCCATGGCTCACCTCCACTATTTGCCGCGACGGCAGGCTCTTGAAAGCGCTGAGGGCACGCTCACGGCTTTTGCTCAAATCGACGATGGGGGCCGGGTAATTGGCCACGCCAAATAACCCGCCGATCAATGCTGGGTTGTGCACTTGTTTTTTATTCAGGTCCGCCAGCTCCGGCAGCCAGTGTTTGATGAATCGACCTTCGGGATCGAAGCGCTCTGACTGAGTCAGCGGGTTGAAAATTCGGAAGTACGGTACTGAGTCGGTGCCTGTGGATGAGCTCCACTGCCAGCCGCCGTTGTTGGCGGCCAAATCACCGTCGATCAAATGCTGCATAAAAAAGCGCTCGCCTTCGCGCCAGTCGATCAGCAGGTTTTTGGTCAGGAACATGGCCACTACCATGCGCAGGCGGTTATGCATCCAGCCTGTTTCCAGCAGTTGGCGGATGGCTGCGTCGATAATCGGGAAGCCCGTGCGCCCCTGTTTCCAGGCGGCCAGCTCATCCGGCGCGTTACGCCACGGCAGGTATTCGGTCTCAAGGCGGAAGGCGCGATGACGGGAGACGCGTGGGTAACCGACCAGAATATGTTTGTAGAACTCGCGCCAGAGCAGTTCAGTGATCCAGGTGAACACCCCCGGGCTGCCGCTTTCAAACTCGCCGTTGTTACTGTGCAATGCCGCATGCAGGCATTGGCGGGGTGAGATAACGCCCGCGGCGAGGTAGGTCGAAAGCTGGCTGGTACCGGGTTTGGCCGGCAGGTCGCGTTCGTCCTGATAGAAGTGAATCTGTTCATCGGCAAACTGTGCCAGGCGCTGCTGAGCTTCTTTCTCGCCTGCTGGCCAGAGCGCCCGCAACGTTTGGCTGGGTGTAGCAAATCCGCTGACCGATTCTGGAATGCTATCGGGCTCGATGTTCAGCGGTGCCTGGCTGTCAGGCCTGGCCACAATCTGTGGCAAGGCCATGTGCAGGCGGTTGTAGCAGATCCTGCGGAACTGGCTGAAGACCTGAAAGTACGAGCCCGATTGCGTCAGGATGCTGCCCGGCTGGAACAGCAATTGGTCGAGGTAGCTGTGAAACTCGATGCCCTGGGCTTCAAGAGTCCGAGCCACCTCCTGGTCGCGACGGGTTTCGTTGATGCCGTATTCCTGATTGGTGTGGACGGCCTGAATCCCGAGCTGCTGGCACAGTTCAAGCAGCACTGCAGGCGCCTGATCCCATGCTGGAGCGGTGCGGATCAGCAGCGGGATGTTGAGCTGCTGCAGACTGTCACTCAAGGTGCGCAGGTTGCGCAGCCAGAAATCAACTTTGCACGGCGCATCATCGTGGGCCAGCCATTGCTCGGGGCTGATGAGGTACACGGCCACGGTCGGTCCGCGTTTGGCTGCGGCGCTCAGGGCGGTGTTGTCGTAGTGGCGCAAGTCGCTGCGCAGCCAGATCAGTTGCATGTCAATTCCTTGCTATAAAAGGCCAAGTTGGCTGAGGCGTTGATGGGCCTCTACCGGGTCGTGGGCCAGGTACAATCCTGCGATCTCGGTTGTAGTTACGGACAACAGATCGAAATGGATGCTTACCGTTGGTCCGGCAATCAGGATCGGGCATTCAATGCCGCTCAGTAGCCTGGGCAGTACTTGGGTGTTAAGGGTTTTGCTGGAATACAGCACCACTGCACGGGGTTTTAAATGTTCCACCGCCAGGCCCAGTTCACCGTTGGGTAAAGGCGCGTCGAATACCTCGACCGCACAGTGACTGCTGCTGACCAGCAGGGCGGTCAGCCACAGCTGTGGCTCGAACGGCAGGTCGGAATGGTTGATCAGCAAGACCGGTGCGCCCTTGAGCGAGCGGTTGTTGTGATAAATCCGGGCCCCCAGTTTGCTGCGTAACCAGGAGTGGAAAAACACACGCTCCAGTTGCGCGCCGAATTGCCCTTGCCAGCGCTGCTCCAGATCGTTGAGCAGCGGCACCAGCAGTTGTTCGCAGAGCGGGCGAGCAGGGTAGAGCGACATTGCCTGATTGAAGCAATCATCCAGGCGGCGCTCGGCCAGTTCACTGATGGACTCAATCATGGTTTGGCGCCACACCTGCCAGTCGCTGTCGGGCGTTACGGCGGGAGTCGAGGGGGTGTTGAGCAGCGGTTTGATCTGGCTGACCGACACGCCGCGATTGAGCCACAACAAAATGTGCTGAATACGCTGGATATGCTCGCTGGAAAACAGACGATGGCCCTTGGCCGTGCGGTGCGGCACGATCAGGCCATAGCGTCGCTCCCAGGCACGCAAGGTCACGGCATTCACACCGGTGATGCGCGAGACTTCACGAATGGGCAACCAGCCTTCAGCCAGTGCCTGGCTGTAGTCCGTGTCAGGGGTATTGGACATGATCAGGTCATCATTCATGGTCAGATGGCATTGCGCAGGCTGAGGTCTTCCGGATGCGGCTGCAGGTAAACCTGGCGCGAGATGTAAGGGTGCGGGTGCAGGCGAAAGTGATGCTTGAGCAGGGTCAGGGGCACCACCAGCGGCACGATGCCGTGCAGGTACTGGCCAATCAGTTGCTGAACTTCCTGCTTGTCTTCGGGGCTGATGGATTGTTTGAGGTAGCCGCTGATGTGTTGCAGCACGTTGGTGTGGGTGCGCCGGGTCGCGCATTTTTTCAGCGCTTTCATCAGCTCGCTGAAGTACTGCGGTGCAATGGCTCGCGGATCTTGCTTGCCAAGACTGCCGAGCAAATTGCCCAGGGTTTTGTACTGCACCGGGTGATGGGCCATCAGCTGGTATTTGTAGCAGGCGTGAAATTCTGTCAGTGAGCGGCGGGTGACGCCCTGTTTGAGCAGGGCCTGCCAGGCGCTGTAGGCATAAACCCGGGTCATGAAGTTCTCGCGCAGCACCGGATCATTCAATCGACCGTCTTCCTCCACAGGCAAGTCGGGATGGGCGTCACAGAACGCTTGAGCGTAAATGCCACGGCCGCTCAACTCTGCGGGACGGCCGCCGTCCTGATACACCTTGACCCGCTCCAGGCCGCATGAGGGCGACTTTTGCATGAAGATGTAGCCACAAATATCCGTGTGGGCTGCGGCCATTTCCACGCCGTAGTCGTGCAATGGCTGAGTCACGTTCAAGGTGCTATCGACGGTGCCGACGGCTTGAGGTTGAGCAGGATTGCCCACCAGGCGTACAGGCTGGCGAGGAATGCCAAGGCCGATGGCAACCTCGGGGCACAGCGGCACAAATTCGAAGTGCTGGCTCAACGCCTGGCTGCACAGCCGCGACTCTTTGTGCCCGCCGTTGAAGCGAACTTCGGCCCCCAGCAAGCACGCGCTGATGGCAATTTTCGGTTTGTGCCGGGCGGGAACGGTGCTGGCCATGTGACGAACCTCCAAGAATTACTTGTACATCTTTTAATCGATGTACAGCTTGAGTTCATCATAGGTCTGATGTTGTACAAGTCAATTATCTTGTACAAGTATTTGAAGTGCTGCCGAAAGGATTATTGCCAGCCCATTTTCCATTCGCCCGCATCTTGCAGGCTTTGCCACGTCAAACGCTGATTACGCTGGGTAAGCACCGCTTGCAGTTCGATATCGAGCACGGTGCCTTCTTCGTCGCAAAACAGCTGGGTGACCAGAAAGTGTTTTTCACGGTTACGCGGCACAGCTGCTGTCCATTTTGACAGCAGCAATTTGCGCGGGTTGATGCGGTTCATCCCAGGTGCTCAATCAGGCGGCGTGCAGCTTCCTGACCACTCAGCCATGCCCCTTCCACGCGACCCGACAGGCACCAGTCGCCGCAGGCATACAGGCCCAGATCGGAGTCCGCCAGGGCCCCCCATTCATGGGCTGCGGCGGGGCGGGCGTAGAGCCAGCGGTGCGCCAGGCTGAAAATCGGGGCCGGGGTGGGGAAATGCATTAGCTCGGCAAAAGCGCCATGCAATTGTTCGATGACCGCCTCCTTGGGCAAGTCGAGGTTTTGCTTGCTCCAAGTGCTAGTCGCGTGCAAAACCCAGGTGTCAGGCTGGCTGGCACGTCCGGGTTTGCTACGGTTTCGGGCTATCCAGTCCAGCGGGCTGCCTTGTACGAAGCAACCCTCCATAGGTGTGTCGAGGGGGGATTCAAAGGCCAGGGCGACGGCCCAGGCCGGTTCCATTTTGACCCCGGCTGCGGTGCTCGCCAACTTAGGGGCGCTGGCCAGCAGAGAGGTGGCCTGTGGCGCCGGGGTGGCAATGATGACGTGGCTGAACGGGCCGTGCTCTTCACCTTCGGCATCCAGCAGGTGCCAGTGTTTCTCGCCGCGTATCAGGTCGGTGATCTGGCACGAGAAGCTGACTGGCAGACTGCCGAGCAGGCCGCGTGTGATGGCGCTCATGCGGGGCGTGCCCACCCAGCGGGTCTGTTCGTCGGGGGAGGGGCTTAACTGACCGTTTTTATAGTGGTACAGGTGTGGCTCCCACTCGGCAGCCCAGCCATTGGCTTGCCACTGCTGGACTTCATCGACAAAACGCCGGTCCCGTGCGGTGAAGTACTGAGCCCCCAGGTCCAGTACACCGACATCGCTGCGCTTGCTCGACATGCGTCCGCCGCTGCCACGGCTCTTGTCGAAAAGATGAATCGCGTGCCCTGCCTTGTGCAGAGTGTTTGCTGCTGCCAGCCCGGCTATGCCGGCGCCAATAATCGCGATAGGTACAGTCATTATGGCCTCGATCTCTGTTTGCACAGACTACGCCGTCGGCAATACCTGTACAATTCTATTTGTTAGTATAGGTTTTAGTGATTCTTCCAGATCCATGTGGCCTATTCTTAAGTCAGGTCGACGACCGATAAAAGGTCTTACAGTAAAAATAGACCAGTGCTCCCGATAAAACTCCTTGCGAGGATCAACTCATGCACATATTGCTGACCGGCGGTACAGGCTTGATAGGGCGTCAGCTCTGTCGTCACTGGCTGGCGCAAGGCCACCGCCTTAGTGTGTGGAGTCGGCGCCCTGAGCAAGTGGCCCGATTGTGCGGTGCTCAGGTCAAGGGTGTTGCCCTGCTTGAGGAGCTCGGGCAGGAACCGATTGATGCCGTGGTCAATCTGGCAGGTGCGCCCATCGCCGATCGTCCCTGGACGCGCGGGCGCAAGGCTCTGCTGTGGAGCAGTCGCATTACCCTGACCGAAACCCTGGTGGCCTGGCTTGAAAGCCGGGACCAAAGGCCGTCGGTGCTGGTGTCCGGTTCGGCCGTTGGCTGGTACGGCGACGGTGGCGAGCGTGAGCTGACCGAGGACTCACCGCCCGTCAGCGAAGATTTTGCCAGCCACTTGTGCATTGCCTGGGAAGAAACCGCGCAGCGGGCGCAGGCCTTGGGCATTCGAGTGGTGCTGGTGCGCACGGGACTGGTACTGGCAGCTGAAGGCGGCTTTTTGTCGCGCCTGTTGTTGCCTTTCAAGCTGGCGCTGGGCGGGCCGATAGGCAATGGTCGGCAGTGGATGCCGTGGATTCATATCAAGGATCAAATTGCCCTGATTGATTTTCTTGTGCATGAGAATGCCGCCAGCGGTCCTTATAATGCCTGCGCGCCACACCCGGTACGCAATGCCGACTTCGCCAGGACCTTGGGCAGCGTGTTGCAACGTCCGGCATTTATGCCCATGCCTGCATTTGTACTGCGCGTGTTGCTGGGCGAGATGTCCGGTTTGTTACTGGGTGGCCAGCGGGCTATGCCTGCAAAGTTGCTGGCTGCCGGTTTTACTTTTCAGTTCACCGATTTGCGTGCGGCACTTGATGATATCGCCGCCCGCCTCTGAAATAGGAAGTTGCATGACCGACCACGCGTTGTTGCTGGTTAACCTGGGTTCGCCGGCGTCTACTTCGGTAGCGGATGTACGCAGTTACTTGAACCAGTTTTTGATGGATCCGTATGTCATCGACTTGCCGTGGCCGGTACGGCGCTTGCTGGTGTCGTTGATCCTGGTCAAGCGTCCTGAGCAGTCGGCCCACGCGTATGCCTCGATCTGGTGGGACGAGGGTTCGCCACTGGTGGTACTCAGTCGTCGCCTGCAGCAGGCGATGACCAAAGAGTGGACCCAGGGCCCGGTCGAATTGGCCATGCGTTACGGCGAGCCGTCGATTGAAACCGTGCTCACCCGTCTGGCGTCGCAGGGCATCAAGAAGGTCACGCTGGCACCGCTTTATCCGCAGTTCGCTGACAGCACCGTGACCACGGTGATTGAAGAAGCCAAGCGCGTGGTCAAGGCCAAAAAATTGCCGATGCAGTTTTCGATTGTGCAGCCCTTCTATGACCAGCCCGAGTACCTCGATGCGCTGGTGGCTAGCGCCCGGCCGCATCTGGAGCAGGATTACGATCACCTGCTGCTCAGCTTTCACGGTTTGCCCGAGCGGCATTTGCACAAGCTGGACCCGACCGGCAATCACTGCTTCAAGAATGAAGACTGCTGCCAGAATGCTTCGCCTGCAGTTTTGCAAACCTGTTATCGAGCGCAGTGTTTGCGTTCTGCCCAGGCTTTTGCCGAGCGTATGGGGTTGCCTGAAGGCAAGTGGTCGGTGGCGTTCCAGTCCCGTTTGGGCCGGGCCAAGTGGATCGAACCCTACACGGAGGCGCGTCTTGATGCGTTGGCCAAGCAGGGGGTGAAGAAGATTCTGGTGATGTGCCCGGCGTTTGTGGCTGATTGCATTGAAACGCTGGAAGAGATCGGTGATCGCGGGCGCGAGCAGTTTATCGAGGCGGGGGGCGAAGAGTTGGTGCTGGTGCCGTGTCTCAATGACAACCCGCAATGGGCGCAGGCGTTAAAAACTTTGTGTGAAAGGGCGCCGCTGGCGCTTTAGAAAAACCCCTGTGGGAGCAGGCTTGCTCGCGATGCAGTCAACGCGGTCTATCGGTTGGATAGAGGTGATGCAATCGCGAGCATGTCCGCTCCTACAGGGATTACAGGTCAGATGACGGGGCCGTCACCTTTCTTGTGTTTCCAGCTGTCGTTGCCCGGCAGGATCAGGTTCAGCGCAATCGCCACAATGGCGCACAACGCGATGCCTTTAAGACCGAAGTCCTCAGGCCCCATCCCCGTACCGATCAGCACGCCGCCAATCCCGAAGACCAGAGTCACCGACACGATCACCAGGTTGCGTGCTTCGCTCAGGTCGACCTGATGGCGGATCAGGGTGTTCATGCCCACGGCTGCAATCGAACCGAACAGCAGGCACAGAATCCCGCCCATTACAGGGACCGGAATGCTTTGCAGCAGTGCGCCGAACTTACCGACAAATGCCAGGCTGATGGCGAAAATCGCTGCCCAGGTCATGATTTTCGGGTTGTAGTTCTTGGTCAGCATCACCGCGCCAGTCACTTCGGCGTAGGTGGTGTTGGGTGGTCCGCCCAGCATGCCGGCAGCGGTGGTGGCGATACCGTCACCGAACAGCGTGCGGTGCAGGCCCGGCTTTTTCAGGTAGTCGCGACCGGTCACGCTGCCTACGGCAATCACGCCGCCGATATGTTCAATGGCCGGAGCAAGCGCTACGGGGACGATAAACAGAATCGCCTGCCAGTTGAACTCGGGGGCAGTGAAGTGCGGCATGGCGAACCACGGCGCTGCGGCGATCTTGGCGGTGTCGACGACGCCAAAGTAAAACGCCATGCCAAACCCGACCAGCACACCGGCGATGATGGGCACCAGACGGAAAATCCCTTTACCGAATACAGCCACGATCAAGGTGGTCAGCAGCGCTGGCATCGAGATCATCATGGCCGTCTGATAGTGAATCAGCTCGGTGCCATCTTCAGCGCGGCCCATGGCCATGTGCGCTGCAATAGGCGCCATCGCCAGGCCAATCGAGATAATCACCGGACCGATCACCACAGGTGGCAACAAGCGGTCGATGAACCCGGTGCCCTTGAGCTTCACCGCGAAACCGAGAAAGGTATACACAAAACCGGCTGCCATGACGCCGCCCATGGTCGCTGCAAGGCCGAACTGCCCTTTGGCGAGAATGATCGGGGTAATGAAAGCGAAACTCGAAGCCAGAAAGACCGGCACCTGGCGCCGGGTCACGATCTGGAACAGCAGAGTCCCGAGACCCGCCGTGAACAGCGCAACGTTGGGGTCGAGGCCGGTAATCAATGGCATCAACACCAACGCGCCAAACGCCACGAAGAGCATCTGCGCGCCAGAGATTATCTGGCGCCAGAGCGGGTCGTTGAACTCGTCCTGCATGTTAAATGTCCTTTTGCTTGGTGCCGAAAATCTTGTCGCCGGCATCGCCCAAGCCCGGGATGATGTAGCCGTGCTCGTTCAAACGCTCATCAATGGAGGCGGTGTAGATGGTCACGTCCGGGTGAGCGGCTTCAACAGCAGCAATCCCTTCTGGCGCAGCAACCAGCACCATGGCGCGGATTTCCTTACAGCCGGCTTTTTTCAGCAGATCAATGGTGGCAACCATCGAAGAGCCGGTGGCCAGCATCGGGTCGATAATCATCGCCAGACGCTCGTTGATTTCCGGAACCAGTTTTTCCAGGTAGGTGTGGGCCTGGAGGGTTTCTTCGTTACGGGCAATACCGACAGCGCTGACTTTGGCGCCCGGGATCAGGCTCAGAACACCTTCCAGCATGCCGATACCGGCGCGCAGGATCGGCACGACGGTAATTTTCTTACCGGCGATTTTTTCAACTTGAACAGTGCCGCACCAGCCTTCGATATCGTAGGTTTCGAGGGTCAGGTCACTGGTGGCTTCATAGGTCAGCAAAGCGCCGACTTCCTGAGCGAGCTCACGGAAATTCTTCGTGCTAATGTCAGCGCGACGCATGAGGCCGAGTTTATGACGGATTAGCGGATGGCGTATCTCGCGGATAGGCATAGGGAAAAACTCCGGGGGGCAGGCAAAAAAACCGGCCTAGATTAATCTAATCCGGGGTGATGTCCTACAGACATTACTGCACGTTAGTCCATAAATGCTTGATCTGAGCCATGCGGATGCGTACCTTTGCCCGCTTTTCTTGCACAACCCCCCCTGGAGAGCGTCATGTCTGCTGATCTCGAGCATATCCGTCAAATCATGCGAGAGGCTGACTGCCTGTACACCGAAGCCGAAGTCGAAGAGGCAATTGCCCGCGTTGGTGCGCAAATCACGGCAGAAATGGCCGAGACCAATCCAGTGGTTTTTTGTGTGATGAACGGCGGCCTGATTTTTTCCGGCAAGCTGCTCACCCATCTGAAATTCCCGCTTGAAGCGTCGTACCTGCACGCTACGCGCTATCGCAATGAAACCACTGGCGGCGACCTGTTCTGGAAAGCCAAGCCAGAAGTATCGTTCATCGACCGTCACGTGTTGATCATCGACGACATCCTCGACGAGGGGCACACCCTTAGCGCGATCGTAGAATTCTGCAAGCACGCCGGTGCCCGTCAGGTGCACACCGCGGTATTGATCGACAAGGACCATGACCGCAAGGCGCGTCCGGACTTGAAGGCCAACTACGTCGGCTTGCCGTGCATTGACCGTTATATCTTCGGCTATGGTATGGACTACAAAGGCTACTGGCGTAATGCCGCCGGCATTTATGCCGTCAAAGGTATGTAACAAAGGACGTTGAGGCTTTCTTCAAGAAGGCCTCAACCCGGTTCTACCTCCATGAGTGTGCTGACATGCTGGCTATTTTCCTTCAGACGCTCACGATAACCGCCCCCGTGTTTGCCATGCTGTTTCTGGGCGTGGTGCTCAAGCGCGTGGGCTGGATCAATGACAACTTTATCCACACAGCGTCGGCACTGGTGTTTAACGTCACCATGCCGGCGTTGTTGTTTCTGGGCATTTTGCATGCCGATCTCAGGGCGGCCCTGCAGCCCAAGGTGCTGGCTTATTTCGTGCTGGCAACCCTCGCAGGGTTTGCGTTTGCCTGGGGTTGGTCGATCTGGCGCTGCCCTCGTGAAGACCGTGGGGTCTACACCCAGGGCGCCTTTCGCGGCAATAACGGGGTCATTGGCCTGGCTCTCGCGGCCAGCATGTACGGCGACTACGGGATTTCATTGGGCGCGGTACTCGCAGGCCTCGTGATCCTGTTCTACAACACGCTGTCGACTATCGTGCTGGCGGTGTACAGCCCGGTGATCAAGTCCGATCCGTGGAGCATCTGCAAAAGTGTGGTCAAGAACCCGCTGATCATCAGCGTGCTGGCTGCGGTGCCGTTTGCGGTATTCAAGATCAGCCTGCCCGGTTGGTTGCAAGCGTCTGGCGAATACCTGGCCGCAATGACCTTGCCCCTGGCGCTGATTTGCATCGGTGGCACTCTGTCGCTGGCAAGTCTGCGTAAAAGTGGCGACAGGGCGCTGAGCGCAAGTCTGGTGAAAATGGTCAGTTTGCCGCTACTGACAACACTGGGGGCTTGGTTGTGTGGCTTTCGCGGGCCGGAATTGGGGATTTTGTTCCTTTATTTCGCCAGCCCGACGGCCGCTGCCAGTTATGTCATGGTGCGGGCGGCCAACGGTAATCACGAGCTGGCGGCTGCAATTATTGTGATCACCACCTTGATGGCGGCCATCACGACCAATATCGGGATATTTGTATTGCAGTGGGGCGGCTGGATCTAGTGCTGACGGCGCCACGCGCGCAGGGTACTGAACAGCAGAAACACCAGCAGCACCGGCAAGATGAAAAACAGCATCAGGTGTTCAAGCTTGCCGGCCAAGGGCATGCCGATGGTGAAGGACACTACATGCAGCCCATAGGCCAGGTATAAACCCAGAAACAGCAACCCTTCAGCGCGGGTGACGCGGTACCCCGCGTAGAACACGGGCAGACACAGCGCCGCCACACCCAGCATCACCGGCAAGTCGAACGCCAGCGCGTTGGGCGATACCGACAAGGGCGCTGGAGCGACCAGAGCCGTCAGGCCAAGTACCCCCAGCAGGCTGAAAACATTGCTGCCAATCACATTGCCGACAGCGATTTCGCGCTGGCCGCGAAAGGCTGCGATCAGTGACGTGGCCAGTTCCGGCAGTGAAGTGCTGACCGCAATGATGGTCAGCCCGATAATCCGCTCTGATAGTCCAAGCTCAGTGGCAACCGTGACTGCCGCGCCGAGCAGCAGGTGCCCGGCCGCCCCGAGCAGGATCAGGGCCAACAGCATTAACGCGATGTTGTGCAGCCATGGGGTGTGTGGCTGCGCGTGGCTGTTGTGATGGTGGCCGCTTTGACGCGATTGGCGCAGCAGCAGGGCCAGGTAGATCATCAGGCCGCACAACAGGACAACACCGTCCAGGCGATCGAGCTGTTTGTTGAGTGCCAGGGCAAACACCAGGGCGCTGGCGAGGATCATCAGGGGAATGTCCAGGCGTACCAGTTGACGGGATACGCGCAGGGGAATGATCAGCGCCGACAGCCCCAGGGTGACCAGGATGTTGAAAATATTGCTGCCGATCACACTGCCTACGGCAATGTCCGAGGTGTCATTGAGCGCGGCCTGCAGGCTGACAGTCATCTGTGGGGCGCTGCTGCCCAATGCGACCACGGTCAAACCGATCAGCAGCGGGCGTACCTTCATGTTGGCAGCCATGCGTACGGCGCAGCGCACCAGCAATTCGGCCCCTGCGATCAGCATGACGAGGCCGCAGAGCAATTGCAGCAGGTTCCATGGTGACAGCGCGCTCAAGCCCAAAATGGCGGCAACTCCCTCAATTAATCACTCAAGCCCTGAACCCGGACTTTTGCTGTGCCGCTGCGCAGCATATCCAGTTGCTGGGCGGCCTTGCGCGAAACGTCTATCAGGCGTCCGCGGGTATGGGGGCCGCGATCATTGATGCGCAGCACAACAGATTTGTCGTTGCTCAGATTGGTGACCAGCACCCGCGTCCCGAAAGGCAGGGCAGGGTGGGCGGCGGTAAGGGCATTCTGGTCGAATGGTTCACCGCTGGCGGTTCGCTTGCCGTGATGGCGAGCACCGTAATAAGAGGCAATGCCTGTTTTGTCATAGCCACGGGGGTCTATGTCATGGCTGGCGCAGCCTGCGAGCAAGCTGAGCAGGGCGCAAGCGCCGAGTAGCCGCTTCATGGGGGAATCCTTATGTTGCTTGAAAAGCGATTCGCGTAGCAGCTGCCGAAGGCTGCGTTCGATTGCGAAGCGATCGTAAAGTTAGAAAATGCGGTTCAACTCTTGAACCGCAACCTCTGGTTTTACGACGGCTACGCCGCCGGACGCAGCCTGCGGCAGCTGCTACGAGTTTTGTGGCTTAGCCTTCGAGCTTGCTCTTGAGCAGTTCGTTGACCTGTTGCGGGTTGGCTTTGCCTTTGGAGGCTTTCATCGCCTGGCCCACGAAGAAGCCGAACATCTTGCCGCGCTTGGCTTCGTCTGCCGCACGGTATTGCTCGACCTGCTCTGCGTTGGCCGCCAGCATTTCATCCAGCACCTTTTCAATGGCGCCGCTGTCGGTCACTTGCTTGAGGCCGCGCTTTTCGATGACTTCGTCTGCGTTGCCCTCACCATTGGCCATCGCTTCCAGCACAACCTTGGCGATTTTGCCGGAGATGGTGTTGTCTTTGATGCGCTGCAGCATGCCGCCCAATTGCTCTGCGCTGACCGGCGACTGGTCGATGTCCAGGCCTTGTTTGTTGAGCAGGCTGCCCAACTCGACCATCACCCAGTTGGCCGCCAGCTTGGCATCGCCACTGATGCTCACGACTTTTTCGAAGTAGTCCGCTTGCTCGCGGCTCGAAGCCAATACGCTGGCGTCGTAGGCCGACAGGCCGAACTGCGACTGGAAGCGTTCGCGCTTTTGCGGCGGCAGTTCCGGCAGCGTGGCACGCACCTCTTCGATAAACGAATCTTCGATCACCACTGGCAGCAGGTCAGGATCGGGGAAGTAACGGTAGTCGTTGGCTTCCTCCTTGCTGCGCATGGCGCGGGTTTCGTCCTTGTTCGGGTCGTACAGGCGGGTTTGCTGAATGACCTTGCCGCCGTCTTCGATCAGCTCGATCTGGCGTTGTACTTCGCTGTTGATCGCTTTCTCGATAAAGCGGAACGAGTTGACGTTCTTGATCTCGCAGCGAGTCCCGAACTCGGCCTGGCCGACCGGGCGGATCGATACGTTGCAGTCGCAGCGCAGGGAGCCTTCAGCCATGTTGCCGTCGCAAATGCCCAGGTAACGCACCAGAGCGTGCATCGCCTTGACGTAGGCCACGGCCTCTTTGGCGCTGCGCATGTCCGGCTCGGAAACGATTTCTAGCAATGGCGTGCCGGCACGGTTCAAGTCGATGCCGGTGGAGCCGCTGAAGTCTTCGTGCAGGCTTTTGCCTGCGTCTTCTTCCAGGTGGGCACGGGTAATGCCGACACGTTTGACGGTGCCGTCTTCAAGGGTGATGTCCAGGTGGCCCTTGCCGACAATCGGCAGTTCCATCTGGCTGATCTGGTAGCCCTTGGGCAGGTCCGGGTAGAAGTAGTTCTTGCGGGCGAACACGTTGTGCTGAACGATTTCGGCGTCAACGGCTACGCCGAACATGACCGCCATGCGCACGGCTTCCTGGTTCAGCACCGGCAGTACGCCGGGCATGCCCAGGTCGACCAGGCTGGCCTGGGTGTTCGGTTCTGCGCCAAAGGTGGTGGCGCTACCGGAGAAAATCTTCGATTGGGTGGCGAGCTGGGAGTGAATTTCCAGCCCGATCACAACTTCCCATTGCATATGTTTCTCCTCAGAAGCCGGCAGGTGAGCGCGTGTGCCAGTCAGTGTTGAGCTGATACTGGTGAGCGACGTTGAGCAGGCGGCCTTCCTGGAAGTAAGGCGCAAGCAATTGCACGCCTACTGGCAAGCCATCGACAAAACCGGCTGGCATCGACAGGCCTGGCAGGCCGGCGAGGTTGGCGGTGATGGTGTAGACGTCTTCCAGATAGGCCGAAACCGGATCGCTGTTTTTAGCGCCGATTTTCCAGGCCGGGTTAGGCGTGGTCGGGCCGAGGATGATGTCGACTTCGTTGAACGCGGTCATGAAGTCATTTTTGATCAGGCGACGGATTTTTTGCGCTTGCAGGTAGTAAGCGTCGTAGTAACCCGCCGACAGGGCGTAGGCACCGACCAGAATCCGGCGCTGTACTTCCGGGCCAAAGCCTTCGGCGCGCGAGCGCTTGTACAGGTCGGTGAGGTCTTTTGGGTCTTCGCAGCGATGGCCGAAGCGCACGCCGTCAAAACGCGACAGGTTGGACGAAGCTTCTGCTGGCGCGATCACGTAGTACGCAGGAATGGCGTGCTGCATGTTCGGCAGGCTGATGGGCTTGATCACGGCGCCGAGCTTTTCAAGCGCCTTGACGCTGTTGTGGACCAGTTCGGCAATGCGCGCGTCCAGGCCTTCGCTGAAGAACTCTTTAGGCACGCCGATGCGCAGGCCTTGCAGCGAACCATTGAGGCTGGCGCTGAAGTCCGGTACGGGTTCGTCGATGCTGGTGGAGTCTTGCGGGTCGAAACCGGCCATGCCTTGCAGCAGGATGGCGCAGTCTTCGGCGGTGCGAGCCAATGGGCCGCCCTGATCGAGACTGGAGGCGTAAGCGATCATGCCCCAGCGCGAAACACGACCGTATGTCGGTTTCAGGCCGGTGAGGTTGGTCAGGGCTGCCGGCTGTCGGATAGATCCGCCCGTGTCGGTGCCGGTCGCAGCAGGGAGCAGACGAGCGGCAACAGCGGCTGCCGAACCGCCCGAAGAACCGCCCGGTACGTGCTCGAGGTTCCACGGGTTTTTGACCGCGCCGTAGTAGCTCGACTCGTTGGCCGACCCCATGGCGAATTCGTCCATGTTGGTCTTGCCCAGGGTCACGGTGCCGGCAGCGGCAAGCTTGGCAACCACGGTGGCGTCGTAGGGAGCCTTGAAGTTGTCGAGCATTTTGGAGGCGCAGCTGGTGCGTACGCCCTGGGTGCAGAACAGGTCCTTGTGAGCGATCGGCGCGCCCAGCAGGGCACCGGTTTCACCGTTGGCGCGACGTGCGTCAGCGGCCTTGGCCTGCTCTAGGGCAAGGTCTTCGGTGACTGTGATGAAACTGTTGAGCTGAGGATCGAGCTGGGCGATACGCGCCAGCAGGGTCTTGGTCAGCTCTTCGGAAGAAAACTTTTTATCGGCGAGTCCGCGGGCGATCTCGGCCAGAGTCAATTGATGCATGCAGGCTCTTTCCTTTACTCGATGACTTTCGGAACCAGATAGAGGCCGTTTTCGACCGCTGGAGCGATGGACTGATAAGCCTCGCGATGATTGCTTTCAGTCACGACGTCTGCACGCAAGCGCTGGCTGGCTTCCAGAGGGTGGGCCATAGGCTCGATACCTGTGGTGTCAACAGCCTGCATCTGATCAATCAGCCCCAAAATGCTGTTAAGGGCTTCGGTGGTGCGTGGAATATCGGCATCATTAAGACCAAGGCGGGCCAAATGAGCGATTTTTTCCACGTCGGAGCGGTCTAGCGCCATGGGATTCTCCAGTGGAAAACAGGACGGATGCTATCCGTGTGTTAGATTGTCGGAACACTACCGCATTTCTACGGTCATATGGCCGCGATTGTGGGAGTTGGTGCTCAGAAAAGCGCCCAATTTAACATATTGGCGCCTTGCCCAAAATCCCTGTCGTTGTTAGAGTTTGCCGCACTTTTTTACCCACGCGTTGCCTAGGGTCCCTTTCCCATGTTCAAGAAACTGCGTGGCATGTTTTCCAGCGATCTTTCCATCGACCTGGGCACTGCCAACACCCTTATTTACGTGCGTGAGCGCGGTATCGTCCTGAATGAGCCATCGGTTGTGGCTATTCGGACACACGGTAACCAGAAAAGTGTCGTTGCCGTCGGCACCGAGGCCAAGCGCATGCTTGGCCGTACACCGGGCAACATTGCTGCCATTCGTCCGATGAAGGACGGCGTTATTGCCGATTTCAGCGTTTGCGAAAAAATGCTGCAGTACTTCATCAACAAGGTGCATGAAAACAGCTTCCTGCAACCTAGCCCACGCGTACTGATTTGCGTCCCGTGCAAGTCGACTCAGGTAGAGCGTCGCGCCATTCGTGAATCGGCACTCGGCGCGGGCGCCCGTGAAGTGTTCCTGATCGAAGAACCAATGGCTGCTGCCATCGGTGCCGGCTTGCCGGTTGAAGAAGCACGCGGCTCGATGGTTGTCGATATCGGTGGTGGTACCACTGAAATCGCGCTGATCTCCCTCAACGGTGTGGTGTATGCCGAATCCGTACGGGTTGGCGGCGACCGCTTCGACGAAGCGATCATCACTTATGTGCGTCGTAACTACGGCAGCCTGATCGGTGAATCGACGGCCGAGCGCATCAAGACCGAAATCGGTACGGCTTTCCCGGGTGGCGAAGTACGTGAAGTCGACGTGCGCGGCCGTAACCTGGCAGAAGGTGTCCCACGTGCCTTCACCCTGAACTCCAATGAAGTGCTTGAGGCTCTGCAAGAGTCGCTGGCAACCATCGTTCAGGCTGTGAAAAGCGCGCTGGAGCAGTCTCCTCCAGAGCTGGCTTCGGACATCGCCGAGCGTGGCCTGGTACTGACCGGTGGTGGCGCCTTGCTGCGTGACCTCGACAAGTTACTGGCTCAGGAAACCGGCCTGCCGGTTATCGTTGCCGAAGACCCGCTGACCTGCGTTGCGCGTGGCGGTGGCCGTGCGCTGGAAATGATGGATAAACACACAATGGACCTGCTCTCCAGCGAATAAGATCGCGTGGTGCAGTCCTATGGTTATCACCAGAAGGTAGCACTTTGCAGTGCTGCCTTTTGGCGTTTATCTTCTGTCAATCTTCATCCAGGCCGCTTGAAGCCGTATGAATAAATTGAACACTTGCCCGGGAGGAGCGGCCTATTAAACCGCTCTTTTCCAAAGGCCCATCATTGGGCGTGCGCTTTCTGGTGCTGGTCGTGCTATCTGTCACGCTGATGGTAGTGGACGCTCGCTTCACGTTGCTCAAGCCTGTGCGCAGTCAAATGTCGCTGGTGCTGATGCAGTCCTACTGGATTACCGATTTGCCGCAGCGATTGTGGCAGGGCGTAGCCAGTCAGTTCGGCAGCCGCACCGAGCTTGTGGCTGAAAACGAGAAACTCAAAACCGAAAACCTTCTGCTTCAAGGCCGCATGCAAAAGCTGGCCGCCTTGACCGAGCAGAACGTTCGTCTGCGCGAGTTGTTGAACTCCTCTGCGCTGGTCAACGAAAAGGTGGAAGTGGCCGAGTTGATCGGCATGGACCCTAACCCTTTTACCCATCGCATCATCATCAACAAGGGTGAGCGCGACGGCGTGGTGCTGGGTCAGCCAGTGCTCGACGCACGGGGCTTGATGGGGCAGGTGGTTGAGTTGATGCCCTACACCTCCCGTGTACTGTTGCTCACCGATACCACTCACAGCATTCCGGTCCAGGTAAACCGTAATGGCTTGCGTGCAATTGCCAGCGGTACGGGGAACCCCGAGCGCCTGGAACTGCGCCATGTGGCCGACACTGCGGATATCAAAGTGGGCGACCTGCTGGTCAGCTCGGGCCTGGGGCAGCGCTTCCCGGCCGGTTATCCGGTGGCAACGGTCAAGGAAGTCATCCACGACTCGGGTCAGCCGTTCGCCATTGTGCGTGCGGTTCCCACGGCGGCATTGAATCGCAGTCGCTACCTGCTGCTGGTGTTCAGCGATAGCCGAACTCCGGAAGAGCGGGCCAACGATGCGGCCAAGGCCCAGGAAGCCGAGCAAAACGGTGAAGCGCCGGCGATCGTTCCGACCACAGTGCCCAAGCCGACAGTGCCTGCGCCAGCCGCTGCACCCGCTGCAGCGCCAGCTACACCTGCCGCGCCTGCGGCGGTGGCCACTGACCCCAAGGCCGTGAAAAAACCTGCGCCAGTTGCAACCCCCGCCGCAGCCAGAACGCCTGCCACTGCGCCGGCCACTACTCGGGAGAGGCAATAATGGCGAATACGCGTTCGAGTAATGGCTGGTTGATCTGGCTGACGTTTGCCATCGGCCTGTTGCTCAGCATTTCACCGATGCCCCAGTTCATGGAAATCCTGCGTCCGCTGTGGCTGGCGCTGTTGCTGGCTTTTTGGGCCTTATACATGCCGCACAAAGTGGGTATGGTTACAGCGTTTTGCCTGGGGCTGGCCGAAGATGTGCTCTACGGCACGTTGCTGGGGCAGAATGCCCTGACCCTGACCTTGATCACCTTCCTGGTACTGTCGCTTCAACAGCGTCTGAGGGTGTTCCCGATGTGGCAGCAATGCCTGGTGCTTCTGGTGATTTTCGGTCTGGCCCAGCTTGCCCAGTTGTGGCTCAGTGCCTTGACCGGTAATCGACAGCCGACCCTGGCGCTGGTCTTGCCCGCGTTGGTCAGCGCCCTGTTGTGGCCCTGGATCAGTTACGGACTTCGTGGGCTGTGCCGACGTTTTAAAATCAATTAATTGGATACGAGCCATTTCCTGGTTTGTGCACTTCGACAGGGAGATGTCTTGATGACTTCGCTTTATCTGGCCTCTGGCTCACCGCGCCGACGCGAGTTACTGACTCAGATCGGCGTGCCGTTCAAAACGGTCAGCGCGGCCATCGATGAAACTCCCTTTCAAAATGAACCCCCTGTGGCCTACGTCGAGCGCCTGGCGCGCGAAAAGGCCCAGGCTGGGCGCCAGCAACTCCTGACAACAGCGGCGGACAGCACTTTTTGCGTGCTGGGGGCCGACACCGCCGTGGTCCTGGATGGCTGCATTCTTGGTAAACCGATCGACGAGGCCGATGCCTTGGCTATGCTCATGGCGCTGTCTGGCCGGGAGCATGAAGTGTTGACCGCCATCGCAATCATTGATGCCGATCGCTGTGAAACCCGTGTGGTCAGCAGCCAGGTACGCTTTCGCAACATCAGTAAACAAGAAGCCAGCCTGTATTGGGCCAGCGGTGAGCCGCAGGATAAAGCCGGTGGCTACGCCATTCAGGGGTTGGCCGCAGTGTTTGTAGCGGGGCTCAATGGCAGTTATTCCGCCGTTGTGGGCTTGCCTGTGTGCGAAACCGCAGAACTGCTCGGGCATTTCGGCATACCCTGTTGGCAAAACCTTACCGTGCGCTGAATACCGCACCTACGAGACGTGGCACTACTGTGATGACGCCTGAACGAGACCCAGCCATGAGTGAAGAGATCCTGATCAACATCACGCCGATGGAATCGCGCGTGGCGGTGGTAGAGAACGGTGTTCTGCAAGAGGTTCATGTCGAACGTACCCAGCGCCGGGGTATTGTGGGCAATATCTACAAAGGCAAGATTGTCAGGGTTTTGCCCGGCATGCAGGCCGCATTTGTTGATATCGGACTGGATCGCGCTGCGTTTATCCATGCCTCCGAAATTTCCCTGCGTGAAGGCCAGGCGGTTGAAAGCATCAGCACCCTGGTGCATGAAGGCCAGAGCCTGGTGGTGCAAGTCACCAAAGACCCGATTGCGTCCAAAGGTGCACGCCTGACAACCCAGCTGTCGATACCGTCACGCTATCTGGTGTACATGCCACGCACTGCCCATGTGGGCATTTCGTTGAAGATCGAAGACGAAGCCGAGCGTGAGCGCCTGAAGAAGGTGGTCAGCGATTGCGTGGCCCAGGAAGGCATCAAGGAAACCGGTGGTTTTATCCTGCGTACAGCGGCCGAGGGCGCCGGGGCGGATGAAATCCTGATGGACATTCGTTACCTGCGTCGTCTGTGGGACCAGATCGGTGCCCAGATCCAGACCGTTGGCGCGCCGACCGTGATCTATGAAGACCTGGGCCTGGCGTTGCGGACCTTGCGCGATCTGGTCAGCCCCAAGATCGAGAAAATTCGCATCGATTCACGGGAAACCTTCCAGAAGACCACGCAGTTTGTTGCCGAACTGATGCCGGAAATTGCCGACCGCCTTGAGCATTATCCGGGTGAGCGGCCGATTTTCGATTTGTATGGCGTCGAAGACGAGATCCAGAAAGCCCTTGATCGTAAGGTACCGCTCAAGTCCGGCGGTTATCTGGTGGTCGATCCGGCGGAAGCCATGACCACCATCGACGTCAATACCGGCGCATTTGTGGGCCATCGCAATCTTGAAGAAACCATTTTCAAGACCAACCTCGAGGCGGCCACAGCCATCGCCCGGCAACTGCGCCTGCGCAACCTGGGCGGGATCATCATCATCGACTTCATCGACATGGAAGATGAAGAGCATCAGCGCCAGGTGTTACGTACCCTCGAAAAACAGCTTGAGCGTGATCACGCCAAAACCAACATCATCGGGATTACCGAGTTGGGCCTGGTGCAGATGACCCGCAAGCGTACCCGCGAAAGCCTGGAACAGGTCTTGTGCGAGCCGTGTGTGTGCTGTCAGGGCCGTGGCAAGTTGAAAACCCCTGAAACCATCTGCTATGAAATCTTCCGTGAAATCCTGCGCGAGGCCCGGGCTTATCAGGCAACGGGGTATCGGGTACTGGCCAACCAGAAAGTGGTCGATCGCTTGCTGGACGAAGAGTCGGGTAACGTTGCAGAGCTTGAAGGATTTATCGGGCGTACGATTCGCTTTCAAGTCGAAACCATGTATTCCCAGGAACAATACGACGTGGTGCTGCTCTGAAGTATCAGGCGTCATATAGCGTTTTAAAGGGGCTGAATCCGGCCCCTTCGATTATTACTGAAGGGGCCACATGACATGGAGCGTCTGACACGCTTTTTTGCCGCGCTGACCCGTTGGGGGTTGGGCCTGTGTGCTTTGGTTTTGGTGCTGACGGCGCTGTACGTCAGCCTGGGCCGCGAACTCACGCCCCTGATTGCCGAATACCGCGTAGAGGTCCAGAACAAGGCCCGCGAAGCTTTGGGCATGCCATTGACCATTGGCAGCCTCGAGGGCCGCTGGAGTGTGATGGCGCCGGTGTTGCTGGCACACGACGTGATGATCGGCGAGGGCAACAGTGCCCTGCGTCTGGATGAAGTGCGGGTGGTACCCGACGTGTGGGCCAGCCTGTTGAGCCGGGATATCCGCATCGCCCGCGTACAACTCAATGGCCTGCAACTGAGCTTGCGCCAGGATGAAAGCGGCCACTGGAGCCTTGAAGGGCTGCCGGTGCAGGATGATCAGCCACTGGACCCGGAGCAGTTGCTCAATCAGTTGCAACACGTGGCGCAGTTGTCGGTACTCGACAGCCAGGTGACGCTAGAACCCTTCAAGCAAGCTCCGCTGACCCTGACTTATGTAGGGCTGACGCTGGACGTTGGCCCCTCGGATCAGCGCCTCGATGCGCGCCTGACCCTGCCCGATGGCCAGCCAGTAGCGCTGAGCCTCAAGACCCAGGTCCAGGCCAGTCGCTGGCGTGATGGCGCGGCCCAGGCCTACGTGAGCCTGCCGCAAAGTGATTGGGCCAAATGGCTGCCAGCCACACTGATTGCACCCTGGAAAGTCTCTGAGCTGAAGGCGGGCGGCGAACTCTGGTTCAACTGGGGCAAGGGCTCGGTACAGAGCGCGGTAGCGCGCTTGAATGCGCCAAAACTGAAAGGTGCCTACGCCGACCGCAAACCTGAAACCATCGAGAACCTGGCCCTGCATGCCTGGGCCGAACAGGGCAAGCAAGGTTTCAATGTGGTGCTCGATTCATTGGCCATGAATCTGGGCAAGACCCGTTGGGAAACCCGCCTGCAACTGCAGCAGTTTGCGGCCTCCGACAAGGAGCAGGAGCGCTGGCATTTACAGGCCGACCGCCTGGACCTGACCCCGATCACACCCTTGCTCGACTCCCTGGCACCCTGGCCGGACGGTGTGGCCAAGGTTATTGACCAACTCAAGGTCACGGGTACGCTGCGCAATGTGCTTGCCGATTACCGCCCCGAGGCCCGCGATGATCAAAAACTCAGCTTTGCGGCGAACCTGCAGCAGGTCGGCTTCAACGCCACCCACGGCGCCCCGGCTGCGCGCAATGTCAGCGGCCTGATCAGCGGTGACCTGGGCAAGGGCGAACTGCGGCTCGACAGCAAGGACTTCATGCTGCATCTGGAGCCGATCTTCGCCAAACCCTGGCAGTACCAGCAAGCCAACGCCTTGCTGACGTGGACGTTGAACAAGGACAGCTTCACCCTGGTTGCCCCGTACATCAAAGTGCTGGGCGAAGAAGGCAAGATTGCGGCGGACTTTTTGATCCGTATCCATCTCGACCATTCCCAGGAAGACTACATGGACCTGCGGGTCGGCCTTACGGATGGCGACGGCAGTTTCACGCCTAAATACCTGCCGGAAGTGTTGAGCCCGGCGCTCACCGAATGGTTGAGCACCGCAATCATAAAGGGTGCGGTGGAAGAGGGCTTCTTCCAGTACCAGGGCTCTCTGAGCCACGACGCCGTTGCGGCAGCGCGCAATATCAGCCTGTTCTTTAAAGTGCATGGCGCCGAACTGGCGTTCCAGCCCGGCTGGCCCCATGTGCGCAACGTCTCGGGTGATGTGTTCATCGAAGACAGCGGTGTGCGCATCATGGCCAGCAAGGGCCAGTTGCTCGACACCCAGGTCCGCAATGTGGCCGTCAGTATTCCCCATGTGCCCACCGGCAAGGTCAGCCACCTGTTTTTGGACGGCGATTTTGAGGGCGGGTTGGGTGACGGCCTGAAAATACTTCAGGAGGCGCCGATTGGCACCGCTGAAACGTTCGCCGGCTGGCAGGGAGAAGGCTCGCTCAAAGGCCGCGTCGATCTGGATATCCCTCTGGAGAAAGGCGTTGAGCCTAAAATCCTGGTGGATTTCAACACCGACAAGGCGCGCTTGAAAATCAGCGACCCGGAGTTTGAACTGACTCAGCTCAAGGGCAGCTTTCGCTTTGACAGTACCAAGGGGCTGACCGGCAAGGGCATCAGCGCCCGGGCCTTTGATCGTCCGATCACGGCGCAGATTTTTGCCGACGGCAAGCCTGGTCGCCTCAGCACCCGGGTCGTGGCCAGCGGCCAGGTTGGGGTTAAAAAACTCACGGACTGGCTCAAGTTCAATCAGCCGATCCCGGTGACGGGTGACTTGCCTTATCAATTGCAACTGACCCTGGACGGTGCCGACAGCCAGCTACGGGTCAGTTCCAGCCTCAAGGGCGCAGTGGTTGATTTGCCAGCGCCCTTCGGTCTGGCGGCCAATGAAAGCCGCAACAGCGTGTTTCGCATGACCCTGCAAGGTGCCGAGCGCCGTTACTGGTTTGACTACGGCGACCTGGCCAACCTGACCTTTGCCGCGCCCAACGGCAAGTTTGAAGACGGACGCGGTGAGTTGTTTCTGGGCGATGGCGATCCGATCTTGCCGACCACCAAAGGCCTGAGAATTCGTGGCGTGCTGTCGGAACTGGACGTTGCCCCGTGGCAGGCGCTGGTCGAACGCTATGCCGGCAAGGATCCGGGGGGCAGTGCCAAGCAACTGCTCAGCAGTGCAGATTTTAAAGTCGGCAAGTTGATTGCCTTCGGTACCCAACTGGACAAAGTTCGTCTGGTCATGAAGCGCAACGCGGCGGCCTGGGCGCTGCAAATCGACAGCAAACAGGCTATCGGTGCCGTGACCTTGCCGGATGCCAAAAACGCCCCGATTGTGGTCACGATGCAGAGCATCAGATTGCCTGCGCCCGATCCGAAGGCCGTGGCCGACGAAAATGCTCCGGACCCGCTGGCCGCGGTTGATCCGCGCAAAATTCCGGCGCTGGACATCAATATTCGTCAGCTCTACCAGGGGCCCGACCTGCTCGGTGCCTGGTCACTTAAGGTGCGCCCCACCAGTCGGGGCATCAACCTGAGCAACTTGAATCTTGGGCTCAAGGGCATGCTGCTCGAAGGCGCGGGCGGCTGGGAGGGCGTCGCGGGTAACAGCAAGAGCTGGTATCAGGGCCGACTGGGCGGTGGCAATCTGGCCGATGTACTCAAGAACTGGGGCTTTGCGCCGAGCGTGACCAGCGATAACTTTCACGTGGACATTGATGGCAACTGGCCCGGTTCACCTGCCTGGATCGGCCTCAAGCGCTTCTCCGGGACCCTGGACGCCTCGTTCAATAAAGGCCAGTTTGTGGAGGTCGATGGCAGCGCCCAGGTGCTGCGCATTTTTGGCTTGCTCAACTTCAACGCGATCGGCCGTCGCCTGCGTCTGGATTTCTCCGACCTGTTTGGCAAGGGCCTGAGTTACGATCGGGTCAAGGGCGTACTCAATGCCAGCAGTGGCGTATACAGCACCAGCAAACCGATTCTGATGACCGGGCCGTCCACCAATCTTGAACTTAACGGCACGCTGAACATGATCACCGATCAGGTCAATGCGAAGCTGCTGGTGACCTTGCCGGTGACCAACAACCTGCCGCTGGCCGCGCTGTTGGTGGGCGGGCCGGCCGTCGGTGGGGCGGTGTTCCTGCTCAACAAGCTGATCGGCGACCAGGTGTCGCGATTCGCCAGCGTGCAATACAGCATTCAAGGCCCGTGGAACGATCCCAAGATCACCTTCGACAAGCCTTTCGAGAAAAACTAGGAGCGCGCCATGTCACTCGCAGTGATTCAAATGGTCAGCCAGAGCGATGTTCTGGCGAACCTGGCTCAGGCTCGACGCCTGCTGCAAGAGGCTGCAAGCGGTGGTGCGCAACTGGCCGTGTTGCCCGAGAATTTCGCCGCCATGGGCCGTCGTGACATAGCCGATATCGGTCGCGCCGAGGCATTGGGTGAAGGCCCGATCCTGCCCTGGTTGAAACAGGCTGCCCGCGACCTCAACTTATGGGTAGTTGCAGGGACTTTGCCCCTGCCGCCCGAGGGCCAGCCTGATGCCAAGGTCAATGCCTGTTCACTGCTGATCAACGCCGACGGCGAGCAAGTGGCTCGTTACGACAAACTGCATTTATTCGACGTGGATGTGTCAGACAATCGTGGTCGCTACCGTGAGTCCGATGACTATGCTCAGGGTGAGCGCGTGGTGGTGGCGGATACCCCGGTCGGCAAGGTGGGCCTGAGCGTCTGTTATGACCTGCGCTTCCCGGAGCTGTACAGTGAGCTTCGAGCCGCTGGTGCTGAACTGATTACCGCACCGTCGGCCTTCACTGCCGTCACCGGGGCCGCGCATTGGGACATTCTGATTCGTGCCCGTGCCATCGAAACCCAGTGTTACGTGCTTGCAGCCGCCCAGGGTGGTGTTCATCCGGGCCCCCGCGAGACTTACGGGCATGCTGCCATTATTGACCCCTGGGGGCGGATACTGGCCGAGCAGGCGCAAGGCGAGGGTGTATTGCTGGCCCGGCGCGATGCTGGCGAACAAGCAGATATCAGGGCGCGCATGCCGGTGGTGAACCATCGGCGGTTCAACGCCCATTTAATTTAGGTGGGATCGGGTTTGCCCGCGATGCGATCGCGAGCAAGCCCGCTCCCACAGATTCAGGCAGGACTAATTTTCAGGCCCGTGTGTTCAGCACTCAAAGCTGCTGAAGCAGGGGCCAAGACGGAGTGAATATGAGCGAGTTGTTGACCTCAGTCAGCGAACACCTGTTGGCACCGGGCGGTGTCACCATCGAAAGCCTGCAAAGCGTTTTAGGCGACCTGGCCGGGCCAGGTATCGACGCGGCAGACCTGTATTTCCAGGGCCAGATTTCCGAGTCCTGGGCACTGGAAGACGGCATCGTCAAAGAAGGCAGCTTCAATCTCGATCAGGGCGTGGGCGTACGCGCTCAGTCGGGTGAGAAAACCGGTTTTGCATACAGCAATGCCATCACCCTTGAAGCGCTGGGCCTGGCTGCACGGGCTGCACGATCGATCTCCCGCGCCGGACAAAACGGCACGGTGCAGGCGTTCACCACCCAGGACGTGGCCCAGTTGTATGGCCCGGATAACCCCCTGGAAGTCATTAGCCGCGCGGAAAAAGTCGAACTGCTCAAGCGTGTCGATGCCGCCACCCGTGCCCTCGATCCACGTATCCAGCAAGTGACCGTGAGCATGGCCGGGGTCTGGGAGCGGATTCTGGTGGCGTCCACTGACGGTGGCCTGGCGGCGGATATTCGTCCGCTGGTACGTTTCAATGTCAGTGTCATCGTCGAGCAGAATGGCCGTCGCGAGCGCGGCGGTCATGGCGGCGGCGGGCGCACCGACTACCGTTATTTCCTCACTGACGACCGTGCCATGGGCTATGCCCGCGAGGCGTTGCGTCAGGCACTGGTCAACCTTGAAGCCGTACCGGCACCGGCGGGCACTTTCCCGGTGGTCCTGGGCTCCGGCTGGTCGGGCGTACTGCTGCACGAAGCCGTGGGGCATGGCCTGGAAGGCGACTTCAACCGCAAGGGCAGTTCGGCCTACAGCGGGCGCATGGGTGAAATGGTGGCCTCCAAACTGTGCACCATCGTCGATGACGGCACCCTGGCAGGCCGCCGTGGCTCGCTCAGCGTGGATGACGAAGGCACCCCGACCGAGTGCACCACACTGATCGAAAACGGCGTGCTCAAGGGCTATATGCAAGACAAGCTCAATGCCCGCCTGATGGGAGTGGCCCGCACGGGTAACGGCCGTCGCGAGTCTTATGCGCACCTGCCGATGCCGCGCATGACCAACACCTACATGTTGGGCGGTGAAAGCGATCCGGCCGAAATTATCGCCTCGGTGAAAAAGGGCATCTACTGCGCCAATCTGGGCGGTGGTCAGGTCGACATCACCAGCGGCAAGTTTGTGTTCTCCACCAGCGAAGCCTATTTGATTGAAGACGGCAAAATCACTCGCCCAGTCAAAGGCGCGACCCTGATTGGCAACGGGCCGGAAGCGATGAGCAAGGTGTCGATGGTCGGTAACGATCTGTCGCTGGACAGCGGCGTGGGCACGTGTGGCAAGGACGGGCAGTCGGTGCCGGTAGGCGTTGGGCAGCCAACCTTGAAGATTGACGCGATTACCGTGGGCGGTACGGGCGGTTGATGGAAGTTGCCGGGAAGGCTGCAAGGCAGCCTTCCCGGTTACGAGGCTTAACGCAGACCGCGTTGAGTCTCGTCCAACCCACGGATGTACTTGAACAATTTGCGGCTTGAGGCCGGTGCCTTGTTATGAGCCAGCTCGTGTTTGGCCTGACGTATGACCGAACGCATTTGCTGGCGATCGGCTTCAGGGAACTCGGCGACAAACTTTTCCAGTACAGCGTCATCACCTTCGATCAGGCGATCACGCCAGCGCTCGAGGTTGTGGAAACGTTCGTTGTACTGGCGAGAAGAGGCATCGACTTGATCGATCAAAGCAAGAATTTCGTCAAGCGGTTGATCGCGCATCAGTTTGCCGATGAACATCATATGGCGCTTGCGCGCAATATTGGCCGTGTGTTTTGGAGCATCTGCCAAAGCCTTTCGCATAGCGTCAGTCAGGGGCATTTTGTTCAGCAAGTCAGGCTTGAGTGTCGTAAGACGCTCGCCCAGATCAACCAGAGCGTGAAGCTCGCGTTTGACCTGCGATTTGCTTTTTTCGCCGTCGAAGGCGTCGTCGTAAGAATCAACCATGGTGGCAGTCCGCAAAGAAACGCCGCCATGATAACCAGTCGGGGGCCGCTTGTCCGGCCCGGTCGCTCGGCGGCCCTGCCGAAAACAGAATTTGAGTGGAGAAAACCATGAGTGCAGTACAAAGCGTCGGCCCGCAGGCCTTGCCGGCACTGCAGGAGCAGGTCGAGCAAATCATCGCCGAAGCCAGGCGCCAGGGTGCCAGTGCCTGTGAAGTCGCCGTGTCCCTGGAGCAGGGGCTGTCGACTTCGGTGCGTCAGCGCGAAGTCGAAACTGTTGAGTTCAACCGCGACCAGGGTTTTGGCATCACCCTCTATGTCGGCCAGCGCAAAGGCTCGGCCAGCACCTCGGCCACCGGCCCCGATGCCATTCGCGAAACCGTCGCGGCAGCCTTGGCGATTGCCAAACACACCTCCGAAGACGAGAGCTCGGGTCTGGCGGATGCCAGCCTGATGGCCCGTGACCTGCAAGATTTTGATGTGTTCCATACCTGGGACATTACCCCCGAGCAAGCCATCGAAAAGGCGCTGGCCTGTGAAGCTGCGGCGTTCGAGGCTGACAGCCGGATCAAAAACGCCGATGGCACGACCCTGAGCACCCATCAGGGCTGCCGCGTGTACGGCAACAGCAACGGTTTTATTGGTGGCTCTGCTTCGACCCGTCACAGCCTGAGCTGCGTGATGATCGCCGAAGGCGACGGCCAGATGCAGCGCGACTATTGGTATGACGTGAACTGCCAGGGCGAGTTGTTGATGGACGCCGCCACCATCGGCCAGCGTGCTGCTGAGCGTGCAGCGCGCCGCTTGGGCTCGCGTCCGGTGCCAACGTGCGAAGTGCCGGTGCTGTTTTCGGCCGAGTTGGCCGGTGGTTTGTTTGGCAGCTTCCTGGGTGCGATCTCGGGGGGCAACCTGTATCGCAAGTCGTCTTTCCTGCTGGATGCAATGGGCCAGCAGATCTTCCCTGAATGGCTGACCCTGGATGAGCGTCCGCACCTCATGCGCGCGATGGGCAGCTCGTCATTCGATAATGATGGTCTGGCCACTTTCGCCAAGCCGTTTATCAAGGACGGCGAACTGGTGTCCTACATCCTCAGCACCTACTCCGGTCGCAAGCTGGGTATGCCGAGCACGGCCAACGCAGGCGGCGTACACAACCTGTTTGTGACCCACGGCGATGAGGATCAGGCGGCATTGATCCGGCGCATGGGTCGCGGCCTGTTCGTCACTGAGTTGATGGGCAGTGGCCTGAACATGGTCACGGGCGACTATTCCCGTGGCGCGGCGGGTTTTTGGGTCGAGAATGGCGAGATTCAGTTCCCGGTTCAGGAAGTGACCATTGCCGGCAACATGCGCGACATGTTCAAACAGATCGTGGCGGTGGGTAATGACCTGGAACTGCGCAGCAACATCCGCACTGGCTCGGTGTTGATCGAACGCATGATGGTAGCGGGTAGCTAAAACGCTGAATCTTATGTGGGAGCGGCGCAATGCCGCTCCCACAATAGAAACATGGGGGATTCCCCTCTTGTCATACAACCTTGCTGTTTCAGACATATAGCCATTGCCGGGCTTATGACCCTGGCCGCTGAGGTGCGCAGCAGCCCTGGCAGTGTGAAGGTCCTTCGGCCCTTATCGCAGCGGCTACATTTCAGAAGCGTTGCAAAACTGTGTAGCCGCTGAGGAGCGCAGCGAGGCTGCGATCGATTGCGCAGCGATCGTAAAATCAGCGTCCAGGAAGCCTCCGGTAATCCGCGTGTTCAGGTCTTGCTGCAGTCAGAGGCTAGTCATAATTGAGCGTATACGTGACCCCGGAATTCGCCGAACCGCCTTTAATCGGGCCGGGGAGCCTTACATAGTTCACTGATAGCGGGATTGAATAACTGCCTATTCCCGCAATGCCATCGAACCACTGTCCTGGGTTGCCTGTGCCAGACAAGTCTGGGCCGAAGCTGACTACGCCATATCGGTTGTGAACTTCCAGGGCAATACCCAGTGCATCAGAGTCAGGGGACAGATTGAGCTGAGTTGTGGTGTTACCAGGATTACTGGCATCAGACAGCGTTACATACACACCAGTGGTACCCGCAACACCCGTACAATCCAGATCAATAGTAAAGTCTTTAGGCGTTGTTCTGCCTTGTAGATTGAAGTCCATTATGCTGACCGTCCCAAGATCGACGGTCATAGTGGGGGTAATTGCCGAACAGGTAGGTTGTAACAAGGTGACGGTCAAAGGGCCGAGCATTTGTACGTTGAATACATTGAAGTCGCCATGTCCGGTTATGAGTGCTCTGGTCAATGTGTTGGGAGCTATGTTTCCTGCCTCTATAATGTCGCCTGATCTAATAAGTTCTATTGTGACAGGGACGGCAAAAATTGCCCATGTACCATCTCCTGGGGGGCTTAGGCTGTTCGGTATATATGCTGTGGTAATCCCTTCTCCTATTTTAATCCGCATTGCAATCCCCGGGAGGCCGGTGTCATAAAGCCCACCGCCAAGATGAGCAAAGTCGCTTGTCAAAGCTGCATTAGTGGACGCATCTGTAGTGCAACTTACATCGCGTAGTCCGGCGGTATTGCTGGCGTACATGGTTAGCTGCGCCAGAGTTCCGTTTATGGGAGTGCGGGGGTCCAGTGGTGGAAACTGATTGGCTGATAAATTGAAATCGGGCGCGCCAGAAGTGGCAGTGCATGTGGCCCATGAGGTATAACTAAAAAAAATACCGATCAATACCACTAAGGTCATAATGATTATTTTTTTTGTCATTGTGAAGTATCCCTGTTTGCAGGATGCTGGATGAATAACACAGTTCATGGGTTGGCCTGATATAAATGTATTGAGTATCTGAACTACTCGCGGCCTATTAATTACCGACATACCAACCTCACCTGGTCATAACCCTGGATATTGCTACGTTCCGGCAATACATACCCCGCCTCACACATCAAAGCCCCGGACTTGACCTTCAACACACCCTTGTCCGACTCGACCATCACCAGTGCCAGGCCACTCGGGTCGGCAATGGCCAATAGCGTGCCTTGTTCATTTTCTACGCGGGCGCCAAAGGGCATTGGCGTGCCATCAGCCTTGACCAGTTCAAACTGCACCCGACGACCCTGCTTGACGTTAAAGCGCGCCACGGTCACCGAACCCCGGCGCGGAATAACCTGCTGGGTGGTGTTATCGATTTCGATATCCGCCCCCAGCTGGCTGGAGTCCAAGTTGATCCAGTTGGTGCGGTAGGGCTGCGCGTTCGGTACCACGGCATAGCCATTGGCGCCCGTGGTAACCCCGGCGTTATTGCCCACCGCAACCCCGGCAACGCCCGGCACTTCTACCAGGGTAAAACTCTCGCTCAACGATTGCCCCAGGTTGATACCGCCAGCATGGGCCACGATGGAGCCCGAGGCACCGGCGTTGAAGGTGGTGAAATTATTGCCCTGGGTATATCCAGCGTTCATTTGTGCCACCGGGGTAGTACCGCTGACACTGCCACTGAACGTTTTTTCACTCAGGCTTTCATGACTGGCATTCACCGACCAGGCCGCATCGTTACGCCCCATGATGCGCCCGCTGGCGCCGCCGCTCAGGCTTTGTACGCCGTTGTCGTCACGGGTCAGGGTGCTTCGGGCATAGGTGGTATTACTGCCGCTGCCCAGCGGAAAGGATAGGGTTAGGGAAAATCGTGACCTGTCATTGCCGCCGTAATAGGTCGCCGGGTTCACCGAGTGTGTTGCACTCAGGTTGTAGCTCAATCTGCCCCAGTTGCCGCTGTAACCCACGGTGTACTGCCGGGTTTTGCCTTCAAGGTTCCAATAGCGCTGCTCGTTCAACCTCAGGTACAGCGAGCCGTACTCACGGCTCCCCAGGCTTTGGCTGAGGGACAGGTCAAAGCGCGATTTCGCCCGGCCACTGGATCGGTATTGGGGGTTGTTGCCAAAATCGCGCAGGTGCTCGTTCAGGGTGCGGTAGCCCTCGGTCGAATAGCGATAACTGGCCAGGGTAAAGGTGGTGTCGGTACGGGCGAGCGTCTTGGCGTAAAGCACGCGAGCGCTCTGGCCCTTGTTGCGCTGGATCTGGCGTCGAATGTCTGGGGCGGCACTTGAGGCCTGGGTGATGTCTGCCGAAAACGCGCCGAAGACGGTATTTTGTGTGGCGCCCAGGTTCCATGCACTAAAGTCGGGGGACCATTGGGTGCCGCCGAACAGGGTGGTGTTATCGGTCAAGCCATAGGCCAGCGTCGCCATGGCAATCTTGGGCGAGATGGGGTCTTGGGTGGTGCTGTCGTATACGCCGAGGGCAAGGTTTTGACGAAGCTGGCCACGGCGCACCATTTGCGGCAGCGAAGAGAAGGCCTGGGTGGTCACCCGCCGGCGCCCATCGGCTTCGATCACGGTAATTTCCAGGTCGCCATTGGAGCCGTTGGGGTAAAGGTCATCGATCACAAACGGCCCGGGGGGAACGTTGAGGCTGTACATCAGGTAATTATTCTGGCGGATTTCAACGGTTGCGTTGGTCTCGGCATCACCGCGAATGATCGGCGCATAACCGCGCTGGCTGTCTGGCAGCATGGCGTCATCGGAATTCAGCAACACGCCATTTATACGCACGCTGTCGAAGATTTTCGGGTCGGTATAGGCCGCTCCCAGGGTCAATTGGCTCTTGAGTGAAGTGATATCGCGCTGGGCAAACGTGCGGTCGCTGGAGAACTTCATGCCCCCGTTGTTGCCGTTGGTGAAGTTTGATTCATTGCGCAGTCGCCACGGGCCCAGGTTGATGCCGTTGCGCAGCCCCACGTAGTAACGGTTGGCAGTCCTGTCATGGGTGGTATTGCGTCGAGCTGTCAGGTCATAGCTGATAAAGCCTGTGGTGACACCTTCATCCCATAATGAAGGGGCTACATAGCCCCTGGCACTGCGCAGCATGGCGGCTTGGGGCACAGCGATAGTGAGCTGCTGGCGCCCGGTATCGTACTCGACGCTGCTTAATTCGATCAGGCTGGGCAGGTCATGGCACTGCTCGGGTTGAGTGTCGTCCAGCAGGCCTGCCTGGCGCAGTGCATTCATATCCAGCTCCAGGGACTGAAGCACGGGCAGTGTCAGGCAGGCTTCGACACGACCGGTTTTATCCTGTTTGGCAAAGACAATATCCTGGCGCCCGACCAGGGAGCGGTTGATATACAGGTCGACCCGATAAGTGCCCGGCACCACACTGCTGCCTTGCAAAAAGTCGCTCAGGTCGACGCCCGCGCCACCGTTCTGTAAAAAGCTGGTGCTGAACATTGTGGCGGTGTTGTTTTTTTTGGGGGTATCGGCCAACGCAATAACAGGCACGCTAAACGCAATTCCAAGATATAACTTGCTCACTATGAACGCGGCGTGTTTATGGGGGGCAGCCCAGTGCGGTGGCGGCTGTAAACAATGAGAAAGTATCTTGATAATTAGGGTTGTAAGTGTCATGTGAGGTTCAGTCCTGGTGCTTGCGTTATAGATTAATCAGCGCAAAAACCCAGTAAGGCCATATAGCTTAATTGCCGCTAAACAAGGCAATAAGAAGTGTTATTGTTTGGAGGATTCAAGTTTTAAGGTGGCAGAACCCAAGGGCGCGCTGTACAGCTCTTTTGCACCGAAGTCGTTGATGGGGTGGGCACTTAACGTCAATGAATGGGCAGCGGGAAGTTCGGGGATCTTGATAAACATTGAGGCGCCCGGCGCAATCATGAAGTTGGTAATTGGGGCGCTGGTATAATCTGATCCTTTGACCTGCAAGTCGGTGATGGTGACGTGGTATTGGCTGGGGTTGTTGACGCGCAATCCACTGTTTTTACCATCACGTTCGGCCTGCCATGTTAGTGCGCCCGGAGCATCTTTCGGTTTGCCCGATAATCCGGCGGGGCGGTAGAAGAACTTGATGCGTTGGCGAATGGCCAGTTGTAAAACATTAGTGCTCTCAGGCGCCTTGGGGATTTGCTGGACATTCAACCAAAACACCGATTCCTTGTCTGTGGGCACGCCGCTCCCTTGAAAAAGAATGCGCAGCACTTGTCGGCTGTGGGCCCCCATATGGGCTAGCGGCGGGGTGATGGCAAAGGGAATAGACCCGGAAGGCGTGCCGGACCTGTCGCCGTCGAGCCAGGACTGGATCAATATTTCATCGCTGCCCACATTGCGCACCGTGACACTGGCTTCTTTTTTATCTCCTTCATAGATAACCCGTGTTGAACTGAGCGTGATGGCAGCCTGCGCTTGACCGCACAGCAAGATGGCTAACAGCGCCACCACACCGTTTAAAGAATGTTGAAACATGGTAGTGCCCTCACGGCGCTCTATGACTCGAAGGGAAGTTTTGGAACTTCCCTTGCTTGGCGCTTAGTCGTAAGTAAACGTAAATGGCAACGTTGCATTCGCTTCGCCGGCGACAACAGGGTCACCGTTCACGACATAAGCCGCCCGTAGATCGAGAGATGCTCTTGCCGTGCCATCGGCGGCAACGGTCAGAGGTTCTGTAATCGTGTCACCTGCCCGCATGTCGAGAATTTGGTTGGCGCCGTTGATTAAACCAATACCGACCCCCGTGGCATCGCCCACTGTTTTTAACAGTCTAGAGTCGCGGCTATCTTGACCCGAGCCCGAGCGCGGATCGAAGTTCATATAAACATTGCTGAGCCCGGTTGCGGCGGTGCAGTCGATGTCTACGGTAATTCGGGTATTGGCGCCTGCAGCAGCGCTGCCATCGTTTAAATCGTCAATTGATACCAGGCCAAGATCAACGTCGAGGTCAGAACCCCCACCACCGTTAATAGAACACGTTGCAGTGGTAAGACCGCCTGTAAAGTTGATATTGCCTGTTGATGCTTGAACAAACTGAATAGAAGAAGCCGCCACCAATATGCCTGACGCGAGTATTATTTTTTTCATGTGTACCTTCTGATAGAGCAATCCGATGAGTGTGCTGGATAAGTGCTACGCAACTTCAGAATGGTACTTTTGATGCACATGAATCAGATGGCGGATTAGTCCAGCGTATGCGTAGGTTTTTTCTCAAGTTTTGTTGGATTGTCGAACGCTCCGGGTGGAAATCAGCCTCCTCAGGCTTGTGTTGATAATCAATATCGCTTAATAATGAATCTCATTATCGAGTGGGCTTGGGTCATGAGTTCTGCCTTGCGTGAAGGGCCGTATCTAGAAAGCTGGCGTTGGATGAGCCGCCAGATCCGCTGCGGGCTGGCGCCGGACGAACCGCGCCTGATCGAGCATTACCTGGCTGAAGGCCGCTATCTTGCCGGCTGTACGGCGACCTCTCCCTGGATGATTGCCGTTACCTCGTTCCGGCTGTTGCTGGATACCGCAACCGATACGGCGTTGCCCTGGCATTGGCGCACTCTGTGTCTGGATCACGCGTGGCGTCCGCTGCGCGACCTCGAAACCCAAGCCCTGTGTACCTGCCGACTCAAACGCTGGCAAAGCTTTGCCTGGCTGTTGGCTACCTGCGAGCTCCAACCTTCAATTTCTTTAACAGAACTGGTGCAAGGATTTCCTGATGAGTAACACTCGTATCGAACGTGACAGCATGGGTGAGTTGCGCGTACCTGAGGCGGCGCTGTATGGCGCTCAAACACAGCGTGCGGTCGACAACTTCCCCATCAGTCATCAACGCATGCCGGCGCAATTCATTCGCGCGCTGATCCTGGCAAAAGCTGCGGCCGCCCAGGCAAACGTCGAACTCAAACAGATTACTGCTGCCCAGGGCGAGGCCATTGTCGAGGCCGCCCAGATCCTGCTGACCGGGGATTTCATGGAGCACTTCCCGGTGGATATTTTCCAGACCGGTTCGGGCACCAGCTCCAACATGAATGCCAATGAAGTGATCGCAACGCTGGCCACGCGGCTACTGGGCGAGGAGGTCAATCCCAATGACCATGTCAACTGCGGGCAAAGCAGCAACGACATCATCCCGACCACCATCCATGTCAGCGCGGCGTTAGGTCTGCACGAGCAACTGCTACCGGCGTTGACGCATCTGGTTCAGGTGATCGAGCACAAGGCCGGGCAGGTTCATGTGTACGTCAAAACCGGGCGCACGCACTTGATGGATGCCATGCCCGTGCGCATGAGCCAGGTGCTCAACGGTTGGGCACAACAGCTCAAGGCCAATATCGAGCATTTGCACAACCTGCAGCCAGCGCTGCAATCCCTGGCGCAGGGCGGTACGGCGGTGGGGACGGGGATTAACGCGCACCCGCAATTCGCCGGGTTATTCAGTCAGCGGCTCAGCGCCTTGACTCACATAAAGTTCACGCCGGGCAAGGATCTGTTCGCGTTGATTGGCTCGCAGGACACGGCGGTATCTGTGTCTGGGCAGCTCAAAGCCACGGCGGTGTCGCTGATGAAAATCGCCAACGATCTGCGCTGGATGAACTCCGGGCCGTTGGCGGGCCTGGGTGAGATCGAACTGGAGGCCCTGCAGCCCGGTTCCTCGATCATGCCGGGCAAGGTCAATCCGGTGATCCCGGAAGCCACTGCAATGGTTGCGGCTCAGGTTATCGGTAACGACACGGTGATCACGGTTGCAGGTCAGTCCGGCAACTTTGAGCTGAACGTGATGTTGCCGGTGATCGCCCAGAACCTGTTGAGCAGTATTGAGTTGTTGGCCAACGCCAGCCGTCTGCTGGCCGACAAGGCGATTGCCAGTTTCAAGGTCAACGAGGCCAAGCTTAAAGAGGCGCTGTCGCGTAACCCGATTCTGGTGACGGCCCTTAACCCGATCATCGGGTATCAAAAAGCCGCTGAAATCGCCAAGACCGCCTATCAACAAGGTCGTCCGGTGATTGACGTGGCCCTTGAGTACACCGACCTGCCACGCAGCCAGCTAGAGATCTTGCTAGACCCCGAGAAACTGACCGCCGGCGGCGTTTAACGCATCCACACTGCTTTGGAGGCTCACATGGAACATTGGAAACGCACGATCGAAAGAGCCAATCGCTGTTTCGCCGAGGGTGAGTTGGTCGATGCGCGAGAGCATTACTTGCAGGCGCTGGCGTTGGCTCAAGTGTTGTTCGAACGATGGAGTGATGCCGACGAAGCAGTGGCGGCTTGCGTCATTTCGCACCATAACCTGGCGGATTTGCATTTGCGCCTCAACCAGCCGGAGGAAAGCGTCGAGTACCTCTGTGCGATCCATCAGCGTTTATTGCAAACCATGCAGAACGCTCGACTGTCGTCGGCGTTGCGTGAAGCAGCGTTGCGTCAGAGCAGCAAAACCTATGTTGAGCTTTTGAATTTCATCAGTGAGCACGGCGAATACCCGCGCTCCAATCTTTTACTCAAAAGCAATGTGGCTCAGAACAGCCATGAGTTCTCGACAGTTAGCGGCCATCACTTAGGAGCACACTGATATGACTTATACCTTGCCTGCCTTGCCTTATGCCTACGACGCGCTCGAGCCGCATATTGATGCGCAAACAATGGAAATCCACTACACCAAGCACCACCAGACCTACATCAATAATCTCAATGCGGCGGTAGAGGGTACTGAATGGGCGCAATGGCCTGTAGAAAAGCTGGTGGCCAGTGTTCATCAATTACCCGAGAAACTAAGGGCTGCGGTGATCAACCAGGGCGGCGGGCATGCCAACCACTCGCTGTTTTGGGAGGTCATGAGCCCCAAGGGTGGGGGCAAGCCAGAAGGTGCATTGGCCAAGGCAATTGACGAACAGTTGGGTGGGCTCGAGACGTTCAAGGAGAACTTCACCAAGGCCGCGTTGACGCGTTTTGGCAGCGGCTGGGCATGGCTGAGCGTGACGCCGCAAAAAACACTGGTGATTGAAAGCAGTGGCAACCAGGACAGCCCGTTGATGAATGGCAATACGCCGATTCTGGGGCTGGATGTGTGGGAGCACGCTTACTACCTGCGTTATCAAAACCGTCGTCCGGAATACATTAACGCGTTCTATAACGTGATTAATTGGCCGGAAGTGGCGCGTCGTTATCAAGCCGCGATTGGCTGAGCCCACTTAACAGGATTCAGGCAGATTATGGGCACGCAAATATTGGCCGTCGGTGGTGTTCGGATGTTTCGTTATGCCCTCGGCACACTCTTGCTGTTGGCGGGTACTGCCTTGCTGGTGGCCAAGGGGCTGGTCTGGCTGGACCTGGAGCCCAGATTGCTGCGGGCACTGCAAGGCGGTGCGCTCTGTGCGTTAGGCACCGCGTTGGGCGCGGTGCCGGTATTGGTCATTCGTAAAATGCCGGTGGCAGTGAGCGATACCTTGCTTGGCTTTGGTGCCGGGGTGATGCTGGCTGCCACCGCTTTCTCGCTGATTGTGCCGGGAATCGCGGCTGCTCAGAATCTGGGGTTGTCGCCCTGGTCCTCCAGTGGCCTGATCAGTGTGGGCATCCTGCTGGGTGCATTCTGCCTGTTTCTGGTGGATCGCAAAGTGTCGGGGGTTGGGCCGCAAGTCTTTGCCAGCCGTCCCGGAGATCCGGTCATTGCACCGCGCATCTGGTTGTTTGTCATCGCGATTGTGGCGCACAACATTCCTGAAGGGATGGCGGTCGGGGTGTCGGCGGGGGGCGGAATGCCTGATGCCGATAGCCTGGCGATGGGGATTGCGCTGCAGGATGTGCCGGAAGGGCTGGTAATTGCCTTGGTGTTGGCTGGGGCAGGGATGTCGCGAATCAAGGCCTTCCTGATCGGTGCCGCCTCAGGTTTGGTCGAGCCAGTGTTTGCGGTGCTTTGCGCGTGGCTGGTCAATCTGGCCGAAGTGTTGTTGCCATTGGGGTTGGCATTGGCTGCAGGGGCGATGCTATTGGTGGTCACACAAGAGGTTATCCCGGAGTCTCGACGCAATGGTCACGAAAAACTGGCGAGTCTGGGATTGTGTGTAGGTTTCTGCTTGATGATGGTGATGGATACGGCGCTTGGTTGAGCCGATCGCTGTAGCCGCTACTCACCTTCATCGAAGAAGTTGTTGATCAGCGCGACCAACGCATCCAACGCTTCCTGTTCTTTCTCGCCTTCGGTTTTCAGGTGGATGGTGGTTCCTTTGCCAGCGGCGAGCATCATCATTGCCATGATGCTCTTGCCGTCTACCATTGACTCAGGTGTACGACCTGCCCGGATCTGGCATGGAAACTGACCTGCGATACCGACGAACTTTGCAGATGCCCGGGCGTGCAAGCCCAGTTTGTTGATGATTTGTATTTCCAGTGCAGGCATCGCAGGGTAGATCCTTCAAGTAAGGTCGCGGTGGCGAACCTGGACGTTCTTCAGAGTTTCTTGCAGGCACTTGCCCAGTCGTTCGGTCAGGTACACGGAGCGGTGATGTCCGCCCGTACAACCAATACCAA
This sequence comes from Pseudomonas sp. RL_5y_Pfl2_69, assembly GCF_963970465.1. NCBI lineage: Bacteria > Pseudomonadati > Pseudomonadota > Gammaproteobacteria > Pseudomonadales > Pseudomonadaceae > Pseudomonas > Pseudomonas sp. RL_5y_Pfl2_69. The sequence goes on along the minus strand of NZ_CAXAOU010000001.1, from coordinate 559,942 downwards.
TCGTTACATAGGCACGATTGCTCGCGGCAAAGCGTGGTAGCCACTTCAGCAGGTAGCTGGAGATGTCCTGGAACATTTCCTCGACATCAGGTTGTGCTGCCAGATAATCGGCAACCGGCTGATCCAGCCCGGATTGCTCGCGCAGTTCGGGTTTCCAGTACGGGTTGGGCAGGCAACGTACGTCAAAGACCAGGTCGGCATCCACTGGCATCCCGCGCTTGAAACCAAACGACTCAACCAAAAAGGCGGTGCCGGCTTCAGGTTTGTTCAGCAGGCGCAACTTGATGGTGTCACGCAACTGATACAGGTTCAGATTGGTGGTGTTGATGGTCAGGTCAGCGAGGTCGGCAATCGGTCCAAGCAGCTGGGTTTCATCGCGAATAGCTTCGGCAAGCGAACGGCTTGCGCTACTGAGCGGGTGACGCCTGCGGGTTTCCGAGAAGCGCTTGAGCAGGGTTTCTTCGTCGGCATCCAGGTAGAGCACGTCGCACTGGATGTGCCGGTTGCGAACCTCTTCAAGCAACTGGGGAAAGCGTGACAAATGGCTTGGCAGGTTTCGCGCGTCAATCGACACGGCCACCAGGGGTTGCGCTAATTCGGTGTGAATCAGCGCACGTTCGGCCAGTTCCGGCAGCAAGCCTGCCGGAAGGTTGTCGATGCAATAGAAACCGTTGTCTTCAAGGACGGCGAGGGCGGTGCTTTTACCGGAGCCGGAGCGTCCGCTGACAATGACTAAGCGCATGATTAATGACCGTTCTGTACGTCCAGAACAACCTGATACAACGCTTCGTTGCTGGGTGCGTTGCGCAGTCTTTCGCGCACGTCTTTACGATCGAGCATGCTGGCAATCTGCCGGAGCAGTTCCAGGTGTGCATCGGTTGCCGCTTCTGGTACCAGCAAAACGAAAAGCAGGTCGACCGGCGCGCCATCGATGGCGTCGAAATCTATAGGGGCGTCGAGGTGAAGCAAGGCGCTGACAGGCGACTCGCAGCCCTTGAGGCGGCAATGGGGTATGGCGATGCCGTTACCAAAACCGGTGGAACCCAGTTTTTCACGGGCAATAAGGCTCTCAAAAACATCCTGCATTTCGAGACCAGGCACTTCGCGGCTGATCAGGTTGGCAATGTGTTCGAGTGCGCGCTTTTTGCTGCCGCCCGGCGCGTTCACCAAGGAACGGCCGGGGGTCAGGATACTTTCAAGTCGGATCATGGGTTGGGAGTATTAACGACCGGTCGCGCCCTGGAGCAGGCTTTGGGTCTTTTCCTTATGCTTTTTCAGTTGGCGATCAAGCTTGTCAGTGAGCAGATCAATGGCGGCATACATGTCGTCATGCTCGGCGTTGGCAACGACTTCTCCTCCATGGATGTGCAAGGTGGCTTCGATTTTCTGTTTCAGTTTTTCGACCGCCATCGTTACCTGTACGTTGGTAATCTTGTCGAAATGACGCTCAAGTCGGTCGAGTTTTTCGCCGATGTAAGCGCGTAGCGGTTCGGTGACTTCCAGTTGGTGTCCACTGATGTTGACTTGCATACAGTTTCTCCTTTGATGCCATTGCATAAAGCGGCAGGCCGAGCAGCCTGCCACTGAAACGCCGGGGTCCGTGGCTTACATCAAACGCTTGCGTTCGCTCGAAGGCGCTATCCCGAGGGATTCGCGGTACTTGGCGACGGTGCGACGGGCTACCTGAATACCTTGTGCCTCCAGTAAACCAGCGATCTTGCTGTCACTCAACGGCTTTTTCTGATTTTCAGCTGCAACCAGTTTTTTGATGATGGCACGGATCGCAGTGGAGGAGCATTCGCCGCCTTCAGAGGTGCTGACGTGGCTGGAGAAAAAGTACTTCAGCTCATAGATACCGCGCGGGGTATGCATGAATTTCTGCGTGGTAACCCGCGAAATGGTTGACTCGTGCATGCCCACGGCTTCTGCGATGTCGTGCAGTACCAGTGGCTTCATGGCCTCGTCGCCATATTCCAGAAATCCGCGCTGATGCTCGACGATCTGGGTCGCCACTTTCATCAGGGTTTCGTTGCGGCTCTGCAGGCTTTTGATAAACCAGCGTGCTTCTTGCAGCTGGTTGCGCATAAAGGTGTTGTCGGCACTGGTGTCGGCGCGACGCACGAAACCTGCGTATTGCGGGTTTACCCGCAGACGTGGCACGGACTCCTGGTTGAGCTCCACCAGCCAGCGCTCGTTGTCCTTGCGAACGATCACGTCCGGCACGACATATTCGGCTTCGCTGGACTCGATTTGCGAGCCCGGGCGCGGATTGAGGCTTTGCACCAGTTCGATGACCTGGCGCAGTTCGTCCTCTTTGAGCTTCATGCGGCGCATGAGCTGGCTGTAGTCGCGCGCGCCCAGCAGGTCGATGTAATCCGTGACCAGGCGTTTGGCTTCGTTCAGCCAAGGTGTCTTGGCCGGGAGCTGGCGCAATTGCAGGAGCAGGCACTCGCCCAGGTTGCGCGCACCAATGCCGGAAGGTTCGAATTGCTGGATGCGGTGCAGGACGGCTTCAATTTCGTCGAGCTCGATATCCAGTTCGGGATCGAACGCTTCGAGAATTTCTTCGAGGGTTTCGTCCAGGTAGCCCTGGTTATTGATGCAGTCGATGAGGGTCACACCGATCAGTCGGTCGGTGTCGGACATCGGCGCAAGGTTCAACTGCCACAGCAGGTGGCTTTGCAGGCTCTCGCCGGCAGAGGTGCGGGTGGTGAAGTCCCACTCGTCATCATCGTTGCTTGGCAGGCTGCTGGCGCTGGTCTGGTAGACGTCTTCCCAGGCAGTGTCCACAGGCAGCTCATTGGGGATGCGGTCGCCCCAGTCGCCGTCTTCCAGGTTGTCTACCGTCTGTGCGGGCTCCTGGTAGGTGGGCTCCTGAACGTCGGAATTGGGTTTTTGCTCGATGTTGTCGGCCAAGGGGTCTGCATTGTCGAAGTCGTCGCCTTCTTCCTGGCGTTCGAGCATCGGATTGGACTCCAGGGCTTCCTGGATTTCCTGTTGCAGGTCGAGGGTCGACAATTGGAGCAGGCGGATGGCCTGTTGCAGCTGAGGTGTCATCGTCAGCTGCTGGCCCATTCTCAGGACTAGCGATGGTTTCATGGCAGGGGCTTAACACCTTATTCGCCGGCGCACATGGCGCCATCCACTACAGGGCGCGCGAGCGCCAAACTTAAGCAAATTATATGCCTGAAACCGGTGCGTTTGCCTAGGGGGCGTTCTCAATTAGTTTCCACGCAGGGGGAGTAAACCCATTGAGAGCGCCCGGGCAATAAAAATCATCGGGACTTTTTACTGCCTCAGGTGCTCTGACAACACGCGACATGCCTGGATTTACAGGCGGAACTCATGGCCCAGGTAAACTTCTCTCACCAACTTGTTGGCCAGAATCGTTTCTGCATCACCTTCGGCGATCAGTTGGCCGTCGTTAACGATATAAGCGGTTTCGCAGATGTCGAGGGTTTCACGAACGTTGTGATCGGTGATCAGCACGCCAATGCCTTTGGCCTTGAGGTGGTGAATGATTTGCTTGATGTCGCCCACCGAAATCGGGTCAACCCCGGCAAAAGGTTCGTCGAGCAGGATGAACTTTGGCGCAGTGGCCAGGGCGCGGGCAATTTCTACCCGGCGACGTTCACCACCCGACAGGCTCATGCCCAGGTTGTCGCGGATGTGGTTGATGTGGAACTCCTGCAGCAGGCTTTCCAGCTCTTTGCGTCGACTGGCCTTGTCGAGTTCCTTGCGTGTTTCGAGGATGGCCATGATGTTATCCGCGACAGACAGCTTGCGGAAAATCGAGGCTTCCTGCGGCAAGTAGCCAATACCGGCGCGTGCGCGGCCGTGCATGGGCTCATGGCTGACGTCCAGGTCGTCGATCAGGACGCGACCCTGGTCGGCATGCACCAGGCCGACAATCATGTAGAAGCACGTGGTCTTGCCCGCGCCGTTAGGGCCGAGCAAACCCACGATTTGCCCGCTGTCGATCGACAGGCTGACATCACGTACTACCTGACGGCCCTTGTAGCTTTTGGCCAGATGCTGGGCTTTCAGAGTTGCCATTACTGGGCCTTCTGCGGGTCGGTTTTCTTCTTGGGCTGGATCACCATGTCGATGCGTGGGCGAGGTGCTGTGACCTGGCTACCATTGGCGCGACCGGCGCTGGCGATTTGTTTCACCGTGTCGTAGACGATTTTCTCGCCTTCGGTGGTGTTGCCGTCGTTGATGACCTTGGCCTTGTCGATCAGCACGATGCGATTTTGCGGCGCATGGTACTGAATGGTGACGGCGTAAGCCTGAACCGGCTTGGGGTCTGTGGCTTTTTGCAGCTGCTCGAAGTAAGCCAGGTTGCCCACAGAAGTCACCACGTCGATTTCTCCCGCAGCGTTACGGGTGATGGTGACGGTATTGCCGGTGATTTTCATCGAGCCCTGGGTGATGATTACATCGCCCTTGTACGTGGCGATGCCTTGCTTGTCATCCAGTTGTGCTTCGTTGGCCTGAATGCGGATAGGTTGCTCGTTGTCGTTCGGCAGAGCCCAGGCGCTCACGCTTCCCAGTGCTGCGCTCAAGCTGAGCAATAAAGGGAGGGTTTTAACGAGACTCATACTGTCCTCTTACGTTGGACAGCAGGTCCATCCTGCCGTCTTTCAAATATGCTTTCATTCCCTTGCCAGTAGTCACGCCGCCAGCGCCGTCGATTCTAACGTCTCGCTCGGTCTGCGCATATTGCTTCTGCGGGAATACAGTCATGCGGGTACTGGTAATAATCGTGGTGCGTTTTTTCTCGTCGGTACGGGCTATGCGCACCGAGTCGATCAGCTCGACTTCAGTACCGTCCGGATTGACTTCACCGCGCTCGCTCTTCACGTCCCACGGGTAGGCCGTGCCGCGATACAGCTGCATTTTCGGGTTGGTCAATAGAGTGACTTCGGAAGCTTTCAAATGTTCAAGCTTCTCGGAGGTCATCTCGTACTGCAACTTGCCGTCGGGCAGAAACTGAAGGCTGCGTGCGTTGGTGGCGTAATAGTCGATAGCGTGTTCATCCACGGCCACGGTAGGGGCGTCGAGAAAGCGTTCCGGCCTGATGTTCCAGTAGCCAACTGCTGCAAACAGCGAAGCAATGACCGCGAACAGCAGTATTTGGCGAATCTTTTTGCTCAGCATAGAAAGCTCTATAGGTAGGCGGCGTGGGCTGCGTCCAGGCTGCCCTGGGCACGCAGAATCAGCTCGCAGAATTCGCGGGCGGCACCTTCGCCACCACGTGCCTGGGTAACGCCGTGGGCGTGCTCGCGAACAAAACTTGCAGCATTGGCCACTGCCATTCCAAGGCCGACACGACGGATAACCGGCAAGTCTGGCAAATCGTCGCCCAAATAGGCGACCTGTTCATAGCTTAGGTTGAGTTGGCCAAGAAGCTCGTCCAGCACGACCAATTTATCCTCCCGGCCCTGATAGAGGTGCGGGATGCCCAGATTTTGCGCGCGGCGCTCGACGACCGGGGTTTTGCGACCGCTGATGATTGCGGTTTGAACGCCGGCCGCCATCAGCATCTTGATGCCTTGGCCGTCGAGGGTATTGAAGGTTTTGAATTCGCTGCCGTCTTCGAGGAAGTACAGGCGACCGTCGGTCAAGACACCGTCAACGTCAAAAATGGCAAGCTTGATGCCTTTGCCGCGTTTGAGAAGTTCCTGGGTCATTACATTACTCCTGCGCGTAGCAGATCGTGCATGTTCAAGGCGCCAACCGGGCGATCTTGCTTGTCGACAACCACCAGTGCGCTGATTTTGTGATCTTCCATGATCTTCAGGGCTTCGGCCGCCAGCATGTCGGCCCGGGCGGTTTTGCCGTGCGGGGTCATGACGGCATCAATGGTTGCGTTGCGGATATCGATTTCACGGTCCAGAGTGCGGCGCAAGTCACCGTCAGTGAAGATCCCGGCCAGCCGGCCGTCCTCTTCGATGACGACAGTCATGCCCAGCCCCTTGTGGGTCATTTCCATCAGTGCTTCTTTGAGCAGGGTGCCGCGCATGACTTGCGGCAACTCATCGCCAGAGTGCATGACGTTTTCGACCTTGAGCAGCAAACGCCGGCCCAGTGCTCCACCCGGATGGGAGAAGGCAAAGTCTTCGGCTGTGAAGCCACGGGCTTCGAGCAGTGCTATGGCCAGTGCATCGCCCAGCACCAGGGTTGCCGTGGTGGAGGAGGTCGGTGCCAGGTTTAGCGGGCAGGCCTCCTGGGCCACGCTTGCATCGAGGCTGACATCGGCCGCCTTGGCCAGGGGCGATTGCGGATTACCGGTCATGCTGATCAATTTGATGCCCAGGCGCTTGATCAGCGGCAGCAGGGTGACGATTTCGGCGGTTGAGCCAGAATTGGACAGCGCGAGAATGATGTCATCCCGGGTGATCATGCCCATGTCACCGTGGCTGGCTTCTGCCGGATGAACGAAAAAAGCCGTGGTGCCGGTGCTGGCCAGGGTGGCGGCAATTTTGTTGCCTATGTGCCCTGACTTGCCCATGCCGACCACGACTACCCGGCCTTTACTTGCCAAAATCATCTCGCAAGCGCGTACGAAATCTGCGTCGATATGAGTCAGCAAGCCCTCTACGGCTTCCAGTTCGAGGCGGATGGTGCGTTGGGCGGATTGAATCAGGTCGCTGGATTGGCTCATGGTTGAAGTCGGGTAGCCTGAGAAAAGGCAACGATTATAGCGGTTATGTGGCGTTCTCTCACGCTTGATCGCAGTGCTTTGTTGCCTGCGTAGGTAAACTCTTAGTGTGTTTACAGAAAAACCCGCTTTATTTCACTGTATTGAGGCTGAACCGGCACTCCTTCGGTCTTGGGCGGTCACTATGAGCAGTGGTATAGTTCGCCGCCAGTTCGGCCCGCCAGGGAACGCGTGCTTCTTGATAAGAAGTTTGGTGTCCGGGTGAGAGGCAGAGGCTGCATCGCAAGGAGTTTAGATGAGCGCCGATAACGCCTACGCGGTCGAGCTGAAGGGAGTGTCCTTCAAGCGCGGCACGCGCAGCATCTTCAATAATGTCGATATTCGAATTCCCCGTGGCAAGGTCACGGGAATCATGGGCCCGTCGGGCTGCGGCAAAACCACACTATTGCGCCTGATGGGCATGCAACTGCGTCCCAGCAGCGGCGAAGTGTGGGTCAACAATCAAAACCTGCCGACTCTGTCGCGCAGTGATTTGTTTGATGCCCGCAAGCACATGGGGGTGTTGTTCCAGAGTGGTGCATTGTTCACCGATCTGGATGTGTTCGAGAACGTTGCCTTCCCGCTGCGGGTGCATACCCAGCTGCCTGAAGAAATGATTCGTGACATCGTGCTGCTGAAATTGCAGGCGGTGGGCTTGCGCGGGGCTATCGATTTGATGCCCGACGAGTTGTCCGGCGGCATGAAGCGTCGGGTGGCCCTGGCGCGGGCGATTGCTCTGGATCCGCAAATCCTGATGTATGACGAACCCTTCGTGGGCCAGGATCCCATCGCAATGGGAGTGCTGGTGCGGCTGATTCGCCTGCTTAACGATGCGCTGGGCATCACCAGTATTGTGGTGTCTCACGACCTGGCTGAAACCGCGAGCATCGCCGACTATCTCTATGTAGTCGGTGACGGTCAGGTGCTGGGGCAGGGTACGCCTGAAGAGTTGATGAACGCCGATAACCCGCGCATTCGCCAGTTCATGACCGGCGATCCGGATGGCCCGGTTCCGTTTCACTTTCCGGCGTCGGACTACCGAACCGATCTACTGGGGAAGCGCTGATGCGCAGACATTCATTAATGGACCGTATCGGTTTGTTTGGCCGAGCCGGGATCGACATCGTCGCGGTGCTGGGGCGTTCGACGATTTTCCTGTTTCATGCACTGCTGGGGCGAGGCGGTATCGGCGGCGGTTTCGGGCTGCTGATCAAGCAGCTGCACTCCGTTGGTGTCATGTCGCTGGTCATTATCGTGGTGTCCGGCATATTCATCGGCATGGTGCTGGCGCTGCAAGGCTTCAGCATTCTGTCCAGCTATGGTTCCGAGCAGGCGGTTGGGCAGATGGTGGCCCTCACGCTGTTGCGCGAATTGGGGCCGGTGGTGACTGCCTTGCTGTTTGCCGGGCGGGCGGGTTCTGCCTTGACCGCTGAAATCGGCAACATGAAATCGACCGAGCAGCTGTCCAGCCTGGAAATGATTGGGGTCGACCCACTCAAATACATTATCGCGCCGCGGTTATGGGCCGGTTTTATTTCCCTGCCTGTGCTGGCGATGATTTTCAGTGTGGTCGGCATCTGGGGCGGTTCGTGGGTTGCAGTGGACTGGCTGGGTGTCTATGACGGTTCCTACTGGGCCAATATGCAAAATAGCGTGACCTTCAGTGGTGACGTACTTAACGGGATCATCAAAAGCATCGTATTTGCTTTCGTGGTGACCTGGATTGCCGTGTTTCAAGGTTATGACTGTGAGCCCACATCAGAGGGGATCAGCCGTGCCACTACCAAGACCGTGGTGTATGCCTCTCTGGCAGTCCTCGGGCTGGACTTCATTTTGACTGCCTTGATGTTTGGAGATTTCTGATGCAAAACCGCACCATGGAAATCGGTGTCGGCCTGTTCTTGCTGGCTGGCATCCTGGCTTTGCTTCTGCTTGCCCTGCGGGTCAGCGGACTGTCCCCGACCGCCAGCACTGACACCTACAAGCTGTACGCCAACTTTGACAATATTGCCGGTCTCACCGTGCGCGCCAAAGTCACCATGGCGGGCGTGACCATCGGCAAGGTTACGGCGATTGACCTGGACCGTGACAACTACATGGCCCGTGTCACCCTGCAGCTCGAAAAAGCTGTGGATAATCTGCCGACCGATTCGACTGCGTCTATTCTCACAGCGGGTCTGCTGGGCGAGAAATACATCGGTCTGAGCGTGGGTGGTGAAGACACTGTGCTCAAGGACGGTGGCACCATTCACGACACTCAGTCGTCGCTGGTCCTTGAAGACCTGATCGGTAAATTCCTGCTCAATACCGTTAGCAAAGACGCCAAATAAGGAGCTTTAAGATGATTTCTCTCTTGCGCCGTGGCCTGTTGGTAATTATGGCTGCAGCCCTCCCTCTGGTGGCAAATGCTGCGCCGGGGCAGTCTGCTCACGACATCGTTTCAGACACAACCACCCGGTTGCTGGCTGACCTGGCTGCCAATAAAGAGCAGTACAAGCAAAACCCGAGCAAGTTCTACGATGCCCTGAACGGTATTGTCGGGCCGGTGGTGGATGCCGACGGTATTTCGAAAAGCATCATGACCGTGAAGTACTCCCGTAGTGCGAGTCCTGAGCAAATGCAGCGCTTTCAAGAGAACTTCAAGCGCAGCCTGATGCAGTTCTATGGCAATGCCTTGCTTGAGTTCAAAAACCAGGGCATCACCGTTGCCCCGGCCAAGGATGAAAGCGGCGATCGCACCAGCGTCGACATGACCGTCAAAGGTGATAACGGGGCGATTTACCCGCTGTCCTATACCCTTAACAAGGTTAACGGCGAGTGGAAAGTGCGTAACGTGATCATTAACGGCATCAACATCGGCAAGCTGTTCCGTGATCAGTTCGCCGACGCCATGCAGCGCAACGGCAACAACCTGGATAAAACCATCGATAACTGGGCTGGCGAAGTAGCCAAGGCCAAGGAAACGACCGATGCAGCTTCGCCCAAGGCTGCAGGCCAATGAGTGAAGCGGCTGTAACCCTGGCCGGCGAGAGCGAGTTGCGCCTCAGTGGCGTACTCGATTATCAGACCGGCCCCCGCTTGCGCACTGAAGGTCAGGCACTGATCAAAAAAGCTCTGGCGAAGGCGTTGGTCGTTGACTGCTCGGGTGTCACCAAATCCAGCAGCGTCGGTTTGTCGCTGTTGTTGTGTTACATCCGTGATGCGCAAGCCCTGAACAAGCCATTGAGCATTCGTGACATGCCCGAAGACATGCGCGAAATCGCTCAGGTCTCGGGCTTGACCGAATTGCTGGCACATCATTAATAGCCACGTATAGAAAAGTCCCCCCGTCAGAGTCCTGTTATACGGGGTTCGCAGGCGCGGGGCTTTTTTGTATGATGGCCGACCCGCGCGCGTTAGGCGCCGATTGAGGTTGAGCATGCAGGCCGTAGAAGTGAAGAGCTTTCTTGAGGGAAAGCTGCCTGGAACCCAGGTAGAAGTTGAGGGCGAAGGCTGCAACTTTCAGCTGAACGTGATTAGTGACGAACTGGTGGCCTTGAGCCCGGTCAAACGTCAACAAAGCATCTATGCCCATTTGAACCCGTGGATCGCTGATGGCAGCATCCATGCGGTCACTATGAAATTCTTCAGCAGCGCGGCCTGGGCCGAGCGCACCTGAGCCCCCTGAGCCCATTGGCGTCGAGATTGTTATGGATAAATTGATTATTACCGGCGGCGTTCGTCTAGATGGCGAAATCCGCATTTCCGGGGCGAAGAACTCCGCCCTGCCGATTCTGGCAGCGACCTTGCTGTGCAATGGCCCGGTCACTGTAGCCAACCTGCCGCACTTGCATGACATCACCACCATGATCGAGCTGTTCGGTCGCATGGGCATTGAGCCGGTGATCGATGAAAAGCTGAGCGTCGAAATCAACCCGAACACCATCAAAACCCTGGTTGCGCCGTACGAACTGGTTAAAACCATGCGTGCCTCGATCCTGGTTCTGGGCCCGATGGTTGCGCGTTTCGGTTATGCCGAAGTGGCCTTGCCAGGTGGTTGCGCCATTGGTTCGCGTCCGGTTGACCTGCACATCCGCGGCCTTGAAGCCATGGGCGCAGTGATCGACGTGGAAGGTGGCTACATCAAGGCCAAGGCTCCGGAAGGCGGCTTGCGCGGTGCCAACTTCTTCTTCGATACCGTCAGCGTGACCGGTACTGAAAACATCATGATGGCCGCCGCTCTGGCCAATGGCCGCAGCGTTTTGCAGAACTCTGCACGCGAGCCTGAAGTCGTCGACCTGGCCAACTTCCTGAACGCCATGGGCGCCAAGGTCAGCGGTGCAGGCACGGACACCATCACCATTGATGGCGTCAAAGAACTGCACACCGCAACCTACCGCGTGATGCCGGACCGTATCGAGACCGGTACCTACCTGGTAGCCGCTGCCGTGACCGGCGGCCGTGTGAAGGTCAAGGACACCGATCCGACCATCCTCGAAGCCGTTCTTGAAAAGCTCAAGGAAGCGGGCGCCGAAGTCACTACCGGTGAAGACTGGATCGAGCTGAACATGCACGGCAAGCGTCCTAAAGCGGTGAACGTGCGTACGGCTCCGTACCCGGCGTTCCCGACGGACATGCAGGCGCAGTTCATCTCCCTGAACGCCATCGCCGAAGGCACGGGCGCAGTGATCGAGACCATCTTCGAGAACCGCTTCATGCACGTGTACGAACTGCACCGCATGGGCGCCAAGATCCAGGTCGAAGGCAACACTGCCATCGTCACCGGTACTGAAACCCTCAAGGGCGCGCCAGTCATGGCTACCGACCTGCGTGCTTCGGCCAGCCTGGTTATCTCGGCTCTGGTCGCTGAAGGCGATACCCTGATCGACCGCATCTACCACATAGACCGTGGTTACGAGTGCATCGAAGAAAAACTGCAAATGCTGGGCGCCAAAATTCGCCGCGTTCCGGGCTAGTTTTTGCTGTTTGGCATCATGGGCACAGGGATAGTGTCCAGCCGCCAGGTGACGTAACGGCTTGCAAGCGTTACCTTACCTGGCCTCGAATCGTTCAAGTCGAGCCTGATATCAGGCTCGATGCTTGTCCGGCGCCGATTGCGCCCGGGCAAAAAGTACCCTGATAAGGACTTACGTTTCCCATGTTGACCATTGCACTGTCCAAGGGCCGTATCCTTGACGACACCCTGCCGCTTCTCGCTGAAGCGGGCATTGTGCCGACCGAGAATCCGGACAAAAGCCGCAAGCTGATCATTCCGACTACCCAACCCGATGTACGTCTGCTGATCGTACGCGCCACCGACGTGCCGACGTACGTTGAACATGGCGCGGCAGACCTCGGTGTCGCGGGTAAAGACGTGCTGATGGAGTACGGCGGCCAGGGCCTTTACGAGCCGCTGGACCTTCAGATTGCCCAGTGCAAGCTGATGACTGCCGGTGCCATTGGTGTTCCCGAGCCTAAAGGCCGCCTGCGTGTTGCCACCAAGTTCGTCAATGTCGCCAAGCGCTACTACGCCGAGCAAGGCCGTCAGGTCGACATCATCAAGCTGTACGGCTCGATGGAGCTGGCGCCGCTGATTGGCCTGGCCGACAAGATCATCGACGTGGTCGACACCGGCAACACCTTGCGCGCCAATGGCCTGGAACCTCAGGAATTCATTGCCGCCATCAGCTCCCGTCTGGTGGTTAACAAGGCTTCGATGAAAATGCAGCACGCCCGTATTCAAGCCCTGATCGATACCCTGCGCAAGGCAGTGGAATCGCGACACCGCGGCTGACTCACCTGCGCGACCTTGAGTCGCGCCCATCTATCCGTGTAATAGCCAGAAATTTCAGCGACCTGCGCGGATGGCTTGGTAGTCTTGCTGCCTTCACTGTGTAACATCATCCATTCTAAGCATTCGCCCAATACCGAGGCCCTCGCTATGACCGCTCCCACTGCAATTCGCCGACTCAACGCTGCTGACCCGGATTTCGCGCAGCATCTGGATCATCTGCTGAGCTGGGAAAGTGTGTCTGACGACTCGGTCAACCAGCGTGTGCTCGACATCATCAAAGCCGTGCGTGAGCGTGGCGACGCTGCTCTGGTTGAGTTCACCCAGCGCTTTGACGGGCTGAGCGTCAACTCGATGGCCGACTTGATCCTGCCCCGCGAGCGCCTGGAACTGGCCCTGACCCGTATCACCGCGCCGCAACGTGAAGCGCTGGAAAAAGCCGCACAGCGTGTGCGCAGCTATCACGAAAAACAGAAGCAGGATTCCTGGAGCTACACCGAAGCCGACGGCACGGTGCTGGGCCAGAAAGTCACGCCACTGGACCGTGCAGGCTTGTACGTGCCGGGCGGCAAAGCCTCTTACCCGTCATCGGTGTTGATGAACGCCATTCCGGCCAAGGTCGCAGGCGTTACCGAAGTGGTCATGGTGGTGCCGACCCCTCGTGGCGAAATCAATGAGCTGGTGCTGGCTGCCGCCTGCATTGCGGGCGTTGACCGAGTGTTCACCATCGGCGGTGCACAGGCCGTTGCGGCACTGGCCTACGGCACAGAAAGCGTTCCGAAAGTCGACAAAGTGGTCGGCCCGGGCAACATCTATGTCGCCACCGCCAAGCGCCACGTGTTCGGTCAGGTGGGCATCGACATGATCGCCGGCCCTTCGGAAATTCTGGTGGTGTGCGATGGCCTGACCGATCCGGACTGGATTGCCATGGACCTGTTTTCCCAGGCCGAGCACGATGAAGACGCACAGGCGATTCTGGTCAGCCCCGACGCCGAGTTCCTCGACAAGGTCGCGGCGAGCATTGCCAAGTTGTTGCCGACCATGGAGCGGGCCGACATCATCGAAACGTCGATCAATGGCCGTGGCGCACTGATTCTGGTGAATGACATGCAGCAAGCCATCGACGTTGCCAATCGCATTGCCCCGGAGCACCTGGAGTTGTCGGTGGCTGACCCGCAAGCCTGGCTGCCGCAGATCCGTCACGCTGGCGCGATCTTCATGGGCCGACACACGTCTGAAGCCCTGGGTGATTACTGCGCGGGCCCCAACCACGTATTGCCAACTTCCGGCACGGCACGTTTTTCGTCGCCGCTGGGGGTGTATGACTTCCAGAAGCGCTCCTCGATCATCTTCTGCTCCGAGCAGGGTGCTTCCGACCTGGGCAAGACCGCATCGATTCTCGCCCGTGGCGAGTCGCTGACCGGGCACGCCCGCAGTGCCGAATACCGCATCATCGCCGACGACAAGGGGCAATAAGCATGAGCAAATTCTGGAGTCCATTCGTCAAGGATCTGGTGCCTTACGTGCCGGGTGAGCAGCCGAAGCTGACCAAACTGGTCAAGCTCAACACCAACGAAAACCCTTATGGGCCTTCGCCCAAGGCTCTGGCGGCGATGCAGGCCGAGATCAACGACAACCTGCGTTTGTACCCTGACCCGAACAGCGACCTGCTCAAGCAGGCGGTGGCCGAGTACTACGGCGTACAGACTGCCCAGGTGTTTCTGGGCAACGGTTCGGACGAAGTCCTGGCCCATGTATTCAATGGCCTGTTCCAGCACGACAAGCCGCTGCTGTTTCCGGATATCAGCTACAGCTTCTATCCGGTTTACTGCGGTTTGTACGGCATCGAATTTGACGCAGTGCCTCTGGATGAGCAATTCCAGATCCAGCCTGCGGACTATGCCAGGCCTAATGGCGGGATCATCTTCCCGAACCCGAATGCCCCGACCGGCTGCCTGTTGGCGCTGGAGGCTATCGAGCAGATCCTCAAGGCCAGCCCTGATTCAGTGGTTGTGGTGGATGAAGCGTACATCGACTTTGGTGGCGAGACGGCCATCAGCCTTGTGGATCGCTACCCGAACCTGCTGGTGACTCAGACCCTGTCCAAGTCGCGTTCCCTGGCAGGCTTGCGGGTCGGGTTGGCAGTGGGCCACCCGGATCTGATCGAAGCGCTGGAGCGGATCAAGAACAGCTTCAACTCCTACCCGCTGGACCGTATCGCCATTGCGGGTGCTGCGGCTGCGTTTGCCGACCGTGAATACTTCGAGCACACCTGCAAGCAGGTAATCGACAGTCGCGAACACGTGGTAGGGCAGTTGCAGGCACTGGGTTTTGAAGTGCTGCCGTCGGCGGCGAACTTTATCTTTGCCCGTCATCCGGAACACGATGCGGCGGCGCTGGCGGCCAAGTTGCGAGGGCAGGGCGTGATCGTGCGCCACTTCAAGCAATTGCGCATTGCCCAGTTCTTGCGCATCAGCATCGGTACGCCGGAGCAGAACGCGGCGTTGATTGAAGGGTTGTCGGATATCGAATAGAGGTTGACCGCGGCTCTTGTGGGAGCGGGCTTGCTCGCGATGCAGGCGCCGCGGTAGTTCAGGCAAACCGCGGCGATACCATCGCGAGCAAGCCCGCTCCCACATCAGGTGGTGAGGGCGCGTTACTTATTCTTCCTGCTGCGGCGGCTGTTCCTGTGGCGGTCGCAGGCCCACCTCGGCGGTGAGCTTAAGCTCTTTGCCGTTACGCATGACCTGGATCGTGATCTTGTCCGAAGGCTTGATCCGCGCCACCTGATTCATTGAGCGGCGCCCATCGCTGGCAGGCTCGCCATCGATGCTCAGAATCACGTCTCCCAGTTCAAGACCGGCTTTTTGCGCCGGACCCCCACGGAAAATGCCCGCGACAACAATTCCCGGGCGTCCACTGAGACCAAACGACTCGGCCAGTTCCTGGGTCAAGGGTTGAACCTCAATCCCCAGCCAGCCGCGAATGACCTGGCCGTGCTCGATAATCGACTTCATGACCTCCATCGCCAGATTGATCGGGATCGCGAAGCCGATGCCTTGCGAACCGCCTGACTTGGAGAAAATCGCGGTGTTGATGCCGGTCAGGTTGCCGTTGGCATCTACCAGTGCGCCGCCCGAGTTGCCCGGGTTGATCGCGGCATCGGTCTGGATAAAGTCTTCGTAGTTGTTCAGGCCCAACTGGTTGCGGCCTGTGGCACTGATGATGCCCATTGTGGTGGTTTGACCCACGCCGAACGGGTTGCCAATTGCCAGGGCGATATCACCGATACGCAAGGTATCCGAGCGGCCGATGGTGATTGCCGGCAGATTCTTGAGGTCGATCTTCAGCACCGCGAGGTCAGTTTCCGGGTCGCTGCCAATGACCCTGGCGTGTGTTTCACGACCGTCCTTCAGCGCCACCACAATCTGGTCGGCCCCTGCGACCACGTGGTTATTGGTCAGCAAATAGCCTTCGGGACTCATCAGAACCGCCGAACCCAGGCTGGACTCCATACGTTTTTGCTTGGGCTCGTTGTTGCCGAAAAAATGCCGGAACTGCGGGTCCTCGAACAAGGGCCTGGCGTTTTTGTTCACCACCTTGGTGGTGTAAAGGTTGGCTACGGCAGGCGCGGCACGCACTACCGCGTCGGCATAGGTCACCGGCCCTTGCTGCATGTAACTGGTTTGCGGGGCTTGTTGCAGATTAACGTCCAGGCTCGGCAGTCCAACCCATTGCGGGTAACGCTGAATAATCAGCAAAGCGATAAGCACGCCAGCCAGCAATGGCCAGCCAAAAAAACGCAAAGCCTTAAACATTGAACTCAGTCCTGAAGGTTGCAGAGCCGTTCTGACGGCCCATAATGGCGCCATTATACGAGGGCCGCCCGGCTCTGAACGCTATATTTAGGAGTCTTTTATGGCTGTCGCCCTGAGCACGCTGGTAGAAGAAGCAAATCGTTACCTCAATTGCGCCGCCATCAATGATTACTGCCCCAATGGCCTGCAGGTCGAAGGTCGCCCCCAGGTGATGCGCATCGTCAGTGGCGTGACCGCCAGCCAGGCACTGCTGGATGCTGCAGTCGAGGCCCAGGCCGATCTGGTGCTGGTGCATCATGGTTACTTCTGGAAGGGTGAAGATCCCTGCGTGACCGGGATGAAGCAACGTCGCCTCAAGACGCTGCTCAAGCACGACATCAGCCTGCTGGCCTATCACTTGCCACTGGACCTGCATCCCGAGGTGGGCAACAACGTGCAATTGGCGCGGCAGCTGGACATCACCGTCGAAGGCCCGCTTGATCCTGGCAATTCGAAAGTGGTGGGGTTGGTGGGCTCTCTGGCCGAGCCTGTGACCGCCCGTGATTTTGCACGCCGTGTTCAAGAGGCGCTTGGGCGCGAGCCGCTGCTGATTGAAGGCAGTGAAATGATCCGCCGCGTGGGTTGGTGTACCGGTGGCGGGCAAGGCTATATCGATCAGGCGGTGCTGGCGGGCGTTGATCTGTACCTGAGTGGCGAAGCTTCGGAGCAGACTTTCCATAGTGCCCGGGAAAACGACATCAGCTTCATTGCCGCGGGGCACCATGCTACCGAACGCTATGGCGTGCAGGCATTGGGTGACTACCTGGCGCGGCGCTTTGCTTTGGAACACCTGTTCATCGATTGCCCGAATCCGATCTGATTATTGGAATCCAACCCTGTGGGAGCGGGCTTGCTCGCGATCGAATAAACGCGGTCTTGCGGTATAACCGCATTGCCTGCATCGCGAGCAAGCCCGCTCCCACAGGGAGTAATCGCCCAAACTCCGGGGTCTATTCTTAGACCGTTTCGATCTAGCTGGGGTCATCTATAGAAGCGGACGCTGTGCTAGCATTCGACCCTCGAACACGGCCCGCAGGCCGTTCATAAGATAGCTTTCGTGAGTAGCCATGGTCGACAAACTGACGCACCTGAAACAGCTGGAGGCGGAAAGCATCCACATCATCCGCGAGGTGGCCGCCGAGTTCGATAACCCGGTGATGCTGTACTCGATCGGTAAAGATTCCGCCGTGATGCTGCACCTTGCACGCAAGGCGTTTTTCCCTGGCAAGCTGCCGTTTCCGGTGATGCATGTCGACACCCAGTGGAAATTCCAGGAGATGTACAGCTTTCGCGACAAGATGGTTGCCGAGCTGGGCCTGGACCTGATCACTCACGTCAACCCGGACGGCGTGGCTCAAGGGATCAACCCCTTCACCCACGGCAGTGCCAAGCACACCGACATCATGAAAACCGAGGGCCTGAAGCAGGCTCTGGACAAATACGGCTTCGATGCCGCCTTTGGTGGTGCCCGTCGCGACGAAGAAAAATCCCGTGCCAAAGAGCGCGTCTATTCCTTCCGTGACAGCAAGCACCGCTGGGATCCGAAAAACCAGCGCCCCGAGTTGTGGAACGTCTACAACGGCAACGTCAACAAGGGCGAATCCATCCGTGTGTTCCCGTTGTCGAACTGGACCGAGCTGGACATCTGGCAGTACATCTACCTTGAGGGCATCCCGATTGTGCCGCTGTACTTTGCGGCCGAGCGCGACGTCATCGAGAAGAACGGCACGCTGATCATGATCGACGACGACCGTATCCTTGAGCACCTGTCTGACGAAGACAAGGCTCGCATCGTCAAGAAAAAGGTCCGCTTCCGTACTCTGGGATGCTACCCGCTGACCGGCGCGGTGGAGTCAGAGGCTGAAACCCTGACCGACATCATCCAGGAAATGCTCCTGACGCGAACTTCCGAGCGCCAGGGCCGAGTCATCGATCACGATGGCGCAGGCTCAATGGAAGATAAAAAACGTCAAGGTTATTTCTAAGGGGTTGTCATGTCGCATGTATCTGATTTGATCAGCGAGGATATCCTCGCCTACCTGGGCCAGCACGAGCGCAAAGAGATGTTGCGCTTCCTGACCTGCGGCAACGTCGACGACGGCAAGAGCACCCTGATCGGGCGCCTGCTGCACGACTCCAAGATGATCTACGAAGACCATCTGGAAGCCATTACCCGCGACTCGAAAAAAAGCGGCACCACGGGCGACGATATCGACCTGGCACTGCTGGTTGACGGTCTGCAAGCCGAGCGCGAGCAGGGCATCACCATTGACGTGGCGTATCGCTATTTCTCTACCGCCAAGCGCAAATTCATCATTGCCGACACCCCGGGCCATGAGCAGTACACCCGCAACATGGCCACCGGTGCGTCCACCTGTGACCTGGCGATCATTCTGGTCGATGCCCGTTACGGCGTGCAGACCCAGACCCGTCGCCACAGCTTCATTGCCTCGTTGCTGGGCATCAAGCATATCGTCGTGGCCATCAACAAGATGGACCTCAAGGGTTTTGACGAAGGTGTGTTCGAGTCGATCAAGGCCGACTACCTGAAGTTTGCCGAGGGCTTGAAGCTCAAGCCGACCAGCCTGCACTTTGTGCCGATGTCTGCCCTTAAAGGCGACAACGTGGTGAACAAATCCGAGCGCTCGCCGTGGTACACCGGCCAGTCGCTGATGGAAATCCTTGAAACCGTGGAAGTGGCGGCCGACCGCAACCTCACCGACCTGCGCTTCCCGGTGCAGTACGTGAACCGTCCGAACCTCAACTTCCGTGGTTTTGCCGGCACCCTGGCCAGCGGCATCGTGCACAAGGGCGATGAAATCGTCGTGTTGCCGTCGGGCAAGAGCAGCCGCGTCAAATCCATCGTCACCTTTGAAGGTGAACTGGAGCACGCAGGTCCCGGTCAGGCAGTTACCCTGACCATGGAAGACGAGATCGACATCTCCCGTGGCGACTTGTTGGTGCATGCCGACAACGTGCCGCTGGTGACTGACAACTTCGAAGCCATGCTGGTGTGGATGGCTGAAGAGCCGATGCTGCCGGGCAAGAAGTACGACATCAAGCGCGCGACCAGCTACGTACCGGGTTCGGTTGCCAGCATCGTCAACAAAGTCGATGTGAACACCCTGGAAGAAGGTCCGGCCAGTGCTTTGCAGCTGAACGAAATCGGCAAAGTCAAAATCAGCCTCGACGCGCCGATTGCGCTGGATGGTTATGACAGCAACCGCACGACCGGCTCGTTCATCATCATCGACCGCCTGACCAACGGCACCGTGGGTGCAGGCATGATCGTTGCCCAGCCGTTGAGTCATGGCAGCGCAACCCATCACGGCAAACTGGCCCATGTGGCTGTTGAAGAGCGTGCCCAGCGTTTTGGCCAGCAACCGGCCACCGTGTTGTTCAGCGGGCTGTCGGGTGCTGGCAAAAGCACCTTGGCCTATGCGGTTGAACGCAAGTTGTTCGATATGGGACGTGCGGTATTCGTGCTGGATGGCCAGAACCTGCGCCATGACCTGAACAAGGGTCTGCCACAGGATCGTGCCGGACGTACTGAAAACTGGCGTCGTGCTGCTCACGTGGCGCGCCAGTTCAACGAAGCAGGCCTGCTGACACTGGCCGCCTTCGTGGCGCCGGACGCTGAAGGCCGTGAACAGGCCAAGGCGCTGATTGGCAGCGACCGTCTGGTGACCGTTTATGTTCAGGCATCTCCGGCCGTGTGCGCCGAGCGTGACCCGCAAGGGCTGTATGCAGCGGGTGGTGACAACATCCCGGGTGAATCCTTCCCGTATGACGTGCCGTTGAATGCCGACCTTGTGGTCGACACGCAATCGCTGTCCCTGGAAGAGAGCGTCAAACTGGTGCTCGACCTGTTGCGCCAACGCGGCGCGATTTAAGCCGCACTAAAAAGCCCGCCACCGAGAGATCGGTGGCGGGCTTTTTATTGGGCCTCAAATGCCGGAAATACCCCTGTGGGAGCGGGCTTGCTCGCGATGGTATCAATCCGGTTCTTCAGCCAAGCCGGTGCGCCTGCATCGCGAGCAAGCCCGCTCCCACAAGATCCTGAGGCATCAGGATTTAGGGAACTCGCGATGCAACTCCTCCAGCAGCCGGTCTTTGTCTTCCCATAACTGGTTGATCCAGCCTTGGAATGCCAGCCGGTACTCGGGGTCCTGATCGTAGTTTTTACCCAGAAACTCAGCCGGGATATGCAGCTCTTCAAACACCACCACCACGTCTTTCACATTGCCGCACAGCAAGTCCCAATACCCTGGACGCCCGCCCGGATAGTGGATGGTTACGTTGATGATGGACTGCAGCTGTTCGCCCATTGCATCCAGCACAAAGGCGATGCCTCCGGCCTTGGGCTTGAGCAGGTAGCGGAACGGCGAGTTCTGCTGCGCGTGCTTGGCTTCTGTAAAGCGCGTGCCTTCGACGAAGTTGAAGATCCCCACGGACTGGTTTTTGAACTTGGCGCAGGTTTTACGTGTGGTCGCCAGATCCGCGCCTTTTTTCTCCGGGTGCTTGGCCAGGTAGGCCTTGGAGTAGCGTTTCATGAACGGAAAGCCCAGCGCCCACCACGCCAGGCCAATGACCGGCACCCAGATCAGCTCCTGCTTGAGGAAGAACTTGAGCGGGCGGATGCGTTTGTTGAGCACGTATTGCAGCACCATGATGTCGACCCAGCTCTGGTGGTTGCTGGTCACCAGATACGAGTGCTCATAGTCCAGCCCCTCAAGGCCCTTGATATGCCAGCGGGTCTTGCGCAGCAAGTCCATCCAGCGATTGTTGTTGGCGATCCAGGCTTCGTGGATACGGCGCATCAATTCGTCGGTCACCCGTTGAGCTGCCGCAAAGGGCAGACACAGCTTGAAAATCGCGACGATGAACAGCGGCGTGCAACACACGATGGTGTTGATCGCCAGCAGCAGCGAAGCAATGACGCCGCGTAGCGGTGCAGGCAAGAAGTCCAACATTTAAATATCCATAGGTCGGTTGGCGGCTTGAATGGCCGTGAGGGCGATGGTGTAGACGATATCGTCCACTTGAGCGCCGCGTGGCAGATCGTTCACCGGCTTGCGCAGGCCTTGCAGCATTGGCCCGAGGCTGACGCAATCGGCGCTGCGTTGCACGGCTTTGTGAGTCGTATTGCCGGTGTTCAGGTCCGGGAACACAAAAACGGTGGCTCGGCCTGCCACCTGGCTGTTGGGGGCCAGTTGCCTGGCGACTACCTCGTTGGCGGCGGCATCGTATTGCAGCGGGCCGTCGATCAGCAGTGAGTGCTGGGCTTCGTGGGCCAGCAAGGTGGCTTCGCGGACTTTTTCGACTTCTTCACCGCTGGCCGATTCGCCGCTGGAATAGCTGATCATGGCCACCCGCGGGGTGATGCCGAACGCCGCGGCAGAGTCGGCGCTTTGCAGGGCGATTTCTGCCAGTTCAGAGGCGCTCGGGTGCGGGTTCATCACGCAGTCGCCGTACACCAGCACCTGCTCGGGGAACAGCATGAAGAACACCGACGATACCAGCGTGCAGCCCGGTGCCGTCTTGATCAACTGCAGGGCAGGCCGGATGGTGTTGGCGGTTGAGTGGATCACCCCTGAAACCAGCCCGTCGACCTCGTCCAGTGCCAGCATCATGGTGCCAATCACCACCGGGTCTTCCAGCTGCTGCTCGGCCATCGGCGCGTTGATGCTCTTGGTCTTTCGCAAGGCCACCATCGGTTCGACGTACCGGGCGCGAATCAGGTCCGGGTCGAGAATTTCAAGACCCTCGGGCAGTTCGAAACCGTGGGCCTTGGCGACCGCGTGGACTTCTTCGGGCTTGGCCAGCAATACGCAGCGGGCGATGCCGCGAGCCTGACAAATAGCTGCCGCCTGTACGGTCAGGGGCTCGCTGCCTTCGGGCAAAACGATCCGCTTGTTGGCCTGCTGGGCGCGCTGGATCAGTTGATAGCGGAAGACGGCTGGGGTCAGGCGCATTTCCCGTGGCGTACCGCAGCGTTGATGCAGCCAGTGGGCGTCCAGATGGCTGGCAACAAAGTCGGTGATGATTTCCGCACGTTCGCGGTCATCGATCGGGATTTCCTTGTTCAGGCCATTGAGGCGGTTGGCGGTGTCGTAGGACCCCGTGCTCACCGACAGCACTGGCAGCCCGGCCTGCAACGCACCCCGGCAAAGCTCCATCAGGCGCGGATCGGGCTGGGTGTCGCTGGTCAGCAGCAGGCCCGCCAGCGGAACGCCATTCATCGCGGCCAGGCTGACGGCCAGGATGATGTCGTCGCGATCGCCGGGGGTGACGACCAGCACGCCCGGTTTGAGCAGTTGCAGGGTGTTGAGTACCGTGCGGGCGCACAGGATGATTTTCGACATGCGCCGGGTTTCATAGTCCCCGGCATTGAGCACCTGGGCGCCGAGCAGTTCGGCTACATCGCGGGTGCGCGGGGCGTTGAGTTCGGGTTGATACGGAATGCAGCCCAGCAGCTTGAAATCACCACTGCGCAGCAATGGGGAATGCTCTTTGAGGCGTGCCGAGAAGGCTTCCATGCTTTCGTCAGTGCGTACCTTGTTGAGGATCACACCGAGTACTTTTGGGTCCTTGGGCCCGCCAAACAGCTGCGCCTGTAACTCCACCCGTCCGGAAAGTTCGGTCAGCACTTCGTTTTCAGGGGCTGAGACCAGAATCACTTCGGCATCCAGGCTCTTGGCCAGGTGCAAGTTGACCCGAGCCGCGTAGCTGGCGGTACGGGTAGGCACCATGCCTTCTACGATCAGTACGTCCTTGCCGATGGCAGCCTGTTGATAGAGGTTGATGATCTCTTCGAGCAGCTCATCCAGCTGGCCGTCACCGAGCATGCGTTCGACATGGGCCAGACCCAGTGGGGTCGGCGGCTTGAGGCCGTGGGTGCGGGCGATCAGCTCGGTCGAACGTTCAGGGCCGAAGTCACCCGGATGCGGCTGGGCAATGGGCTTGAAAAACCCGACTTTCAACCCGGCGCGCTCCAGGGTGCGAACCAGGCCCAGGCTAATAGAGGTCAGACCCACACCAAAGTCGGTGGGAGCGATAAAGAAAGTTTGCATGCGAGCTTCCTGACGTGGCAGTGCAAGGGCAACACCCTTTAACCGGGCTTGTGCCTGAATCAATTGCCAAGATTAGCGCTATCCGCGTCTTGAGCACACCAGCCACAGTCAAAGGGCTGGCCTATTTTTGCCTGGCGCTGCTCAGGGTCAAGCACCCAGGGTCTTGATTGCCAGGGCGGTTGGTGACGCTGGTGCTGGGTGTGGCCACAGGAGAGCACGACAACCCAGTGCTGCTCTTCATCCTGACGCCAGCCAATGATCGTTGAAGTTTTCAAAATTATCCGTTGGTCTTTGTTGTGTTCGCTTTCGGGCGATTGCTTGGTTAAACTTGCGAACTCATTATTTTTTTGCAAAAGGTCTCGCCCCATGACGATCGCCGCCAATAAGGCTGTCTCCATCGACTATACCCTGACCAATGACGCTGGTGAGGTCATCGACAGCTCTGCCGGCGGCGCGCCGCTGGTCTACCTGCAAGGTGCAGGTAACATCATTCCGGGTCTGGAAAAGGCTCTGATCGGTAAGGCTGTTGGTGACGAGCTGGACGTTAGCGTTGAACCTGAAGACGCTTACGGCGAATACTCCGCCGAGCTGGTAAGCACCTTGAGCGCCAGCATGTTCGAAGGCGTTGACCAACTGGAAGTTGGCATGCAGTTCCACGCTTCGGCGCCGGACGGCCAAATGCAGATCGTGACCATCCGTGATCTGGACGGCGACGATGTGACCGTTGATGGCAACCACCCACTGGCTGGTCAGCGTCTGAACTTCAAGGTCAAGGTTGTTGCAATTCGTGATGCAAGCGAAGAAGAAATCGCTCACGGCCACGTCCACGGTGAAGGCGGTCATCAGCACTGATAAGTGCTGCTACGCTCACTTGTGAACTAGCCAGGAAGGCGCCTACGGGCGCCTTTTTTGATCCTGGGAGATTACGGTAATCGGTACGTCGGACGATTGCTTGAACGTGGATACGGGAATTTTGGAGTCCGTCATGAGTGCTTTTCACGAACTTACCTTAGACGCGCTGGATGGCAAGCCGCTACCACTGGACACCTTCAAAGGCAAAGTGGTGCTGGTAGTGAACGTGGCCTCCAAGTGCGGTTTGACCCCTCAGTACGCAGCGCTGGAAAACCTGTATCAGCAATTCAAGGGCCAGGGTTTCAGCGTTTTGGGCGTGCCATGCAATCAGTTCGCCGGGCAAGAGCCGGGTACCGAGGAGCAAATTCAGGCGTTTTGCAGCCTCAACTACGGTGTCAGTTTTCCTCTGAGCAGCAAGCTTGAGGTCAACGGGCCTGACCGTCATCAGCTCTATCGTTTGCTGGCAGGCGAGGGGGCCGAGTTTGAGGGGGAAATCACCTGGAACTTCGAGAAGTTCCTGGTCGGCAAAGATGGGCGGGTGTTGGCGCGATTCTCACCGCGCACCGCGCCAGACGATGCGACGGTGATTCAGTCGATTGAAAAATCCCTGGCTTAAGGTTTTTTTACCGCGACGTGAATAGGCACCGGGGCTTCGCACATGGAGCCCTGTCGAGCCCGCAGCAACTGGCTTTCGAACTGCTCGACAATGCCTGGCCAGCTTTGGCGGCTGGCATGACGTCGGGCATTGAGGCGCAGGGTGCGTAAGGTCTCTGGGTCTTCAAGCAGCCAGCAGGCGGCTTCGATCCAGGCGTATTCGTCCCCCGGCATGGCCAGCACTCCGTTGTATCCATGGCGGATATGCAGGCCAGCAGCGGCCTCGTCATAGGCCACTACGCCCAAGCCAGAGGCCTGGGCTTCAAGCACCACATTGCCAAATGTCTCGCTCAGACTCGGAAACAGAAACACATCCCCGCAGGCGTAGTGACAAGCCAGGGCGTGTCCTGACTGTTGCCCGCAAAAGATCGCTTCGGGCAATGAGGCTTCCAGGGCCGCACGTTTTGATCCGTCACCCACCACGATCAACTTGAACCGGCGCGCCGGATAGCGGGCTTGCAGTGCATCAAGACAGCGCTTGAGTGCATCCAGGTTTTTTTCCGGTGCCAGGCGCCCCACATGTAACAGCGCAATGTCGTTTTCCCTGAGTCCCCAGCTCTGGCGCAAGGCGTCCTGGCGTTTTGCCGGGCTGAACAACTGGCTGTCAACACCGCGAGGGAGCAGATCCAGGCGTTCAAAATGCCTGCGCGCAAGCTCCACGCGCTGGCTGGTGCTGGGGACCAGGGTCAGTGCAGAGCGGTTATGGAACCAGCGTAAGTAGTGCGTCAGTGCACGGGTGAACAGGGTCAGGCCGTGTTGACGCAAATACTGCTGGAAGTTGGTGTGAAACCCAGTGACCGCGGTAATGCCCAGGCGACGTGCAACCCGCAATGCACACAGGCCCAACGGTCCCTCTGTGGCGATGTAGACCACATCCGGAGGTTGTTGGCGCCAGCGTTTGGTCAGGCGATGGGTGGATGTCAGGCCCCATTGCAGGCCGGGGTAGCCGGGTAGCGGCAAGCCCCGGCAGAGCATCAGTTCGTCGTTGCTGCGCTGGCCGCCATCGTCGGCCTGGCGCGGGCGTACCAGTTCCACGCGATGATTGCGCGCACGCAAGCCATCACACAGCTGGCCAAGGGTATTGGCGACACCATTGATTTCAGGCGCGAAGGTTTCGGTGATCAGGGCGATGTGCAGGGCTGTGGTCATGACCCCAGTGTGTTCTGGGGTCATGACGCCCGTGTGTCACGGTGATGATGGATTTATGAAGTCGTTAGCGAGATGCCAGCGCTTCATCGCCCCGCTCGCGCACCCAGAACAGGGTGGCGCCAGCGACAGCAGCGGGCATCATCAGCACATTGACCACCGGGATCAGCAGCACCAGGTAGACGATGCCGCCGAAGCTCATGCTCTGCCAGCGCTTCTCGCGCAACCAGGCTAGCATCTCGTTCCAGCCCAGCTTGTGGTTATCAGCGGGGTAGTCGATGTACTGAATAGCCATCATCCAGATCCCGAACAACAGCCACAACGGGGCCGCAATCAGGTTGAGCACCGGTATGAACGACAGGATCAGCAGCGCAATGGCCCGTGGCAGAAAGTAGCCCAGCTTGCGCATTTCCCGGGCCAGGGTGCGGGGCACCATCGCGGCCAGTTCTCCCCAGCTGAAGGGCGGTGAGTTATCGACCCCGCGTACGACGGCCTCGACTTTTTCCGAGAGAAAACCGTTGAACGGCGCCGCAATGATGTTGGCCAGCATGGTGAACGTGAAAAACACCATCAACGCCACCAGCACGACAAACAACGGCCACAACAGGTAGTTGAGGAAGCTGAGCCAGCTTGGCAGTGACGGCATCAGGGTATCGACCCAGAGGCTGAACTGATGCCCGGCGAAATAAATCAACCCGACGAACAGCACCAGATTGATCAGCAACGGCAGCAGCACGAACAAGCGCAAGCCAGGGCTGAGAACCAACGTCAGGCCTTCACGCAGGTACTGCGGGCCAGAAAGAACGGGGGCGGGCATAGAGTGCTCCGAGCAGTGGAAAACCGGGCGACCTTAACGGCTTTATCTGTAGGACGAAAGCCTTGTCGCACTATCGACAATAACTGTAACAAAGCCGTCTAAAATCGAATTCGACTACATAGAGACCCGCTATGAGCTGGATTGTTAATGCGTATTTCCTTACTCTCTGCGGCCTCTATATGCTTCACCCATATTTTTCAGGACCTGCGTTTTTCAGGCTTGGCCTGGGCAGGTTTACGGTTTCTTTTTATTCCAGCCGGTAAACGGCGTTCCGACCCGGTTCCAATGCGGGCGGTCATAGGAGTGAGTCATGTCTGAAGTACGTCATTCGCGTGTGATTATTCTGGGTTCCGGCCCTGCCGGTTACAGCGCCGCGGTCTACGCGGCCCGCGCCAACCTCAAACCACTGCTGATCACGGGCATGCAGGCTGGCGGTCAATTGACCACCACGACTGAAGTCGACAACTGGCCAGGTGATGTTCACGGCCTGACCGGTCCGGCCCTGATGGACCGCATGCGTGAGCACGCCGAGCGCTTTGAGACTGAAATCATTTTCGACCACATCAATGAAGTGGATCTGAAAAACCGTCCGTTTACCTTGAAAGGTGACAGCGGCACGTTCACGTGTGACGCCCTGATCATTGCGACCGGCGCCAGCGCCCGTTACCTGGGCCTGCCGTCCGAAGAAGCGTTCATGGGCAAGGGCGTTTCCGCCTGTGCAACCTGTGACGGTTTCTTCTATCGCAACAAGCCGGTTGCCGTGGTCGGTGGTGGTAACACTGCCGTTGAAGAGGCGCTGTACCTGGCCAACATCGCCAGCAAAGTGACCCTGGTTCACCGTCGCGAAACCTTCCGCGCCGAGAAGATCCTGATCGACAAACTGCACGCCCGTGTCGCTGAAGGCAAGATCGAACTCAAGCTGAACGCGACCCTGGACGAAGTGTTGGGCGACAACATGGGTGTGACCGGCGCGCGCCTGAAAAACAACGATGGCAGCTTTGACGAGCTGAAAGTGGACGGCGTATTCATCGCCATCGGCCACACGCCGAACACCTCGTTGTTCGAAGGCCAGCTGGAGCTTAAAGACGGCTACATGGTTGTGCAGGGCGGCCGTGAAGGCAACGCTACGGCTACCAGCGTCGAAGGCGTGTTTGCTGCCGGCGACGTGGCTGACCACGTTTACCGTCAAGCCATCACCTCGGCTGGCGCCGGTTGCATGGCCGCGCTGGATACCGAGCGCTACCTGGACGGCCTGCAGAACGCTCAGTTCTGATAGCCCGCCCCAATAAAAAAA
Source organism: Pseudomonas sp. RL_5y_Pfl2_69 (assembly GCF_963970465.1). Taxonomy (NCBI): domain Bacteria; kingdom Pseudomonadati; phylum Pseudomonadota; class Gammaproteobacteria; order Pseudomonadales; family Pseudomonadaceae; genus Pseudomonas; species Pseudomonas sp. RL_5y_Pfl2_69. The sequence goes on along the minus strand of NZ_CAXAOU010000001.1, from coordinate 531,776 downwards.
CCGGCTTCGGCCGGTTTTTTTGTGTCTGTCCTGTGGGAGCGGGCTTGCTCGCGATGTAATCGCTGCGGTGTAACTGAAAAAAAGCGGCGCCTGCATCGCGAGCAAGCCCGCTCCCACCCCCTATGGGGCAGAGGCTGGCTTACGCCTTGCGGGTCAGCGGCTGTGCGTCGAATTTGACACCGGCCAGGCCGTGGGCAATCAGCGCACGGATATTGCTGTGGTCTGTGCCTTCAGGCGTGGCAAGCACCGAACGGTAATGCTCGCCAAACGCCAACAGCGCCTGCTGATCACTCAAACCTTCCAGCAGCGCCAGGCCCAGGGTCTTGCACGAACCTTCATTCTGCCCGGCAGCGTTTTCCACGCCGCCGTTATTGAAGGCCTGCGGCTGGTAATCATAGTGCGCTGCGATAAATGCCAGGGTGTCGGCGAAGAGGTGTTCGCCGCTGTCGAGGCTGGCGCGCAGGGTGTTCACATCAGTCATTGCTTTTTTCCTTGGGCAAACGCCGCGGTTTGTTCGGCGCTGGCTTCTTTCTGGTATTGGGATTTCCAGTCGGCATACGGCATGCCGTACACCGCTTCACGGGCGTCATCGAGGCTGATGTCGATCTGGCGCTCGTCAGCGGCAGCCTTGTACCACTTGGACAGGCAGTTGCGGCAAAAACCCGAGAGGTTCATCAGGTCAATGTTTTGCACGTCCTTGCGGCTGTCCAGATGTGCGACAAGGCGGCGGAAGGCGGCCGCCTCCAGTTCAAGCTGTTCTTGAGGAGTCATGGGGTTCACCGGGGTTATGAAGTTGCAGCCTGGCGGCTCGCCGCCAGCGTAATCGAGACCGATTCGGCAAAGCGCAGCGCGTGCGGCTTGTCGACTTCGACTTCGGCATACAGTACCGCGCCATTGGCCATTACCAGGTCCAGCAACTCCTGGGTCAGGCGCTCAAGCAGGGCGAAGCGGTTCTCTTCGACGTGCTGGATCACGGCCTTGGTGATGGTGCGGTAATTGAGCGCGTGGTCGATGTCGTTATCGCGCACCGCCTCTTGCGCGGCATAGAGGATGGTGAGGTTGATCAACACATCCTGCTTGTTGAGGATTTCTTCCTCATTGATACCGATGTAGGTGCGCAGGCACAGGTCCTTGACGCGAATACGGGCCATTCCTGGCTGAAGTTGTGGCATTACGACTTGCTCCGTCCAATCAGTTGCAAGAACTCCATGCGGGTGCTCGGCTCGCGAAACGCGCCAAGCATGACCGAGGTGTTCATGGTCGAATTCTGTTTTTCTACACCGCGCATCATCATGCACATGTGCTGGGCTTCAATCACAACGGCTACGCCTGCGGCCTGGGTCACGCTTTCAATGGCGTCGGCGATTTCACGGGTGAGGTTTTCCTGAATTTGCAGGCGACGGGCAAACATGTCGACGATGCGGGCGATTTTCGACAACCCCAGCACTTTGCCCGTCGGGATGTAGGCCACATGGGCCTTGCCGATAAACGGCAGCAGGTGATGCTCGCACAGTGAGTACAGCTCGATATTGGCCACGATCACCATTTCGTCGCTGTCAGAGGCGAACAGGGCGCCGTTGACGAGGGTCTCCAGGCTCTGCTCATAGCCATGACACAGGTACTGCATGGCTTTGGCTGCGCGCTTGGGGGTGTCGAGCAAACCTTCGCGGTCTGGGTCTTCACCGATATCGATGAGGATTTCGCGGTAATGCCCGGGCAGTGATGCGCTCATGAAAATACTTCCTCGCGGGGCGGCTTATTTTAGATGCCGGCCGCCATTGACGGTCAGGGTAGTGCCGGTCACATGGGGGTTGTCCAGCAGATAACGCAGGCTCTGGTAGATCACCTCGGCGCCGGGTTCTATGCCCAGCGCGGACTTGGCCAGCGCTTTGGTGCGGTACGCCGCATCGTCGTCAGGGTTGAACAACAGCATGGCCGGGGCGATGCCGTTGACTTTGATCTGTGGGGCCAGTTTAGCCGCGAATGACAGGGTCAGGCTGTCGAGCCCGGCCTTGGTGGCGCAATAGGCAATGTGCTTGCTGCTGCCCTTGCGGGTCACATCGTCGCTGATATGCACGATATCCGCCGGGGTCGAGCGCTTGAGCAGCTCGCTGCAATGCAGGTTGATCAGGTAAGGCGCGAGCATGTGCACGCTGAACATGTGCGTAAAGGCGTCGGTTTCTGTCTGCGGGGTTTCTGCCAGCCAGGCCGAAGCGTTATGCACAATTGCCCGCAAGCAGTCGGTGTGCTCTTTAAGTCGCTGGATAAAATCCAGAATGCCAGCCTCGGTGGAGAAGTCGGCAAACAACGCAACAGCGCCCAGGTCACGCAGGGTTTGCACCCCGGGTTTTTCGCTGCGATAGGTAAAAACCACCGGGTAACCGTCTGCCAGCAATTGCTGCGCGCAGTACAGGCCGATGCGCTGGCCGGCACCCGTGATCAGGATCGGAGCAGAAGAAGTGGGCATGACAGACTCGGAGCAGGTAAGCCGGAAACAGTCGCGGCGCAATGGCAAAACTATACCAGCGTCCGCGACGTAAAGCCCAAGCCCGAGCTTAGTTGCGCTGGGTTGCGATTGCGCTGCGCAGGGGTTTGCCTGGCGAGCTGTGCAGCCAGTTGGCCAGCAAGTGCGTGGACAGTGGAATAAATAGATAAACCATCAGCGGCGTCAGGGCCAGGGTGCTGACCAGGACCCGAGGCAACAGGCTCAGTTCACTCAATAAGGGCGCGCACACAAAATTGAACAGCAGCGATACGGGGAAGAACGCCAGCCAGATGGCAACGGCTTGTTTCCAGCGTGGTGGTCTTTGTCCGGCAGCGCCAAACCAGCCGTCGATCCCGCTGACGCGGTGCTCCGACGGGTTGGCAAACAAATCGCTGCCGCGCAGCAACCAGGCCTTGCGCGATACCGAGTGCTCCCAGGCATGCAAGGTGGCTTCGTCTGCGAAGCGGAAGATGATTTGAAATTCGTCGTCGCCCGGTGGTGGGGCCAGTACGCCGGAACCCAGGTATCCGGAAAAGTCCGTGGCCAGTTGTTCGCCTTCATGCAACCAGGCAATCAACTCCTGGTAGCGACCTTTGGCGACACGGCGCGCAACCATCAATGTGACAGGGGAGGTAGACATTGTGTATCTCCATGAGGCTAATGCTGCCCGGGTAGGGCAGGCACAAAACACAGCGCCGGGGTGGTGGGCTGAGTGATGAAAAACAAGCAAGTATTGTTCCTGAATGCTCACGGCGACGGTTGTGGGGGCTGGCGTGTCCGCAATGGCATCACCGCCGCTTACCTGGCAGGCAGTGCGGCCTGCATCGCGAGCAAGCCCGCTCCCACAGGGTCTGGATTGAGGGGTAGAATCCTGTCATCCCTTTCTGACTGTTGCCCGCCCAATGTCCGTGATTACTGAAGTTGAGCCCATTACACAGGCTGATGATTGCCAAGGTCTCTACCCGATCCGGGATGTGGCCAGGCTCACCGGCATCAACCCGGTGACCCTGCGTGCGTGGGAGCGGCGTTATGGTTTGATCGAACCAAAACGCACCGAAAGTGGGCATCGGCTGTACTCAGTGAGCGATATTGAGTCAATTCGCCTGATCATGGGCTGGCTTGAGCGTGGGGTTGCTGTCAGCAAAGTCGCGCAATTGCTCGCAAACACGCAGCCCGCTGACAATCCGCAGCCCGAGGCCAGCGAGTATGGCGAATGGCAAACCCGTATCAGCAGCGCGCTCACGGCCTTCAATGAGTCGGAGCTGGAGCGACTCTACGGTCAGATTTACTCCAGTTACCCGGTCGAAGTGGTGTTTCAGGGGATCTTCCTGCCCCTGTGGCAACAGTTGTCAAAAGCTCAGGATGTGTTTGGCCGAACCAGCGAATGGCTGATGCTGGACGGGTTCTTGCGCGGGCGGGTGCAGCATCGTCTGCAGTTGCAGGCGGCAGATGCCAGGCAGTGTGTGATGGTGGTGGCGATGCCCGAGCTGTGCCGCGAGCTGGAACTGCTGGTGACGGGCTTGCTGTTGACCCGTAATGATCGCGTAGTCCGGGTTTTGGCCATCGGCCAACCTTTGGAAGAACTGTCACTGGTCTGCGAAAAACTGGAGCCTCAGGCTGTCGTGCTGTTTGCCAGTCATGCCCTGGGGACGGCGCACCACCGCCGGCTGATGCGGCTGGCGCAAACCTTGAATTGCTCGATGTCATTGGCCGGGGCCGGTTCGAACGTGGCCCAGGAGGCGCTGGCGGGCTCATCCGTTGCTTGCCTGGGCAGTGAGGCCCGGTTGATGAATCAGCGACTGGACGCTGATCTCAAGGCAACACTGGGCAGCTGATCGAGATCAGCCGTGCAGGCTTGGGTGCGTCAGGCGGTGTTGCTGCAAGATGTATTGGCGCAGGCGTTCAGTCTCGCCCTTGTTACGCTGACTGAGCTGGTACGCGTAAAGGCCCAGTTCGGTTTTACGTTCAAGGGTGCCGCGCAGGGCAATGCGCTCATGGCCGCCTGGGCTGAACCACTGTGCAAACTGGCGGGGTGGCTCGCTGTCGTGACGCATTTCAACCAGCATCCCTTTGAACGAAAGTTCGGTGACCCACAGGTGACCGGCTTTGCCCCTGATGTTTTCCAGGGGGACCGGTTCTGCCAGGGTAAGGCGCCAGGGGCGGGATTTGGGGCCGTCTTCGAAGATGCTCGGCGTTCCGAGTTGCAGATGCTGGGCATGGAACTCGTCTTCAACCAGGCGCAGTGGAAAGCTCATTTGCTGGTTGGCGAATTGCGCCAGGATGGTGACCTGTTCATGGGCCGCCAGGCGTGTCAGCAGATCACGGATTTGCGACACACCGTTGACCGTCAGGCTGGACGACGCATCCCGCGTATTGAGCAGCGGGTTTTGGTGCATCGTTCGGATGAAATCCAGCTCGTCCTGAGTCAAAAGGGCATCGTGAGACATGGATGGGGCTCAAAAAAAGGTCAGAAAAATCGTCATTGCGATTATCAGACCGCTTTTTTTACGTTTTGTTTGATCCGCTCGTCGCCTTGAGTGCCTGCAACTCGGCCTGGACAGCAGCCAGCTGGGCTTCGAGCTGCGCGACACGCTGTTCGGCCTTGACGTGCTGGGTGACATCTTTCTGCACGCCAATAAAGTAGGTCAGCTTGTCGTTCTCGTTGAACACCGGCGTGATCGACAGCTCATTCCAGAAGTGCGTGCCGTCCTTGCGATAGTTGCGCAGCACCTGGCGAGTCGGCTGCCCGCTGGCAATGGCTTCGCGGATTAACTGCAGGCCACGCTGGTCGCGGTCGCCAGCCTGCAAAAAACGGCAGTCCTGATACAGGATGTCGTCGCGGCTGTAGCCGGTGAGGGCCTCAAACGCATCGTTAACATAAATCAGAATGTTGTCTTCGCCTTCTTGTTCGGCCACCACAATGCCGTCCTGGGACGCGTCTACCATGCGCTGCAACAAGCGGGCGTTGATCATCGTGCAATTCTCTTTAGTCGAACAGATTGCTGCATCTTAAGGCATAGGTACGAGAGCTGTGTCGCACCTGTTAATATCCCAGCCTTTTAGTCAGTTACAGGATCAGATTGATGAAAGTCGCCATCCTTTGCGGCTCGGTGTACGGCACTGCTGAAGAAGTCGCCCGTAATGCCAAGCAACTGCTCACTGATGCCGGTTTTGAGGTGTTTCTCAATTCCCGCGCCACCCTTGCCGATCTCCAGGCGTTCGGCCCTGAGGCTTTGTTGGCCGTGACCTCGACCACGGGCATGGGCGAGCTGCCCGACAATCTTGTGGCGTTGTACAGCGCCATTCGTGACCAACTGCCAGCCGCCTGGCGCGGTTTGCCCGGTGCCGTGATCGCCTTGGGTGACGAGAGCTACGGCGATACGTTCTGTGGCGGTGGCGAGCAACTGCGCGAACTGTTTGCCGAGCTTGGCGTGGGCGAAGTACTGCCGATGCTGCGCCTGGACTCCAGTGTCACGGTGACGCCAGAGGAAGACTCCGAGCCCTGGATTGCAGACTTGATCAAAGCACTGAACCAATAACCGGGCGTTCACGCAGCAGCTCAAGCCAGGCTTGGGCTGCCCGTGACAAATACGCGCCGTCGCGCCAGATGAACGCGATATCCCAGCGCAAATAGTCCGGTGCCAGCAGCTTTACCCGCACCACGCCGGGGCGCACCAGCCCGCGGGCAACCACGCTGGGCAGCAATACCACGCCCTGGCCTGCGGCCACCAGCGCCACCAAAAAATCCGCCTGCCCACTGCGTCCGCCTTCTATGGGGGTAAAGCCCGCTTGCTGGCAGGCCTTGAGCACGCGATCGTTGAGCACAAAACTGCGCTGATAGAGCAAAAAAGGAGTATCAGCCAATTGTTCAAGGCGCACGCTGGGGCCTTCTGCCAGCGGATGATCTACCGGGATCAAAACGTCCAGAGGCTCGTCACAAAAGGGCTGATAAGCAAATGCGGGATTCTTCGGCGTCAAGCTACCGCCCAGTTCCAGCTCGCCGCTCAAAACCGCCTTTTCAATATTCAAGCTGCCTTCTTCCAACAACTGCACCTGAATATTCGGATAACGTCGCCGGTATTCGGCAAATAACCCGGCAAACAGCGTATTGCTGCCCAGCAATGGCAGGCCTACTCGCAGCTCGCCCCGGGTCAGATGGCTCAAATCGTCCAGCTCGCTCAGCAACTCGTTGTGCAAACGCAGCATGTCCTCGGCTCGCTGTAGCACCACCGTCCCCGCAGCCGTCAGCCTGACCTGTGAGCCCAGGCGATCGAGCAGGGGCGTGCCCAGGCTGTGCTCGAGCTGTGCCACCTGCTTGCTGACCGCCGACTGGCTGATATGCAGGCCGCTGGCGGCCTGGGTGAAGCCGCCCAGGCGTGCAACTTCAATAAAAGTGCGCAGGTGTTTGAATTCCATCGTCGTGATTCCGTTTTGGAATGGCTATAAGTCTGACAATTCGTTTTCGGGATGGTAGCAGGCTCTTTAGACTGATGGCCTGTCAGGAATGGAAAGATCATGAAACGCTTTGATGTAAAACGCTTGGGTCGGCTGATCAGTGAGCTGGCGGTGTTGTTGGCGCTCTACTTCTTGGGCTGCCAGCTCGCGGCCTGGTGGCACTTGCCAATACCGGGGGGTGTCGTGGGCATGGCGCTGTTGCTGCTGGCGTTTGCCCTGGGCTGGGTCAAGCCTGCGACCCTGCAACTGGGGGCCGGCGTGTTGATGACTGAAATGCTGTTGTTTTTTATTCCCGCGCTGATGAGCCTGCTCGACTACGGCGTGATCATGCGTGATGACGGCTGGCGCATCCTGCTGGTGATTGGCGTCAGCACCCTGCTGGTGATGGTTGTGACGGCGTTTACCGTTGAGGCGGTATGCCGTTGGAGAGTGCGCCATGAAGTTTGAACTGATGCCCATGTTCTGGCTGTTGTTCACTCTGGCCACCTACGGTTTTAGCCGCTGGTTGTATCAGCGCACCGGCCGCTATCTGCTGTCACCGCTGATTCTGGTACCTGCCTTGCTGCTTGCCGTGGCCGTCCCGTTACACACCGCCTATGCCGAGTACTCCAGCAACACCCATTGGCTGATGCTGGTGTTGGGGCCTGTGACGGTCGCCTTCGCTGTGCCTATCTGGCAGCAGCGCAGGTTGCTGGCCCGGCATTGGGTGGCTTTGCTGCTGGGCATGCTGGCAGGCAGCGCAGCGTCCATCGGCAGTTCATTCTGGCTGGCCAGGGCGCTGTCACTCGACACTGAACTCACCATGTCATTGGTGCCGCGCTCCATCACCACCCCGTTTGCCATGCCGCTGGCCCAGGGTTTGGGTGGCGTACCGGAACTGACGGCTGTGTTTGTGATGTTTACCGGAGTATTTGGCGCATTGCTGGGCGGCATCCTGCTCAAGTGGTTGCCGCTGCGCAGCAGTCTGGCACGGGGTGCGCTGTTCGGTATCGGTGCCCATGGGGCGGGCGTGAGCCGCGCCCGGGAAGTGGGGAGCGAAGAAGGTTCGGTGGCAGGGCTGGTGATGGTGTTGACCGGCATTCTTAACCTGTTCGCCGCGCCGCTGCTGGCGATGGTGTTCTAGCTTTTACCGTTGCCACACAATCTGCGGGCATAAAAAAGGCCGCTGAAAACAGCGGCCAAGGAAGACGTTCATCAAGGAGCTACAAATCAACGTCAGGGTAAATCGGGTGCAGAGTCGATGCGACTCGATGCGTTGGACGTGTGTCCGTGCTGGAAAGTTCGACAAGAATAAGGACTTGCCCGCTGCGGAGTAAGGCCGCTTTACGACAATCTCTTTTACAGCTTCGACAACAGTGGTGGAGCAAAAAAGTGCGGTAGCTCAAAGGTTTATATATCTGATGAGGGCGTGATAACTATGTACTTCATGCCCTGCATATTGGCCGTGTTGAATGCGCTTTCACATGATTTCTCCCGGCTGATCTGATGCAGCACGAGGCTGCACAGGCCGGGAGCAATGACAGGAGGTTCATCATGAGCGATATGGATAAGCGTGTGTTCGATGCTGCAAGCTTCACCCTCAAGCCGAGCCCGGAAGTGCTCGAGCGGGTACGCTCGTTTCTGAATGAGCAGTTGCTGCACCATGCAATAGATTGCGAAAACATTTACATCAACACGGTCAACAACATCGTTGACCTGACATTGACCTTTAGCCAGGACCTGCAGGGCCTTGGCATGGACACGCTGGAGTGGGGCACGGTCCAGTTGCACAACGACTGGGAAACAGGCGTGTTCTCTAAACCCTGGACGTTCCAGGACAGCCACCGAATGCATCAGTTTGCCATCGAGGACATCGAACAACTGATGAGAGACCTGCTCGATGAAGCCAAATACAAATGGATGGTTTGACGCCGCTGATCGTCAGCCCGGCTGATAGCCCATTCGCCAACTGATGGCCTGGCTGGCAGCCAGCAAACGCTTGGCTGCCGGCCCGTTTTCATCGGCGTGGAACAGTGATGTGGGGCCAACCACGGTCAGTACACCGGCAACCTTGCCAGTAGCGTCGAATACCGGGGCCGACAGTGCATCAACACCGGGCATCAGCAAGCCATGCACAAAGTGCAAGCCACGCTGACGGATGTGCTCACAAAGCCGGATATAGGCCTCGGGTTTTTCCAACGGGTGAACCAGATCGGTTTTTAATTCCAGTTCGCGCAAATCGGCGGTTTCGCGGTCCGGCAAAAAGGCGTTGAACACCAGCCCCGTGGATGAACTCAGCAGCGGTAAAACCGAGCCTAGCTGAGTGACCACCGTGATTGCCCGCACCGCCGGTTCAATATGCACCACCGTGGCCCCCTGATTGCCCCACACGGCCAGAAAGCAGGTTTCGTTCAAGTCATCACGCAACTCGGCCAGGGGCAGGGCGGCGACCTTCAGCACATCCATGCTGTTGAGCGCGGCCAAGCCCACTCGTAACGCCTCACGCCCCAGGCCGTAATGGTTGGTGGCGATATTCTGCTCGGCAAACCCGCTGGCAATAAGCGCCTGTAGATAGCGATGCACCTTGCTGGCGGGCATCTGCACGTGTTCGGCCAGGCGCGACAGCGAGGTCGAGGGTGACAGCTCGGCCAAGGCCTTGAGGATGTCTGTGCCGACCTCGGCCGAACGCACTTTTTGTTTGCCGGCACTGTCATTGCTGCTACGGGGCTTTTCCATGGTGATGCTTATATCTCGGGACGAATGGGCGTCTTTATAGCTTGACGCTTAATACCAATCAAATTACGTTATGCGTAATTGAATTACGATAAAAATAACGCAGCGACGCGCAGGTTGTCTCACGGCAATGCGCAGTCCACTGTCTTCTCCACTCTGGAGGCTCCATGAACCTCGACGCGTCTTCGCCAGTCCTTGGCTATCAATCCGGGTTTGGCAATGAATTCAGCAGCGAAGCACTGCCCGGCGCCTTGCCGGTCGGTCAGAACTCTCCGCAAAAAGCCCCGTACGGCCTGTACGCCGAATTGTTGTCCGGCACTGCATTCACCATGGTCCGCAGCGAGTCGCGGCGGACCTGGATGTACCGCATCCAGCCGTCCGCCAATCATCCTGCGTTCGTTAAACTGGAGCGGCAATTGGTCGGCGGCCCACTGGGCCCGGTGACGCCTAATCGCTTGCGATGGAATCCGCTGCCGATCCCTGCCGAGGCCACTGACTTTATCGATGGCCTCGTGGGCATGGTGGCCAATAGCGGGGCGGAAAAACCCTCGGGCATCAGCATTTACCATTACCGTGCCAATACCTCGATGCAGCGTGTGTTTTTCAATGCTGACGGCGAGTTGCTGCTGGTGCCTGAGCAGGGTCGCTTGCGTATCTGCACGGAGCTGGGGCGTCTGGACCTGGAGCCTTTGGAGATTGCGGTCATCCCCCGTGGACTAAAGTTTCGCGTTGAGTTACTCGACCCGCAGGCCCGTGGTTATGTCGCCGAAAACCACGGCGCGCCGTTGCGCCTCCCGGACCTGGGGCCGATTGGCAGCAATGGTCTGGCCAACCCCCGCGACTTCCTGGCGCCGGTCGCCCATTACGAAGACGGCCAGGGCAGCACGACGCTGGTGCAAAAATTTCTCGGCGAACTGTGGGGCTGCGAGCTGGATCACTCGCCGCTGAACGTGGTCGCGTGGCATGGCAATAACGTGCCCTACAAATACGACTTGCGCCGCTTCAATACCATTGGCACGGTCAGCTTCGACCATCCCGATCCGTCCATTTTTACCGTCCTGACTTCGCCGACCAGCGTGCCTGGACTGGCCAATCTGGACTTCGTGATTTTCCCGCCGCGCTGGATGGTGGCTGAAAACACCTTCAGGCCACCGTGGTTCCACCGCAACCTGATGAACGAATTCATGGGCCTGATCCAGGGCAGCTACGATGCCAAGGCCGAAGGCTTCTTGCCGGGAGGTGCCTCTCTGCACAGCTGCATGAGCGCCCACGGCCCGGACGGCGAAACCTGTACCAAAGCGATTGCGGCCGAGCTGCAACCGAGCAAGATCGACAACACCATGGCCTTCATGTTTGAGACCAGCCAGGTGTTGCGTCCCAGCCGGTTTGCGCTTGAATGCCCGCAACTGCAATCGAACTACGACGCTTGCTGGGCCTCCTTGCCCGCAACCTTCACCCCGAATCGGAGATAACCCATGACCCAGTCCACCTTCCCCCGTAGCTGGATTGCCTCCGCCAACGGTCACAGCGACTTCCCGCTGCAAAACCTGCCGATGGGCATTTTCAGTATTGATGGGTCTGCTGCGCGCAGCGGGGTTGCCATTGGCGATTCCATTTTCGACCTTGAAGCCGGACTGGCGGCCGGTCTGTTCGAAGGCCAGGCGAAGGCTGCAGTAGAAGCCTCGTTGGGCGGGGCGTTGAATGCCTATTTTGCGTTGGGCCGCGGCGCCCGGGTTGCCCTGCGCGAGCGCCTGCTTGAACTGCTGGTTGAAGGCAGCACCCTGCGCGGGAAAATCGAAGCCCAAGGCGCAAAGCTGCTGCCGTTGGCGGCGGATTGCCAGCTGCATCTGCCTGCCAGAATCGGTGACTACACCGACTTTTATGTCGGTATCGAGCACGCAAAAAATGTCGGCAAACTGTTCCGTCCCGACAATCCGCTGCTGCCCAACTATAAGTATGTGCCGATTGGCTATCACGGCCGCGCCTCTACCATTCGTGCGTCGGGTGCCGACGTACGCCGTCCAAAAGGGCAAACCTTGCCAGCGGGTCAGACTGAACCGACCTTTGGTCCATGCGCGCGCCTGGACTATGAGCTGGAGCTGGGGATCTGGATTGGCCAGGGCAATGAGATGGGGGACGCGATTCCTGTCAGCGAAGCAGGCGAGCACATCGCCGGTTTCTGCTTGCTCAACGACTGGTCGGCCCGGGATATCCAGGCCTGGGAATACCAGCCGCTGGGCCCGTTTCTGTCCAAGAGCTTTATCACCAGCATCTCGCCGTGGGTGGTAACGGCCGAAGCGCTGGAGCCGTTCCGCCGTGCGCAACCGGCCCGTCCTGAAGGTGATCCGCAGCCGTTGCCGTATCTGCTTGATCCCAAGGACCAGGCCGGTGGTGCCCTGGATATTGAACTTGAAGTGTTGTTGTTGACCGAGTCGATGCGCCAGCAAAATCTGCCCGCCCATCGCCTGGGGTTGAGCAATAGCCTGAACATGTACTGGACCGCTGCGCAGCTGGTGGCTCACCACAGCGTCAATGGGTGCCAATTGCAGTCAGGCGATCTGTTTGGTTCGGGGACGTTGTCGGGCCCTGCCCGCTCACAGCTGGGCAGCCTGCTGGAAATCACCGAAGGCGGCAAACTCCCGATCGAGCTGGCTTCGGGAGAGGTGCGCAAATTTTTGGAGGACGGTGATGAAATCATCCTGCGTGCCCGCTGCACCCGTGAAGGTCATGCCTCCATTGGTTTCGGCGAGTGCCGGGGCAAGGTTGTCGCAGCGCGTTAAAAGGAGCGGGTCATGGAACTCTTTACCTATTACCGTTCCACGTCTTCTTACCGGGTGCGGATCGCGCTGGCGCTCAAGGGACTGGATTATCAGGCAGTGCCGGTCAACCTGATTGCGCCGCCTGGCGGTGAACACCGCCAGGCGGCGTATCTGGCGATCAACCCGCAAGGCCGCGTGCCGGCCTTGCACACCGATGAGGGCAGCGTGCTGACCCAGTCGCCGGCGATCATTGAATATCTTGAAGAGCGTTACCCGCAGGTAGCGCTGCTGTCCCCGGATCTCACCGTCCGCGCTCACGAGCGGGCGGTGGCGGCCCTGGTGGCCTGCGATATTCACCCGTTGCACAACGTCAGCGTGCTCAATCAACTGCGTCAATTGGGGCAGAGCGAAGAGCAAGTGGTGCAGTGGATCAGTCACTGGATCACCCAAGGGCTGGGAGCCATTGAGCAATTGATCGGTGACAGCGGATATTGCTTCGGGTCGCAGCCAGGGTTGGCGGATGTGTACCTGATCCCGCAGTTGTACGCCGCGCAGCGTTTTGGCGTGCCAATGGCGGCGTACCCGCGGATTGCCCGTGTGGCAGCGCTGGCTGAGCAACACCCGGCGTTTATCCAGGCGCATCCAGCCAATCAGCCCGATACACCTGCCTGAACTCACTGTGGGAGCGGGCTTGCTCGCGATCGAATCAACGCGGTCTTGCTGGATAACCTCGTTGTCAGTATCGCGAGCAAGCCCGCTCCCACAGAGTCCGATCCCGCCGGGATATGTCCGAAACCCCGAAAACCGCACAGGCTTATTCCTGCGCACTTCAACGATTTTTCTGGCGCCGCCTATACTGGCGATTACCCATAATCGTTCGAGGGCCTGATGATGTTTGCTCTCATGCAAAGCGCTCAGCTGGAGTCGCTGCACCTTAGTGTGGACCCCGTTACAGGCCTCAAGGCCGTGATTGCGATTCATAACACTCATTTGGGTCCAGCATTGGGTGGCTGCCGTTATCTGGCGTACCCCAACGACGAAAGTGCTGTGAACGATGCCATTCATCTGGCTCAAGACATGAGCTACAAGGCGGCTCTGGCCGGTCTGGCCGTTGGGGGCGGGCAGGCAGTCGTCATTCGTGCGGCCCATGTCGAAAGCCGTGCGCAGCTGTTTGAAGCGTTTGGCCGCTGCGTGGAGCAACTGGACGGGCGCTACATCACCGCCATCGACAGCGGCACCTCTACCGCCGATATGGATTGCATTGCCCAACATACCCGACACGTCACCAGTACCAGCGCTGCAGGCGATCCTTCGCCGCATACGGCAATGGGTGTGTTTGCCGGTATTCGCAGCACCGCCTCGTCGCGCTTGGGCAGCGACAATCTCGAAGGTTTGCGGGTAGCGGTACAAGGGTTGGGCAAGGTGGGGTACGCGCTGGCCGAGCAACTGCATGCTGCGGGAGCCGAGTTGCTGGTCTGCGATACCGATCCGGTTAAAGTGCGCCTGGCCATGGAGCAACTTGGTGCGCATCCCATCGCGTGCGAAGCCTTGCTCAGCACCCCGTGCGATATTCTGGCGCCGTGTGGTCTGGGTGGCGTGCTGAACTGGCACAGTGTGGCGCAACTGCGCTGCTCGGCTGTGGCCGGATGTGCGAATAACCAGCTGACCAACCTGCAAGTGGCAGATCAACTTGAGCGGCGGGGTATTTTGTACGCGCCCGATTACGTCATTAATTCTGGCGGCTTGATCTATATGGCGCTGACCCATGAAGGCGCAACGCCCGAGGCCATCAATGAGCAGTTGTTGCGTATCAGCCGGCGATTGACCGGCATCTACGCCCATGCCCAGGCTGAAAAGCGCTCACCGGCACGGGTTTCGGATGAGCTGGCGCATCAATTGCTGTACCCCAAGGACTGAACACAGGCCAAATCCAGCTCCAGGCCTCCCATGGCAAAGCGTGACTCAAACTCAACCAGCCCCGCATGCACCTGCTGCAATGCCTCGATCTGGCTTGCCACAGCGTGTTTTTTGCGGGCAATTGCGTTGCTGACCACTTCCCAGGGCAGTGTCTGGCCGCGGTGCTCATCGAGAATGGCCTGCATCTCCTTGAGTTTGAAACCCAATTGCTGCGCGCACTTGATAAACATCAACAGCTCAACGCTCTGTTCGCAGTAGACGCGATAAGCGCCCCGGCGTTGCGGTGGTGGCAACAGGCCGATGTCTTCGTAATGGCGAATGCTTTTGACGGTGGTGCCCGACAGCTGGGCGGCTTTGCCGATGTACATGAAAAGTCCTTTTTCAATGGCCGCCCGCAAGGCTGATACTCAGCGGATCGCGAGCGTGCGGGCTTGCTGCAGCCATGTGGTTTTTTGTGCGTGCGTGGCGTCCAGAAGCGGGCCGAACGTCAGGGTGGCGAGGGGCTTTATGCCACAAAACGCGAGGGTGGTTTTGCGTATTTGATGCAGCCCCGGCATGCGGTAAACCCATTTGTAGTACCAGGGGGGCGTGTCCATCGTCACCAGCAGGTGGGCACTGCGACCTTTCAGGAGCTTGTCGGGGAATGCCTTGCCCTTGCGGTACTGAAAGGCAAAGCCGGGTAGCAGGATCCGGTCGAAAAAACCTTTCATTAATGCGGGGATTCCGCCCCACCAGATCGGGTAGACCAGGACCAGATGCTCAGCCCAGAGGATGTCTGCCTGAGCGTTGAGCAAATCAGGCTCCAGTGCCTGGATCTGCCTGTAACCCTCATGGAGTACCGGATCGAAGTGCAGGGTGCCCAATTGCAGGACGCGAACATCATGGTTGGCACTCCTGGCAGCCTCGACATAGCTGTCTGCCAGTGCACCACAGAAACTGTCGGTGCCGGGGTGACCCAGGATCACCAGTACTCGCTTGCTCATCGTGACGCCAACCTGAAAGGGGGCCTTCGAGGTTAGGGGCTGCCCCATAGGGGAGAGTCAAGCGAGGACTGGGTGCGATTACTCGCTGTCGACCAGCAACTCGGACAGGGCGTCCGGCTGGCTCTTGAAGGCCTTGGCAAACACATCGCGATTTTTCGCCATGTAAATACCGGCTTCCTCGACTTGTTGCTCGCTCAGGGACGGCACAGCTTTTTGCAACACTTCGGCCAGCAATTCTGCCAGTTCCAGCATTTTGTCATGACGGTCAGCTTCGGCTTTATCCATGAACAAACGCTCCAGATCTCGGCTGCTGCGGTATACCACTTCGACGGCCATTTACCACCTCATATGCCTTCACGTAAATTATCTTGCGATTACTGTATTTATATACAGCTAAAAGGATAATCCAATCACCTGGATTTGAATAGCGGCTTTTTCACTCTAGCTGCAATTGGTAGGCGCAACGGTAGCCTGACGTGTCTAATAGCCGCCCGCCATCATCTCACCAGGGGTCGCTGGCCTTTTTTCTGCATGTAAAAAGCGTCATGTGCATCGCGGATGATCCGTTCGAGTCGATTCAAGGAGCTGCATCGTGAGAGTTAACAAAGCTGAGAAGCTACGTCGCCAGGTTCATGAACTGGCCGAATCGATGGGCAATCTGTTCGTCGAAACCTTCCATTACCTGGCGTTGTTTGCCATTGGTGCGGTCACTGCCTGGGCGGCGGTGATGGAATTTCTGGGGATGGTGGAGAAGGGCAACATCTCGATTGATGACATCCTGCTGCTGTTCATCTACCTGGAACTGGGCGCCATGGTAGGCATTTATTTCAAAACCAACCACATGCCCGTGCGCTTCCTGATTTACGTGGCAATTACGGCGCTGACCCGCTTGCTGATTTCCAACGTGTCACACCACAACCCGCCGGACATGGGCGTGGTGTACCTGACCGGGGCAATCCTGTTGCTTGCGTTTGCCATCCTGGTGGTGCGCTATGCGTCTTCGCAGTTCCCGTCGGTGAAGATCGAGAATCCCCATCGCAAGACCGGTACCGGCTCCAGTGAGCATCCGGAAGTGGAGAAGGGCGAGTTGTAAGGGCTCTTCATGAAAAAGGGCGGGCTTACCGAAGTAAGCCCGCCCTTTTTTATGCGTCCTGGACGCGGTATCAGCTATTGAGTTCGAGTTCTTTTTCTTTTTCCAAAAACTCTTCTTCCAGCAAAGCGTCAGCGCTCTGCTTTGGTTCTTTTGCCTCAAACCCTTCCGGGGCGAGGGCCGCAGTGCGTTTGCCACGCAGCTTGCCGAACAGGTGTTCCAGAGCGTGCTCCAGCTTTTCAGCTGCACCCTCCACAGCCTGGGTCAGCGAATCAGCGTCGTGGGATACAAGAATCGGCTGGTGTCCTTTAGGTCGAGCCTCCATTTTGCAGCGTTTGTCCTTCGGACCAGACTTGCCACCATTTTCATCACTGAGATGGACCTCGACCCGGGTCAGATCTTCCAAATGGCGTTCGAGCGTTACTTCAACAGTAGCGGTGACCCAGTCTTGGGTGCGTTTGTCACTGTCGATATGTTTATCGGAAAAGACGTGAGTAAGCATAGTTCTTCCCTTATATAAGCGTGCTCGTGTGAGGTCTGACGGCCTCGTGTGTACAAAGGTTCATCGTCATTGCTCAGTTACAGTGTTTGGGCCGATGAGCAAATATTTCAAGCACTATTTTCAGGAAGTCTTTCAAGTCGTGATCGGCGTCAGTCTTTGCCGGTGAGAAAAGCCCGCGTGTGCGGGCTATGATCGATTTATATCAAAATGCGACAGAAGTCTGGACGTAGAGCGTGCGCGGTTCGCCCACGTATTTCCCCTTGTTGTTATCGTCAAACGAGCGTGTGTAGTACTCGTGATTGAGGATGTTTTTGACGCCCACCGCCACGTTCAGGTCAGACAGTTGATGACCGAAGTCATAGCCCACGCGGCTGTTGAACACCATGTAACCGGGGATTAAACCGGTGCTACCGTCAGCGCTTTCGGCACGTGTGTTGGCGTTGTCGGCGAACTGGTTGCTCTGGAAGGTACTGTCCAGATTGGCTTTCCATTGGCCTTCGGTATAACCGACCCCGATGCTGCCTTTGTTTTTTGAGGAGAACGGCACACGATTGCCTTTGTTCGGCCCATCTTCACGGATGGTCGCGTCAACATAGGCGTAGGTGGCGTATACGTCGAAACCCGCCAGTACCGGGCTCAGGCCATCCAGCGCGTAATTGATGCTGGCCTCGATGCCCTGGTGCCGTGTCTTGCCCCGGGCGATCACCGTATCGGTGGTCTGGTTGCTGTCGTACTGATTGTTGAAGTTGATGAGAAATGCGCCGATCTCCGCGCGCAGGTTGCCATTGTCATAGCGTGTGCCGATTTCCCAGGTGCGGGCTTTTTCCGGTTTTACTTCGCCGCCGGTGACGCGGTTGGGCATCTGGCTGTACTGCACGCTGCCGAAGGAACCTTCGGTATTGGCGTAGAGATTCCAGCTGTCTGTCACGTGGTACATCACGTTCAAGGCAGGCAGCGGAGTGTTGTAGTCGCCCTTGTATTTGACGTGGGTCAGCAGGTTGGTTTGCTGCTGTTCAATCATTTCGTAGCGAATGCCGGGGGTGAACGTCCACTTGCCGATGTCGATCTTGTCGTCGATAAAGAACGCATGGGCCTCGGTGGCGCCCCGGGTGTCGCGGTCATTGCGGCTATTGGTGGTAGGCAGCTGGTTGGCTGCAATGGGCGTGCGGTAGCGCAGCTCATGGCCAGCTTCGTTGATATAGCGATAGCCCGCGCCCACTTCGTGGCTGGTGTTGCCCAGATCAAAGCCCTGGGCTATGCGTGTTTCGATCCCCCGAACCCAGTATTCCCGTGGTGACAGCGAGAGAAAGGTGCCCTGGTCCAGGTAACCGCTGCGCAGGGTTTTGGTGAAGAAGCTGTTGACCGTGAATTCACGGCGGTCTTCCTGGTAGCGATAACCGAAGTTGACCAGTGTGCGGCGGCCCCAGAACTTGTCGTTCGGGCGGGTCGATTGATACGGGTCAGCCTTGTAGGCCGCCGTGCTCAGGCCGCCGGGCATATCGGCTTCGCCATCGTAGTACTGGGCCATGGCGTTCAGGCTGTTGGCTTCGTCGATCTGGTAATTGCCTTTGAGGATCAAGTCGTCGATGCGCGTGTCGCTGTGTTCGCGCCAGTCACCGCCGCGGGTACCGGAGTACAGCAAGGCGCCGCCCAGGCCATTGTCAGCGGTACCACCGGCCAGCAGGTTGGCGGTTTTCTTGAAGCCATCCTGTGTGGACGACGGGTTGGTCTCGGTCTGGAAACCCGCCTTGACGGTAGGTTCGTCAGGAATGGCGCGAGTCACGAAATTGACGATACCGCCTACGTTTTGCGGGCCATAACGCACTGCACCGCCGCCGCGAACCACGTCGACCGCATCCATGTTGCCCATGCTGATCGGGGCAAACGACAACTGCGGCTGACCGTAGGGCGCGAAGGGCACGGGGATGCCGTCCATCAACACGGTCGAACGGGTCGCCAGCCGTGGATTGAGCCCGCGAATACCGAAGTTGAGCGCCATGTCATGGCTGCCAGTACCGTTGTTTTCCGGGGCGTTGACGCCGGGAATGCGATTGAGCACTTCCCGGGCAGTGGTCGCACCCTGGCGTTCGAAGTCTTCGCGGCGGATCACGTCACGGGCGCCGGGGTGTTCGAATACATTGGTCTGCGCCGCGTCTCCCAGCCAGTCGCCGACCACGCTGGAAGCGCCCAGCTCAATGCTTGCCGGCGCTGTGGAGGCAGTCACCGGTTGCAGGCTGAACGCGCCCTGGCCTTCGGCACGGGCTTGCAGGCCGGTGCCTTCGAGCAAGGCGTGCAAGCCTTGCTCGGGGTCGTAGGTGCCTTCCAGGCCCTTGCTCTGAATACCGCTGGCGGCGGTTGAACTGAAGGAAATCAGCACCCCGGCTTCACGACCGAACTGGTTCAGGGCGTTTTCCAGCGATGAGGGGGCGATGTGATAGGCCTTGGCGTCGGCAAAGGCCATCGGCACAACGCTGAAACTCAAACTGGCACCCAGTAGCAAACGGGTCAGGGACATGAGACGCAAGGGCTGAGCAGGCATGAATGGATCCTGAGAAGATGAAAAACGAAGTGGCTTTCCTTCTCTGTCACGCCAGATTTGAAATCAGCTCACAGTGTTTGAAATTTAATTGTCCCTGTAGCCGCTGCCGCAGGCTGCGATAAGGGCCGAAGGACCTTCGCTCTTAAAAAGCGCGACCCCTTCGGGCTCGATCGCAGCCTGCGGCAGCGACTACAGGTTTTGTTTAGGCCTTTGCTTCGACCGTCACCCAATACCGGGTAAAGCGCTTGATCCGCACCGGCAGGCTGACCGCCAGCAGGTCCAGCACGCGCTCGCTGTTGTCGACCGGATAGGTGCCTGAAATCAGCAAGTCGGCGACGTTCGGGTCACAGTTGAGCTGGCCCCGACGATAGCGTCCCAGCTCGGCCAGAAAGTCGGCCAGGCGCATGTGGGCGGCAACCAGCATGCCGTCGGTCCAGGCACCGCTCCCCGCATCCAGTGGGCGCGGCGGCTTCCAGTCCAGGCGATTGAAGCTCAGTTGCTGGTGGGGCTCGATCCACAGCGGGCTTCCCGAATGCGCCGTTGGGGTGAGGGCAACCCGGCCATCAAATACGGCGACCTGCGTGCGATCGCTGAACTGGCGCACATTCAAGCGTGCGGCCTGGGGCTGCAGGGCGCCGTGGGCGGTAAGTACCTGCAAGGGACGCGGATCCTGGGCTGCGGTCAGCAGCATCTCGCCTTCGAGCAAGCGAATCACCCGCTGTTGACCGTCAAGCCTCACATCAACCGAACTGGCCGTGTTGAGCTGGATCTGGCTGCCATCGTGCAATTTCAGCGTGCGGCGCTGGCCCACCGGGCTGCTGAAGTCCGCCAGCAGCGGGGTGATGGGCAATTGATCGCGCAAGCCGTAGGTCAGCGCAGAACCGGCGCCCAACAACAGCAACAGTTTCAGGGCCTGACGGCGGCTGGTGCCTTTGGGTGCATTCAAGGCGGCATGGGCCAGTGGTGACGACAAGCCGCGCAAACGCTGGTTGATCCGTTGAATATGCTCCCACGCCCGCTCGTGTTCGCTGTGGGCCTGCAGCCATTGCTGCCATGCCTGCTGGCGCCGTGGACTGAGCTCGCCGTCCTGCATTTCGATCAGCCAGTTCACGGCCTGCTCGGCGACTGCTGAACCAATGTCGGGTGCCTGGGGGAAGGCGCCGTTCACAGGGCGAAGTAGCAGCGCAGAGCCGCCTTGCTTAGATGGCGTTTGACGGTGGCGACCGAAATGCCCAGCCGGGCACCGATTTCGGCGTGGCTCAGGCCGTCGATCTGGGCCAGCAGAAAGGCGCGCTTGACTGGGGAGGGCAAACCGTCGAGCAACTGATCCAGTTCCATCAGGGTTTGCAGGATGATTGCCCGTTCTTCTTCGCTGGGGACCACCTGTTCCGGCATTTGGGCCAGCGCCTGCAGATAGGCGCGCTCCAGATCCTGGCGGCGGTAGTGATTGAACAACACACGCTTGGCAACAACCGTCAAAAAAGCCCGGGGTTCGGCCAGGGTCGGGGTTTCGCGGGCGGTCAGCAGCCGCATGAACGTGTCCTGAGCCAGGTCGGCGGCGCTTTGCGGGCAACCCAGCTTGCGCCGCAACCAGCCCGTGAGCCAGCTGTGGTGGTCCTGATACAGAACCTCGACGGTGTTTGACTGCGACAACGACCACTCCAGCTGCGCTGATAACGCTTTAGAGAACAAGAATTGTTCGCATTGTAGTGGTGCCTGATTGCATTGAGCAATCACCACTGATCAATGACAGCAGCGCACCCCGTCATCTGCTTTTGCATATGAGAATATTTATCATTAGTATCGCTTTCCTTTTAACCTGCGCGCCGATGTCCATGATCCCACCCGAACCTGAGAATGGTCCCACCCGCGAAGCCCGCCAAGGACGTGCGCATTTTCTGCAGGTGTTTTTATCCCAGCGTCCGCAAATGGAAGCGCTGGTGAGCCGTCGCGTCGGATGCCGGGCAACGGCTGCCGATCTGGTTCAGGATTTGTTTCTGCGTTTCTGGCGGCGGCCCCTGGTGCAAGTCGAAGAACTCAGCACCTATTTGCTGCGTTGCGCGGGCAACATCGCCATCGACCACTTGCGCAGCGAAGGTACGCGCGAGCGGATCAACCATCACTGGCAGCCCGAGCCTGACGCCAACGGCTGCGAGCCCCAGGCGGCGCTGGAGGCGGGCAATGATTTGCGTCAGGTGGAGGCCGCCTTGCGCAGCCTGCCTGAGCGCACGCGGCATATCTTCTTGCTCAACCGGATTCACGGTCGTACCTATGCCGAGATCGCCAAGGTCATGGGCCTGTCCCAAAGTGCCGTTGAAAAACATATGATGCGCGCCCTGGAGGCCTGCAAGGCCAGTCTGCGTGAGCCGCCATCAGAGACAGCGTTGTGATCAGTCGTTCGAAAGTTTCCGTCACCCCCGAGCAAGAGCGCACCGCACTGGCCTGGCTCAGTGTGCTGCACGATCAGCCCGATAGCGGTGACCAGGCCACATTCAGCCGCTGGCTGCAGGCCGATCCTGCCCACGCCGAGGCCTACGCCCAGGCACAAGTGGTGTGGGAGTTGAGCGAAGTGGCGGGCAGCACCCTGGCGGCCGAAGAAGCACGGGTCATGCAGCGTTATCTGTCAGCGATGAACACTTCCCGACGCAGCCGCGTCAGCCACTGGTCCGGCGGTCTGGCCATTGCTGCGTGTTTGCTGATGGTGGTCGGCGTGTTTGCAGGTTGGCAGCCAGCGCGATGGCTGGATGATCTGGGCGCTGATTATGTGAGCGCGCCGGGGCAAGTACGCACCGTAATTTTGGCCGATCAATCCAGGGTCACGCTCGATGCCGACAGCGCCATCGCGGTGAACTTCAGCGCGGGCGAACGGCATGTCGAGTTGCGCCGCGGCGTGGCCTTTTTTCACGTCACCCACACCGGTGATCCCTTTGTCGTTGATGCCGAGGGCGGCGAAGCGCGGGTGCTGGGTACCGAGTTCGAGGTGCGCCTGCAACCCGGTGGCGCGCAAGTCACGGTGCTGTCCGGGCGGGTAGGGGTCAAGGCGAGCAAGGACGCTGCGCAGCAGATTCTGATCGCCGATCAGCAAATGGCCTACGACGCTGGAGTGACCGATGCGGTGCATCGTGTCGACAGTGAGGCTCAACTGGGTTGGCGCTCGGGCTGGCTGACCTACTACAAAACGCCGCTGGTCGATGTCGTGGCAGACCTGAAGCGCTATTACCCCGGTCAGATCGTGTTGCTCAACAGCCAGTTGGGCGCCAGGCGGATCAGCGGCAGCTTTCCCAGCCAGGACCCGCAGGCGGTGCTCAATTCGTTGCAGGGCGTGCTCGGGTTCGAGCAGCACAGCGTGCTTGGGCTGATTGTGTTGCGTTGATGCCTGTGGGAGCGGGCTTGCTCGCGATGCAGGCAGCTCGGTTCGCCAGGCACATCGCGGTGATCCGATCGCGAGCAAGCCCGCTCCCACATCCAAATTTTTTTTTCAGCATCAGGTGAGGTATCCCCCGGCCACATCCGTGTAGTGCTTGAAAATGCGAAAAATTCGTATTCCGTATCAGGTCGACACACAGGTCATGAGCATGAAGTCCAGGGCAAGTTCGGTGAAACAGTGGTTGGGGGCTTCTGCTTTAGTGATGACCGGGTTGGCACTCAACCCGCTTTACGTCGCGATGGCCGCCGAGGTTGCGCAGCAGCAGGCCAGCGCGTTGTTCGATTTCAACCAGCCGGCCAAACCGCTGCCCCAGGCCCTGAACGATTTCTCACGTTTGACCGGTCTCAGCGTGGTCTATACCGACGAAGCCCCTTTCGGCCTGCAGGCTCCCGCCATCAAGGGCCGCATGAGTGCTGATCAGGCCTTGCAGCAGTTGCTCGCGCAGTCGGGCTTCAATGTGCGCCGTACCGACGCCAACACCTTCGCCCTCGAACCCCAGCCCACGGCAGGCGCCCTGAACCTGGGTGCGACTAACATCACTTCGCTGGCCTCAACCAACACCAGCTACCAGCCACCGGCCACCACTTCGGTCATGCGCGGCACGGGCTCGTCCATGGAAGTCCCGCAGACCATCAACGTGGTTGCCGCCCAGGTGATTCGCGATCAGGCGCCGCGCAATCTGGATGACGCGCTGAACAACGTCAGTGGTATCACCCAGGGCAATACGCTGGGCAGCACCCAGGACTCGGTGATGAAGCGCGGTTTTGGCGACAACCGCGACGGTTCGATCATGCGCGATGGCATGCCGCTGGTGCAGGGGCGGGCGATGAATGCCACCACTGAGCGGGTCGAAGTGCTCAAGGGGCCGGCCTCGTTGCTCTACGGGATTCAAGACCCGGGCGGCGTGGTCAACGTGGTCAGCAAAAAACCTCAGCTTGAGCAGTACAACGCACTGACGGTACGTGACTCAACCTATGGTTCGGGCAAAAACGGCAGTGGTGGCAGCCTGGACAGCACCGGCCCGCTGGGTGATTCGGGGCTGGCTTACCGGATGATCATCGACCATCAGGACGAAGATTACTGGCGAAACTTCGGTGTGCACCGCGAGACGCTGATTGCACCGTCGCTGGCCTGGTATGGCGACAACACGCAGCTGTTGCTGGCATACGAACATCGTGAATTCTTGACGCCTTTTGATCGCGGTACGGCGATCAACCCGGCCACCAATCATCCGCTGGATATTCCGGCCACGCGCCGACTGGATGAGCCGTTCAACAATATGGAAGGGCGCTCTGACCTGTACCGTCTCGAAGTCGATCACGACCTCAACGACGACTGGAAAGCCCATTTCGGCTACAGCTGGAATCGTGAGACCTACGATGCCAGTCAGGTGCGCGTCACTCAGGTCAACTCCAATGGCACCCTGACCCGTAAAATGGACGGCACCCAAGGCGCACTCACCACCGACCGCTTCTCGACCTTCAGCCTGCAGGGCAAGGTCCAGGCGGCGGGGATGCAGCATGACCTGGTGTTTGGCGTGGATGATGAATACCGCAAGATCTACCGCGCCGAGCTGATCCGCCAGGACAGCCAGTCCATGTTCAACTATGAAAACCCGGTGTATGGCAAGGAAGTTGCCGGTACCACTGTGAGCGCCAGTGACAGCAACCAGACCGACTTGCTGCGCAGTGACTCGCTCTTTGCCCAGGACTCCATCCACCTCACCGACCAATGGATTCTGGTGGCCGGGGCACGTTTTCAGAAGTACGACCAACTGGCAGGCAAGGCCATTCCGTTCAAGGCCAACACTGACACCAATGGCGTGAAATGGATCCCCCGTGCCGGACTGGTTTATCGCTACACCGATGAACTGTCGTTCTATGGCAGCTACACCGAATCGTTCAAACCCAACTCCACCATCGCGCCGCTGACAGGGGGCGTGGTACTGGATTCGGCCATTGCGCCGGAGGAGTCAAAATCCTGGGAACTGGGCGCCAAGCTCGATCTTCCCGGGCGTATCACCGGCAGCATTGCGCTGTTCGACATCCAGAAGCGCAACGTACTGGTTTCCACCACCGAGGGCCGCAATACCGTGTATTCGGCTGCCGGTGAAGTTCGATCGCGAGGGCTGGAACTGGACGTGAGCGGCCAGTTGAGCGAACAGTGGAGCCTGATCGGCAGTTACGCCTACACCGATGCCGAAGTGACCAAGGACACTAAATACGAAGGCATGCGATTGCAGAACGTGGCCAAAAACAGCGGCTCGGTGTCGGCGGTGTATGACTTTGGCAACATCGTGGGCGGTGACAAATTACGGGTTGGTGCCGGTGCCCGCTATGTGGGCGAGCGGGCGGGGGATGCCCTGAACGACTTCGACCTGCCGGGCTACACCGTGGCCGATGCCTTCGCCACCTATGACACCCGGATCGAAGGGCAGAAGGTCAAATTCCAGGTCAACGTCAAAAACCTTTTCGACCGCACTTACTACACCTCGGCGGCCAGCCGGACCTTCGTCTCGATCGGGGATGCGCGGCAAATGACATTCTCCAGCACGCTGGAGTTTTAAGGGCCGTAACCTGTGGCTTTGACTCGTTGAGGGAGCGGGCCTGCTCCCTCAACGTTACCTGAACGCCACCCGATACTCCCCCGGTGTACTGCCCAGGCTGTGCTTGAAACGGTTGGCGAAGTGGCTGGCGCTGGCAAAGCCGCAGGCCAGTGCCACGTCGCCCAGTGCCAGGGCGCTGTGGCGCAGCAAGTCGCGGGCGCGGGCCAGGCGGCGGGCCAACAGGTACTGGTGGGGCGGCACGCCGAAGCTTTCGCGGAACATGCGCGCAAAGTGATAAGGCGACAGCGCACACTGGGCCGCCAGTTGGCCGATGCTCAGGGGCTCGGCCAACTGGTGTTCGATGTAGTCGACCAGTTGGCGCCGTTGCCAGGCCGCCAGCCCGCCCTTGAGTTGCAACCCGTCACGCAAGCCTACTTGTGTCAGCACGGCATGGTCGAGCAGGGCGCCCGCCAGGCTGCTGGTCAGCAGGCGTTCGCCGGGTTCGTTCCAGTTCATGCCAATCAGTTGGTGAAAACGCCGGGTCTGCTGCTCGTCATCCTGAAAGGTGATTTCACGCAGTTGCAGTTCCCGTGGTTCGCGGTCGAGCAGGGTGATGCAGCACAGCGCAAACTGCTCCTGGCTGACATAGACATGGGCCAGGCGAATCTCGCCATTGATGATCCAGGCCGATTGATGCCCGGCGGGCAGCACGCATAACTTGCCCGGTGCGCCTCTGGCGCCGGGTGTCTCACGACGAAAAGTGCCAGTGCCGCCAGAGATGTAGCACGACAACGTGTGGTGGGTCGGTGCTTCATAGTCCCGGGTGTCGTGGTGATTGCTCCACATGGCCGCAGACATGCCGTCACCCAGTTCGGCACTGTTCTCCAGGCGCGCATTGGGCGAGCGGCCCATGGCTTGAAAGACTTGTAGGGTGTGCAGTGTGTGCATGGTCAGTTCTCCAACGCCTTGCATCCTACTCCGTAGCGCCCGGGCTGCCAGCCCCGGGCCAACAAAAGCGCAAGAATCTGCAAGTGCGCGCACAGGCTCGGGCACAGACTGAAAGCCATTGTCTGGAGTGCGCCATGAATCTTTTTTTGTATGTGTTGACCGTGCTGATCTGGGGGACCACGTGGATCGCCCTGAAGCTGCAACTGGGAGTGGTGGCGATTCCGGTGTCCATCGTGTATCGCTTTGGCCTGGCGGCGCTGGTGCTATTTGTCGTGCTGCTGCTCAGCCGCAAATTGCAGGTGATGAACAGGCGCGGGCATCTGATATGCCTGGCTCAGGGGCTGTGTTTGTTTTGCGTCAATTTCATGTGCTTTCTGACCGCCAGCCAGTGGGTGACAACGGGGTTGATCGCGGTGGTGTTTTCCACTGCAACGTTGTGGAACGCGCTGAATGCGCGGATTTTCTTCAAGCAGAAAGTCGCCCGTAACGTCATTGCCGGTGGTGCTCTGGGGATGCTCGGACTGGGTTTGTTGTTCTGGCCGGAATTAAGTGGGCATACGGCGACGCCGCAGATTTTGCTCGGATTGGGCCTGGCGTTGATCGGCACCCTGTGTTTTTCGGCGGGCAACATGCTGTCGAGCTTGCAACAGAAGGCTGGCCTCAAGCCGCTGACGACTAATGCCTGGGGCATGCTCTATGGCGCCAGCATGCTGGCGGTGTACTGCGTGTTCAGGGGTATCCCGTTCGACATGGAATGGAACGCGCGTTATGTCGGTTCGTTGCTGTATCTGGTGATACCGGGGTCGGTGATCGGTTTTACCGCGTACCTGACGCTGGTCGGGCGCATGGGCCCGGAACGGGCGGCGTATTGCACGGTGTTGTTCCCGCTGGTGGCGCTGAATGTGTCGGCCTTTGCAGAGGGCTATCAGTGGACGGCTCCGGCTTTGGCCGGGCTGGTGCTGGTGATGCTGGGTAACGTGCTGGTGTTTCGCAAGCCCAAACCGGTGGCACTGAACGCCAAGCTGGCGTGAGCCTCCCCCCTGTGGGAGCGGGCTTGCTCGCGATCGGATCGCCGAGGTGTGACTGATACACCGCGTCGCTGCCATCGCGAGCAAGCCCGCTCCCACAACAGGCCCAGCGTCAGCCCTTGAACACCTGCGGGTTGACCAGGTCTTGCGGGCGCTCACCCAGCAGGGCGCTGCGCAGGTTGACCAGCGCACGGTTGGCCATCGCCTCACGGGTTTCATGGGTGGCCGAGCCGATGTGGGGCAGGGTCACGGCATTCTTGAGCTGGAACAGCGGTGAATCGCTCAGGGGCTCTTTCTCGTAAACGTCCAGGCCCGCGCCACGAATGGTGCCGTTTTGCAGGGCTTCGATCAGGGCCGGCTCGTCGACCACCGGGCCACGGGAGATGTTCACCAGAATTGCACTTTTCTTCATCAGGCCCAGTTCGCGATGGCTGATCAAGTGTTTGGTCTTCTCGCTGAGCGGCACCACCAGGCAGACGAAATCCGCCTCGGCCAGCAGTTGGTCCAGGCTGCGAAACTGAGCGCCCAGCTCTTGCTCAAGCTCGGTCTTGCGGCTGTTGCCGCTGTACAGGATGGGCATGTTGAAACCCAGCCGTCCCCGGCGAGCAACCGCTGCGCCGATATTGCCCATGCCGACAATTCCCAGGGTTTTGCCGTACACATCGCTGCCGAACAATGCTGGCGGAACGCTGGCCTGCCACTGGCCGGCCTTGGTCCAGGCGTCCAGCTCCGCGACCCGGCGGGCGCTGCTCATGATCAGGGTAAAACCCAGGTCAGCCGTGCTTTCAGTGAGGACGTCCGGGGTGTTGGTGAGCATGATGCCGCGCTCGTTGAAATAGTCGACATCGTAGTTGTCGTAGCCCACCGACACGCTGGACACCACTTCCAGCTGTGTGGCGTTTTCCAGCTGCTTGCGTCCCAGCTTGCGGCCGACGCCGATCAATCCGTGGGCGTGGGGCAGGGCCTCATCGAACTGTGCGTTGATATCCCCCAGCTTGGGGGTGGGGGCAATGACGTTGAAGTCCTGTTGCAGGCGCTCGATCATCTCGGGGGTGACGCGGCTGAAGGCGAGTACGGTTTTCTTTGTGCTGGAAAGGCTCATCGGAACAAGGCTCATCGGCTGTCGGGAATGTAAGCACGCTAACATTCCCGCCCGCCTTGCGCCAATCCCTGTAGTCGCTGCCGAAGGCTGCGAAGGGCTGCGTAGCATCCCGTTTTCCGGAGCCAGTGAAGATCCTTTCGCAGCCTCCGGCAGCGTCTACAGGGTTAGCTGTAGGTGGTCAGCTCAGTCTGGTGTGCGGTCAAAATTTCCGGCAGCGAGCCGCGCAAGTACTCGACCCAGGTCTTGATCTTGGCATCCAGGTACTGGCGCGACGGGTAGATGGCGTACAGGTTCAGTTCCTGGGAGCGGTACTTGGGCAGCATGCGCACCAGTGTGCCGTTGCGCAGACCCTCGATGGCGGCATAGACCGGCAATACGCCCACACCCATGCCGCTGGTGATCGCGGTTTTCATCGCATCGGCTGAGTTGACCAGAAACGGCGAGGAGTTGATCAGGACCATTTCCTGGCCTTCCGGCCCTTCGAACACCCATTTGTCCAGTGCAATCACCGGGCTGACCAGGCGCAGGCAGGCGTGGTTGAGCAGGTCACTGGGTGTGGTTGCGGTGCCGTTGGCTTTCACGTATCCGGGCGATGCGCAGACGATGCTGTAGGTGATGCCCAGGCGCTGGGACACAAAGCCCGAATCCGGTAGCTCACTGGCCAGCACGATGGAGACGTCGTAACCCTCATTGAGCAAGTCCGGCACGCGATTGGCCAAGGTCAGGTCGAAGGTCACATCCGGGTGAGTCTTGCGATAGCGGGCAATGGCGTCGATCACAAAGTGCTGGCCGATCCCGGTCATGGTATGCACTTTCAACTGGCCGGCAGGGCGCGAGTGGGCGTCGCTGGCCTCGGCTTCGGCTTCTTCGACGTAAGCCAGGATTTGCTCGCAGCGCAGCAAGTAACGTTTGCCGGCTTCGGTCAGGGCGATGCGGCGGGTGGTGCGGTTAAGCAGACGTGTTTGCAGGTGGGCCTCAAGGTTGGAGACCGCGCGCGAGACGTTGGCAGTGGTTGTGTCCAGCATGACGGCTGCAGCCGTGAAACTTCCGGCTTCGGCCACGCAACTGAAGGCGCGCATGTTTTGCAAAGTGTCCATGAAGTGCTCTCAAGGGGCGATATAGGGGACAGCAACCGATTACACATCAACAAATTGTGACATGAAGTTTCGGACATTACTGGCCGGTTTTCATTCGACTAACGGATTATCCCAAGAACGGTAATAAAGATTCACATTTATGCCCGCTTATCGTGGTGCCTGCCAAGCCATAGACTTCTCTATCTCAAGTATCCCCCCTCCTTTTCAGGAATTTGCAGCAGTGCAGCGTCGCATCAGCAGAGAGCTTAAAGCCCTCAGTGTTCTGGCTTTATCGTTAGCATTAAATGGCTGCATCGGTTTTGGTGGTATTGCGCCCAAGGGCACGATGTTGCCAGCCAATGCCCTGGCCACCGACGAGGCGATTCAAAGCGCCGCGAAAGACGCAAACTGGCCCAAAGCCCAATGGTGGCACGCTTACGGCGACCCGCAACTGGATGAGTGGATCAGTCTGGCTGTTCAGGGTAGTCCAACCCTGGCAATGGCTGCTGCCCGAGTACGCCAGGCCAGGGCGATGGCGGGGGTTGCCGAGTCGGCCGAGTCATTGCAAATCAACGGTGAGTCGACCCTCAAGCGGCACAACTGGCCGTCGGACCAGTTCTATGGCCCCGGCGCGCTGGACAACTCTACGACCTGGGACAACAACGCCGCACTGGGCTTCAGCTTTGCGCTGGACCTGTGGGGCCGTGAAAGCAATGCCACCGAGCAGGCCCTGGACATGGCGCACATGAGTGCAGCAGAGGCCCGTCAGGCCCAGCTCGAACTGCAGAACAATGTGGTTCGCGCCTATATCCAGCTGTCTCTGCATTACGCCCAGCTCGACATCATCGAATCGACCCTGCATCAGCAGGAGCAGATCCTCGATCTGGCGCAAAAGCGTCTGGACGGCGGCATCGGTACACATTTTGAAGTCAGTCAGGCGCAAGCGCCGCTGCCCGAGATCCATCGCCAGATTGACGCCCGGGAAGAAGAAATCGCCCTGACCCGCAACCAGTTGGCGGCGCTGGCCGGCAAAGGTCCGGGCGAGGGCGCACGGCTGAAACGTCCGACCCTTGCCTTGAACACGGCACTCAAGCTGCCATCGGCCCTGCCTGCGCAATTGCTGGGGCAACGTCCGGACGTGGTCGCCAGCCGCTGGGAAGTGGCGGCGCAGGCCCGAGGCATCGATATCGCCCATGCCGGCTTCTACCCCAACGTGGACCTGGTTGGCAGCATCGGTTTCATGGCCACCGGGGGGAGCGCGCTGGGCTTTTTGACCGGCAAGAAACTCAACTACAACGTCGGTCCGGCGATTTCGCTGCCGATTTTTGACGGCGGCCGTCTGCGCTCGGAACTGGGCGTGGCGTCCGGTGGTTACGACATGGCCGTGGCCAAGTACAACCAGACGCTGGTGACAGCGCTCAAGGGTATTTCAGATCAGTTGATCAAGCGCGAATCGATGGAAAAACAGCAGGTCTTCGCCGCCGAGTCGGTGCAGGCCGCACAGAAAACCTATGACATCGCCGTGGTCGCGTTCCAGCGTGGGCTGACCGACTACCTCAACGTACTGAATGCCCAAACCCTGCTGTTCAAGCAGCAGCAGATCGAGCAGCAGGTCCAGGCGGCCCGCCTGAGTGCCCATGCCGAGCTGGTCACTGCTCTGGGTGGCGGCCTTGGGGCAGGTTTTGATGTCCCCAGGGATGATCGCTATGTCCCCGAAAAACCCCCGGCCGTCATGGCGCTGTTCAATCACTAACCCCCCGATGGCCATTTTGAGAGCCTGTAGATGAACCACTTGCCCGCCCCGGTACGCTGGCTGTATTCCCTGGAATGGCGCCGTGGCTTTTTTGACTGGGCACGCAGTGATGGCGTGACCTGGGTGCATATTTTCAAAGTGCTGGTCGCGGCCTTCCTGACCCTGTGGCTGGCCATGCGTCTTGAGCTGCCGCAACCGCGCACGGCGATGATCACCGTGTTTATCGTGATGCAGCCGCAAAGTGGCCAGGTGTTCGCCAAAAGCTTTTACCGGTTTTTGGGCACCCTTACCGGCTCGGCAGTGATGGTCGCGCTGATCGCTTTGTTTGCCCAAAACACCGTGTTGTTTCTCGGTGCGATGGCGATCTGGGTCGGTATCTGCTCGGCCGGTGCAGCCCGTTGCCGCAACTTTCGCGCCTATGGTTTTGTACTGGCCGGCTACACCGCGGCTATGGTTGGCCTGCCTGCGCTGGCGCACCCTGAAGGGGCCTTCATGGCTGCGGTGTGGCGGGTGCTCGAGATCTCGCTGGGCATCCTGTGTGCCACGGTGGTCAGCGCTGCCATTTTGCCTAAAACCGCTGGCGCGGCCATGCATGACGCGCTGTATAAGCGCTTTGGTGTGTTCGCCGGTTTCGTTGCCGAAGGCTTGCGCGGCCAGTCCTCCCAGGAGGCCTATGAAGCCAGCAATGTGCGCTTTATCGCTGAGAGCGTAGGGCTGGAAGGCATGCGCAGCGTAACGGTGTTTGAAGACCCGCACATGCGTCGTCGCAGTGGCCGCCTGAGCCGCCTGAACAGCGAGTTCATGGCCATCACCACGCGCTTCAATGCCCTGCACCAGTTGCTCGCACGTTTACGCAGCCGTGGCGTGGTGGACGTGGTGTCGGCCATTGAGCCCGAGCTGGAAATGCTCGCTCAATTGCTCGACACCTACTCCGGTCGCTCGATGACCGATAAAGATGCGGCCTTGCTGGCCGAGCAACTGGATGTGTTCAAGGCGAGCCTGCCGGGGCACGTCCGTGCACTGCGGGTGAAGTTCCTGGAAAGTGAGCCCGGCTCATCGGACCTTCTGGACTTCAACACGGCTTACGAACTGTTGTTCCGCTTTGTCGACGACTTGCACAACTATGCACTGACTCACGCCTCGCTGGCCGATCACACCCACGAACGGGAGTGCTGGGACCAGCCCTTTATCTCGCAAACCAACTGGTGGTCTGCCGCTGCCTCGGGGATCAGGGCCGCGTTCATTCTGGTGGTGCTCGGCACCTATTGGGTGATGACCGCCTGGCCTAGCGGCGCCACCATGACCCTGGTCGCTGCCGCCACCGTGGGCTTGTCTGCCGCCACGCCAAACCCCAAGCGCATGGCGTTTCAGATGGCTTGCGGCACCTTTATCGGGGCGCTGGTGGGTTTTGTCGAAATGTTCTTCGTACTCCCCAACATCGACGGCTTCCCGCTGCTGTGCCTGGTGCTGACGCCGGTGATTGTTTTTGGTTCGTTCCTGACCTCGCGGGCCAATTACGCCGGGGTCGGCCTGGGCCTGCTGATTTTTTTCAGCATCGGTTCGGTCCCCGACAACCTGACGATCTACAACCCGTACCAGTTCATCAATGACTACATCGCAATGGTGCTGGGCATGCTGGTCTGCGCTGCTGCGGGGGCAATTATTTTGCCGCCCAACAGCCGTTGGTTGTGGAGCCGTCTGGAACAGGACCTGCGCGAGCAAGTGGTGTACGCCATCAGCGGCAAGTTGCGTGGCCTGAGCTCCAGCCTGGAAAGTCGTACCCGCGACCTGATGCACCAGGCCTATGGCCTGGCCGCCGGCAAACCCCAGGTACAGCGTGAACTGTTGCGCTGGATGTTTGTGGTGCTGGAAGTCGGCCACGCGATTATCGAGCTGCGTAAAGAGCAGGCGATTTTGCCGGTTCACCCGGCTTACGCCCCGGCCCAGCCGTGGCGTCAGGCCATTCGGGTGATGGGCCGGGCACTGGTCCGGCTGTTTATCGCCCCCAGCGAGAGCAACCTGGAGCGTGCGCTGATTGCCGTCGACCACGCCATTGGCCGGGTGCAATCCACCGACGAACCGTTTGCCCGCAACTTCGACACCTCGGCGCTGGTCCGGGTGCAAAGCTACCTGCACTTTATCCGTACTTCACTGCTCGACCCGCAATCGCCGCTGGCCGCCTACGCCCAGCCGCAAGGACTAGAACATGCCTCGTGAAATCGCCTTCCACGGCGTCTACATGCCCACCATGACCCTGATGTTTTTTATCGCGGCGGGGTTGGCATGGGGCTTTGACCGACTGTTTTCCGGCTACGACCTGTACCGCTTCTTCTGGCACCCGGCGCTGTTGCGCCTGAGCCTGTTTGCCTGTCTTTTTGGCGCCATGGCGCTCACTGTTTACCGTTGAGACCGATCCGATGAAAAAGTTCTTCAGCCTGCTCGCCACCTTGCTGGTTTTGGCCCTTGCGATATGGATCGGCCGAACCCTGTGGGAACATTACATGAACACTCCGTGGACCCGTGATGGACGGGTGCGGGCCGATATCATCAACGTTGCGGCCGACGTCAACGGCTATGTGGTCGGCGTGCCGGTCAAGGATAACCAGTGGGTGAAAAAGGGCGATGTGCTGCTGGAAATCGACCCCGAGCATTACCAGATCGTGGTCAGGCAGGCACAGTCCCTGGTGGCATCCCGCAAGGCGACCTGGGAAATGCGCAAGGTCAACGCCCATCGCCGGGCCGACATGGACAGTCTGGTGATCTCCCGCGAAAACCGTGACGACGCCAGCAACATCGCCGACTCGGCCCTGGCCGATTATCAGCACGCCCTGGCTCAACTGGACGCTGCGCAGCTCGATCTCAAACGCACCAAAGTGTTGGCCACCGTCGACGGCTACGTGACTAACCTCAACGTGCATCGCGGTGACTATGCACGGGTGGGTGATCCGAAAATGGCCGTGATCGACCAGGATTCGTTCTGGGTGTATGGCTTTTTTGAAGAAACCAAGCTGCCGCACATCCGCGTGGGCGACAAAGCCGATCTGCAAATGATGAGCGGTGAAGTGTTGAAGGGCCACGTCGAGAGCATCTCCCGCGGCATCTACGACCGCGACAACCCCGAGAGCCGTGAACTGGTGGCGGACGTAAACCCTACGTTCAACTGGGTGCGTCTGGCGCAGCGGGTGCCGGTGCGCATCCACATCGATGAAATCCCGGAGGGTTTCCTGCTGGCAGCGGGTACGACGTGTACGGTGATCGTGGATCAGGGCAAGGCCGAGTAATGTGGGAGCGGGCTTGCCCGCGATGGCCACGACGCGGTTTAACTGAAACTGCGCAGTGACTGCATCGCGAGCAAGCCCGCTCCCACACGATCGAGACCGGGGTTCAAGCCGCGCAAAACGTCTCGTGCAAATGCCGCCACAGTACCTTGCCGCTGGCGTCTTTCTCGAATACCACGGTGGCGCGGCGGTCGGTGCGGTTGCCGTTATGCTCTTCCTGCAGCTCGCGGTAACTGACCACTGCACCGCCCGCGTGCAGGGCAATACCCTTGAACTCGTTGAGGGTGATGTTCAGGCCCGGGCGCGCACCGCGCAGTTGTTCAAACAGTGCTTCAACGCCATCGATATCCAGCACTGTGCCGCTGGGTGCAATCATCGAAAACTGCGGCGAAAAACGTCCCAGTAGAACTGGCAACACGCCGGGCTCCAGCCCGGAAAACCAGCCTTCAATCTCGACGTGGGTTTCGGTTACAAGGTCGAAGTAGCTCGCATAATCAGTCATCAGGATCTCCAGGTCAGGGTGCGAGCAAGGCAAGCACGCGGGGTGTATCGAGGCGTAGAACGGGAATAAGCGGCACCAGCGTCAATGCGCACCCGATGGCAAAGCATAGGGCAAAGGCGTGGTGCGTCGAGGTGATCGCGGTCAATGCACCAAACAGCGCCATCATCAGCGCCGGGCCAAGCAGAAAACTCAACTGGCGGTTGATATTGAAGAGTGCGCTGGCATGACCCATGTGCTCGGGCGAGATGTCGATAAATGCCGTGTTCTGCGCGGTACTGCTGCTCAGGCTGCCGCCAAATCCCATCAGCGCGTACAGCGCCATTGGCAGCCAGGTGCTGGAAGCATCGATCTGGATCAACAGGGCAATGCCGACGGCTTGTGCGCCCATGCCCAACAGCAACAAGGGTTTGGGGCCAAGGCGGTTGAACTGGTAACGGCTCAGTGTAATGCCCAGCGCCGACGCCAGCGCCCAGGGCAGCATCAGCGCACCGGTTTGCGTGGCGCTGAAACCCAGTTGGTGCAAATACAAAATACTCACCAGTTGCGTGCCGATAAAAATGCCGGGAATAAACAGGTAGGCAAGCATCGCCACTTGCAGCAACGGGCCTTTGAGCAAGCGGCCCATGCCGATGGCACCCGCCCGTACACGCTGATAATCCAGAGGAGGCGGGTTTTGCAGGCGTGGTTCGGATTTGAGCCAATAACCGGCCAGCAGCAGGGTGAGCAGGGCCAGCGGCAGATTGGCGTAAAACACCCAGCGCCAGGACATCGCTTCGACCATCCAGCCCCCCAGGGCTGGCGAGAGTGCGGGCACCAGCAGGGCTACCAGCAAGATCACCGAAGTCAGGCGCGCCCGGTCACGGATCGGAAAGTGCCGATAGGCCATGGCCTGACCGACCGGTATCAGCAGTCCGCCACCGAGTCCCTGAAGCAGGCGCCAGCCAATCAGTGCCTCGATCGAAGCCGCCCGGGCCACGCACCACGACGCCACACTGAACAGCAGCAGGGAAAGTACGATCAGGCGTTTTTCCCCCACCCGCTGTGTCAGCCAGACACTGGGCACGATGATCAGGATCAGCCCGAGCATGTAGGCATTGCCGATCCACGCCAGCTGAGTGACTGAAGCCTGCAGCTCCTGGCTGATGTCCGGGTAGGCAATCGAGGCGGCGAACATGTTGACCAGGTCCAGCGCAAAGCCCAGTAGATACACCCCTGCGATTTTGTTGCGGTAGGCCATGGTCGGCTCCTTGACTGGAGGCCGCACAGTAAGCAGCTTTTGCGTGTGGAGGAACCGTCCGCTCGCTGCTAGATTGTCAAAATTATTTTGACAATAGGTGGAATGTTGCATGGTTAGCCTCGATCGATTCGACACCTTCAAAGCCGTTGTCGAGGCTGGTTCGCTGACGGCGGCCGCAGATCTGCTGGGACAAACCCGTGCTGTGGTCAGTTTCAATATCAAGCGGCTCGAGGCCGAACTGGGTGTGACCTTGCTGACGCGCAACACCCGAAGGCTGGCCCTCACCGAGGCCGGTGAGCGTTTTTATGTGCATTGCCTGAGCATGCTGCAGGCGGCCAGGCTGGCGATTGACGAAGCCCGCAGCGAACACACCCAACTCAAGGGCACCCTGCGTATCACTACCACGGTGGAGTATGCGCTGGCCAAGGTCGTGCCGGCGCTTGAGCTGTTTCGCACCGTGCACCCCGATCTCAATGTGCATTTGTCGACATCGTCGACCCACGCGGATCTGATCTCGGAGCGTTTCGATGTGGCCTTGAGACTGGGCCGGGTTCTTGATTCCAGTCATCGTGCCGTGCAGTTGAGTACGTTCGAGATTGTGCCCGTGGCGTCCCCGTCCTTTGTCGCCAGCGTGGCGCCCATCAACAGCGTGCAGGCCCTGGAGCAAACGCCGTGGCTGGAGCATGGCCGGGTGGGGGAATTGAACATTACCGAGTTGAGCAGTGGCCTGGTCAGGCCTTACCAGCCCAACCCTTCGCGGGCGCGGATCAAGGCGCAAAACTCATCGGTACTGCAGGCTTTTGCCTTGACGGGGCAGGGTGTGGCGATCTTGCCCGACTGGCTGGTCGAGGAGGACTTGCGGGCCGGGCGACTGGTGCGGCTGCTGCCCGGCTGGCAACTGACCCGCCAGGGGGTTTATGCGCTTTACCCTGATACCCGTCATCTACCGCTGAAAGTGCGGGTATTTATCGATTTCATGAAGGCCCATGCGTGAACGTGGTTTCGCAAACACTGTGGGAGCGGGCTTGCTCGCGATACAAACGCTGCGGTCTTTCAGGAAAACCGAGGAGATGCCATCGCGAGCAAGCCCGCTCCCACAAGTGCCTGGGCATCACAACGATGCGTTCAGCCCAAAGCGTTTCATCAGGATTTTGTGCAGCAGCCTGCGGGGCACCAGTGCTGCCAGCAACGGCATGGCACGGCTGCCATTGCCGTAACGCAGCACCATCGGCGGGGAAGGTTTTTGTACGGCCTTGAGCACCGCTTGAGCGAAGTCTGTTACCGGGGTGGGGTTGTCTTGCGAGGCTTTTGCCCGGGCGCGAATACCTTCACGCACGGGCCACCAGGCGGACTGCTGGTCGATTAACTGTTCGGCCTGGGCACTGGCATTTTTGGCAAAGTGGGTGTCGATAGCGCCAGGCTGCACTTCCAGTACGCGAATGGCAAAAGGTGCCAGCTCCATGCGCAGGGCATCGCTCAATGCATGAACGGCGGCTTTTGAGGCGCAATAGGCCCCCGCAAACGGGGTGACCAGTACACCGGAAACACTGCCGATATTGACCACCAGGCCCTTGCTGTGGCGTAGCGCCGCAAACAGAGCACGGGTGACACCGACCACTGAAAATACATTGGTTTCAAACTGCTGTTGCAAGCCCTCGACGCCGCCATCGAGCAACGGACCCATGGCGCCGAAACCTGCGTTATTGATCAGTACGTCCAGCCCGCCACCGTCTCGTGTCAGGCGTTCGGCCAGCTGTGCCAGCGCCTGAGGATCGTTCACGTCCAGCAGGACCGCGTTAAATCCCGCCGCTGCCAGTCGGGCCACGTCTTCAGGCTTGCGGGCGCTGGCCCACACCTCATGACCCGCCGCCTTGAAGGCGTCGGCCAGGGCGCGACCAATACCACTGGAGCAACCGGTGATCAAAACACGCAGCATGGAAAAATCCTTAGTTGGAAAAACTGCCCTGCAGGCGTTCGGCCCGGAATTCGAGGGTTTGTGGACGATAACCGGCACGCAGGGGCGGCATCGGCAAGCAGTCCTGCCAGCTTGCGCCCGCCTGCAGTTCTCCGGGGCCGCGGTAGCGAGGGGCGGTATAGAGGTTGTCGGCAAGGTTGACGGTATCGCCAGGAGCATAGGCAGCAATGCGCCAGCCGAGTTCGACCAGTGGTACGTCATTGCTGTTTTTCAGGGTCAGCTGCAATGGCCGGTCTGCCGGGCATTGCGCGGGGTCATAGACGATACGCAGCTCCAGGCGTGCCAGTTGCGCATTTTCGCGGCTGTCCAGCCACG
Source organism: Pseudomonas sp. RL_5y_Pfl2_69 (assembly GCF_963970465.1). Taxonomy (NCBI): domain Bacteria; kingdom Pseudomonadati; phylum Pseudomonadota; class Gammaproteobacteria; order Pseudomonadales; family Pseudomonadaceae; genus Pseudomonas; species Pseudomonas sp. RL_5y_Pfl2_69. The sequence goes on along the minus strand of NZ_CAXAOU010000001.1, from coordinate 493,148 downwards.
CTACCGAGGCTGCGACTACCGCAAGCCCGAACACTGCCGCCAACGAAACCGGCAATGCCTTGGCCGGATAGCGCAGCAGCAGGACAAGCCAAGTGATGATCAGTAACACGCCGATAAGCATTGCAAGGTCTCGTTATACGACTGTGGGCGCGTAGCGGATTCGCCCAGGTTCACTACCCAGTTTAGGCCCAGGCCCGGGTTTACGGGCGATATAACTCACAACCTTACCTGAGCCGGGGCAATGCCGTTAGTCGTAACTGTCATAGTTGACAGTCGAAGCGCGGCAGCCCCGAGGATTAACTATCGGTGACTTCCCGCCTGCGAGTAGTGATGATGTTGAATCAGGATCGTTATACGCCCACCCTGGCTGTTTCGGACCCGCAAGGCCGGACGGTGCGCTCGGTCGCTTATTGCAGTGCTGCCAGCAGCACGGTTGCCGAGGCGCGTGTCAGTCGAATCAAGTTCGATGCAGTGGGCAGGGCTGCAGCGCAATGGGATCCGCGGTTATGGGCGTTGCGGGCAGAGGATCCATCTACCCCGAGCAACCTTGAGAATATGTATTCCCTGTCGGGAGTGCTGTTGACCTCGCGCAGCGTAGATGCCGGTGTGCGGGTCAATCTGACCGGTGAGCTCGGGCAGGTGCTGCACAGTTGGGATGGGCGCTGGAGTCAGCAAAAGGTCGAGTACGACGAATTACTGCGTCCCACGGCTGTTTTTGAACAGGCGTTGAACAGCTCTGAATCCTGCATTGCGCGTTACGTGTACGGCGCGGCGGATGGGGCTGTTGCCGGGCGTAACCAGTATGGCCAGGTAATCCGCCTCGATAGCCCGGCAGGCACCTGTCATTTCAGTCACTTCTCAATCAAAGGGGCGTTGCTTGCACAACAACAGTTTTTTTTGCGGGCGCTGGAGCCGCCGCACTGGCCAGAGCCACTGAGCGATCGCGATGAGCTGCTTGAGTCCGGGGAGGGCGCCACCACGCAGATGGTCTTCAACGCCTTGGGTGAGCTTGTGATGCAAATCGACGCCCAGGGCAACCAGCAGCAGTTTGATCACAACGTGGACGGTCAGCTGCGCCAGACCCGGTTGCGCCTCAAGGAGGCCGAGCCGAAAGTGCTGGTGCGCGATATTCATTACAACGCCCAAGGTGAGATCACGGGTCAAACCGCTGGCAATGGTGTTGTCAGCCTGTTGGATTACGCGCCTCAAACAGGCCGGCTTTTACGTCTGTACGCCAGCCTGCCACAGCAGCAAGCCTTGCAGGATTTGAACTACGTCCATGACCCGGTCGGCAATATCCTGAGTATCGAGGACAAGGCCTTGGCGGTTCGTCATTTCGCCAACCAGCGCATCGAGCCGATCAACCACTACACCTACGACAGCCTTTACCAACTGGCCGAGGCCACGGGGTGGGAGGCCGGAAGTGACAACCGTGGGCCAGACCAGATTGCGGATCCTCAGGCAGTGGCCTCATACCATCAAGCCTACGGTTACGACGGGGCAGGCAATTTACTGGAGCTGGTTCACAAGGGGCCGCAAAGGCATGGGCGCGTGCTGACGGCTGGCAAATACAGCAATCGGTGCCTGGCCGAACACAATGGACAGGCACCCACGCAAGCCGAGATTGAGGCAGGTTTTGATCCGTGCGGCAATCTGCGATCTCTGGATAATGCGCGGGCTCTGGGATGGAACCTGCGCAACCAGCTAAGCGAAGTCAGACCGGTTGAGCGCGAGTCGGGCCTCGATGACCGCGAGCATTATATTTACGATGTTGACGGCTTGCGTCAGCGCAAGATCCGCTCGGTACAAACCAATGTCCGTACCGTCATCAGCGAGACTCGCTACCTGCCGGGGCTGGAAGTTCGCATCAATAACGCCACCGGCGAAACCTTGTACGTGATCAGTGCGCAGGCGGGTCGCAACAGTGTGCAGGTGTTGCACTGGAAAGACTCACCCCCCAAAGGGCTAGCCAATCGACAATATCGCTACTCTCTTGGCGATCTTCTGGGCTCTTGCACCCTTGAACTGGACAGCCAGGCCAAGGTAGTCAGTCGCGAAACCTATCATCCGTTTGGCACCACGGCGTTCAGTGAGAGAGGAGATTCGAGCGAAAGCAGCTATCGCACGATGTGTTACTCGGGCAAGGAGCGGGATGCAACGGGGCTTTATTATTACGGGCTTCGCTATTACATGCCCTGGCTACAGCGATGGGTCAACCCTGATCCCAAGGGTTATCTGGATGGGCCTAATGTCTATGCGTTTGTTGGAGGCAACCCGATAACCTTCATGGACGGCGATGGTGCGGTACGCATTGACGTCAGTAACTTGACCAAAGAGCAAAAGAAAGCGATCGACCTTGAGGGGCCGCAGGTCAAGCCTGCCTGGAAGGTACATGATGCCGGTCGGGGCGAAGTAAAACCCAGCAGCAAGACACGAGAGTTGAGTTCTGAAATGTACAACTCTTTCAAACAGGGGCATGTGACTAACCTGATCACTAAAACCCTGTTGATTGAAGGTTCGCCCAATCAATTTGTTGATTTGTGGCGATCACGCAGGGATCCGGCAGACTTTCTCCAGCAGCGTCAGTTTAAACAGGGTACGAGCGCTTATATTCAATGCCGGACCGGTAATTGCGGTGAACACTCGGAAATTGCCTTTAGCCTGCTGGCCAGCACCAAAACCGAGCAACCGGTATTTCGCGTTAATGCTCAGGGCGTTGATCATGCTTTTGTGGTGATCGGTGACCGTCGCCAGATGAGCGATGAAAAGCTGGTGATTGTTGATCCGTGGCCAAACTTTCCCATGGTGCATACCGCCGATGTCGGGGAATTCAGCATAGGCAATACGGCAGAAACAGCAGGCAGGGACGCGGATCCTGCGTTTCGATTGGATGATGCAACATTGAAGGGCAACAGCGAAATGTCGTTCCCGGTGTTAGCGATCACGGGAGGTGTCAGCGATAAGCGTAGAAAACTAATCAAGGAATATGATGACAACGCCAAAGCCCGGAGCCGAACAGGCAAGTCGCCGCTCTTTGAACAGTTGTTTTCAATTGAAGATAAACATCGGGGCATGTTGTTCATGAAGTCGGGCAAGGAAAAAGTATTCAATAACTTGCCTGCCAGTTATGTGAATGACCGCATGAAACATTACTCAAGTTACATGAATGTTCACTACGGTTTGCAGTGACGTCAGTGAGGCGGGTGCAGTCAGCATTGGCTGGCTGCACCGCGTCCGTCATTGTGGAGCGTGGTCGCGCAAAAACACCAACAGATCAGGCTTGGACTGTTCAGCGCTAAAGCGATAACCCTGCTCATCGAACTGCTTGAGGTGATCCGGGTTGTTGATGCGCTCCTTGATCACAAACCGGCTCATCATGCCGCGGGCTTTTTTCGCATAAAAGCTGATGATCTTGTGCTGGCCGTTTTTCAGATCCTTGAACTCGGTATTGATGATGCGTGCGTTCAAAGCCGACTTTTTGACCGCCGAGAAATACTCGTTGGACGCCAGGTTGAGCACGACGTCATCGCCCTGTTCGGCCAGGGCCTCGTTGAGCCATTCGCTGATTTGCGTGCCCCAGAACGCGTACAAATCCTTGCCCCGGGCATTGGCCAGTTTGGTGCCCATCTCCAGGCGATACGGCATCATCAGGTCCAGCGGGCGCAGCAGGCCATACAGCCCGGAGAGCATGCGCAGATGGGTTTGCGCGTAGTCAAAATCCGCTTCGCTGAAGTCGACGGCATTGAGGCCGGTGTACACATCGCCCTTGAAGGCCAGCAGTGCCTGCTTGGCATTTTCGGGGGTGAAGGCGGGAGTCCAGCTGCCGAAGCGCGCCGCATTGAGGCCCGAAAGTTTGTCGGACAAGTGCATCAGCTCGCCAATCTGTTGCGGGCTCAGTTCGCGCAATTGTTCGATCAGTTCCTGGGAATGGTCCAGATACTGCGGCTGGGTGAAACGTGCTGTGGCGGGCGGCGTTTCGTAATCGAGGGTTTTAGCGGGTGAAATCACCATCAGCATGAGTTCGTCTCCTTTTAGCGTCGGGGGATTCTAGGGGGTTGGGCGGTTTGACTCCACCTATGACGTTGATAGAGGGCAAATACAAAATCCTGTAGCCGCTATAGTGCTGCCAGTTTTCACAGGGAGATTGACCCGTGCGCATTGCTCTTTTTTTCTCGGCCTGGCTGGTGTGCCTGGGGGCCGTTGCAGCACCCAATGAACCGGCGACGCTGGATCGCAGCGCCTGGCCCGAGCAGTTGATCAGCCCGGCCTTGTTCGATGTGGCCTCAAGGGCCGAAATTCTTGCCTTCGCCCATGCCTTGCTGGCCAGCGAGGCGCTGGATGAAAACGCACTCAAACAGCGCCTGGGTCTGAAAAACATCAACCAGGATGCCATCAATCATGTGCGTAAGCGGATGTGGCAGCGGCTGTTGGCCAACTACAACGTTGCCCAGCAAAGCTGTGATCAGGATGCCTCGTTTTGCTATTACGTTGACGGCATGGACAGCTTGCGTGAGCAGGCGGGCAAGTTTGCAGTGGCCGATGACTCGTTTTATGCGGCCTGGGCTGAGCCAAGCCGTGAGTTTCACCGGCGTTATCTGGATGAGCAACTGCGCAAGGCCGCGCTATTCCCGCAAATCAGCAGTGAAATCGAGCTGTTCGGCGAGCAGGAAACTAACGGCGTCGGGATGCATGATCGGCTGTTTGTACTGACCTTCGACAGTGGTCCCTCCCAATTGCCGGGCACCACCGACTGGTTGACCGATTACTTGCGCAAGCAGTCCCTGAGTGCGAGGTTTTTTGTGTTGGGCAACAGCCTGCAAGTACGCCTGGACAAAAGCGGTGAGCGGGCACTGCAAGCACTGTACAAGGGGCAGTGCGTGGGTGTGCAGGGCTGGGAGTATCGCTCCCACAGTCATTGGCAAGAGTGGCAGGACTCGATTTTACGCAGCGTTGCCCTGGTCAAGCAGGTTGTGCCGCACAACTATCTGGCACAGTTTCGCCCGCCCTACGGGCAGCGGCGGGCAGATAGCGGGGCGTTTTTCCAAGGGCAGGGCTTGCAGGTGTCGCTGTGGGATATTGATGCCCAGGACATGGCGGCCAACCTGAGTGGCGAGGAGTCGGCACAGCGGGTGTTGAGCCTGATGCTGCTGTGGCGTCATGGCGTGATCAAGTTTCACGACACCCAGGACAAAATTCGTACCGCGTTGCCCTGGTTACTCAAGGCGACGGCGCAGAGCGGGCTGGGTTGGGAGGACTGCGAAGTGCTGTAGAAACATGCAGTTAATATATGACTTTAGCCCTGCTTTGGGCATTCGCCAAGGCGATTCGTCACTCAAAAAAATAAAGTGGGTTATCGCTAAAAAAACTTTTTTTTGTCACACATTTAGGAGTATTACGAAGACAGACGGCCGAAACCTGCAACACAGGTGGCGTCTTCCAAGACCCATCGGGCAGGGCATACGGCAGTCACTTCGAGGCGCAGCAATGTTGTGGTATTGCGTCGACTGGCTCCCACAAAGGTGACCGAGTATGGATGATCACGGACGCACTCCTTCTTCCAACCAGCCAATCCTTTATGTACTCGATACCAATGTTCTGATTCACGATCCAAACGCACTGCTTAACTTCGAGGAACACCACGTCGCGATCCCGATGACGGTGCTCGAAGAACTCGACAAGCTCAAGACCGGCAAGTTACTGGTGGCAGCCGAGTGCCGTCAGGCCATCCGTTTGATTGACCAGTTGCTGGGGGTTGCCAGCCCTGAAGATGTCGAAAAGGGGGTGCCGATCCAGCGAGGCAAAGGCGCACCCAAGGGCTTTCTGTCGATCATGATGAGCAAGCGCCGGGAACCCAACGCGCTGTTGCCCGAAAACCTCAACGACAACATCATCATCAACCAGTTGATTGACCTGCACGCCCGTGAGCCGAAGTTGCGCGTGGTGTTGGTCACCAAAGACATCAACATGCGCCTCAAGGCCCGGGCTTGCGGGATCGAGTCCGAGGATTACAGCACCGACCAACTGGTTGACGACGTGTCGATGTTGTCGCGCGGTTATCACACCATGACCGGCTCTTTCTGGGACCGGGTCAACAAAGTCGAAACCCGTCAGGGGCATGGCCGTACCTGGCATCAGGTGCAGATGAACGAAAACCTGCCGGCGGTGCATATCAATGAATTCATCATCGATGAGCAGGGCTTTGTCGGCTGGATCAAAGAGGTGCGCAAGGACCAGTTGCTGATTCTGGACATGCATCAGGAGCCGTTGCTGCATCAGGAAGCCTGGGGTTTGAAACCGCGGGATATTTACCAGGGGCTGGCGCTGTTTGCCTTGCTTGACCCGGATATCCATCTGGTCAACCTGTCGGGTGCGGCGGGTTCGGGCAAGACCATCCTGGCGCTGGCGGCGGCGATTGAACAAACCATGGTCAGCAAGCGCTACCGCCGGATTATCTGTACCCGCAGCGTGCAGGGCCTGGATCAGGAAATCGGCTTTTTGCCAGGCACCGAAGCCGAGAAAATGGAACCTTGGCTGGGGGCCATTACCGACAACCTCGAAGCTCTGCACATGGATGACGAAAACACCCACGGCAGTGTCGACTACATCCTGAGTAAAGTGCCGTTGCAGTTCAAATCCCTGAACTACATTCGCGGTCGCAGCTTCCAGCAAAGCCTGATTTTGATCGATGAGTGCCAAAACCTGACACCGCACCAGATGAAAACCATCATCACCCGTGCGGGCGCCGGTTCCAAAGTGGTGTGCCTGGGCAACCTGGCACAGATCGATACACCGTACCTGTCAGCCACCAGTTCGGGGCTGACCTACCTGACGGAGCGTTTCAAAGACTTCCCCAACGGCGTGCACATCGCGCTGCAAGGGGTGCCACGTTCGATTCTGGCCGAATACGCCGAATCTCATTTGTAACCGTTTGAAGGTGGGAGCGGGCTTGCTCGCGATGAAAGTGGCGCGGTGTTTCAGATTGCACCGCGCCGTCTTCATCGCGAGCAAGCCCGCTCCCACCGTTGTTTTGGCTACATGTCTGGTAACCCGGCTTTGTAAGGTAAGCTGGCGGAGGTGGCGCGCCGGGCCCGTGGGTCTTGTTGAATCTGGTAATGCCGCGCTGCCCTGGAGTTGACCAAGACAGGAGCGTCGGGGTGTTACTGCGCAATATTGATTTGAATCTGCTGGTGGTGCTCGATGCGCTGCTCACGGAAAAACACGTGACCCGCACCGGTGTCCGTTTGCACCTGAGTCAGCCAGCCATCAGTCACTCGCTGAGCAAACTCAGGGTGTTGCTCGATGACCCGTTGTTGATTCGTCAGGGCAACGACGTGGTGCTGAGCGCGTTGGCGCAAAATCTTCAGGCACCGCTCAAGGCGATCCTTGGGCAGATCGAAGCGCTGCTCGGCCAGTCCATCGATTTTGTGCCGGCCGACTCACAGCGCACCTTTCGCGTGGCGATGTCCGATTACGGCGCCGCTATTGTGTTGCCCAAATTGCTGGTGCAATTGCGGGCCAAGGCCCCTGATACCTCGCTTGTGGTGGTCCAGGACAGCCGCCTGGGCATGCTGGAGCAGATCGAACAAGGCAAGATTGACCTGGCCCTGGGGGTTTTTGCGGCGTTGCCGGCGGATGTTTCCAGTGATGTGCTATTTGAAGAAACCTTCACGTGCCTGCTCGATCGTCGCTCGCTTGCGGACAATGCCGTGCTCGACCTGGAGAGTTATCTGGCCCGCCCGCACCTGTTGGTGTCGACGGATGGCAACACCCAGGGCGAGGTCGACAACGTATTGCGCGCCCAGGGCCTGCATCGACGGGTTGCGGTCAACGTCCCTCATTGGGGCGCGGCGCCAGGGATGATTGCCGACACTGACCTGATTCTCACGGTGGCCACCCGTACGCTGGACAACCTGTCATATGGCGACACCCTGATAGCGCTGGCGCCGCCCATGACAGTGGCGCCGTTCAACTATGTGCAGGTCTGGCATCAACGTTTCAATGAAGACCCGGCCCATCGCTGGCTGCGAGATCTGATCAGGCAGGTGAGCCCGCCCTCAGCCCCGTGATGCAATGAAAAACCCTGCCAGCACCACGCTGACCCCGAGCAGTTTTTGCAGGCCAGGTGTGTTTTTAGGCAAGCCCAGCAGTCCGAAATAATCGATGAGCAGTGAAATGATCAGCTGGCCCACTACCACTGCCATGATGAAATTCAGCGCACCCAGTCGCGGTACGGTGATCAGAGCCACCGTGATGTAAAACACCCCGGCCAGCCCGCCCAGCCAGATCCACCAGGGACCGGTGATCAAGGCCTCGAGGTTGGGCCGTGGCACTTTGACGATCAGCATCACCAGCGCAATCGCGATACCACTCACCAGCAATGAGATCACGGTGGCCCAAAAGGGATGCCCCAGCATCAGGCCCAGTCGTGCGTTGCTGCCTGCCTGCAGGGGCACCGCAGCACCGGCCAGCAGGCTCAGGGTAATGGCTATAAAAAGTGGCATAAGGGCTTCTCCAGAGTTTCAACCGTTGTACGGCGAATGGTCGTGGGCGGCCAATTCGATGTTCTGATGCGCGGTATTCGCGGGGTCGATGGCCTTCCACTGAAACTCGGGTTTACAATCGAGTCTCCTGTCTGGAGTACCCCCTGTGCTGACACACTTAGATTCCCAAGGCCGCGCCAACATGGTCGATGTCACCGATAAAGCAGTGACTTCCCGTGAGGCCGTGGCACAAGCGGTGGTGCGCATGCGCCCTGAAACCCTGGAAATGATCGTCAGTGGCGGTCACCCCAAGGGTGATGTGTTCGCGGTGGCGCGCATTGCCGGGATACAGGCGGCGAAGAAAACCTCGGATTTGATCCCACTGTGCCATCCCCTGATGCTCACCAGCGTCAAGGTTGAACTCAGCGCCCGTGGCAGCGATGCCGTGTTGATCGTGGCGCGTTGCAAATTGTCCGGGCAGACCGGTGTCGAAATGGAAGCCCTGACTGCCGCCAGCGTCGCGGCACTGACGATCTATGACATGTGCAAGGCCGTGGATCGCGGCATGACCATCGAAAACGTGGGTGTGCTGGAAAAGCTCGGCGGCAAGAGCGGGCACTTTCAGGCTGACCTGTCATGAAGCTCAACGTGGTGTTTTTTGCTCGCTATCGTGAAGCCCTGGGGCTGGATGGCGAATCAGTGGAAGGTGAATTCACCTCCATCGACGCGTTGCGCGCGCACCTGACGCAACGCGGGGGTGCCTGGCAGGTCTTGGCGGAGTCCAACCTGATGTGTGCGCGCAACGAGGAGTTGTGCAAGCTGGATGAAGGGTTGGCAGATGGCGATGAAGTGGCGTTCTTTCCGCCTGTGACCGGAGGCTGAACATGGCGATTCGGGTGCAAGCGGCAGCCTTTGATCCGGGCGCCGAAGTCAACGCGTTGCACGCGGCCAACATGGGCGTGGGGGCGGTGGTGAGTTTTGTCGGTTATGTGCGCGACTTCAATGACGGGCGTGACGTGGCGGGGATGTTTCTGGAGCACTATCCGGGCATGACCGAAAAGGCGCTGACCAACATCATGAATGAGGCCGGGCAGCGTTGGCCCTTGCTCAGGCTTGAAGTGCTGCACCGGGTGGGAGCGCTGGAGCCGGGTGAGCCCATTGTGTTTGTAGGTGTGGCGAGTGCCCATCGCCAAGCGGCATTTGATGCCTGTGCATTTGTGATGGACTACCTGAAGACCCGTGCCCCGTTCTGGAAAAAAGAACAGACCAATGACGGCCCGCGCTGGGTTGAAGGGCGGGCCAGCGATGAAGCGGCGGCGGATCGCTGGAAGTAGGGGAGGATACTGTGTGGGAGCGGGCTTGCTCGCGATGCAAGCGGCGCGGTTTATCGTTTAAACCGCGTTGATCCTATCGCGAGCAAGCCCGCTACCACAGGTTTGATGCTGTTCACATCATCAGGCTACGCCAGGGCCCACTGTGGGCGTGGGCTTGCATGCGATGGCATCAAGCCGTTGCCTCCGGATCGTGGGGCTTGCGCACGGCCCGTACAACAGGGCGCAGCAGTTCGGTCGGCGGTGTTTCGCAGCTGATTTTGCGGCCCAGCAAGGCTTCGATCGACGGCAGTTGATACGAGTCGTCCTCACCGGCAAAGCTGATGGAAACGCCGCTGGCGCCTGCACGGCCAGTACGACCAATGCGGTGTACGTAGTCGTCGGGCATTTCGGGCAGGGTGAAGTTGATCACATGGCTGATGCCGTCAATGTGAATCCCGCGTCCTGCTACGTCGGTGGCCACCAGTACGCGAATCTTGCCTTCGCGAAAGCCCTCGAGGGTCTTGATACGTTTGTGCTGCGGCACGTCACCCGACAGCTGGGCGGCGTTGATGCCATCACGCACCAGGCGTTCTTCAATGCGGCGTACTTCGTCCTTGCGGTTGGCGAAGACGATGACCCGCTCCCAACCATTGTCGTTCACCAGATTGAACAACAGTTTGTACTTGTCGGCACCGGCAACGGCATACACGTGCTGCTCAACCATGTCGCTGGCGACATTGACCGCCTCGATTTCGACGATGGCAGGGTCTGTGGTCCATTGCTTGGCCAGGTTCATCACGTCCTCGGTAAAGGTCGCAGAGAACAGCAGCGTCTGGCGCTCGGCTTTCGGCGGCGTTTGACGAATGATTTGACGTACTTGCGGGATGAAGCCCATGTCCAGCATGCGGTCGGCTTCGTCGAGCACCATCACCTCGACCATGTCCAGATGCACTTCGCCGCGCTGGTTGAAGTCCAGCAGGCGGCCCGGCGTGGCGACCAGGATGTCGCAATGACGCGCTTCAAGCTGCTTGAGCTGCTTGTCGAAGTCCATACCGCCCACGAACGTCATGACGTTGAGGTCGGTGTACTTGGTCAGGTCGGCGGCGTCCTTGGCGATTTGCACCACCAGCTCGCGGGTCGGCGCGATGATCAGTGCGCGCGGCTCGCCCATGTAACGTTCTTTGGGCGGCGGGGTCTGGGTCAGCTGGCTGATGATCGAGATCAGGAATGCAGCGGTTTTACCCGTACCGGTCTGGGCGCGGCCAATGGCGTCGCGACCGCTCAGGGTATAGCCCAGCACTTCAGCCTGGATCGGCGTGCAGTACGGAAAGCCCAGGTCTTGAATGGCGTGCATCAGCTCGGGGGTGAGCTTGAAATCGTGGAACCGGACTTTGCCTTCTTGTGGCTCGACCGCAAAATCTTCGAGTTTCCAGGGAATGACCGGTGGCTTGGGCGCTGCTTCACGCCGTGGTTTTGCAGCTTTTGGTTTTTCGACGCGTGGTTGTTCAGCAGCAGGTTGTGCGTCAGGAGTGCTCACCGGCGCAGCGGCTGGAACAGGAGCAGGAGCAGCACGGCCAGACTGTTGCGCGTCGATTCGCGGGCTGGGGTTGCTCACAGGTGCGATGGATGCTGGCGCGAGCGGCTCAGCCTCGCTTTTACCGAATATTTTTTTGAGTGCTTTGAGCACGGTCATCTCATCAGTTGGTTAAGGAGTGTACGCCGGGCAGTGTAATGCAAGTCGGGTGCTCGGCGTAGTGAACGACAGGATGTTTCGGTTTTAGCCCAGGCGTTTCGCCAGCCAGGTACCGATGTCGCGAATTTCTTCGGGTAACACTTCATGGCCCATTGGGTATTCCTGCCATGTAACCGCCACACCTGCGGCTTTTAAGCGTTCATAAGCCGTACGGCCCATAGCGTTTTGGACTACTTCGTCGTACTGCCCATGTAAGCAGAGCGCCGGGATGCGTTGCTGGCTGGCTGACAATGGCAGGGTTTCGCTGAAGGTCGGGGCATAAGTGGAGAGGGCAAGTACGCCACCCAATGGTCCCTGCCATTTCAGGTAGGCGGTGTGGAAGACCACGGCGCCGCCTTGGGAGAAACCGGCCAGAAAAATCCGGTTGGAGTCGATACCGCTCTGGCGCTGGGCTTCGATCAATTGAATGACCATGTCGGCCGACTCTTCTAGCTCTTCTTCGCTGATGGAACGGGCAGGGCTCATGGCCTTGATGTCGTACCAGCTCGGCATGGCATAACCGCCATTAATGGTCACCGCGCGGGTCGGTGCCTGTGGCAATACGAAGCGTGTGGTCAGCAACGACTGTTGCAGTATTTCGGCCACCGGCATGAAGTCATAGCGGTCGGCACCCAGACCGTGGAGCCAGATAACACAGGCGTCTGCGGTCTTTTGGGGTTGGATGACAAGAGGTTGGGTCATGACTGCTCCATCGTTGTGCATGTGCGCAAACCGGGTGCGCTACAAATGTGCTTGATCGGTTAAAAGTTACAGAAAATGTCGCTTGCTTGAACGTTTTTTCCTGCATTACCTACTGAACTTACTTAAGCAGCAGGAGTGGTACGCGCTTTGCTTTGTGGACAGGGACGTGAATGCGCTCACCTTCGGCGGTAACACTAACAGGCTACTGCCGGTGGGGGGACAGCAAAAATCCCGAGGTTGAAGTTAGACAAGGAATTCAACAGCTCAAGTGAGCGCTTCAGTTTGACGGTTCGTGCGATGCACCCATCGCTCAAGACTTATGCCGCTTGACCCAATAAAAAGCCAACACGGGTCAACAGTGCCTCACAAGGGGGCGGCGGGTCTTGTTCAAACACAACAAAAGCATCACTGGAGGTTTGAATGAAGCAGTTGAAATCCACCCTGGCTCTGGCCACCGCAGCCATCGTGTTACTCAGTGCCAGTGGTTTTGCCCACGCAGGCGCAACCCTGGACAGCGTTAAAAAGAAAGGGTTTGTGCAATGTGGCGTCAGTGACGGATTGCCGGGTTTCTCGGTGCCGGATGCCACTGGCAAGATTCAGGGTATTGATGCAGACATTTGCCGAGCAGTGGCCGCCGCTGTATTTGGCGATGCAACCAAGGTCAAGTTCAGCCAGTTGAACGCCAAGGAGCGTTTCACCGCGCTGCAATCGGGCGAAGTGGACGTGCTGTCGCGCAACACCACCTGGACCAGCTCCCGTGATGCGGGCATGGGCATGGTCTTCGCGGGCGTGACTTATTACGACGGCATCGGTTTTTTGGTCAACAACAAGCTGGGGGTTAAAAGTGCCAAGGAGCTGGACGGTGCAACCATCTGTATCCAGGCCGGTACCACCACCGAGTTGAACGTGTCGGATTACTTCCGCGGTAACAACCTCAAATACACCCCAATCACTTTCGATACCTCCGATGAAAGCGCCAAGTCGCTGGAAAGCGGCCGTTGCGACGTGTTGACCTCCGACAAGTCGCAGTTGTACGCACAGCGCAGCAAACTGGCGAACCCGAGCGACTACGTCGTATTGCCTGAAACCATCTCCAAGGAGCCGCTGGGCCCTGTCGTGCGTAAGGGCGACGAAGACTGGTTCAGCATTGTGAAGTGGACTCTGTTCGCCATGCTCAATGCTGAAGAGGCGGGCATCACCTCCAAAAACGTCCTGGCTGAAGCCAAGTCGACCAAAAACCCTGATGTGGCCCGTTTGCTGGGTGCTGACGGCGAATATGGCAAAGACCTGAAACTGCCAAAAGACTGGGTAGTACAGATTGTCAGCCAGGTCGGTAACTACGGCGAAGTCTTCGAGAAAAACCTCGGCAAAAATACCCCTTTGGCCATCGACCGCGGGCTGAACGCTCTGTGGAATAACGGCGGCATTCAATACGCACCACCCGTGCGCTGATAGCCCTTTCACCCGGCAGGCCAACTGCCGGGTGATGTTGTCTGATCCATTTTTAGGGGCACTTCATGCAAATTAAAGTCGGCGCACCCAAGCCAAGGCTCAGCCTCGGCGATCCACGTGTGCGTGCGTGGTTATTTCAGCTCATCACCGTTGCGCTGGTGGTGTTCATGGGCTGGTATCTGTTCAACAACACCCAGACCAACTTGCAGCATCGCGGCATTACTTCGGGTTTTGACTTTCTGGAACGCAGTGCCGGTTTTGGCATTGCGCAGCATTTGATCGATTACACCGAGTCCGACAGTTATGCCCGGGTTTTTCTGATCGGTTTGCTTAACACATTGCTGGTGTCGGTCATCGGTATCGTCCTGGCGACGGTTCTGGGCTTTATCATCGGTGTCGCGCGCTTGTCGTCGAACTGGATGATCAGCAAGCTGGCCACGGTGTATGTCGAGATCTTCCGCAATATCCCGCCTCTGCTGCAAATCCTCTTCTGGTACTTCGCGGTCTTTCTGACCATGCCGGGGCCACGCAACAGCCACAACTTTGCCGACACCTTTTATATGAGCAGCCGCGGCCTGAACATGCCTGCAGCTGTTGGTACCGAGGCCTTCTGGCCCTTTGTGGGCAGTGTGGTGCTGGCGATTGCAGCCGTGGTGCTGATGGTTCGCCGGGCCAACAAGCGCTTCGAAGAGACCGGCGTACCGTTTCACAAGTTCTGGGTCGGGCTGGCTCTGATGCTGGTGATTCCGGGCTTGAGCATCATGTTGTTCGGCACTCCGGTGCACTGGGAAATGCCAGAGCTCAAGGGTTTCAACTTTGTTGGCGGTTGGGTGCTGATTCCGGAGCTGCTGGCGCTGACCATTGCATTGACGGTCTACACCGCAGCTTTCATTGCTGAAATCGTACGTTCGGGGATCAAGTCGGTCAGCCATGGCCAGACCGAGGCTGCCCGCTCGCTGGGCCTGCGTCCGGGGCCAACCCTGCGCAAGGTGATTATCCCGCAAGCACTGCGGGTGATTATTCCGCCACTGACCAGCCAATACCTGAACCTGGTGAAAAACTCGTCGCTGGCGGCGGGCATCGGTTATCCGGAAATGGTTTCACTGTTTGCAGGCACGGTGCTTAACCAGACCGGGCAAGCGATTGAAGTCATTGCCATCACCATGAGCGTGTACCTGGCCATCAGTATCAGCATTTCGCTGCTGATGAATTGGTACAACACGCGTATTGCGCTGATCGAGCGATGAGGACGGGACTATGACAACTCATGTTTTTAAACCCGACATGCCGCCGCCGGGCAACCGCATCGGTATCGTTGCCTGGGCGCGGGCCAATCTGTTTTCCAATTGGCTCAACACCTTGCTCACCCTGTTTGCCTTTTACCTGATCTGGCTGATCGTGCCGCCGCTGCTGAGCTGGACGATCTTTGACGCCAACTGGGTCGGCAGCACTCAGGCGGACTGCACCAAGGAAGGCGCCTGCTGGGTGTTTATCCAGCAGCGTTTTGGCCAGTTCATGTATGGCTACTACCCGACCGGACTGCGCTGGCGTGTAGACCTGACCGTGTGGCTTGCCGTGGTGGGCGCCGCGCCGTTGTTTATCTCGCGCTTCAAGCACAAGGCCATCTGGGGACTGGGCTTTTTGGTGGTCTACCCGATTCTGGCATTCACCTTGTTGCATGGCGGCTACTGGGGCCTGAGCAACGTGGCCACGAGCCAGTGGGGCGGCCTGATGCTGACGCTGGTTATTGCCACCGTAGGCATTGCCGGTGCCTTGCCATTGGGGATTTTGCTGGCGTTGGGCCGACGCTCGGACATGCCCGCCATTCGTGTGGTGTGCGTGACCTTCATCGAGTTCTGGCGCGGCGTTCCTCTGATTACCGTGCTGTTCATGTCCTCGGTGATGTTGCCGTTGTTTCTGCCTGAGGGCATGAACTTCGACAAGCTGTTGCGTGCCTTGATCGGCGTGATCCTGTTTCAGTCGGCGTATGTGGCTGAAGTGGTGCGCGGAGGCCTGCAAGCCATTCCCAAAGGGCAATACGAAGCGGCTGCGGCGATGGGCCTGGGCTACTGGCGCAGCATGGGCCTGGTGATTTTGCCGCAAGCCCTCAAGCTGGTGATCCCCGGCATCGTCAACACCTTTATTGCCCTGTTCAAGGACACCAGCCTGGTGATCATCATCGGTCTGTTCGATCTGCTCAACAGCGTCAAGCAAGCCGCCGCCGATCCGAAATGGCTGGGCATGGCCACTGAAGGCTATGTGTTTGCAGCGTTGGTGTTCTGGATTTTCTGTTTTGGTATGTCCCGCTACTCCATGCATCTGGAGCACAAGCTGGACACTGGCCACAAGCGTTAGGAGTAGTGCGACATGAGTGAAGCAATCAAAAAGCCTGCAAGCGCTGAAGGCATTATTCAGATGCAGGGCGTCAACAAGTGGTACGGCCAGTTCCATGTGCTCAAGGACATCAACCTGAACGTCCAGCCAGGCGAGCGCATTGTGTTGTGCGGGCCTTCGGGCTCCGGCAAGTCGACGACCATTCGCTGCCTCAATCGCCTCGAAGAGCACCAGCAGGGGCGCATCGTGGTTGACGGGGTAGAGTTGACCAACGACATCAAGCAGATCGAGACGGTACGGCGCGAAGTGGGCATGGTGTTTCAGCACTTCAACCTGTTTCCGCACCTGACCATTCTGCAGAACTGCACGCTGGCACCGATGTGGGTACGCAAGATGCCCCGGCGTCAGGCTGAAGAAATCGCCATGCATTATCTGGAGCGGGTTCGTATTCCGGAGCAGGCGCACAAGTTTCCGGGGCAGTTGTCGGGCGGCCAGCAACAGCGTGTGGCGATTGCCCGGGCGTTGTGCATGAAACCAAAAATCATGCTGTTCGATGAGCCGACTTCAGCGCTCGATCCGGAGATGGTGAAAGAGGTGTTGGACACCATGATCGGCTTGGCCGAAGACGGCATGACCATGCTCTGCGTGACCCACGAAATGGGCTTTGCCCGCACAGTGGCCAACCGGGTGATCTTTATGGACAAGGGCGAAATCGTGGAAGAGGCCGCACCGAACGACTTCTTCGACAACCCGCAGAATGACCGGACCAAATTGTTCCTGAATCAGATTTTGCATTGATTCAACCGCTGTAGCCGCAGCCTAAGGCTGCGGCTACAGGCTATTCGTGTCGCTGCTGTTGTTTTTGCACCAGCAGCGCATTGATATCGGTGCACTCATTGATGGCCTGTAATTCCCGAACCAGTTCGGGATGGCGATCCAGCAAACGCATCAGCACAAACAAGGGTTTCGGTGGTTCGACCTCGGCACGCTCATAGCGGCTGAACGCATTGTGGCCCCCCCCCGACAGCAGTTGCACAGCACTTTTTTGAGTGAAGTGAAGTTTGCGCCGAATGCGCTTCATCTCATCAGCCATTACCTGCTTGGCATCTTCAATCAGTTCATCTCCTGCCCGGGCATAACGCTCTGCACTGGGAGCATCGAACTCGACCTCAGCGCATTCCTTGCATTCATGGCCGCTCAGGCTGTGCACCATCCGGTTCATTTGCTTGAAATTCACATTGAAGCTACGCCCTTTGAAGGCGTACATCGCGTTGGGGGCCCCGCAGGCGTAACAGTCATGTTTGCTCATAGGTCTTTTTCCTTGAAAGCGATGACTGGCGGCCCTCCACTCGGGCGATAAGTCACCTTGATATAAATAGCCAAACCGTAGGCCTGTGCGTGATAGACGTCTTGCCAGACCTTGTGGTCTGAGTGGGTCGACATCGACTTGTACAGCGCCCGGCGTTCTAAAGAAGCAATGACCCGCTGCATTTGCGCCAGGGTCAGGCCCATGGTTCGTCCGCCATCCAGGGCGCTTTTGGTAAACGCTACAGCGCCAAGCCGTTGTACGTCGGCTTGAATGCACTGGAGGTTGTAGTGAGGTGTTTTCTTTTCCATAAGAGGCAGCCTCGATTTTTTTAAAATACCCTTTGAGGGTTGTTTGTTCAATGCTCAATCAGCATTTTTTTGGGGCACTTAATCTGTAGTTGATTGCCGATGCGAAGACGTCTGGCTAACATGTAGGAAAATTCATCCTATGATTGGATGAAAAGGTGAATTCGATGACAGATGCTTCTCCACTGATAAAACGTTCCCTGGTTGACCAGGCGCTTGAGCAACTGCGTGCGCGAATAAACAACGGCACCTGGGCGGTGGGGCAGCGTTTGCCGACTGAGCCGGAGCTTGCGGCGCAACTGAACATCAGCCGTAACACCGTGCGTGAAGCCATGCGCGTGCTGGCATTCGCCGGGCTGATCGAAATCCGTCAGGGCGATGGCAGTTATCTGCGAGGGCGAGTCGACCCGATGGACACGTTGCGTGCCTTGTCATCCTGCTCAATGGAGCAGGGTCGGGAGATGCGGCACATCCTTGAGGTTGAAGCCGTTGGCCTGGCGGCCTTGCGTCGTACGGACGAGGACTTGCGGCTGCTGCATCAGGCGCTCGATGCAAGTGGCGAGCACTATCACGGTGAGCTCGACACCTATATTTGCTGCGACCTGGTGTTTCACCAGCGGCTGATAGATGCCGCGCACAACCCGGCCTTGAGCGAGCTGTATCGCTACACCTCCAGCGTTGTGACCAACCATTTGCGCAAGACGATGGATGTTCATCCCAGGCGTCAATTGGTGTTCGACCTGCACGTCGAGCTACTCGAAGCCGTAGAACAACAAAACCCGCAACGGGCCATGGCGTTATGCCGGACGTTGATCAATGAACCCTGAGCCGGAGCACGCCATGACTCAACCTTTGTCAGTCGCCAATGCCAGCGCCGAGCCCGCTCGTCATCTGGATGAGCTGGAAGCGTTGCTGATCGATGCTGAGATAGACGACGAACAGGTGCAGCAAACGCCCCCGGTCGTGCTGAGACCGTGGTTGCTGCTATTGGGCCTGGTACTGGTGGCGCTGAACCTGCGTCCGGCATTGTCGAGCATGGCGCCGCTGCTGGGCGAGGTGTCGGACCGCCTCGGGCTGTCGGCTGCGCAGGCCGGTTTATTGACCACTTTGCCGGTGCTTTGCCTGGGCCTGTTCGCACCTTTGGCACCGATTCTGGCCCGGCGTTTTGGTACTGAGCGGGTGGTACTGGGGATTCTGGTGGCACTGGGCGGCGGCATCGTTCTGCGCAGTTGCCTGGGAGAGGTTGGGCTGTTTGCCGGGAGCATTCTGGCGGGCGCCAGCATTGGCATCATCGGCGTGCTGTTGCCGGGGATTATCAAGCGTGATTTCGCAGGGCATGCCGGGACCATGACCGGTGTCTACACCATGGCCTTGTGCCTGGGCGCGGCACTGGCGGCGGGCGCGACGGTGCCACTGAGCGAGTCGCTGGGTCAGAGCTGGGCACTGGGACTCGGCTTCTGGGCCTTGCCGGCTCTGGTTGCGGCCATTTTCTGGCTGCCCCAAGTGGGCAAGCGTCAGGGCTCACACAATGTTGCTTATCGGGTGAGTGGCCTGCTGCGTGATCCGCTGGCCTGGCAAGTGACGCTTTACATGGGCTTGCAGTCCTCGTTGTCCTATATCGTTTTTGGCTGGTTGCCCTCCATTCTGATCGGGCGCGGTTTGACCCCGACCCAGGCCGGGCTGGTGATGTCGGGCTCGGTCATCGTGCAATTGCTGACTGCACTGACAGCGCCCTGGCTGGCCACGCGGGGCAAAGATCAGCGGTTGGCCATTGTGCTGGTCATGAGCATGACCCTGGCCGGGCTGTTCGGCTGCCTGTATGCCCCCATCGAAGGCTTGTGGGGCTGGGCGATTGTGCTGGGCCTGGGGCAGGGCGGTACGTTCAGCCTGGCGTTGACGCTTATCGTATTGCGTTCGCGGGACGCTCATGTTGCGGCCAACCTGTCTGGCATGGCCCAGGGTATTGGTTACACCGTGGCCTCCATGGGGCCGCTGGCGGTCGGGATCGTGCATGAAGTCACGGGCGGCTGGAGTGCTGTGGGCTGGATTTTTGCCGTGGTGGGCCTGGGGGCTATCGCCGCCGGGCTCGGCGCGGGACGTTCCCTGTATGTGAATGTGCAGAGCGAGAAAATCTGAGGGCCATAGTGTTTCTGTTCATGGCAGATTATCGTGCACGGATTACTGACCCGCACGGACCCTGCCATGAGCCAAGACCATCAAGCATTGATCACTCGTTTCTACCAGGCCTTCCAGCAGCTCGATGCACAAGCGATGGCGGCCTGCTACACCGATGACGTCTTGTTCAGCGATCCGGTGTTTGGTGAATTGCGTGGCCAGGATGCCGCAGACATGTGGCGCATGCTGACCTCGCGGGCCAAGGATTTCAGCCTGACTTTCGATCAGGTCCAGGCTCAGGGGCAGCGCGGCAGCGCACACTGGGTGGCAACCTACGTGTTCGGCCAGACCGGGGCCACGGTGGTCAATGACATTCAGGCGCAGTTTGTGTTTCGCGACGGCAAGATTTGCGAGCACCACGATCACTTTGACCTGTGGCGCTGGTCGCGTCAGGCATTGGGCACCAAGGGCTTGTTGCTGGGGTGGACGCCGCTGGTGAAGAACGCCATTCGGGCGCAGGCGCAAAAAGGACTCAAGGCCTTTCAGGGCAGCCGTTGAAAGTGAGCGAAAAACCCTGGTTCGTTTATCTGGTGCGGGCCGCCAATGGCGCTCTGTACTGCGGGATCAGCGATGACCCGGTGCGCCGTTTTGCCAAACATCAAAGCGGCAAGGGCGCACGCTTTTTTGCTTCAAGCCCGGCAGTGGCCTTGGTGTATGTCGAATCCTGGCCTGACAGGGGCGAAGCCCTGCGCCAGGAACGACTGATCAAAAAACTCAGGAAGAGCGCCAAGGAATGCCTGGTGCAAAGTCAGGCGCAAGGGGTTATTTCAATGCCGCCAGTATCGCATCCGGCTTGAAGTCCCTTATCAGCGTGCCGTTCACGTCCAGTATCGGAATTCCGCGTCCGCCCAGCGCTTCGTAAGCCTGGCGGGCGACCGCGTCTTTCTCGATATCAAACTCCTTGAACGGGATGCCTTTCTCATCCAGAAACCGGCGCGTCGCCTTGCAGTAGCCACACCATTGCGTGGAATACAGCACCACACGGGCGCTGGCCCGGGTTTGCTCGGAGACGACACCCGAGGGATTGAGCACACGCTCGATCTTGCCCCAGTTCTGGAAGATGACCACCACCACCAGAACAAACAGGACTTTCTTCAAAATACCGTTGAGCATTATTTGCTGCGCTTGAGCTGGTCGAGCAGTTGGGTCGGCAAGCCCTTGATCACCAGCGTGCCGGCTTCTTCGTCGAACTCGACCTTGGAGCCCAGCAGGTGGGCTTCAAAGCTGATAGACAGGCCCTCAGCGCGCCCGGTGAAGCGGCGGAACTGGTTCAGGGTGCGTTTGTCTGCCGGGATCTCGGGAGAAAGGCCGTAGTCCTTGTTGCGGATATGGTCGTAGAAGGCTTTCGGACGCTCTTCGTCGATCAGCTCGGACAATTCGGCCAGACCCATCGGTTCGCCGATTTTGGCCTGGCTGCTGGCGTAGTCGACCAAGGTCTTGGTTTTTTCGCGGGCGGACTCTTCGGGCAGGTCTTCGCTTTCAACGAAGTCGCTGAAGGCCTTGAGCAGGGTCCGGGTTTCGCCTGGTCCGTCGACGCCTTCCTGGCAGCCGATAAAGTCGCGGAAGTACTCCGAAACTTTCTTGCCGTTTTTGCCTTTGATAAACGAAATGTACTGTTTGGACTGCTTGTTGTTTTGCCACTCGGAAATATTGATCCGTGCCGCCAGGTGCAGTTGGCCAAGGTCCAGGTGACGCGATGGGGTCACGTCCAGATCCGAGGTCACCGCCACGCCGTCGCTGTGATGCAGCAGGGCGATCGCCAGGTAGTCGGTCATGCCTTGCTGGTAATGGGCAAACAGTACGTGACCACCGACGGAAAGGTTGGACTCTTCCATCAGCTTCTGCAGATGCTCGACGGCCACGCGGCTGAATGCGGTGAAGTCTTTACCGCCGTCCAGGTACTCCTTGAGCCAGCCGCTGAACGGATGCGCGCCGGATTCAGCATGGAAGAGGCCCCATGCTTTGCCTTGCTTGGCGTTGTAGCTTTCGTTGAGGTCCGCGAGCATGTTCTCGATGGCTTGAGACGCGGCCAGTTCAGAGTCGCGGGCATGGAGAACAGCGGGCGTACCGTCGGGTTTTTTGTCAATCAAATGGACGATGCAATGACGGATCGGCATGGGCTTCTCGGCGAGTAATGAGAGGACAGGGGGCGCACCCCGCAAAGGCGCCAAGTGTACCGCACCTGAGCGCTGGGTCGGTGTTTGGGGGGCTTGAGACCACCCGGGACGGCTTTTTTACGGTTTTAAGGCGATAAAGCTGACCAAAAGCCCAGGTAGAGGCGGATATTTAACCGTCTCTGTGCTAGTTTTGCCCGGTCTTGCGCTCGGAAACGGCGTAAAGCGTGCATTCAGCATGTGTCAGGTCGAACCAAACCCCGTTTTAGCTATCTACATCCGCGATTCGTCGTGAAAGCTGGCGGGTGTGTCAGACCCTTGAGATCTGGCTCGATGGCTGACATTGCACTCTGCAAACCAAATGAATTTGATAGGGAAGGAACATCTCAATGGCTATTACTAAAGACCAACTGATCGCTGATATCGCTGAAGCCATCGACGCGCCGAAAACTACCGCGCGTAACGCTCTGGACCAACTGGCTCAGATCGTTGCTGATCAATTGGAAAATGGCGGCGAAATCACTCTGCCAGGTATTGGCAAACTGAAAGTGACCGAGCGTCCTGCCCGTACTGGCCGTAACCCTTCGACTGGCGCTGCCATCGAAATCGCTGCCAAAAAAGTTATCAAGCTCGTTGTGGCCAAAGGCCTGACTGACGCTGTTAACAAGTAAGCATTAAAAAAGCCGCGCTTCGGATCACTCCGAAGCGCGGCTTTTTTATGCCCGCTGTTCCTGTAGTCGCTGTCGAGGCACGAGGCTGCGATGGGCTGCGAAGCGGCCCCGCTTTCTCAGGGCCCCTCAGCTCTTATCGCAGCCTTCGGCAGCGACTACAGGATTGCGCGGGGCTTACTTCCAGTTCTTCTCGCGCCACATCTGCTGCTGGTCCTTGTCATGGAAGGTCCAGGCCACAAAGCGGCTTTGCTTGTTGCCCTGGGACATTTCCACCACCTGGCTTTCCCGTGCACCGGCTTTTTTCAGCGCGGTCTGGATGGCTGGCAAGTTGGAAGCCTTGGACACCAGCACGCTGAACCACAGGATTTGACGCGCAACGTGGACGCTTTCGCGGATCAGTTGTGTGACAAAGCGCTGTTCGCCACCTTCACACCACAATTCGGCCGCCTGGCCACCAAAGTTCAGAACCGGCAGCTTGCGCTTTGGATCTGCCTTGCCCAGTGCGCGCCATTTACGCTCACTGCCGCGTGTGGCTTCGTCCAGCGAGGCGTGGAACGGCGGGTTGCACATGGTCAGGTCGAAACGTTCGCTGCTTTCCAGCACGTCCAGCAGGATCTTCTGCGGATTAGGCTGCAGGCGCAGGCTGATGGCTTTGTTCAGACCGTTGGACTGCACAATCGCCTTGGCCGCTTTAACGGCAGTCGGGTCGACTTCCGTACCCAGGAACTGCCAGCGATAGTCGCTGTGGCCGATCAGCGGGTAGACGCAGTTGGCGCCCATGCCGATATCCAGCACGCGAACGTTTTGCCCGCGAGGGATTTCGCCGTCGTTCATGGTGGCCAGCAGGTCGGCCAGGAAGTGCACGTAGTCAGCGCGACCCGGTACGGGCGGGCACAGGTAGTCAGCCGGGATATCCCAGTGAGCAATGCCGTAGAACGCCTTGAGCAGGGCACGGTTGAATACGCGCACGGCACTCGGGTTGGCGAAGTCGATGCTTTCCTTGCCGTACGGGTTGATGATCACGAATTCGGCCAGTTCCGGGCACACCGAAATCAGCTGTGGGAAGTCGTAGCGGCCCTGGTGGCGGTTGCGCGGGTGCAGGCTGGGCTTGACGCGCGGCTCGACCGGTTTGGCATCGCTGGCAGCCTTGGGCTTGTGGCGTGTGGCTTTGGAAGTGCGTGGGGTAGTCATGTTCAATTCATTCCACAAAAGCAATCGCGGGCAAGCCCGTTCCTGCAGAGTTGAACCCTGCGGGAGCGGCCTTGCCCGCGATCAGGTGCGCAGCGTTATTACAGGCTGGAAATCCGCGCGTGCTGGTCTGCCAATTTGCTCAAGGCCTGTTCGGCTTCGGCCAATTTGGCACGTTCTTTTTCGATGACTTCGGCCGGGGCCTTGTCAACGAACGCGGCATTCGACAATTTGCCGCCCACTCGCGCAACTTCGCCGTGCAAGCGCTGGATTTCCTTGTCCAGGCGCGCCAACTCTGCATCTTTGTCGATCAGGCCGGCCATCGGCACCAGCACTTCCATCTCGCCTACCAGAGCGGTAGCGGACAAAGGTGCTTCGGCGCCGTCTTGCAGAACGGTGATCGATTCGAGTTTAGCCAGCTTTTTGAGCAAGGCATCGTTCTCGGTCAGACGGCGCTGGTCTTCGCTGCTGACGTTTTTCAGGTAGAGCTGCAATGGCTTGCCCGGGCCGATGTTCATTTCGCCACGGATGTTACGCGTGCCGAGCATCAAGCCCTTGAGCCATTCGATATCGTCTTCGGCCGCCTGGTCGATGCGAGCTTCGTTGGCCACTGGCCACGGTTGCAGCATGATGGTCTTGCCTTCAACGCCGGCCAGCGGCGCGATGCGCTGCCAGATCTCTTCGGTGATGAACGGCATGAACGGATGCGCCAGACGCAAGGCAACTTCCAGTACACGAACCAGCGTGCGACGGGTGCCGCGCTGACGTTCTATCGGAGCGTTTTCGTCCCACAGCACAGGCTTGGACAGTTCCAGGTACCAGTCGCAGTACTGGTTCCAGATGAACTCGTACAGCGCTTGTGCGGCCAGGTCGAAACGGAACTGGTCGAGGTGACGGGTCACTTCGGCTTCGGTGCGTTGCAGTTGCGAGATGATCCAGCGGTCGGCCAGTGACAGTTCGTAGGCTTCGCCGTTCTGGCCGCAGTCCTCGCCCTTGTCCAGCACGTAACGTGCGGCGTTCCAGATCTTGTTGCAGAAGTTGCGATAGCCTTCAACGCGGCCCATGTCGAACTTGATGTCGCGACCGGTAGATGCCAGCGAGCAGAAGGTGAAGCGCAAGGCGTCGGTGCCATAGCTGGCGATGCCGTCTGCGAATTCGTCACGGGTCTGTTTCTCGATTTTCTTCAGCAGTTTTGGCTGCATCAGGCCGGTGGTGCGTTTGGCCACCAGGTCTTCGAGTTCAATGCCGTCGATGATGTCCAGCGGGTCCAGGACGTTGCCCTTGGACTTGGACATCTTCTGGCCCTGACCGTCACGCACCAGGCCGTGTACATACACGGTCTTGAACGGAACTTGCGGGGTGCCGTCTTCGTTTTTCACCAGGTGCATGGTGAGCATGATCATCCGGGCAACCCAGAAGAAAATGATGTCGAAGCCCGTCACCAGCACGTCAGTGGAGTGGAAGGTTTTCAGCGCGTCGGTTTTTTCCGGCCAGCCCAGTGTGGAGAACGTCCACAGGCCCGAACTGAACCAGGTGTCGAGTACGTCGTTGTCCTGTTGCAGCGCAACGTCCGGGCCCAGGTTGTTTTTGGCGCGGACTTCAGCTTCGTCGCGGCCTACATAAACCTTGCCCGACTCGTCGTACCAGGCCGGGATGCGATGGCCCCACCACAGCTGACGACTGATGCACCAGTCCTGGATGTCGCGCATCCACGAGAAGTACATGTTTTCGTACTGTTTAGGCACGAACGCGATGCGGCCGTCTTCAACGGCAGCAATGGCTGGTTCTGCCAGAGGCTTGGTCGATACGTACCACTGGTCCGTCAGCCACGGCTCGATGATGGTGCCGGAGCGGTCGCCTTTCGGTACTTTCAGGGCGTGATCGTCAACGCTGACCAGCAGGCCTGCTTCGTCAAAATCAGCAACGATTTGCTTGCGCGCTTCAAAGCGATCCAGGCCGGCGTATTTGGCCGGCAGGGTGCCGTCGACGGTTTCGTTGAGCTTGCCGTCGAGGTTGAACACCTGGGCAGCAGCCAGCACTTTGGCGTTTTTGTCGAAGATGTTCAGCAGCGGCAGGTTGTGGCGCTTGCCGACTTCGTAGTCGTTGAAATCGTGGGCCGGGGTGATCTTCACGCAACCGGTGCCGAATTCAGGGTCGCAGTAGTCGTCCGCGATGATCGGGATACGACGGCCAACCAGTGGCAGCTCGACGAACTTGCCGATCAGGGCCTTGTAGCGTTCATCTTCCGGGTTAACGGCAACAGCGGCGTCGCCCAGCATGGTTTCCGGACGGGTGGTAGCAACCACCAGGTAGTCCAGGCCTTCTGCGGTCGTTGCGCCGTCAGCCAGCGGGTAGCGCAGGTTCCACAGGAAGCCTTTCTCGTCGTGGTTTTCCACTTCAAGGTCGGAAATGGCGGTGTGCAGCTTGGTGTCCCAGTTGACCAGGCGCTTGCCGCGATAGATCAGGCCGTCTTCGTGCAGGCGTACGAAGGCTTCTTTCACGGCTTCGGACAGGCCGTCATCCATGGTGAAGCGTTCGCGGCTCCAGTCTACGGACGAGCCAAGGCGGCGGATCTGACGGCTGATATTGCCGCCGGACTGGTCTTTCCATTCCCAGATTTTATCGAGGAATTTTTCGCGACCCAGGTCGTGGCGGTTCAGACCTTGTGCTTCGATCTGACGCTCAACCAGCATCTGGGTGGCGATACCCGCGTGGTCGGTGCCCGGCTGCCACAGGGTGTTGCGACCCTGCATGCGGCGGAAACGGATCAGGGCGTCCATGATCGCGTTGTTGAAACCGTGACCCATGTGCAAGCTGCCGGTGACGTTCGGCGGCGGGATCATGATGGTGTACGGGTCGCCCGCGCCTTGCGGGGCAAAATAATTCTCTTCTTCCCAGGTTTTGTACCAGGAAGTTTCAATGGCGTGCGGCTGGTAGGTCTTATCCATGCGCGGCGGGACCCTATTGGCATTAATTCAGGAAAGCCGACAAGTATAGCGGGGTGGGAGGCGTAGGGCGAGTTGTGGTGTGGCCTGTGCATATTTCGTAGCAGCTGCCGAGGTACGAGGCTGCGTCCGGCGGCGCAGCCGTCGTGATGTCGGAAGGGGCGGTCTTTCAGGCAGACCGCAATCTCAGGTTTTACGATCGCTGCGCAATCGGACGTAGCCCTCGGCAGCTGCTACGCAGAGCGCTTTAGTTCTGATGTTGTGCGAGCAAGCGCTCCATATGCGCATCGAGGCGGCGTTTGATCTCGGTTTCGATGTGCGGGGCGAAGTCGTTGATCACGTCCTGCATGATGGCCTGGGCTG
The DNA here is from genome assembly GCF_963970465.1 of Pseudomonas sp. RL_5y_Pfl2_69. Classification (NCBI taxonomy): domain Bacteria; kingdom Pseudomonadati; phylum Pseudomonadota; class Gammaproteobacteria; order Pseudomonadales; family Pseudomonadaceae; genus Pseudomonas; species Pseudomonas sp. RL_5y_Pfl2_69. The sequence goes on along the minus strand of NZ_CAXAOU010000001.1, from coordinate 466,065 downwards.
CCGTGCGCAGCTCTTTGTCCAGATGCACCAGCAGTGCGTCCGGGGCTTTTTCTGCCACGGGTGCCGGGGTAATGCCGACCAGCGGTATTTGTTCGGGCTCGGGTTCTTCGCTGATGACTTCAGACAACAATGGAATCTGCGCGTCTTCACCGCCCACCATCTCTGTCAGCAGCGGCGGTTGCAGGCCCTCATCGCCGAGCAGCTTGCGAATGGACTCAAGATCATCGAGCAGGTGTGCAGCTTTTTGCGGCGAATTGGAGGTGTCCATCGTGTGCTCAGAGTCGTTGTAGCTTGTGGTCTTGCAGAGGATAGCCCTGTTCACGGTAGAAGCGGAAACTCTCCCGTGCGGCCAGTCGGACGGCGGGGTCTTCGACCACCACTTCAGCCACACGGGCGAAGCGTTTGAAGAATTCGGGGACTTTGAGGTCCAGGTTGATCAGTAAGTCCTGATGGCTTGGCGGTGCTTCTGTGCAGCCCATGACAACGACACCGTCGGGTTCGTCTTCGGTGTTGCTGTGGGGCACGAAGCTTTCGCCCTTGAAGCGCCACAGGCGTTCATCCAGATCCTGACGTTGAGCGCTGTCGGCGCAGTGTAAATACACCCTGTGGCCCAGGCGCCAGGCCTTTTCGGTGAGTTTGCATGCGAAATCCAGCCGCGCGGAAGGTTCGGCGCTGGGCAGGATATAAAAGTCGACCTTGGTCAACTCGGTGTTGGGTTCCGGGGTCATTGCGATTCCTGAATCGGGACCGCGCCGCCGTCAGGCAGCGCAGCCTTCGATTGTCAGCTTCAAGCGTTGGCGCGATCGAGCAGGTATTGAGTCAGCAGGGGTACAGGGCGGCCACTGGCACCCTTGTCCTTGCCGCCGCTGACCCATGCCGTGCCGGCGATATCCAGGTGAGCCCAGTTATAGGCCTTGGCGAAGCGCGACAGGAAGCAGCCTGCGGTAATGGCGCCACCTTTGGGACCACCGATGTTGGCCATGTCAGCGAACGGGCTGTCCAGCTGTTCCTGGTACTCCTCGAACAACGGCAGTTGCCATGCACGGTCGTCTGCCAGTTTGCCGGCTTCCAGCAGTTGGCCGATCAACTCGTCGTTGTTGCCCATCAGGCCGGAGGTGTGAGCGCCCAGTGCAACCATGCAGGCGCCGGTCAGGGTGGCGATGTCGATCACGGCCTGAGGCTTGAAGCGCTCGGCGTAGGTCAGTGCATCGCACAACACCAGGCGGCCTTCGGCGTCGGTGTTGAGGATTTCGACCGTCTGGCCGCTCATGGTGGTCACGATGTCGCCCGGGCGTGCAGCACCGCCGCTCGGCATGTTCTCGGCGCACGCCAGGATGCACACCAGGTTGATCGGCAGTTTCAGCTCCAGCACGGCGCGCAGTGTGCCGAACACGCTGGCAGCACCGCCCATGTCGTACTTCATTTCATCCATGCCGGCGCCCGGCTTGAGGCTGATGCCGCCGGTGTCGAACGTAATGCCCTTGCCGACCAGTACGTACGGTTTTTCGGATTTCTTGCCGCCTGCGTAGTTCATTACGATCAGGCGAGGTGGCTGGTCACTGCCCTGGCCTACGGCATAGAACGCGCCCATGCCCAGATCCTTGATTTTCTTCTCATCAAGAATCTCGACTTTCAGGCCTTTGAATTCCTTGCCCAGATCCTTGGCCTGTTCGGCCAGGAAAATCGGATGGCAGATATTGGGTGGCAGGTTGCCCAGATCGCGGGTGAATGACATGCCCGAAGCGATCGCCTGGGCGTGGGTCACGGCGCGCTGAACTTCAGCCTGTGCTGCTTTAATGGTCAGCAGGGTGATTTTCTTCAGGGCACGAGGTTCGGCTTTCTGGCTTTTGAAACGGTCGAAGGTGTATCCGCCGTCGATCAGGGTTTCTGCCAGCAGGCGGTTTTTGCTGTAGCTGTCACGACCCTTGACCACCAGTTCGTCGAGAGCAAACACCGCATCGCTGCCGCCCAGGCCTTTTAATACGCCCAGTGCGCCGCTGATGATTTTACGGAACGGGCGGTCGCCCAGCTCGTCATCCTTGCCGGTGCCCAGCAGCAGCACGCGTTCGGCCTTGAGGTTGGGCAGGCTGTGCAGCAGCAGGCTTTGACCGGTTTTACCCGCCAGATCCCCGCGCTTGAGTACTGCGCTGATGGCGCCGCCGGTGAGTTCGTCAATGATGGTGGCGGTAGGGCCCAGCTTGCGGCCTTCGCCGATGGCGACCACCAGAGTGGCGGTTTTCAACGTTTCTGGGCTAACGCTTTTTACAACCAGTTCCATGTCGGGGTCCCTGAATCAAATGGTCAACATGCGCACAAACAGTGCTGTTTGCTTGCTTGATAGATGAAGCGCTTCACCTGTGATTAAGGCTGGCGTCAAGGCGGGCAGTTTGAACCCCGCCGCAGGAGCCTGACAACCCCGGTATTTGGCCAGCGGGGTACTTTCAAGACTGCGCAGTGACAGGGGCGGTCATTCACAGGATAATGCGCCATCTTTTTAGACGGCCCGTCTCATCTATGATGAGGTATGGGCCGACTCGTTATGCTGCTTGTTTGGCCGCCTTAGCCTGACGACCCTGGAGTGTCTGGTTTGATCGTCTTCCGTTATCTATCCCGCGAAGTCCTGCTTACATTGAGCGCTGTCAGCGCTGTGCTGCTGGTCATCATCATGAGCGGTCGTTTCATCAAGTATCTCGCTCAGGCCGCCTCGGGTGCCCTGGATCCGGGGTCATTGTTCCTGATCATGGGGTTCCGCCTGCCAGGCTTCATGCAGCTGATCCTGCCGCTGGGGCTGTTTCTGGGCATTCTGCTGTCCTACGGTCGCTTGTACCTTGAAAGCGAAATGACCGTGCTGTCGGCCACCGGCATGAGTCGTCAGCGCTTGCTGGCCATCACTATGGCTCCTGCTGCGCTGATTGCCCTGATCGTGGCCTGGCTCAGCCTGAGCCTGGCACCCCAGGGCGCCAATGAATTTCAGCTGTTGCTCAATAAGCAAGACGCCCTGACCGAGTTCGACACCCTGGAGGCTGGTCGTTTTCAGTCCTTGAGTGACGGCACACGGGTGACTTACACCGAAGAACTGAGCAATAACCGTAGCCTTTTGTCCGGCGTCTTCATTACTCAGAAGAAGCTCGGAGAGGATGCTGCGGACCGCAGTATTTCTGTGCTGCTGGCGCAAAAGGGTCGCCAGGAGATTCGTCCTGACGGCAGTCGCTGGTTGATTCTGGACGATGGCTATCGCTATGACGGCAATCCGGGGCAGGCCGATTACCGTGCCATCAAGTACGACACCTACGGTGTATTGCTGCCAAAACCGGAAGTCAGCAATGATGTGACCGATCGTGACGCCATCCCGACTCCGGACCTGATCGGCAATCCGGCACCCCGTGCGGTCGCCGAGTTGCAATGGCGTATAGCTTTCCCGCTGTTGGTATTTATCGTGACCCTGATCGCGGTGCCGTTGTCGCGGGTCAATCCGCGCCAGGGGCGCTTCCTCAAGCTGTTGCCGGCCATTCTGCTTTATATGGGCTACCTCAGCATGCTGACCTGGGGGCGAGGCCTGCTTGAAGGCGGCAAAATCCCGTTGGCGCTGGGCTTGTGGTGGGTGCATGGCCTGTTCCTGGTCATTGGCCTGGGGCTGATGTATTGGGAGCCGCTGCGCTTGAAACTGGCAAGTCGCCGTAGTGCCGAGGAGATGGCCCGTGGTTAAGCTCGACCGCTACATTGGTAGCAGTGTGTTATTTGCGATTCTGGCCGTGCTGGGGATTATTCTGGGTCTGGCGCTGCTGTTTGCGTTGATCGATGAGATGCGCAGTATCAGCAGCAGCTACACCATCCTGGATGTGTTCAGTTTTGTCATGCTGACCGCGCCGCGCCGCTTGTATGAAATGCTGCCGATGGCTGCATTGATTGGCTGTCTGATTGGTCTGGGTGGCCTTGCCAGCAACAGTGAACTGACCATCATGCGTGCTGCGGGCGTGTCCCTGGGGCGCATTGTCTGGGCCGTCATGAAGCCGATGCTGGTGCTGATGCTGGCAGGCGTGCTGATTGGCGAGTACGTGGTTCCGGCCACCGAGAACATCGCTCAGGCCAATCGCGCGCTGGCGCAGGGTGGCGGTGATTCCCAAAGCTCCAAGCACGGTCTGTGGCATCGTCAGGGTGACGAGTTCATCCACATCAACGCTGTTCAGCCCAATGGCCTGCTTTATGGCGTGACCCGGTATCGTTTTGACAAAGATCACCAGATGCAGTCGGCCAGCTTCGCCAAAAAGGCGCAGTTCGACCAGGGTAACTGGCAGTTGAGCGACGTGAGCACCACGCTTTTTCACGGTAACAGCACTGAAGTTGTAAAGACCCCTGAAGAGCGCTGGGATGTGTCATTGAGCCCGCAATTGCTCAATACCGTGGTCATGGCTCCCGAGTCGCTGTCGATCGCGGGTTTGTGGAGCTACATCCATTACCTCAAGGATCAGGGGCTGAATAATGGCCGTTACTGGCTGGCCTTTTGGGTCAAGGTGTTGCAGCCGCTGGTAACGGCTGCGCTGGTGTTGATGGCCATATCCTTCATCTTCGGCCCGTTGCGCTCTGTTACTCTGGGCCAGCGGGTATTTACCGGGGTGCTGGTCGGATTCGTCTTCAAGATCGCGCAAGACCTGTTGGGGCCATTGAGCCTGGTATTCGGTTTCTCGCCGCTGTTCGCGGTGCTGGTGCCGGCTGCCATCTGTGCTCTGGCCGGTTTCTGGCTGTTACGCCGGGCGGGTTGATGAGCGGTCATTGAGTCAATCAAGAGCCTCTATCTCGCGATAGGGGCTTTTTTGTAGGTGTCCATTGGCCTGTGAACGTGACGCTTGGCGAGAGGATCAGGTACAATTCCCGGCTATTTTTCGGCGGGCAGTCTGCCTGCGACTTTTTTGAGTGTTGACCCGTGAGTGATTTGAGTCATATCCGCAATTTCTCCATCATCGCCCACATTGACCATGGCAAGTCGACGCTGGCCGATCGCTTCATCCAGATGTGCGGTGGCCTGAGTGCCCGCGAAATGGAAGCCCAGGTACTGGACTCCATGGACCTCGAGCGTGAGCGCGGGATCACTATCAAGGCCCACAGCGTCACCTTGTATTACACGGCCAAAGACGGCATTACCTATCAATTGAACTTCATTGATACGCCGGGGCACGTCGACTTCACCTACGAAGTCAGCCGTTCGCTGGCTGCCTGTGAAGGTGCCTTGCTGGTAGTCGATGCGGGGCAGGGCGTAGAAGCCCAGTCCGTTGCCAACTGCTACACCGCCATCGAGCAGGGCCTTGAGGTCATGCCGGTGCTGAACAAGATCGACCTGCCGCAGGCCGATCCTGATCGCGTGAAGGAAGAAATCGAAAAAATCATTGGCATTGATGCCACTGATGCCGTGACCTGCAGCGCCAAAACCGGCCTGGGCGTCGACGAAGTGCTTGAGCGCCTGGTGCACACCATTCCTGCGCCAACCGGTAACTACGAAGATCCGCTGCAAGCGTTGATCATCGACTCCTGGTTCGACAACTACCTGGGCGTTGTGTCCCTGGTTCGCGTGCGCCACGGCCGCGTGAAAAAGGGCGACAAGATCCTGGTCAAGTCCACCGGCAAGATGCATCTGGTAGACAGCGTGGGTGTGTTCAACCCCAAGCACACGGCTACCACTGACCTGAAGGCCGGTGAAGTAGGTTTCATCATTGCCGGCATCAAGGACATTCACGGTGCGCCAGTGGGCGATACCCTGACCTTGAGCACGACGCCTGATGTTGACGTACTGCCAGGTTTCAAACGTATCCAGCCTCAGGTTTACGCGGGTCTGTTCCCGGTCAGCTCTGACGACTTCGAAGACTTCCGCGAAGCCCTGCAAAAGCTCACACTGAACGATTCGTCGCTGCAGTACACCCCGGAAAGCTCCGATGCACTGGGCTTCGGCTTCCGTTGCGGCTTCCTGGGCATGTTGCACATGGAGATCATTCAGGAGCGCCTAGAGCGCGAGTACGACCTGGACCTGATCACCACGGCCCCAACCGTAATTTTCGAACTGCTGCTCAAGACGGGCGAAACGATTTACGTCGACAACCCGTCCAAGCTGCCAGACGTTTCTTCGATTGAAGACATTCGCGAGCCAATCGTGCGCGCCAATATCCTTGTGCCTCAAGAGCACCTGGGTAACGTCATTACCCTGTGCATTGAAAAGCGCGGCGTTCAACACGACATGTTGTTCCTGGGTTCTCAGGTGCAAGTGACCTACGATTTGCCGATGAACGAAGTGGTTCTGGACTTCTTCGACCGTCTCAAATCCACCAGTCGCGGCTATGCTTCGCTTGATTACCATTTCAACCGTTATCAGTCGGCCAATCTGGTCAAGCTCGATGTACTGATCAACGGCGAGAAAGTTGATGCCCTGGCACTGATTGTTCACCGCGACAACGCTCACTACAAAGGGCGTGCGTTGACCGAGAAGATGAAAGAGCTGATTCCGCGTCAGATGTTCGATGTGGCAATTCAGGCTGCTATTGGCGGCCAAATCATTGCGCGCTCGTCTGTTAAAGCGCTCCGAAAAAACGTACTGGCCAAATGCTACGGTGGTGACGTTAGCCGTAAGCGCAAGCTGTTGGAAAAGCAGAAAGCCGGTAAAAAACGCATGAAGCAAGTGGGTAACGTGGAAATTCCACAAGAAGCCTTCCTTGCAGTGCTCAGGTTGGATAGCTAGGTCCTATGTCACTAAATTTCCCGCTGTTGCTGGTCATTGCTGTTGCCGTGTGCGGTTTGCTGGCGCTGCTCGATTTGGTCTTCCTGGCTCCTCGCCGGCGCAAGGCCATTGCCAACTATCAAGCCAGTGTTACTCCGGTTGATATGCAGGTAGTCGAAAAGCTCAACAAGGAACCGCTGCTGGTTGAATACGGCAAGTCGTTCTTCCCGGTGTTGTTCATCGTGCTGGTGCTGCGTTCGTTTCTGGTTGAGCCGTTCCAGATCCCGTCCGGTTCGATGAAGCCGACCCTGGATGTGGGCGACTTCATTTTGGTGAATAAATTTTCGTACGGGATCCGCTTGCCGGTACTGGACACGAAAATCATCGAAGTGGGTGATCCGAAGCGGGGCGATGTGATGGTGTTTCGTTACCCAAGCGATCCGACAGTCAACTACATCAAGCGTGTAGTGGGTCTGCCGGGCGACAAGATTCGCTACACCAGCGACAAGCATCTCTATGTCAACGACAAGCCGGTAGCCGAGCAATTGGTGGGTGTCGAAGCTGGCACCCTGGGCAGTGCCGAGTTGTACAAAGAGAAGCTGGGCGAAGTCGAGCACATGATCCGCAAGGAAATGAGCCGCTATCGTGCGCCGCCTGACAAGGAGTGGACGGTTCCGGCCGGGCATTACTTCATGATGGGCGACAATCGCGACAATTCGAACGACAGCCGTTACTGGGATGATCCGAACATTCCCAAAGACGAGCTGGGCATGGTCCCCGACAAGAACATTGTCGGCAAGGCCTTCGCTGTTTGGATGAGCTGGCCGGAGCCCAAGGCGAGCAACCTGCCGAACTTCTCGCGGGTTGGTCTGATCAAGTAGCCAAAAACGGCGCTGTTAATAACAGCGCCGAATGCTTTTCAGGTGTACGAATAAGTCGTATGCCTGAGTATTCAGGATGTGGATTTGAACAAAGCGTTAAGTGTGACGGCGGCGAACAGCCTGTTCCCTGTCCATTTGCTATGCGATAAACGAACATCACTGATCCCTAATATCGGTCCGGTGGTGACATTCGGCCACGAACTCAGCGTGGGTAAATCGTGAGTTTTTCTTTAGAACGTTTAGAGCGTCAGCTCGGCTACACCTTCAAAGACCAGGAACTGATGATTCTGGCCCTGACACACCGCAGTTTCGCGGGGCGCAATAACGAGCGCCTTGAGTTCCTGGGTGATGCCATTCTCAATTTTGTTGCCGGTGAAGCACTGTTTGACCGCTTCCCGTTGGCCCGTGAAGGCCAGTTGTCGCGTCTGCGCGCACGCCTGGTAAAAGGCGAAACCCTGGCCGTACTGGCCCGTGGTTTTGAGTTGGGCGAGTACCTGCGCCTGGGCTCGGGTGAGCTCAAAAGCGGTGGTTTTCGCCGCGAATCGATCCTGGCTGATGCCCTTGAAGCGCTGATTGGCGCCATTTACCTGGATGCGGGCATGGACGCCGCCCGTGACCGCGTACTGGCCTGGCTTGCCAGCGAGTTCGAGACGTTGACCCTGGTCGACACCAATAAAGATCCAAAGACCCGTCTGCAAGAGTTCTTGCAGTCGCGTGCCTGCGATCTGCCGCGTTACGAAGTGGTAGATATCCAGGGCGAACCGCATTGCCGCACGTTCTTCGTTGAGTGCGAAATTGCCCTATTGAATGAAAAAAGCCGAGGTCAGGGTGTGAGTCGTCGTATTGCCGAACAGGTAGCGGCCGCCGCAGCACTGATAGCCCTTGGCGTGGAGAATGGCCATGACTGATACAACTGCAACTCGCTGTGGCTACGTTGCCATTGTTGGTCGACCAAACGTGGGTAAATCCACACTGCTGAACCACATTCTGGGTCAAAAGCTGGCGATCACTTCGCGCAAACCCCAGACCACCCGTCACAACATGCTGGGCATCAAGACCGAAGGCAACGTGCAAGCGGTCTACGTTGATACCCCGGGCATGCACAAGGGCGGCGAAAAGGCCCTTAACCGCTACATGAACAAAACCGCTTCGGCGGCGTTGAAAGACGTCGACGTAGTGATCTTCGTTGTCGACCGCACCAAGTGGACCGACGAAGATCAGATGGTGCTGGAACGTGTGCAGTATGTGACCGGACCGCTGATCGTAGCGCTGAACAAGACCGACCGCATCGAAGACAAGGCCGAGTTGATGCCGCACCTGAGCTGGCTTCAGGAGCAACTGCCGAACGCCCAGATCATTCCGATCTCCGCTCAGCATGGTCACAACCTTGAAGCCCTGGAGCGCGTGATCGCCGATCACCTGCCGGAAAACGATCACTTCTTCCCGGAAGACCAGATCACTGACCGCAGCAGCCGCTTCCTGGCTGCCGAGCTGGTGCGTGAAAAAATCATGCGCCAGATGGGCGCCGAGCTGCCGTACCAGATCACTGTCGAAATCGAAGAGTTCAAGCAGCAGGGCAAAACCCTGCATATCCATGCCTTGATTCTGGTTGAGCGTGACGGTCAGAAGAAAATCATCATTGGCGACAAGGGCGAGCGTATCAAGCGCATCGGCACCGAAGCGCGCAAGGACATGGAGCTGCTGTTCGACTCCAAGGTCATGCTGAACCTGTGGGTTAAAGTCAAAGGCGGCTGGTCCGACGACGAACGCGCCCTGCGTTCCCTGGGCTACGGCGACCTGTAAGCACGGCACTACCCCCTGTGGGAGCACCGCCGCTCCCACTTTGGTTTTGTGCTGTTCTTCCTGGCAGTGTTTGCCTTCTGAGATAGCTGAGTTCCATGTCCAGCAAAGCCCCCACAGCCCAACTCGCCTACGTCCTGCACAGTCGTCCCTATCGTGAGACCAGCGCTCTGGTGGATTTCATCACGCCTCAAGGTCGCCTGCGGGCAGTGTTGCGCAGTGCGCGGGGCAAGGCGGGCTCGTTGGCCAGGCCCTTTGTCCCGCTGGAAATCGAGTTTCGCGGGCGGGGCGAGTTGAAAAACGTAGGGCGCATGGAGAGCGCGGGTATCTCTACCTGGCTCAATGGCGAAGCGCTGTTCAGCGGTCTTTATCTCAACGAACTGCTGGTGCGGCTTTTGCCTGCCGAAGACCCTCATCCGGCGGTCTTCGACCACTATGCGGCAACGCTTTTGGCATTGGCTGAAGGGCGACCGCTGGAGCCACTGCTGCGGGCGTTCGAGTGGCGCTTGCTGGACGATTTGGGCTATGGCTTTTCCCTGACTCATGACATTCACGGCGAGCCGGTGGCGGCTGATGGCATGTATCGGCTGCAGGTAGATGCGGGGCTTGAGCGGATTTATCTGGTGCAGCCCGGACTGTTTCATGGCGCAGAACTGCACGGGATGGCCGAGGCTGACTGGACCGTTACTGGCGCCTTGTCTGCTGCCAAGCGCCTGATGCGTCAGGCACTGGCCGTGCATTTGGCTGGCAAGCCCCTGGCCAGTCGCGAGTTGTTTCGCAAGCCCTGAATAGACCGGTATGCTGTGCGCCGAATCGTCAACTCTTCAGGAGAGCCCCAGTGACCCAAAGCAATCGCATTCTTCTCGGCGTGAACATCGACCACGTAGCCACGCTGCGTCAGGCTCGCGGCACGCGTTACCCTGACCCGGTCAAGGCTGCGCTGGACGCCGAAGAGGCGGGCGCCGACGGCATCACCGTACATCTGCGCGAAGACCGTCGGCACATTCAAGAACGTGATGTGTTGCTGCTCAAGGACGTGCTGCAAACGCGCATGAACTTCGAAATGGGCGTGACTGAAGAAATGATGGTATTTGCCGAGCACATTCGCCCGGCTCATATCTGCCTGGTGCCCGAAACCCGTCAGGAGCTGACCACTGAAGGCGGTCTGGATGTTGCCGGGCAAGAGGCGCGGATCAAGGCCGCTGTCGAGCGTCTGGCCAAAATCGGTTGTGAAGTGTCGCTGTTCATCGATGCGGACGAGCGTCAGATTGAAGCGTCGAGGCGCGTCGGTGCACCTGCTATCGAACTGCACACTGGCCGTTATGCCGACGCGCAGACTCCTTCCGACGTCGCTGAAGAGTTGCAGCGCGTGGCGCAGGGGGTGGCGTTTGGTCTGGCCCAGGGGTTGATCGTCAACGCCGGCCACGGCTTGCATTACCACAACGTGGAAGCGGTAGCGGCAATCAAGGGGATTAACGAGTTGAACATTGGCCATGCGCTGGTAGCGCATGCGTTGTTCGTGGGCTTCAAATCAGCTGTGGCCGAGATGAAAGCGCTGATTGTGGCTGCTGCTAAGGCTTAAGTAGATCAGGTGCGGATCTGATACTGACCCGTAGTCGCTGCCGAGGAACGAAGGCTGCGAGCTCTTGATTTTACGAGCATCGCGAAAAAGCTCGCAGCCTTCGTTCCTCGGCAGCGACTACGGCACATGAATCGCTCTACAGCTGTGGCTCTTCCTTGGGCTTGGTCTTGTCGATACCGGGGATGTGCAGCTTGCTGTCAGCAGCCTGATCGCCTTCAAGTTGCGGCTGTGTGGCCCATGTCAGGATGTCGTAGTAACGACGGATGTTGGCCACAAAATGCACCGGCTCGCCGCCTCGTGCGTAGCCATAGCGTGTCTTGCTGTACCACTGCTTCTGCGCAAGGCGAGGCAGCATCTTCTTCACGTCCAGCCACTTGTTCGGGTTCAGGCCTTCTTTCTTGGCCAGTTTGCGTGCGTCTTCCAGATGTCCGCCGCCAACGTTGTAGGCCGCCAGCGCAAACCACGTGCGGTCAGGCTCTTCTATGTCATCGTCCAGCTCGCTCTTGATCAGCGCGAGGTATTTGGCACCGCCCATGATGCTCTGCTTTGCATCCAGGCGGTTGGAAACGCCCATGGCTTGCGCAGTGTTCTGGGTCAGCATCATCAGGCCGCGAACGCCTGTCTTGGACGTTACCGTGGGCTGCCACAATGATTCCTGGTAGCCCATGGCTGCGAGCAGGCGCCAGTCGATCTGTTCTTTTTTGGCGGCATCCTTGAAGAACTTCTCATACTTGGGCAGACGCTGCTGCAGGTGCTGGGCGAAGGTATAGGCACCCACGTAGCCCAGTACATCCACGTGCCCGTAATAGCGGTCTTTGAGGCGTTGCAGGGTGCCGTTCTTCTCGACCTTGTCCAGGTACGCATTGATCTCGTTGAGCAGGCTGTTGTCTTCACCTGCGGCAACTGCCCAGCGCTGGCTGCGCGCGTCGCCCAGATCAAATGCCACGCGAACATTGGGGAAGTACACCTGGTTCATGGCCACTTCGTTGGAGTCGACGAGTGTGAGGTCGATCTGCCCTTCATCGACCATGCGCAGCAAGTCGACGACTTCGACCGCGTCGGACTCGTCGTATTCAATCCCGGGGTATTGCTTCTTGAGTTCGGCAAGCTGCTCGGCGTGGGAGCTGCCTTTAAGTACGGTGATGCGTTTGCCAACCAGATCGGCTGGGGAGGTCGGACGCGATTGCCCGTTGCGATAGATGATCTGCGGCGTGACTTCAAGGTACGGGTGGGAGAACTTGGCTTGTTGGAGGCGCTTCTCGCTGCTGACCAGACCGGCAGCAGCCAAAACAGGGCCGTCGGGTTGGCTCAACTGGTTGAACATTTCATCCAGGTTGTCAGCCGTTTCGATTTTAAGCTCTACCCCCAGATCGTCGGCAAAGCGCTTCACCAGCTCATATTCAAAGCCGGTTTCGCCATTGCGATCCTCGAAATAGGTCGCCGGGCTGTTACGGGTGATCACCCGCAGTACCCCGTCCTCCTTTACGCGCTCAAGGGTGCTGGGTTTTTCAACGCAGGCACCGAGCATCAGGAAGAGTCCGGTTGCGAAGAGCCATCTGGCGCAGCGCTGGCGGAATACAGTTAGAGAAAACATCCGCGCAGTATACGCAAAGCTGCGCAGGTGCCATATCTCGACAATTTTTGATCATTCTGATATTGGCTGCAAAAAACCCTGAAACCCCTGTGGAATGGGGGTCGGGTCACTGTCTAAAGATCATAAAAGACCATCGCTCAAGCCGCTGATAGCTATAAAGAATAAGGGTTTGGTCGATTAGCGACGTCTGGTGTGCGTCAGGTGTACCGTTTCGGGTGCCGAGGCGAACGGTTTAGGCTAGAATGCCGGGCCTCAAAGCATACCCCTCCCGAGGCTGTCCCGAAGATGTTGATCCTGCGCGGCGCTCCTGCCCTTTCTGCCTTTCGCCACAGCAAACTCCTTGCACAACTGAGCCTGAAGGTTCCGGCTGTCACTGGTTTGTATGCTGAATTCGCCCACTTTGCCGAAACGACCGGTGAGCTGACCAGCGATGAACAGCAGGTACTGGCTCGTCTCCTGAAGTACGGTCCAAGCGTACCGGTCCAAGAGCCGAGCGGCCGACTGTTCCTGGTGTTGCCGCGGTTTGGCACCATTTCCCCCTGGTCCAGCAAGGCCAGCGACATTGCCCGCAACTGTGGCCTGGCTAAAGTCCAGCGCCTGGAGCGAGGCATTGCGTTCTACGTGGCTGGCCAGTTCAGCGACGCTGATGCCGAGCTGATTGGTGCTGCACTGCATGACCGCATGACGCAAATCGTGCTGGGTAACCTCGAGCAGGCCAGCGGTCTGTTCAGTCACGCCGAGCCCAAGCCGCTGACAGCGATTGACGTGCTGGGTGGCGGTCGCGCCGCGCTGGAAAAAGCCAACGTCGAGTTGGGTCTGGCACTGGCTGAAGACGAAATCGACTATCTGGTCAACGCCTTCAACGGTTTGGGTCGCAACCCGCACGACATCGAACTGATGATGTTTGCCCAGGCCAACTCCGAGCATTGCCGTCACAAGATCTTCAACGCCAGTTGGGATATTGACGGCCAGAGCCAGGACAAAAGCCTGTTTGGCATGATCAAGAACACCTACGTGATGCACAGCGAAGGCGTTCTGTCTGCTTATAAGGACAACGCTTCGGTCATCGTAGGCAGTGTTGCCGGGCGTTTCTTCCCGGACCCTGAAACCCGCCAGTACGGCGCGGTGCAGGAGCCTGTACACATCCTGATGAAGGTCGAAACTCACAACCACCCAACCGCAATCGCCCCGTTCCCGGGTGCTGCGACCGGTTCCGGTGGCGAGATTCGTGACGAAGGCGCAACCGGTCGTGGTGCCAAGCCCAAGGCTGGCCTGACCGGCTTTACCGTATCCAACCTGCAGATCCCAGGCTTTGTACAGCCGTGGGAAGTGCCGTACGGCAAGCCAGAGCGCATTGTTACCGCGCTGGACATCATGATCGAAGGCCCTCTGGGCGGTGCTGCGTTCAACAACGAATTCGGTCGTCCGGCCCTGACCGGTTACTTCCGTACCTTCGAACAGTCCATCACGACTCCACGTGGCGAAGAAGTCCGTGGTTACCACAAGCCAATCATGCTGGCTGGCGGCATGGGCAACATTCGCGCCGAACACGTACAGAAAGCCGAAATCACGGTTGGCTCCAAGCTGATCGTGCTCGGTGGCCCGGCGATGTTGATCGGCCTGGGCGGCGGCGCGGCTTCCTCGATGGCCACCGGCGCAAGCTCGGCTGACCTGGACTTCGCTTCGGTTCAGCGCGAAAACCCGGAAATGGAACGTCGTTGCCAGGAAGTGATCGACCGTTGCTGGCAGTTGGGTGACAAAAACCCGATCAGCTTCATCCACGACGTGGGTGCGGGCGGTCTGTCCAACGCTTTCCCTGAGTTGGTGAACGACGGTGAGCGTGGCGGTCGTTTTGAACTGCGCAATATTCCAAACGACGAGCCGGGCATGGCCCCGCACGAAATCTGGAGCAACGAATCCCAGGAACGTTACGTTCTGGCCGTGGGCGTCGAAGATTTCGACCGCTTCCAGGCGATTTGCGAACGCGAGCGTTGCCCGTTTGCCGTCGTCGGCGAAGCCACTGCCGAGCCGCAACTGACCGTCACCGACAGCCACTTCGGCAACAACCCGGTGGACATGCCACTGGAAGTGTTGCTGGGCAAGGCGCCGCGCATGCACCGTTCAGCAGTGCGTGAAGCAGAGCTGGGCGATGATTTCGACCCGGCAGCGCTGAACATCGGCGAATGTGTTGAACGCGTCCTGCATCACCCGGCTGTAGCGAGCAAGAGCTTCCTGATCACCATCGGCGACCGTACCATCACCGGCCTGGTTGCTCGTGACCAGATGGTGGGTCCGTGGCAGGTGCCTGTGGCTGACGTTGCCGTCACCGCCACCAGCTTCGACGTCTACACCGGTGAAGCCATGGCCATGGGCGAGCGTACTCCGCTGGCACTGCTGGATGCCCCGGCATCGGGCCGCATGGCGATCGGCGAAACCCTGACCAACATCGCAGCTTCGCGGATCGGCAAGATCAGTGACATCAAGCTGTCTGCCAACTGGATGTCCGCTGCTGGCCACCCGGGTGAAGACGCCCGCCTGTACGACACCGTGAAAGCGGTCGGCATGGAGCTGTGCCCTGAGCTGGGCATCACCATTCCGGTGGGCAAGGACTCGATGTCCATGCAAACCCGCTGGAGCGAAGAGGGTACTGACAAGACGGTCACCTCGCCGCTGTCGTTGGTCGTTACCGGTTTTGCCCCGGTGCTCGACGTGCGCCAGACCCTGACCCCCGTGCTGCGCATGGACAAGGGCCTGACCGATCTGGTTCTGATCGATCTGGGTCGTGGCCAAAACCGTATGGGCGCCTCCATCCTGGCTCAAACCTACGGCAAGCTGGGTAAACAGGCTCCCGACGTTGATGACGCAGAAGACCTCAAGGCTTTCTTCGCCGTGATCCAGGGCTTGAATGCCGACGGCCATCTGCTGGCTTACCACGACCGTTCCGACGGTGGTTTGCTGACCAGCGTGATGGAAATGGCGTTTGCCGGTCACTGTGGTGTCAACCTGGTCCTCGACGGCCTGGCTGAAACCGCCGCCGACATTCCTGCGATCCTGTTCAACGAAGAGTTGGGTGCAGTGATCCAGGTTCGCCAGGACTCCATGGCAGACATCCTTGCGCAGTTCAGCGCTGCCGGTTTGGGCGACTGCGTATCGGTCATTGGCCAGCCGCGCAACTGTGACGATGTAAGCATCGAGTTCAATGGCGAGACCGTGTTTGAAGGTCAGCGCCGTCTGCTGCAACGTCAGTGGGCTGAAACCAGCTACCAGATCCAGCGCATGCGCGACAACGCCGAGTGCGCGGAGCAAGAGTTCGCCGTGTTGCTTGAAGAAGACAATCCGGGCCTGAGCGTCAAGCTGAGCTTTGATGTCAACGAGAACATCAGCGCGCCGTACATCAAGACAGGCATTCGCCCTCAGGTGGCCGTACTGCGTGAGCAGGGTGTAAACGGTCAGGTTGAAATGGCGGCGGCGTTCGATCGCGCCGGCTTCAATGCCATCGACGTCCATATGAGCGACATTCTGGCCGGCCGTGTCGACCTGAACGAGTTCAAGGGCCTGGTTGCCTGCGGTGGTTTCTCCTACGGCGACGTGCTGGGTGCCGGTGAAGGCTGGGCCAAGTCGGCTCTGTTCAATGCCCGTGCCCGTGATGCGTTCCAGAGCTTCTTTGAGCGTACCGACAGCTTCTCCCTGGGTGTGTGCAACGGTTGCCAGATGATGTCCAACCTGAGCGAATTGATTCCAGGCAGCGAGTTGTGGCCACACTTCGTGCGCAACCGCTCCGAGCAGTTCGAAGCCCGTGTGGCGATGGTCCAGGTGCAGGAGTCGAACTCGATCTTCCTGCAGGGCATGGCCGGTTCGCGCATGCCAATCGCCATTGCTCACGGTGAAGGTCATGCCGAGTTCGCCAGCGAAGAAGCCATGCTGCAAGCGGATCTGTCCGGTTCTGTGGCGCTGCGTTTCGTCGACAACCACGGCAAGGTCACTGAAAACTACCCGGCCAACCCGAACGGCTCGCCGCGCGGGATTACCGGCCTGACCAGCAGTGACGGTCGTGTCACCATCATGATGCCGCACCCTGAGCGTGTGTTCCGCGCCGTGCAGAACTCGTGGCGTCCAGAAGAGTGGAACGAAGATGCGCCGTGGTTGCGCATGTTCCGTAACGCTCGTGCTTGGGTCAATTAAAGGCTGGGTAGATTAAAAGCGATGTACAAGCTCAGCTTCTTCGTTCCCCCAAGCCACGTGGACGTGGTCAAAAATGCCGTATTCGCCGCCGGTGGCGGACGAATCGGCAATTATGACCACTGCGCCTGGCAGACCTTGGGCCAGGGCCAGTTTCGCGCGCTGGACGGCAGTCAGCCGTTTATCGGGCAAACCGGCCAGGTCGAATATGTCGGGGAATGGAAAGTTGAGCTGGTCGTCGCTGACGATCTTGTCCACGACGTGGTGGCTGCGCTCAAGCACAGCCACCCGTATGAAACGCCCGCTTATGAAGTGTGGCGTTTGGCTGATATGTAAACCCGTACCAAACCTGCAACTGCTGACACAGGTTTGCGTCAGCTCTGGCTTGTCGGCCTGATCATCTGCTCCAGTATCTCGCTCAACCCCTTTGCGTGTTTCCCCACGACCACATGCCAAATGCCATCGGCGTGCTGGCTGATGCCTTGGCTGCCCAATGCGTCGAGCAAATCCTCTGACAGCAAATCCTCGTTCGCCAGCTTGACCCGCAAGCGGGTAAGCGCCACGCATTCAACGTGCAATACATTGTTGCGCCCCCCCAAAACGGCTAGCCATTGCTCTGCGTGCCCGGGTTCCATCTTGTGTGCCGGTTCTTCCTCTGCGGCCTGAGCCGTGGTTACGGCTGGCTGGAGGTTGAGCTGCGAGAGGGCCGAACGTATCTCATCTGCCATGCTATCGGCAGTCGGGCCAACGACTACTTGCAAGCTGCCTGCACGGCCGGGACGCATCACGCCCATGGCGCCAAGGGCTCTCAGCGCATCATCTTGCGCTTTGCTACGGTCTGCCAGCTCCAGTCGCAGGCGGGTGGTGCAGGCACCTACCGTGATCAGGTTTTCCGGGCCACCCAGGGCCTGGATGTAGGCGTTGGCGCGCTGCTGCCCGGTAAGGTCGGCGGTTTCTGCCACAGGGTTGTCTTCACGGCCCGGGGTTTTGAGTTTGAAGCGACGGATGCAGTAATCGAACACCACGTAGTAAATAGCGAAGTACGCCAGCCCGATGGGAAAAATCATCCAGCCATTGGTGGACTTGCCCCAGCCCAGCAGCATGTCGATTGCACCGCCGGAAAAGGTGAATCCCAAATGGATATTCAGCAGGTTGGTGATGGCCATCGACAGCCCGGTCAGCAACGCATGCAACATATAGAGCAGGGGTGCGAGAAACATGAAGGCAAACTCGATGGGCTCGGTGACACCGGTCAAAAAGGCCGTCAGCGCCAGTGACAGGAAAATCCCGCCCATCAGTTTGCGCCGCTCCGGCAGGGCATTGCGGTACATCGCCAGGCACGCAGCAGGCAGGCCAAACATCATCACCGGAAACATGCCGGTCATGAATTGCCCGCCCTTGGGGTCGCCTGCAAAGTAACGAGTCAGGTCGCCGGTCACTACTTGCCCCGCTTCGTTGGTAAAGCTTCCGAACACGAACCACGCCATGTTGTTGAGGATGTGGTGCAGCCCGGTGATGATCAACAGTCGATTCAATACACCAAAAATGAACGCTCCTATGCTGCCGCTTTCAAGCAGCAATACCCCCAGGCTGTTGATACCGTTCTGGATCGGCGGCCAGATCAAGCCGAACACCACGCCCAGGCCCACAGCGGCAAACCCGGTGACAATCGGCACAAAGCGCCTGCCACCAAAAAACGCCAGGTACTCCGGCAGTTTGATGTCCTTGAAGCGGTTATACAGCCCCCCGGCCATCAGACCGCTGACGATCCCGGCGAGCATGCCCATATTGATGCTGGCATCGAGCACTTTGAGAGTCGAGACCAGCACCAGGTAGCCGATGGCCCCGGCCAGGCCCGCGGTACCGTTATTGTCCCGGGCAAAACCCACCGCGATACCGATGGCGAAGATCAGCGCCAGATTGGCGAAAATCGTGTTGCCCGCATCGTGGATGATGGTTTCGAAGGCCTCACTGCCTTGCATGATGTCTTTGCCGCCGCCGCCATGAACATGCAAGTCGATAAAACCGGGTAGCAGGTACGGCAGGTCATTGTCAGCCGGGTCGCAGGGGCGGCCTTCGATACCGAGCACCTTGGCGCCTTGCAGCCGCAGGTGACCGCGAATCCAGCCTTGGGGGGTGAGGATGTTGGCTTCAGACATGATCGGCTCTCCGGGCGTGACGTCGAGTGAGGGTTAGCGGCGCAGCTCGGCCACGAAGTCGTAGTAATCGTTACGGCAATAGGTGTCGGTGACTTCGATGGGGGTGTTGTCTTCCAGATAACCGACCCGCGTCATCAGCAGCATGGCGGTACCCGCTTCGATCCCGACCAGCGCGGCAAATTCGGCTGAGGCGTTGACCGCCTGAATGTGCTGCAGGGCGCGGACCACCGGTTTGCCAATACGGTCCAGGTGTTCGTAGAGCGAGTCGCCAATCACTTGCGGCTGTGGGATCAGCCATGCAGGCAGGGTGCTCATTTCGATGGCCATGACCGTGTCATCGGCTTTGCGAAGACGCTTGAGGCGGGCGACTTTGTCGGTGGGCGACAGCGCCAGACGGATCAGCTCCTCATGGGTAGGCGGGGTGATTTCCCGGTCCAGCCACTGTGAACTTGGCACAAAGCCCTTAAGCCGGAGCATTTCGCTGAAGCTGGAAAGCCGCGACAACGGTTGCTCGAGCCGTGGCGTGATAAAGGTACCGGAGCCCTGGCTGCGGCGGATCAGGCCCTGTTCGAACAGCACTTCCAGGGCTTTGCGGGCGGTAACGCGGGACAGGCCCAGTTGTTCGCTCAGGCTGCGCTCGGATGGCAGTGCCTGCTCGGCTTTCCAGACGCCAGCGTGAATAGCGGCTTCCAGGTTTCGGGCGAGTTGCAGGTACAGCGGCGTGGCCAGGGTGTCGTCCGGGCGTAGGGCAAGAAGCGTGCTCATGGGGATGTGTCCGATGCGGTTGTTGGGTTTTTGTCGCTCGGTAATGCGGCAAAACTAATACCACTTTAATACCAAGTCAATGCGCGAAATTGGGGGTATCTCGCTGTATGAGCAAGCTTCTCAGGGATGGCTACTTATTTGGTGTTTAAGTGGTATTAGCGTGTTGGCGGAGGCGCCAAGAGGTTGCGGGCCCTGATGGGCCCGGCGCAGTGCAGTGGTATTAAGTGTGCAGGGATGAGGATGCTGGTACGGCGGCTGGAATTTATTTTTGCTCAGGGGCGGATTTCAACCATCGTGCCGTCCTTGACCAGGTTCCAGACTTCGCGCATTTCGTGGTTTTTCATTGCGATGCAGCCATCGGTCCAGTCCAGGGTGTGGAACAGTTCTTCAGGGTTTTCTTCGCTGTCCGGCGTGCCGTGGATCATGATCATCGACCCGGGGTTCACGCCTTCACGCCGGGCGGTGGCCGCATCGCTGATATTGGGGTAGTTGATGTGCATGGCCAGGTTGAACTTGTCGCTTTTTTTGCGCCAGTCGACCCAGTACAGCCCCTCAGGCGTGCGTTTGTCTCCCTCGCGCATTTTTGGCCCCTTGGGTTGTTTGCCCAGGGAGATGCGGTAGGTCTTGATAGGTTTGCCATCGCTGATCAGTTGCAACTTGCGGGCAGACTTGAGCACAAGGACCTTGTCGATACTTTGCCCGGCGTGCGCAGAGGGTGCCGATGGGGTTGACTGGAGTACCTGATTCTTATCGACGGGTTTGCCGTTTACGGTGATGACAACAGAAGCCTGGCAGGTAACGGCAAATGAAAAGCAAAGAGCAGCGAGCAACCAACGCATTAGAGGGATATTCCTGAGGTGCAAGGCGAACAGCATTATTGTTGGGGTTTGATCAGGCTGGACAGGGGCGCTACAGCCTCGCTGCGCACGGGGTAGGTGTTGTCCTGGCGGTCAGCGAAAAAGCATTCTAGGGTACGGCTGACCGTGCGGAAAGCCAGCTCTGACCAAGGGATGTCAGCTTCTTCAAAAAGCCGGACTTCAAGGCTCTCTTCACCGGCTGAAAAATCGAGGCTTTGCAGCTCGGCACGATAAAAAATATGCACCTGATTAATGTGCGGCACATCGATCAGGGTGTAGATGTTCAGGTTTTCAACTGCAGCGCAGGCTTCTTCGAGGGTTTCACGTCGGGCCGCATGTTCGACCGTCTCGCCGTTTTCCATGAAACCTGCGGGCAGCGTCCAGAAGCCTTTGCGCGGCTCGATGGCGCGACGGCACAACAGCACTTGTGTGCCCCAGGTCGGCAGGCAGCCGGCAACGATATTCGGGTTCTGATAGTGAATGGTCTGGCAGTGGTCGCACACATACCGCAGGCGTGAATCGCCTTGAGGGATGTGTTGGCTGACGGAGTGGCCGCACTGGCTGCAAAATTTCATGCTGGGGTCTCTGGCTCTGGCGCCTATCTTGGGGGCTGAGGCGGCCTCGCGGCAAGTGCGATATGGCGGCTGCGACACTGTGGGGCTTGGGTGCTGCCCACGATTTGGTGCATGATGCCCGATAAGTGACGGATCGAGATGACCTATGCTGGACGAGCTGCTTGGCCGTGTAAGCCGCTACACCCCGCGCACGCTGGAAACGGAACGGAATTTCCCCGAGGCTGCCGTGCTGTTGCCGGTGACGCGCAGCGCTGAACCCGAACTGATTCTGACCCTGCGTGCCAGCGGGTTGTCTACCCACGGCGGTGAAGTGGCTTTCCCGGGCGGGCGCCGCGATCCTGAAGACCCGGATCTGGTATTTACCGCCCTGCGTGAGGCCGAAGAAGAGATCGGCCTGCCACCCGGGCTGGTCGAAGTCATCGGGCCGCTGAGCCCTTTGATTTCATTGCACGGTATCCGTGTAACGCCCTACGTTGGCCTCGTCCCGGACTACGTTGAATACCTGGCCAACGACGCCGAAATTGCCGCCGTGTTCAGCGTACCTCTGGATTTTTTTCGCCAGGACCCCCGTGAGCACACCCATCGCATCGATTATCAGGGGCGCAGCTGGTATGTGCCGAGCTACCGTTTTGGGGTTTATAAAATCTGGGGGCTCACGGCAATCATGATCGTTGAGCTGATGAACCTGCTGTACGACGACGTCAATATCAATCTGCATACCCCGCCTGAGCGTTCCATTCCAATCTAGAGCCGTCAGCAGACGGCCACGCTGCCTTGAGGACACCTGCATGAAATACAGCCTGGGCGACTCGCTCGTCGAAACCCATCCAGAAAGCTGGACCGCGCCCAACGCCACCCTGATCGGCAAGGTGCGCCTGGAGGAGGGTGCCAGTGTCTGGTTCAACGCCGTGTTGCGCGGTGATAACGAGCTGATCCTGATTGGCAAGAACAGTAACGTGCAAGATGGCGCAGTGATGCATACCGATATGGGCTACCCGCTGACCCTGGGGACGGGGGTGACCATTGGCCATAACGCCATGTTGCATGGTTGCACGGTGGGTGATTACAGCCTGATCGGGATCAATGCAGTCATCCTCAATGGCGCCAGAATCGGCAAGCATTGCATCATTGGCGCCAACTCGCTGATTGGCGAAGGCAAGGAAATCCCGGACGGTTCGCTGGTCATGGGGTCGCCGGGCAAGGTGGTGCGTGACTTGACCGACGAACAGAAAAAACTGCTGGAGGCCAGTGCCGCGCATTACGTGCAGAACGGCCAGCGTTATGCCCGTGATTTGAAGGTGCAGAGCAATGACTGAAGTGGAGCGCCCGGTCGCCTCTCCCTGTGTGAACATTTGCGCATTGGATGACGACGATGTGTGCAGTGGTTGTCAGCGTACCGTGGCTGAAATCACCCGTTGGAGCCGCATGACCAACGTCGAGCGCCGGGAAGTGCTGGTGCTGTGTCATGAGCGGGCCAAGTCCAGTGGCCTGGTGTGGATGCAGGGCGCCAGTACCTGACAAATACCGCTGCCACAGGGGCCTGTGACGGGTACAAAATCGGGTGCGACTCAAGTACCCTGTGCGCCTTATTCAGAGGTGTCGCCCGCTCCCATGCTGTTTCTTATCGCTTATATCGCCAGCGTCGTGCTGATCAACTTCGCGTTCTCGACGGCGCCGCACCTGGACATTATCTGGTCGGCCTGGGGCGGGCTGGTGTTTGTTTTGCGCGACATGGTGCAAACCCGCTTTGGCCACGGTGCGCTGTTGGCCATGCTGGCGGCACTGGTGCTGTCATACATCACCTCTGATCCTTCGATTGCCCTGGCCAGCGCCACCGCGTTCGCCGTCTCCGAATGCATCGACTGGCTGGTGTTCAGCATCACCAAGCGACCCTTGCATGACCGCTTGTGGATCAGCTCTGCGCTGAGTATCCCGATTGATACCTTTATCTTTTTCGGCATGATCGATGCGTTTACCCCGGGCGTGATTCTCATCGCCATGGCGTCGAAATTTGCCGGAGTGACTTGTGTGTGGCTGGCAATGGCCTGGCGACTGCGCAAAGCAGCCGTTTAGTCAGGTAAAATGCCGGCCTTTCTTCCCCTGCAGGCGCAGGTTGTGTGCGCGCCTTCGATGATTTGTTTCCATGAGGACCTGAAATGACCCGTATCGGAACCCCACTGTCGCCGACCGCGACCCGCGTATTGCTGTGTGGCTGCGGCGAACTGGGCAAAGAAGTTGTCATCGAATTGCAGCGTCTGGGGGTCGAAGTGATCGCTGTCGATCGCTATGCCAACGCACCGGCCATGCAGGTTGCCCATCGCAGCCACGTCATCAATATGCTCGATGGCGCAGCCTTGCGTGCCGTGATCGAAGCAGAAAAGCCGCACTTTATTGTTCCTGAAATCGAAGCCATTGCCACCGCGACCCTGGTTGAGCTGGAAGCCGAAGGCTTTACCGTCATTCCGACCGCCCGCGCCACTTCGCTGACCATGAACCGCGAAGGCATTCGACGTCTGGCGGCAGAAGAGTTGGACCTGCCAACCTCGCCGTACCACTTTGCCGATACCTTTGAAGACTACAGCGCCGCCGTGCTGGACCTGGGCTTCCCGTGTGTGGTCAAGCCGGTGATGAGCTCGTCGGGCAAGGGCCAGAGCCTGCTGCGCAGCACTGATGATGTGAAAGCTGCCTGGGACTACGCACAAGAAGGCGGTCGTGCGGGCAAGGGGCGGGTCATTGTCGAAGGCTTTATCGACTTCGACTACGAAATCACCCTGCTGACCGTACGCCACATCGGTGGCACCACGTTCTGCGCGCCGGTCGGTCACCGTCAGGAGAAGGGCGACTACCAGGAGTCCTGGCAGCCGCAGGCCATGAGTCCGATTGCTCTGGCCGAGTCCGAGCGTGTTGCCAAAGCCGTGACCGAGGCGCTGGGTGGCCGCGGCCTGTTTGGCGTTGAGCTGTTCATTAAGGGCGATCAGGTGTGGTTCAGCGAAGTCTCGCCGCGCCCGCACGATACCGGTCTGGTCACGCTGATTTCCCAGGACCTGTCCCAGTTCGCCCTGCATGCACGCGCGATTCTCGGCTTGCCGATTCCGCTGATCCGTCAGTTCGGGCCATCGGCCTCGGCGGTGATTTTGGTGGAAGGGCAGTCGACTCAGACCGCGTTCTCCAACCTGGGTGCGGCCTTGAGCGAGCCGGATACGGCCTTGCGCCTGTTCGGCAAGCCAGAGGTCAATGGCCAGCGCCGCATGGGCGTGGCCCTGGCCCGTGATGAGTCGATTGAAGCTGCACGCGCCAAGGCGACCCGTGCAGCCAAGGCTGTAGTGGTCGAGCTGTAAAAAAACATCCCCGTAGTCGCTGCCGAGGCACGAAGGCTGCGAGCTTTTAAACTTTAAGAGCTCGCAGCCTTCGTGCCTCGACAGCGACTACGTATTTCCTGCGCCGATCAGGCCACCTTGTTCAGGTCAGCCTCTTTTGTTTCTTTCAGGCACAGCACAGCGATCAGGCTGAGCACTGCCGCACCCGAAACATACCCGCCCACCCAGCTCAAACCGCCCATGCTCACCAGCTTCTGGGCAAAGAACGGTGCGGCCGATGCGCCCACAATCCCGCCCAGGTTGTACGCCGCCGATGCGCCGGTATAGCGCACGCGGGTCGGGAACAGTTCAGGCAGCAGGGCGCCCATGGGGGCAAAGGTCACGCCCATCAGAAACAGCTCGATGCACAGAAACAGCGCCACGCCCCAGGTCGAACCCTGGGTGAGCAGAGGCTCCATCAGAAAGCCCGACAAGATCGCCAGTACACCGCCGACAATCAGCACCGGCTTGCGTCCATATCTATCGCTGGCCCAGGCTGAAAGAGGTGTTGCAGCGGCCATGAACAGCACGGCAAAGCACAGCAGGCCGAGGAAGGTCTCGCGGGTATAGCCCAGCGTGGACACGCCATAACTTAGCGAAAACACGGTCGAGATATAGAACAGTGCATAGCACACGACCATCGAGGCAGCGCCCAGCAGCATCGGTGCCCAGTATTGGCTGAAGAGCTCAACGATGGGCATTTTCACCCGCTCGTGTTGCGCTACGGCTTTGGCAAACACCGGTGTTTCTTCCAGTTTCAGGCGCACATACAAGCCGACCATCACCAGCGCCGCACTCAGCAGGAAGGGGATGCGCCAGCCCCATGAGCGGAACTGCTCATCGCTCAGGCTCATTGCCAGAATCAGGAACAGGCCGTTGGCTGCCAGAAACCCGATCGAGGGCCCCAGTTGCGGGAACATGCCATACCAGGCGCGCTTGCCTTTGGGAGCGTTCTCGGTGGCCAGCAATGCTGCGCCGCCCCATTCCCCGCCCAACCCGAGCCCCTGACCGAAGCGCAGCACGCACAGCAGGATCGGCGCCCAGGCGCCGATCGTGGCGTAACCTGGCAGCACGCCGATCAGCGTGGTGCACACGCCCATCAGCAGCAGGGAGGCGACCAATGTGGATTTGCGCCCGATACGGTCACCGAAGTGGCCAAACAGGAAAGAGCCCAGCGGGCGGGCGAGAAAGGCAATGCCGAAGGTCAGGAACGCCGACAGCATCTGCGCCGTGCCGGAAGTCTGCGGAAAAAATACCGGGCCAATGACCAGTGCGGCAGCGGTGGCATACACGTAAAAGTCGTAGAACTCGATGGCCGTGCCGATAAAACTGGCCGTGGCAACGCGGGTTGCGGAATTGGCCGGCTTGTCGGGCGAGGCTTCGCTGTAAGTTGTGCTGGAGGTCATGCGTAAATCCCTGACAGTTATGAGCTCATTGGCCGATGTCAGCCTTTGCGGCGTGACGTGGCGAGCAATTTTTATGGTCGTTTGCCCTGAGGGATAACAGGGTGCAAGCGCAGTTCAGGATGGGAACGTACGCAGGTACTGCGTAAAGCAACGCGCCGACAGCGCTGGGTGCGGGTAGCACGCGTGTCGGCGAGGCTTGGGTAAGCGAGGAAGATTATAGGGAGGCCCGTTTAAATGTAACAAGACCTTACGCGGCGATTAAGCCGCGGGCTTGACGCTGTTGTGCCAGATAAGCACTCGGCTGACGCGGTTATCTTCGGTCTGGAGGATCTCCAGGCGGTAGCCGCCGATCTTCAGGCATACCGTGGTTTCCGGGATGGTTTCCAGCGCTTCGGTGACAAGGCCATTGAGGGTTTTGGGGCCGTCGCAGGGCAGGTGCCAGCCCAGGGCTTTGTTCAGCTCGCGTATGGAGGCTGCGCCATCAATCACATAGCGTCCGTCGGGCAGGGGATCGATATGGGGGTTGTCGATATTTTGCTCATCTTCGAACTCACCCACGATTTCTTCGAGGATGTCTTCAAGTGTCACGATGCCCAGCACTTCGCCGTATTCATCGACCACCACGCCCAGCCGTCGCTGCTGCTTGTGGAAGTTCAGCAGTTGCAGTTGCAGCGGGGTGCTTTCGGGGATGAAGTAAGGTTCGTGGCAGACGGCCAGCAATGCCTCTTTGGTCAGGCTGGCATCAGGCAGCATGTGTTGAATGTGGCGGGTGTTGAGGATGGCTTCGACCTGATTGATGTCGTTGTGAAACACCGGCAGGCGCGTGCGTGTGGTCTGGCGTAGTTGTTCGATCAGGTCTTCGATCGGATCATCCAGATTGAGGCCCTCGACTTCGCTGCGCGGGATCAGGATGTCGTTGACCGTGATGTTGTCCAGCGCATGGATACCGGAAAGCAGGTGCGGACGACTGTTGTTTTGCTCGTCCTGCTGCTGGGGCGCTTCCTCGCGTGGTTGCAGGGCTTCTGCACGCTTGGCCGCTGCGCCAGTCTTGCCCAGAAAATAGCCGACAAGTATCCCGGCTCCTGCGATCAACAGCGCCGAGACCGCCAGAATCGGCCCAGGGGGCAAGCTATCCATAATTATCGCCCGTCAGATATGCAGAATGTATTCACGAACCAGCTTGCTGCCAAAGTAGGCCAGCATCAACAGGCAAAAGCCGGCAAACGTCCAGCGGATGGCTTTATGGCCGCGCCAGCCGAGGTGATAACGGCCCAGCAAGAGCACGCTGAATACGATCCATGCCAGGCAGGCCAGCAAGGTTTTGTGCACCAGGTGTTGGGCGAACAGGTTGCCCAAAAACAGCCAGCCGGAAATCAGGGACATCGAGAGCAGTGACCAGCCGGCCCACAAGAAGCCGAACAGCAGGCTTTCCATGGTTTGCAGCGGCGGGAAGTTTTTGATCAGGCCCTTGGGGTGCTTGTGCTTGAGCTGATAGTTCTGCAGCGACAGCAGCAATGCCTGGAACACCGCGATGGTGAACATGCCATAGGCCAGGATCGACAGCAGGATATGCGCGAGTATGCCGGGCTCTTCATTAATGACCTGAACCGTGCCGGGCGGCGCGAATTCGGACAGCAGCACTGTCAGCATGCCCAGCGGATATAAAAGCAGCAGCAGGTTCTCGACCGGTATCCGTGCGCAGGCAACCAGGGTCACGGTGATCACGGCCGCGGCAATCAGGCTGGCTGCACTGAAAAAGTCCAGTTCAAGGCCGGCAGGCGTCATCAGGTGGGTAAACAGGCTGGCGGCGTGGGCGAGCACGGCAAGAATGCCAAGCGTCACCAACAGGCGTTTGTTCGCCTTTGCGCCTTGGCGCAGGCAAGAGCCTTGATAGAAGGTCGCAGCGGCATATAAGCAGGCGGCGGCGAGGCTGGGTAGCAAGCTGGGTGACAAGGGGAGCATAAATCCTGTTAGGCAAGCCCGAAAGGACTGAGTTTGGCATACAACCGCCTGTACACGAAAGACCACATAAGCCGACGGCAAGGTGTCGGACACGGCCAGTCTTCGCTATAATCCGCGACCTGCCCACGCCGCAGGCTCGCCGAGCATCAGTTTTACACGGGCTGGGCCGCAATAACCCCGGTCTACTTTGGGCCTGAAAGGATCGCGCATGTTTGAAAATTTAACCGATCGTCTCTCGCAGACGCTGCGCCATGTCACCGGCAAGGCCAAGCTGACCGAGGACAATATCAAAGACACCCTGCGTGAAGTGCGCATGGCGTTGCTGGAAGCCGACGTGGCGTTGCCGGTCGTCAAAGACTTCGTCAACGCGGTCAAAGAGCGCGCTGTAGGCACGGAAGTGTCCCGCAGCCTGACGCCTGGCCAGGCGTTTGTGAAGATCGTCCAGGCTGAGCTTGAAAGCCTGATGGGCGCGGCCAACGAGGACCTGGTCCTCAATGTCACGCCGCCAGCTGTTGTATTGATGGCCGGTTTGCAGGGTGCGGGTAAAACCACCACCGCCGGCAAGCTGGCGCGCTTCCTTAAAGAGCGCAAAAAGAAAACCGTGATGGTGGTCTCGGCCGACGTTTATCGTCCGGCAGCGATCAAGCAGCTCGAAACCCTGGCCAATGAAGTCGGCGTGACCTTCTTCCCGTCCGACTTGAGCCAGAAGCCGGTAGACATCGCTCGCGCAGCCATTGCTGAAGCGAAGCTGAAGTTCATCGACGTGGTCATCCTCGATACCGCGGGTCGCCTGCATATCGATGCCGAGATGATGGCTGAGATTCAGGAGTTGCACGCGGCCGTCAAGCCTGCTGAAACCCTGTTTGTCGTTGACGCCATGACCGGCCAGGATGCGGCCAACACCGCCAAGGCTTTCGGCGACGCATTGCCGCTGACCGGCGTGATCCTGACCAAGGTCGACGGTGATGCCCGTGGCGGTGCGGCACTGTCCGTGCGTGCCATTACCGGCAAGCCGATCAAGTTCATCGGTATGGGCGAGAAGAGCGACGCGCTTGAGCCTTTCCACCCGGACCGTATCGCTTCGCGCATCCTGGGCATGGGCGACGTGCTCAGCCTGATCGAGCAGGCCGAACAGACCCTCGATAAAGACAAAGCCGACAAACTGGCCAAAAAGCTCAAGAAAGGTAAAGGCTTCGACCTCGAAGACTTCCGCGACCAACTGCAACAGATGAAGAACATGGGCGGCCTTGGCGGTCTCATGGACAAGCTGCCGAACATGGGCGGTGTCAATCTGGCGCAAATGGGCAATGCCCAGGGCGCAGCTGAAAAGCAGTTCAAGCAGATGGAAGCCATCATCAACTCCATGACCCCGGCCGAGCGCCGTGACCCTGAGCTGATCAGCGGTTCGCGTAAACGCCGTATTGCCATGGGTTCCGGCACTCAGGTGCAGGACATCGGTCGCTTGATCAAGCAGCACAAGCAGATGCAGAAGATGATGAAAAAGTTCTCCACCAAAGGTGGGATGGCCAAAATGATGCGCGGCATGGGCTCGATGATGCCCGGCGGCGGCATGCCAAAAATGTAATTTACCCGCCCGTACGCTTGCGTGCGGGCAACTCGCAGCAATGCGAGACACCCGGCAAACCCGCACTGTGCGGGAGCTGACCTGTCACCATTCGTGGTGATCTCGTTGCAAGTCTGTACGGCATGCCGATAGGCGCCAGAAAAAGACATTTGCAAAAGTCCGGATATTCCTTAGAATATGCGGCCTTTCGGGCACCTATGCCCGCTGTGCCTTTAGATTTGCAGCACCGACTACAGGAACGATGTTCACATGCTAACAATCCGTCTTGCCCTTGGCGGCTCCAAAAAGCGCCCGTTTTACCACTTGACCGTTACCGACAGCCGTAACCCACGTGACGGTTCCCACAAGGAACAAATTGGTTTCTTCAACCCGGTTGCCCGTGGTCAGGAAATCCGTTTCTCCGTTAAAGAAGACCGCCTCGCCTACTGGCTGAGCGTTGGTGCTCAACTGTCTGAGCGTGTTGCTCAGCTGGTTAAAGAAAACGCTAAGGCTGCGGCCTGAGCAATATGAGCGTGACGCCTGAAACTGCTGATGATTTGATCGTTATCGGCAAAATCTATTCGATTCACGGCGTGCGCGGCGAAGTGAAGGTTTATTCCTTTACGGATCCAATTGATAACCTGTTGGACTACAAAAAGCTGACGCTTCGGCGCGGCAATGATGTACGACAGGCAGAGCTGGTCAGTGGCCGTTCTCATAACGGCAAGTTTCTGGTTGTGAAGCTCAAGGGTCTCGATGACCGTGATGAAGCTGGTCTTCTTCGTGAATTCGAAATCTGCGTGCCGCGTAACCTGTTTCCTGAACTGACCGACGGCGAGTACTACTGGTACCAGCTGCAGGGACTGAAAGTGACCAACCTTGAAGGGCAATTGCTCGGCAAGATTGTTGACCTGATGGAAACTGGCTCGAACGATGTCATGGAAGTCAAACCTTGCCCAGGTAGCCTGGATGATCGCGATCGCTTGTTGCCCTATACAGAGCAATGCGTGCTGAGCGTCGACCTGGTAGCCGGCGAGATGAAGGTGGATTGGGATGCGGACTTCTAAGCGTGGCTAAATTGCGCGTAGAAGTGATCAGTTTGTTTCCCGAAATGTTTTCCGCCATCAGCGACTACGGCATCACTAGTCGTGCGGTGAAACAAGGGCTCTTGCAGCTGACTTGTTGGAACCCGCGAGACTACACAACGGACCGACATCACACTGTGGACGATCGCCCATTTGGCGGTGGTCCGGGCATGGTGATGAAGATCAAGCCTCTGGAAGATGCACTGGTTCAGGCCAGAGAAGCAGCCGGAGAGGCGGCGAAGGTTATTTACCTGTCGCCCCAAGGCCGTCAACTGAATCAGTCGGCGGTACGCGAACTGGCGAATGAGGAAGCATTAATCCTCATTGCAGGTCGTTATGAAGGCATTGACGAGCGTTTTATAGACGCTTATGTCGATGAAGAGTGGTCGATTGGTGACTATGTACTCTCTGGTGGCGAGCTACCGGCGATGGTTCTGATTGATGCGGTTACACGACTGCTGCCTGGAGCTTTAGGGCATGCGGACTCCGCGGAGGAAGATTCCTTCACGGATGGTTTGCTGGATTGCCCGCACTACACCCGACCGGAGGTGTATGCGGATCAGCGTGTTCCCGACGTATTGCTTAGTGGCAATCATGCACACATCCGGCGTTGGCGTTTACAGCAGTCCCTTGGGCGGACCTTTGAACGACGCGCCGATCTTCTGGAAAGCCGCTCGCTTTCTGGAGAAGAGAAGAAGCTGCTCGAGGAATATATCCGCGAGCGGGACGATAGTTAACAACGTATCGATGGTAGATCAGTTGATCTACCTTAGGAGCACAGCATGACTAACAAAATCATCCTTGCACTCGAAGCAGAGCAGATGACCAAAGAGATCCCTCCTTTTGCCCCGGGCGACACCATTGTCGTTCAGGTGAAAGTGAAGGAAGGCGATCGTTCGCGTCTGCAAGCTTTCGAAGGTGTAGTGATTGCCAAGCGTAACCGTGGCGTGAACAGTGCTTTCACTGTTCGTAAAATCTCCAACGGTGTTGGCGTAGAGCGTACTTTCCAGACCTACAGCCCGCAAATCGACAGCATGGCAGTGAAACGTCGCGGTGACGTTCGTAAAGCCAAGCTGTACTACCTGCGTGACCTGTCCGGTAAAGCAGCTCGCATCAAGGAAAAACTGGCTTAAGTCCAGCTTCCCGATGCAGAAAAAAGCAGCCTTCGGGCTGCTTTTTTGTTGCCTGAGATTTGTCATACCTTTGTCCAGTTGTAGGTAGTAAAAGCATGACTTTGCGTGAGCAAGAGATTCAACGTCGTACTGAATTGTCCGTTACCCGTATTACCAAAGCGGTTTTCCCATCGACCACCAATCACCACAACACCCTGTTTGGCGGCACTGCGCTGGCCTGGATGGACGAAGTATCGTTTATCGCCGCCACTCGTTTTTGTCGTCTGCCGCTGGTGACGGTGTCTACCGATCGCATTGACTTCAACCACCCCATTGCCGCGGGTTGCATCGTTGAGCTGGTGGGGCGAGTGGTTAAAGTCGGCAACACCAGCCTCAAGGTCGAGGTTGAGGTGTATGTCGAAAGCATGAGTTGCGATGGCCGCGAATTGGCCATCCAGGGTTTGTTCAGCTTTGTTGCCATCGATGATGACAAGCGCCCGGTGCCGGTGTTGCCAGGGTTTGCCTCGTAAAACGGCATTGCGCAGTTTTGTGAGCAGCGCATTACATGTGGGAGCTGACTTGCCTGCGATGCAAGCGCCGCGGTCTGGCTGGCACACCGCAGGGATGCCATCGCGAGCAAGCCCGCTCCCACAAGGAAGGTGAGGCTTCAGCTCTGCTGCCTGATCAGTGCCAGCAACGTCCACCCGGTTCCCGGTTTCAACTCGCTGTCGGGTGTCACCACATGGACCCAGCCATTCCCGTCCCGGGCGAACAGCAGGGTGACGCGTTTACCGTGCAGGTTCTGGTAGTCCTCCCAGGTGAAGTTGTCGGTCAAGTTCGTGCTGTACAACTCGGCACCCTGGCTCAGTTCACTGGCCAGCTGGCCATAAGTCAGTGCCGGGTTGCCCAGCGCTTGCCCACGGTACTCGTGACTGGCGCGATGTTTGTCGGTGCGCCGGCTTTCCTGGCCATTGGTCAGGGCAAACAGGCGCTGGGGGCCGAACTCGTGGTGAAAACGAACCGCTGCCAGGGTGTTCAGCTCGCCAGACGGCGACAGGGCGAGCAAATA
Source organism: Pseudomonas sp. RL_5y_Pfl2_69 (assembly GCF_963970465.1). Taxonomy (NCBI): domain Bacteria; kingdom Pseudomonadati; phylum Pseudomonadota; class Gammaproteobacteria; order Pseudomonadales; family Pseudomonadaceae; genus Pseudomonas; species Pseudomonas sp. RL_5y_Pfl2_69. The sequence continues at coordinate 433,419 of NZ_CAXAOU010000001.1, read as the reverse complement.
CCCCAGGCCCACCAGGTCAAGATGGGATTCGGCGTGCTCTGATGCCGGGTTGCCAAAGTAAGTCGGCAGGTTTTCCATGCGCGCTGAGCGAATGTTTTCCCAGTTGGAGTCGGTCAGCAGTACCCGGCTGCCCAGTTGCTGAAGGGCTTTGCCGATGAGACGGGCCGGGCCATTGGCGCCGACGATCAAAAAGCCGCTGGGCGCGGGCTCGGCCACTTTCAGCAGGCGGGCCAGAGGCCGTGCCGTGGCGCTTTGCAGTACCACGGTGCCAATGATCACCGCAAACGTAAGCGGCACCAGCAGCAACGCGCCTTCGTGACCCGCTTCGTCCAGCCTGATTGCAAAAATCGCAGAAACGGCTGCAGCGACAATTCCGCGCGGAGCAATCCAGGCCAGTAGAGCGCGTTCACGCCAGTTCAGTTTTGAGCCAAACGTTGAGAGCACGACGTTCAGTGGGCGAGCAATAAACTGAATAATCAGCAGCAACACCAGCACCACCGGCCCGAGACCGATCATGGCGTTCAAGTCCAGGCGCGCGGCGAGCAGAATGAACAGGCCCGAGATCAGGAAAATGCTCAGGTTCTCCTTGAAGTGCAAGATGTTGCGTACATCCACGCCTTTCATGTTGGCCATCCACATGCCCATCAGCGTGACCGCCAGCAAGCCCGATTCATGCATGGCCTCATTGGCGCCAATAAACACAGCCAGCACCGCCGCCAGTGTTGCCAGGCTTTGAAGATACTCGGGCAGCCATTGGCGGCGCACGATATGCCCCATGATCCAGCCGCCCACGATGCCGAACACGCTGCCGCAGACAATCACCCCGGCAAAGGTCAGCAGGCTGTGGCTCAGGCCTTCGCCCGTGGCGCTGGCGATGATGAAGCTGTAAACCACGACCGCGAGCAGCGCCCCAATCGGGTCGATGACAATGCCTTCCCAGCGCAGGATAGTGGCAATAGACGCCTTGGGCCGCACGACACGAAGCATCGGCACAATCACCGTCGGCCCTGTGACCAGCGTCAGGGTGCCGAACAGCAAGGCCAGCAGCCAGTCAAAGCCCAGCAGCCAATGGGTAGCCAGGGTAATCACCGCCCAGGTCGAGAGCGCTCCGATGGTGACCAGTCGATGCACCACTGTGCCGATTTCGCGCCACTCGGACAGGTGAAGGGTCAGGCTGCCTTCAAACAGAATCAACGCTACAGCCAGAGAAACCAGCGGCATCAGCAAGGGGCCGAACAGCTCTTGAGGGTTAAGCCAGCCCAATACGGGGCCCACTAAAATCCCGGTCAACAGCAAAAACAGAATGGCCGGCAACTTCAGCCGCCAGGCCAGCCACTGGGAGCCCAGGGCTGCAATGCCGATACCGCCGAAAGACAGCAGAATCTGTTGTTCGGTCATAAGGTGATCCTGTAGGAACTTGGGGTTTATGGCGTGCGCCGGCTATGAAAGACTAGCGGCCACTTTTGCAGTTCACTTTTTATTTGTGCGCAGCCTCTGGCCTGCGCATTTCGAGAGCCAATGCCCGCTATAAACGATCCACTTATCGACCGTTTCCTGGATGCCTTGTGGTTGGAAAAAGGCCTTTCGGACAACACTCGCGGCGCTTATCGCAGTGATTTGGCCTTGTTCAATGGCTGGTTGGGCGAGCGCGACATTGCATTGATCAATGCCGGGCGCGAATTGATCCTCGATCACTTGGCCTGGCGACTGGAGCATGGCTACAAGCCCCGATCCACCGCGCGCTTCCTGTCAGGCGCGCGGGGGTTCTATCGTTACTTGCTGCGAGAAAAGCTGATTGCCGTCGACCCGACGCTGCAGGTCGATATGCCGCAGTTAGGCCGGCCGTTGCCCAAGTCCCTGTCAGAGGCCGACGTTGAGGCGCTGCTCGCCGCTCCGGATCTGAGTGATGCCATCGGTCAGCGTGATCGGGCCATGCTCGAAGTGCTGTATGCCTGTGGCTTGCGGGTGACAGAGTTGATCAGCCTGACCCTGGAGCAGCTCAATCTGCGTCAGGGGGTGTTGCGGGTGATGGGCAAGGGCAGCAAGGAGCGCCTGGTGCCGATGGGGGAGGAGGCCATCGTCTGGGTTGAGCGCTACATGCGCGATGCCAGGCATGAGCTGCTCGCAGGGCGCCCCAGTGATGTGATGTTTCCCAGCCAGCGAGGTGAGCAAATGACTCGCCAGACCTTCTGGCACCGCATCAAGCATCAAGCCAAAGTCGCGGGGATCGACAAGTCACTGTCGCCTCATACCTTGCGTCACGCCTTCGCCACCCATCTGCTCAACCACGGCGCCGACCTGCGTGTGGTGCAAATGCTGCTGGGGCATAGCGACCTGTCCACGACCCAGATCTACACCCATGTGGCCCGTGCCCGCCTGCAGGACCTCCACGCCCGCCATCACCCGCGTGGCTAGTGGTAGTCGGTCATGCAAGCCATCTGTGGTAGGCTTTGCCGGTTCAGAAAGCGCGCCGCCCCTACTCGAAGTTCCATGACGGGTATTGCGGGTTGGCCGCGTTGCCCGTCTTCAGGAGTTCCCATGCGCGTGACCCAGATTTTTGCCGCCGCAGCCATTGCGTTGGTCAGTACGTTTTCGTTCGCCGACACCGGCGCCGAGCAAGCTATTCGCAAGAGCCTCGAAACGTTGCAGCTGGATGTTCCGGTCGAGAGCATCAGCGCAAGCCCGATGGCCGGCCTGTATGAAGTCAAACTCAAGGGCAGTCGCGTTCTGTACGCCAGTGCGGATGGACAGTTCATCGTTCAAGGCTATATGTTCCAGCTCAAGGACGGTAAGCCGGTCAATCTGACCGAGCAGGCAGAGCGTGTTGGCGTCGCCAAATTGATCAATGGCATTCCGGTGGCAGAGACCGTCGTTTACCCTGCAATCGGTGAAACCAAGTCGCACATCACGGTCTTTACCGACACCACTTGCCCGTATTGCCACAAATTGCACGCCGAAGTCCCTGAGCTGAACAAAATGGGGATCGAAGTGCGCTATGTTGCATTCCCGCGTCAGGGCCTTGGTTCTCCAGGTGACCAGCAACTGCAGGCTGTCTGGTGCTCCAAGGACAAAAAGTCGGCGATGGACAAGATGACTGACGGTAAAACGGTCGAGGCGCCAAAATGCGCCAACCCGGTCGCCAAGCAGTTCGCGATGGGCCAGTCCATCGGTGTAAATGGCACGCCAGCCATTGTTTTGGCTGACGGTCAGGTAATTCCGGGTTATCAGCCTGCTGCACAGGTTGGCAAGCTGGCACTCAGTGTTAAATAATCCTGCATCGTCACGGTAAGCCTTTGACGATCATGGCGGGGCAGTCCAACTGCCCGGCTATTAATAGAGAACCGTGGCAATCCACGGTTGTTTTCCACGGCCGACCTTGAGTCGGCCGTTTTATGGGGAGTTCAGCGTGAATCCGGTCAAAGTAGGTATCTGTGGGCTCGGGACCGTCGGTGGCGGCACCTTCAACGTACTAAAGCGTAACGCCGAGGAGATTGCGCGCCGTGCCGGGCGTGGTATCCAGGTTGCGCAAATTGCAATGCGTACGCCAAACCCTCAGTGCGACATTACCGGTACCCCCATTACCAACGATGTATTCGCTGTTGCGACCAACCCTGAAATCGACATTGTCATCGAGCTGATCGGTGGTTACACCATCGCTCGTGAGCTGGTGCTCAAGGCCATCGAGAACGGCAAGCATGTCGTGACTGCGAACAAGGCACTAATTGCCGTTCACGGTAACGAAATCTTCGCCAAGGCTCAGGAAAAGGGCGTGATCGTTGCGTTCGAAGCGGCCGTTGCAGGCGGCATCCCGGTGATCAAGGCCATTCGTGAAGGCCTGTCGGCCAACCGCATCAACTGGGTTGCGGGCATCATCAACGGTACCGGTAACTTCATCCTCACCGAGATGCGTGAAAAAGGCCGTACTTTCGAAGACGTGCTGGCTGAAGCGCAAGCGTTGGGGTATGCCGAAGCCGACCCTACGTTCGACGTTGAAGGGATCGATGCAGCACACAAACTGACGATTCTGGCGTCGATTGCCTTCGGTATCCCGTTGCAATTCGACAAGGCCTACACCGAAGGCATCACCAAGCTGACAACCGCTGACGTGAATTACGCTGAAGCCCTGGGTTACCGCATCAAGCACCTGGGTGTTGCGCGCAGCACGGCCAATGGTATCGAGCTGCGTGTTCACCCAACGCTGATTCCGGCTGATCGCCTGCTGGCCAACGTCAATGGCGTCATGAACGCCGTCATGGTCAATGGTGATGCTGCCGGTTCGACCCTGTTCTACGGCGCAGGTGCGGGCATGGAGCCAACGGCTTCGTCCGTGATTGCCGACCTGGTGGACGTGGTTCGCGCCATGACCAGCGACCCTGAAAACCGTGTGCCGCACCTGGCCTTCCAGCCAGACCTGTTGTCCGATCACCCGATCCTGCCGATCGATGCGTGTGAAAGCGCCTACTACCTGCGTATCCAGGCGAAGGATCATCCGGGCGTATTGGCTCAAGTGGCCAGTATCCTGTCCGAGCGTGGTATCAACATCGAGTCGATCATGCAAAAAGAGGTCGAGGAGCACGATGGTCTGGTGCCAATGATTCTGCTGACCCATCGGGTCATCGAGCAGCACATGAACGATGCGATCACGGCGCTTGAAACGTTGCAGGGCGTAGTGGGGCCAGTGGTTCGTATCCGCGTTGAACATCTCAATTAATTGATAGTGCCAAGCGGCAGGTTCCCGGCCGCTTGGCGCTCAAACCGAAGGTTTGAAAAACATGCGCTATATCAGCACCCGTGGCCAGGCACCGGCCCTGAATTTTGAAGATGTATTGCTGGCCGGGCTGGCCAGCGATGGCGGTTTGTATGTGCCGGAAAACCTGCCGCGCTTTACCCAGGAAGAAATCGCCTCCTGGGCAGGTTTGCCGTACCACGAGTTGGCGTTTCGGGTCATGCGCCCGTTTGTGACCGGCAGTATCCCGGATGCGGACTTCAAAAAGATTCTCGAAGAAACCTACGGCGCGTTTTCCCACGCAGCGGTAGCGCCGCTGCGTCAGCTCAATGGCAATGAATGGGTGCTTGAGCTGTTCCACGGCCCGACCTTGGCGTTCAAGGATTTCGCCCTGCAACTGCTCGGTCGCTTGCTCGACTACGTGCTGGCAAAGCGTGGCGAGCGCGTGGTGATTGTCGGAGCAACCTCCGGTGATACCGGCTCGGCTGCCATTGAAGGCTGCAAGCATTGCGAGAATGTCGACATTTTCATCCTGCACCCCAATAACCGGGTGTCGGAAGTTCAGCGTCGCCAGATGACCACGCTGTTCGGTGACAACATTCATAACCTCGCCATCGAAGGCAACTTCGATGACTGCCAGGAAATGGTCAAGGCCAGTTTTGCCGACCAGGGTTTCCTCAAGGGCACACGCCTGGTCGCGGTGAACTCGATCAACTGGGCGCGGATCATGGCCCAGATCGTTTACTACTTCCATGCAGCCCTGCAACTGGGTGGCCCCCACCGTTCAGTGTCGTTCTCGGTGCCTACCGGCAACTTTGGCGACATCTTTGCGGGTTACCTGGCACGCAACATGGGCTTGCCGATCAACCAGTTGATCGTTGCCACCAACCGCAACGACATCCTGCATCGCTTCATGAGCGGCAATCAGTACGCCAAGGACACCCTGCACGCGACCCTGTCGCCGTCGATGGACATCATGGTGTCTTCGAACTTCGAACGTTTGCTGTTCGATCTTCACGGTCGCAATGGTGCGGCGGTTGCAACCCTGATGGACACGTTCAAGCAAACCGGCAACTTCAGCGTTGAAGATGATCGCTGGACCGAGGCGCGCCGTCTGTTCGACTCGTTGGCAGTCGATGATGAGCAGACCTGCGAAACCATCGCCCAGGTGTTTGCCGAGAGCGGTGAAGTGCTGGATCCGCACACTGCCATTGGCGTGCGTGCAGCTCGCGAATGCCGTCGCAGCCTGGATATTCCGATGGTTATCCTGGGCACGGCACACCCGGTCAAGTTCCCGGAAGCAGTTGAGAAAGCCGGCATAGGAAAAGCGCAGGAGTTGCCGTCGCACCTTTCCGACCTTTTTGAGCGAGAAGAGCGCTACACCGTGTTGGAAAATGATCTCAAGGCTGTTCAAGCCTTTGTCAGCCAGCATGGCAATCGAGGCAAGCCTCTTTAAAGGCATTTGTCTTACGCGTTTTGAAGCCCGTCATCTGACGGGCTTTTTTGTTTGCGCATGGCATCCTTGGCCGCTTTTAGACCCCGCATGTTGGCGGGTTTGTGGCCAAGGATTCTGTCATGTCACCACTTCACCAGGCATTTGAATCAGGGGCGCGCCTATTGCTGGCGATGGTTCTCCTGACCGGTATGCAGCCGGCCATTGCCAACCATGGTTTGCCCTTCAGGCTTGCAACAAGCTTTATCGAGTTCAAGCCGCTGCAACTGGATCCCTCTGAACAGCAATGGCTGGCCGATCACCCAACGTTGCGCGTGGGTATCGCCCTCGGCGATTACGAACCTGTCGATATCACCAATGATCGCGATTACTACCAGGGCCTCAGCGCCGATTACCTGGGGCTCATTCGTGACAGGCTGGGAGTGTCTGTCGAGCTTTTGGGCTACAAAAAGCGAGACCAGGCAGTGGCCGAGCTGCTGGCCGGGAAAATCGACATCCTGACCAGTGCCAGCGGCTTTGAACGGGGGATTGAAGGCATCGCTTTTTCCCGCAGCTACATGGTTGATCAAGGGGTCATCGTCGGGCGTGCCAGTGACTTCGAGCCGATTACGCGCTGGGCGGGTAAAAAGATCGGCTTTGTCGATGGTTACGTCGATATACAGACCGCCCATGGGTTTTACCCCGACAGCGAGATCATCCTCACCCCCCATTTGCAGAGTGCTATGGAAGCGCTGGCTGAAGGGGATATCGATGCATTCATCGGTAACGAGCTCATGGTGCAGGCATTCAAGAATGTTCGGCCTTACTCAGGGGTGCGCATTATGGGTGATAGCGTTTTGCCGGCTGACGGGTTTGCTTTTGCCACTCGCCGCTCCGAGCCCCAGCTAGCGGCGTTGATTGAAAAGGCATTCGGCAGCATTGATGACGCAACGAGGCAGATGGTCCTGGCCCGCTGGACGACCGGGCTTGAAGGGAGCAGCGGGCAGCAGCCCATCGATCTGTTGCCCGACGAGCAGGAATGGATCAAGCGTCACCCGGTCGTGACCCTCGCCACCCAACAGTTTCCGTTGTACGCGTTCAGGGCTGGAGACGGTCGCTGGGTAGGGCTGAGCGTTGACATTCTGGCGCGTATATCTCGAATGACCGGGCTGCAGTTTGTGCACAAGGAAGCGTTTTCAACGGTGAACATTCTGGACATGCTCAAAAGTGGCGAGGCGCAAATGAACTCCAGTCTCTCCCGAAACCGTGAGCGTACGGCTTTTCTGGATTTCACTTATTCCTACGGAGGGGCACCCTGGGTATTTGTGGTGCGCGTCAATGATTCCCGGCTGGGTTCGCTGGACCAGTTGGCGGGTAAGGTACTGGTGCTTCCCGCCAGGCACGCCCTCGAAGACTTGATTCGACGTGAGTACCCCGCAATCACCTTGCTGCTGGTGGATACCTACGCCCAGGCACGCCACGCAGTGGCTACGGGTGATGCGGATGCAACGATCCAGAGCGAGACACAAGCTCACCTCTATCCGCCGGGGCGTCTAAAGGTCGGGCGCAGTGTGGATGGGCGATGGACCGCTGCCAGTTTTTCGGTATCGACCCAATACCCTGAGTTGCTTGGCATCATGAACAAGGCGCTTGAGGCCATACCAGTGGCCGAATTTCGAGCGCTGAGAACCCGATGGTTGGGAGGCGTTGGTCAACCCCTTGTTATCGAGGGGGGGGCTTACCCTTCAGTCTGGTTGTATGGGGCATTTGCAGCGTTGTTTACCGCTGGCCTCATGCTGTTTTCATGGAACCGGTTTCTGCGCAGGCAGCTAGGGATAGGGCGCCGGTTTGAGCAATCCCTGCGCGAGGAGCTGGAACTCAATCGACGTTTTTTGGATGGCATCCCGAGCCCGATATTCGTGGTGGGCCTGGAAGGTGAGTTGCTCACCTGCAATAAAAGTTATGAAGAGCGCTTGTCGGTGCAACTGGAGCAGATATGCGGATTGAAGGTCACGGACGTCAATTTATTTCCTGATGAGCTGGCTGAGCAGTTTCAGCAAGAGCTTATGCGCATGATCCAGAGCCGTAAGCCTTGCTACAAAAAACGGTGGGTGGAGTTTAAAGCGGGAGGCATGGAAATCTACCAGTGGACTGTCCCGTTTTACTCCGTTTCAGGGCGGCTGGAAGGGCTGGTAGGCGGGTGGTTTGATACCTCCGAGACCAGGAAGTGGAGCTAGCAGGCTCACTTAAACGTTAAAAACAAGCTTTGTATAAAAGCAGTAGAACTTTCAGAAATTTCCTATGTTTCTTGGCTGCTGGGCCTACTAAAGTTCACACCCTCTGTAACAGTAGGTTTATGCCCTGAAGGTTCAAGATGCAATCTCTGAAAGTATTGATTCTTGAAGACAACCCGTTTCAGTTAATGGCGTTGCATCAGATGTTGAACGCTTTTCGGATTTTCGACGTCCTGACGGCTGAAAGCGTGGACTCGGCCCGGGAGTCCCTGCTCAAGTGCGGGGCAATCGATCTTGCCATTTGCGATCTCTACATGGACGGCACATCGGGGCTTGAGTTGATCAGAGAACTGGGCCGCGCGCGCAGTGCGCGGGCGGTGATCATTTTGAGTGCGGCGGCGCCCCCTGTGATCGAAAGAGCGGCCCAACTGGCCCGCAAGCAAGGCCTGAGGGTGTTGGGCTGCTTGTCTAAACCCCTGACCCCGGGCAGCTTGGGGCAATTGCTGGACTCATATCAGCGCACGTGTTCAAGCGCTGGCGCTGCCAAGGGGAATTAACTGCTGGTATCGGGGAACTTTCAGCGGGCGTGGTGTGTCAGATTTTCCATCAACAGGAGCAAGTCTATTGCTCCGATGCTTGTAGCCTGTTGAGCGGGTCGTCAAGACCTTGTTAAAACCCGAGTAGCTTCCCCACTGCTCGGGTTTTTTTTATTGTTTTTTTTGTCATTGCGAATCCAGGTGCGACATGGGGGGCGGCCCCAATGTGTTGAGCAGGGTATTGACGCTGCGAATGACCTCGCGACCTTCAGGTGTGGCCGAACAGCCGATGTAAATGGACTGATACTCGGGTGCGCCCTGAATCGGGTAAAACGTCAGTGAGTCGGGCGACAAACCTTGTTCGTTGGCCTTGGCCTGGATTTCCGGCCAATACCCCAGCAGTGCCGGCATGCGGCCAGCCTGCTGCATTTGCAACAGGCTGCTCAGCGGATCGTTGCCGTAATGCATGACAATCTGACTGGCAGGGACCTGGGTCAGCTGGGCGTCAATCCACTCGCCGTAGCTGCGCTTGGCAATGACCCCAAGCTTCATGGTTTGAGCCTTTAGCAGCCCTGGCAGGTCCACCTTGTTGTTCTGGATGAACGGTTCGACCAAGTGCCGGTTCTCACTCAATATGGCCATGCCATTGCTGTGCATGACGGCAACGGGTGCGGAGTAGACAATCGACTGGGCGCGAGCGGGGTTCCAGATCAAGGCCGGATCGCAGGCCAGTGCCCGTTCACCCAGCATCTGCAGGGCCCGCGCCCGGTTGACCTGCATGATGACGTGCTGGTATTGCGGCATGCTTTCGATCAGCACGGGCATCATTTGATCGATGACCCCCTGACCTTTTTGCTGCCCGTGAAACACCGTGAGCGGCGGTAGATCGCGCAGCAGCCAGATCAGCTTTGGCTCGGCCTGACTGCCGGTGGCCCAGACCAGAAGCAGCGGCGTTATCAGGCCTGCCCACAGGCTTCGCCACTTCAAGCGATGAGTCATCGTGCTGATCTCCTTCGGTTGCCACTCAACGTGGCAACGGGCCTAGATGGCGCCCGCTTGCTTGAGGTTGGCGATGGCTGCTGCGTCGTAGCCCAGCGCGCTCAACAACTCATGATTATGGGCGCCCAACTCGGGCCCGACCCAATCGGCCGAGCCGGGAGTCTCAGACAGCCTGGGCACGATACCGGGCATTTTGAAGTCTTTGCCGTCAGGCAGCTTGGCTTGCAGAAACATTTCACGGGCCAGAAATTGCGGGTCAGTGAACATGTCTTCTGCTGAAAAAATGCGGCTGGCGGGGACTTGCGCCGTGCTCAACTGCTCCAGCACCGTCTCAAGCGGCAGCGAGCCGACCCAGCGGTCAATCACGCCATACAGCTCATCACGACGGGCGTCACGGCCATCGTTGCTGGCCAGTGCCGGATCATTCGCCAGGTCGTCACGGCCAATGATGTGCATGAAACGCTTGAAGATAGCGTCGCCGTTGGCGCCGATCTGTACGTGCTTGCCGTCCAGGCTGGTATGAATCGAAGACGGGGTAATGCCCGGCATGATGTTGCCTGTGCGCTCGCGGATAAAACCGAACACATCGAACTCGGGGACCATGCTCTCCATCATGGCAAAAATGGCCTCGTAGAGTGCTACGTCCACCACCTGGCCTTGCCCGCCGTTGACCTCGCGATGACGCAACGCCATCAGGGCGCCAATGACGCCCCACAGCGCTGCAATCGAGTCGCCAATGGAGATGCCGGTTCGCACCGGAGGGCGGTCTTCAAAACCGGTGATGTAGCGCAGCCCGCCCATGGACTCGCCTACCGCGCCAAAGCCCGGCTGGTCTTTCATGGGGCCGGTCTGGCCAAAGCCGGACAGGCGCACCATCACCAGTTTCGGGTTCAGGGCATGCAGCACATCCCAGCCCAGGCCCAGTTTTTCGAGCACGCCGGGGCGAAAGTTTTCGATCAGGATATCGGCGTCAGCCAGCAAGGCCTTGAGGATGCCCAGGCCATCGGGATGCTTGAGGTTCAGGGTCAGGGATTTTTTGTTGCGCGCCTGGACGAACCACCACAGCGACGTGCCTTCGTACAACTTGCGCCATTTTCGCAGAGGATCGCCACCATCCGGGGACTCGACCTTGATCACCTGTGCGCCAAATTCAGCGCAAATACGCGATGCAAAAGGCCCCGCGATCAGAGTGCCCAGTTCGACGACCTTTAGGCCTGATAGGGGTTTGGTGGCAAGCGGCATGTGGAATCCTTGTCCTGGGTGCGAGCGAGTACAGCCTTTTAACATAGCTGGTCGCTGGCAAGAAGCGGGTCGATTCGTTCAATGACAGCGTATCGGTTAGACTTGCCGCCTTTCTCAGTATCAAGAAGCCCGTTCATGGCACAGCCGTCCACGACCTACAAGTTTGAACTCAACCTGACCGATCTCGATCGCGGGGTTTATGAAAGCGTCAAGCAGACCATCGCCCGTCATCCTTCGGAAACCGAAGAACGCATGACCGTGCGCCTTCTTGCCTACGCCTTTTGGTACAACGAGCATCTGTCTTTTGGTCGTGGCCTGTCTGATGTAGACGAACCAGCTCTGTGGGAAAAAAGCCTGGATGACCGTGTTTTGCACTGGATCGAAGTTGGCCAGCCCGACGCCGACCGCCTGACCTGGTGCTCGCGCCGTACCGAGCGCACCAGTTTGCTGGCCTATGGCAGCTTGCGTGTGTGGGAAGGCAAGGTGATCCCGGCGATCAAAAACCTGAAAAACGTCAACATTGCTGCCGTCCCGCAAGAGATTCTTGAAGTGCTGGCCAAAGACATGCCACGGGTTATCAAGTGGGACGTCATGATCAGCGAAGGCACCATCTTCGTGACCGACGATCGCGGCCAGCACGAAGTGCAGTTGCAGTGGCTGCAAGGCGAACGCGGCTAAGCCACTCCACTTTTTTACGACCAAGAGACTCTTCACCCGCTTATGCGCATCGAACCTCGTCCACTGCCTCAAACCCTGCCTTTTTTGGGCGAAATGCCAACCCTGCTGACGCGTCTCTACGCGGCACGGGGTGTGCAGTCGCAAGCTGAGCTGGACAAAAGCCTGGCGCGACTTATCCCGTACCAGCAGCTCAAGGGCATCGATGCGGCCGTGGATTTGCTGGTGGTGGCACTTGAGCAGCGCCAGCGCATTCTGATCGTGGGCGACTTTGACGCCGACGGGGCTACGGCCAGTACAGTGGGCATGCTGGGCTTGCGTTTGCTGGGGGCGGCCCATGTCGATTATCTGGTGCCCAACCGCTTTGAGTACGGCTACGGCCTGACCCCGGAAATCGTCGAAGTCGCGCTGACGCGGACCCCGCAGTTGCTGATTACGGTCGACAACGGGATCTCCAGTATTGAAGGCGTGGCCGCGGCCAAAAAAGCCGGATTGAGCGTGCTGGTTACCGATCACCACTTGCCGGGCAACGAACTGCCGGCGGCGGATGCCATCGTCAACCCCAACCAGCCCGGCTGCGAATTCCCCAGCAAAGCGCTGGCGGGGGTCGGGGTCATCTTTTACGTGCTGATCGCCTTGCGTGCGCGCTTGAACAGCCTGGGCTGGTACCAGGACAGCAAGGCGCCGAACATCGCCGAGTTGCTGGACCTGGTGGCATTGGGCAGTGTGGCGGACGTGGTGCCGCTGGATGCCAATAACCGGATTCTGGTGCATCAGGGGCTTGAGCGGATCCGTGCCGGGCGCGCGCGTCCGGGGCTGAAGGCCATTTTGGAAGTGGCCAAGCGCGATCACTCAAAAATCACCTCGACCGACCTGGGTTTTATCCTGGGGCCGCGCCTGAACGCCGCCGGGCGACTGGACGACATGAGCCTGGGCATCGAGTGCCTGTTGACCGATGACGCCAATGCGGCTCGGGAAATGGCCGCGCAACTGGACGAGATGAACCAGGACCGAAAGTCCATCGAGCAGGGTATGCAGCGTGAAGCGCTGGCCCAACTCAAGGACCTGACAATCGACAGCATGCCGTTTGGCCTGTGTCTGTTTGATCCGGAGTGGCACCAGGGGGTGATCGGGATTCTGGCTTCACGCCTCAAGGAGCGTTACTTCCGCCCAACCTTCGCCTTTGCCGATGCAGGCGACGGCATGCTCAAGGGGTCGGGGCGTTCGGTTCAGGGTTTTCATATTCGCGACGCACTCAGCGTAGTGGCCGCCCAGCATCCGGACTTGATCAGTAAATACGGCGGCCATGCGATGGCGGCCGGATTGACCTTGCCCGAGGCCAACTTCACGCTGTTCTCCCAGGCATTTGATGCCGAAGTCCGACGTCAACTGCGCGAAGAGGACCTCACCGGGCGCATGTTGTCCGACGGCAGCCTGGCAGTTGAAGAGTTTCACCTGGAGCTGGCGCGGGCCCTGCGCAATGCCGGGCCGTGGGGGCAGCACTTCCCGGAACCGTTGTTTCACGGGGTGTTCCAGTTGGTTGAGCAGCGCATCGTTGGGGAGCGGCATTTGAAAGTGGTGCTCAAAACTGAATGCGGCAGTGTGAAGCTCGACGGCATTGCCTTCGGAGTCGATCGCGAAGTGTGGCCGAACCCGACCATTCGCTGGGTAGAGCTGGCCTATAAACTCGACCTCAACGAGTTTCGCGGCAACGAAACCGTGCAACTGATGATTGCCCATATCGAACCGCGTTAATACCTCCAGTCCCCCCTCTGTGGGAGCGGGCTTGCTCGCGATTACATCCCCCCGATTTGTCTGACAGGTCGCGGCGCTTGTATCGCGAGCAAGCCCGCTCCCACAAAAAAGCGGGGTACTCGCACAGGAAATTTACTCCTGCCCTGTGCGATTTGAACTCGCCCTCATCCAGTGTTGTCGACTAGTCTCTAGAAGTACTTGGAGCCTACCCACTGGAATTAGAGGTGACCCATGAGTCTGCTGCTCGAGCCCTACACTCTGCGACAACTGACCCTTCTTAACCGCATTGCGGTCTCTCCCATGTGCCAGTACTCCAGTGTCGACGGACTGGCCAATGACTGGCATCTGGTCCATCTGGGCAGCCGTGCCGTGGGCGGCGCCGGACTGATTTTTACCGAAGCCACCGCCGTAAGCCCTGAAGGGCGAATCACCGCCCAGGACCTTGGCTTGTGGAACGACGAACAGATCGAACCCCTGCAGCGCATCACCCGCTTTATTCGGGCACAAGGTGCGGTGGCCGGTATTCAGCTGGCCCATGCCGGGCGCAAGGCCAGTACCCATCGTCCGTGGCTGGGCAAGCATGGCAGCGTCAAAGTGGAGGAGGGCGGCTGGGTGCCCGTCGGACCTTCACCGATTGCCTTCGATCCGCAACACACCGCGCCGACACAATTGGACGAAGCCCAGATACAGGATGTGATCCAGGCGTTCGTCGATGCCGCCAAGCGGGCGCTGGAAGCGGGCTTTTCGGTGGTTGAGGTGCACGCTGCCCACGGCTACCTGTTGCATCAATTCCTTTCGCCACTGAGCAATCAGCGGCGAGACCAGTACGGTGGCTCCTTCGAAAACCGCATTCGCCTGGTGCTGGAAGTCACCGAGGCCGTGCGCGGGGTGTGGCCACAAGAATTGCCGCTGTTTGTGCGAGTGTCGGCCACCGACTGGGTCGAAGACGGCTGGAACCCCGACGAAACCGTTGAACTGGCACGACGCCTCAAGGCATTGGGTGTCGACCTGATCGACGTCTCCTCAGGCGGAACGGCGGCCAATGCCGAAATTCCGGTGGGGCCGGGTTACCAGACCCGTTTTGCCGAGCGTGTGCGCAAAGAGGCCTGCATCGCCACCGGCACGGTGGGGATGATCACCGAGCCTGCTCAGGCCGAACATATTCTGCGCACCGGTCAGGCCAATCTGATTCTGCTGGCTCGCGAGTTGTTGCGTGATCCGTATTGGCCGTTGCACGCCGATGATGACCTGGGTGGCAAAAAGGCCACGTGGCCTGCCCAGTACCAGCGTGCCACCCACCGTGACCAACCGATTCATGAGTCTGACTTGCGTGACTGACGCGCGTCTGTTTCCACCACAAGCCCGCCTGTTTGGCGGGCTTTGTGGCTTCCCTTGAACCCTGTTGCGAGAGGCTGCGTATGAGTACCCGTGGATTGCTTGATCAGTTACTGAAATCCGGCCAGCAAATGCTGGAGAAAAAAGCCGGCGCTCAAGGCAACGCTTCCAGTGCCGGAAAAGGTGGGTTGGGCGGGCTGCTGGGAGGTTCCGGTGGGCTGGGCGGCTTGCTTTCAGGTGCCGGTGGCGGCGCGCTGGCGGCCAGTGCACTGGGCCTGCTGCTGGGTAACAAGAGTGCGCGCAAATATGGCGGGCAAGCTCTGACTTACGGCGGTCTGGCCGCCCTGGGCGTGCTGGCCTACAAGGCCTACGGCAACTGGCAGGCCAGCCAGGGCACTGCGCCGCAAACCGAGCCGCAAACCATTGACCGTGTATCGGCGCCACAGGTTGAGCAACACAGCCAGGCGATTCTTAAAGCCCTGGTAGCGGCCGCCAAGGCCGATGGTCATGTGGACGAACGCGAGCGCCAGTTGATCGAGGGCGAACTCAGCAAACTCAACGGCGACCCGGCACTGCGGCAATGGCTGCAGGCCGAGCTGAACAAACCCCTGGACCCTGCCGAAGTGGCCAGTGCTGCCAGCACCCCGGAAATAGCCGCCGAAATGTATATCGCCAGCCTGATCCTGGTGGATGAAGAGCACTTCATGGAGCGTGCCTACCTGGAAGAACTGGCCAAACAGCTCAAGCTTGACCCGGGCCTCAAGCTTGAGCTCGAAGCTCAGGTCAAGCAGGCGAGCAGCTAAAGTCCTTCTGCAGCCCCATGTTTTTTTTCAGCGCCCCGGTCCGCAATGGTCCGGGGCGTTTTTATGTGTGAAAACACCACGCGAGCCAATTCGTGGTTCTTTTCTTCGAGCCGTTGCCACTTCCTCGTCATAATCCCCTGCTAGCGTGCCCGCAAGAAACATTTTGTTACGTTTGATCAGGAATGTGTAATGAGTGACGAGAAAGACAAGGCTCCCCAGGTCGATAGCAGCCGCCGTCGTTTCCTGGCCGGTGCTGCGGCACTGGGCGCAGGAGCGGCCACCTTGAGCGCTTGTGGCGGTTTTGAGCACGACGCTCCCGCCAATCCGCAGCCATTGTCCCCGGTCGAACTGGACAAAAAGCTCCACGAACAGGTCAAGACCATCGTGGTGATCTATGCCGAGAACCGCAGTTTCAACAACCTGTTCGCCAACTTTCCGGGTGTAGAAAAACCGTTGTCGGCACTCAAGCCCGCCGACTATCAGCAACGCGACCGCGATGGCAGTCTGTTGCAGACCTTGCCGCCAGCCTGGGGCGGGGTGCTGCAAGTGGGGCCGCAGACGGTCGATGGCGTGACCTATGCCCCGGGTGTGCAGTTCCAGGAAAACCTGCCCAATGCCCCCTTCGCCCTGAAGGGGCCGAATCAGGAAGACCTGCCGCTCAATTTGATCACCCGCGACTTGTGGCACGTGTTCTATCAGAACCAGATGCAGATCAATGACGGCAAGAATGATCAGTTCGTTGCCTGGGGAGACTCCGGTGGGTTCACCATGGGCTATTACGCCCAGTCCCGGTATTCCCTGCGTCTGTGGGACGTTGCCCGTGAGTTCGTACTGTGTGACAACTTCTTCCAGGGCGCCTTTGGTGGCTCGTTTCTCAACCACCAGTACCTGATCAGCGCCACCGTGCCGTTCTATCCCAACGCGAACACCTCAGTGGCCGAGGCCCAGATCGCGGTGTTGCAAGGTGATGATCCCACCGGCACGCGCCTCAAACCCCTGGGCAAGTCCCCGGCCAGCGCCATGACCGGTGCTCCTCAGTTCGGCCCCAGCGCCCTGACGCCGGACGGTTTTGCGGTGAACACCATGGCCCCGCCCTACTGGCCGACCTGGATTCGCGACCCTGAACGACCGGACTACGCCAAGCCCGACCTGCCCAGTGTGCTGGTGCCACAAAGCCACGAGCACATCGGCGACAAACTGAGTAAAAAGAACATCGACTGGGCCTGGTACGCTGGCGCCTGGCAGGCCACGCTGGAGCAGTACAAGGGTTCTGAAAGCCTCCCCAGGATTCCTAACTTCCAGTACCACCATCAGCCGTTCAACTACTTCGAGCGACAAGGCCCGCACAACCCGACAGAGCGCAACAAGCGCCTGCGCGACGCTGGCCTGGGCGACGAGGCGACCACCAACCGCTTTCTGGCCGACGCCGAAGCCGGAAAACTGCCCGCAGTGAGCTTTTACAAGCCCCAGGGCAACCTCAACCTGCACGCGGGCTATGCCGATGTGGCCGCCGGTGATCGCCATCTCGACCGCACACTCAAGGTGCTGCGTAACAGCCCCCAATGGAAAAACATGGTGGTAGTGCTCACGGTGGACGAGAACGGTGGCTGGTGGGATCACGTTGCACCGCCCAAGGGGGACCGTTGGGGGCCGGGTACGCGAATTCCCGCCTTGGTGGTATCACCCTTCGCACGCAAGGGCACGGTGGATCACACGGTGTATGACACTGCTTCGATCCTTCGCCTGATCACCCGGGTGCACGGGCTGGAAGTCCTTGATGGGCTCAAACAGCGTGACGATGCAATGAAAGCCCGCGGGCAGACGCCGATGGGTGACCTGACCAATGCCCTGATGTTTTGACTGGCAACCCCCGGATTGTATGAGTGACACCTGACCTGCGGGAGCGGGCTTGCTCGCGATGAAAGCAACGCGGTCTGCCAGATCCACCACGCCGCCTGAATCGCGAGCAAGCCCGCTCCCACAGATTGAGCACAATTTGCAATCTCCTACGTACTTAGTCTGTTTTTATGCGTAGGCTTTTTTGTTTGTTGCTGTGAGATCTGTCTCAACGTCTGTACGAATCATTGCGTACCCTCGGCTATACTCGCCTTCATTTGAATGGCTCCCGAGGATCGACTGTGAAGAACTGGACGTTACGCCAACGCATCTTGGCGAGCTTTGCTGTAATCATCGCCATTATGTTGCTGATGGTTGTGGCGTCTTACTCGCGCCTGCTCTCAATCCAAAGCAGCGAAGAGAAGGTGCAAACCGACTCGATCCCCGGGGTTTATTACAGCTCGATGATTCGCAGTGCCTGGGTCGACAGCTATGTCTTGACCCTGGAGCTGGTGGGTTCGCTCAACCAGCGTGATCTGACCAACGAAGACCAAAAGCTGTACGCCAATTACGAAGACCGCTTGAACAGAGAACTGAAGAACTATCGCAGCACCATTTTTGAAGGTGACGACAACGCTCACTTCGAGAGCTTCGTACGTCTTCATGAGGAGTACGGCCTGGTGTTGGCGAAGGTTCTGGACCTGTATCAGAACAAAGACTTTGCACAGGCCCACAAGGTGCTTGGCGAGGAACTTGCCCCGGCCTGGATGGCTGGACGCAAGGCCCTCAACGATATTATCGATGGCAATCGCGAGTCCGCTGTTCTTGCAACCGACAACATTGGTCAAGCGGTAATGACCGCCAAGATCAGCATGATTGTTTCGCTGGTGATTGCCGTACTGGCCGCGGCGCTGTGTGGCTTCCTGTTGCTGCAGGCGATCATGTCGCCGATGCAGCGCATCGTTTCGATTCTGGAAGTCATGCGCTCCGGTGACTTGAGCTCGCGCTTGAACCTGGAGCGCAAGGACGAGTTCGGTGCAGTTGAAACCGGCTTTAACGACATGATGGCGGAGCTGACTTCGCTGGTATCCCAAGCCCAGCGCTCTTCGGTGCAGGTCACCACCTCGGTCACTGAAATCGCCGCCACCTCCAAGCAGCAACAGGCCACGGCCACTGAGACCGCTGCGACCACCACCGAGATCGGCGCCACGTCCCGTGAAATTGCAGCCACGTCTCGTGACCTGGTGCGCACCATGACCGAAGTGACTTCGGCAGCGGATCAGGCTTCGATACTGGCCGGTTCCGGGCAGCAAGGCCTGGCCCGCATGGAAGAAACCATGCACTCGGTCATGGGCGCCGCCGATCTGGTCAATGCCAAGCTGGCCATCCTCAACGAGAAGGCCGGCAACATTAATCAGGTGGTCGTGACCATCGTCAAAGTGGCCGACCAGACCAACCTGTTGTCGCTCAACGCCGCCATCGAAGCTGAAAAAGCCGGTGAATACGGCCGTGGTTTCGCCGTGGTCGCCACGGAAGTCCGGCGTTTGGCTGACCAGACCGCTGTGGCCACTTACGATATCGAGCAGATGGTGCGCGAGATTCAGTCGGCGGTCTCTGCAGGCGTGATGGGCATGGACAAGTTTTCCGAAGAGGTGCGTCGCGGCATGTCCGAGGTGCAGCAGGTGGGCGAGCAATTGTCGCAAATCATTCATCAGGTCCAGGCCCTTGCGCCGCGTGTGCTGATGGTCAATGAGGGCATGCAGGCTCAGGCCACGGGTGCCGAGCAGATCAACCTCGCGCTGGTACAACTGGGTGATGCCAGCAGCCAGACCGTCGAATCCTTGCGCCAGGCCAGCTTCGCGATCGACGAACTCAGTCAGGTTGCCGTCGGGCTGCGCAGCGGCGTTTCGCGCTTCAAAGTCTGATGAGCGAGCCTCTAGCCAAGCACGCGGGCGCGAAGGTGCCCAAGCAACGCCTGTTTCTGGTGTTTTACATTGGCAACGAGCGCTATGCCCTGGCCGCCACCGATGTCGTCGAGGTGCTGCCGCGCTTGCCGCTCAAGCCCATTGCCCATGCCCCTGCGTGGGTGGCCGGGGTGTTCGCTCACCGTGATCGAATGATTCCGGTGATCGATATCAGCGCCATGACGTTTGGCACCGACGCCGTGGCCCGCACCAGCACCCGTCTGGTGCTGGTCAGCTATCGCGGGCAATTGCTCGGTCTGCTGCTTGAGCAGGCCAGCGATACCTTGCGCTGTGATCCCGCGGAGTTTCAGCCCTATTGCATCGATAACCGCGATGCGCCCTATCTGGGGCCCGTGCGCAAAGACGAAGCGGGGCTGTTGCAGTGGTTGAGCGTCGATGAACTGCTGAGCCCGGCGGTGTATGCGTTGCTTTTTGCCCAAGGTGAAGATGACGCCTGCGCGCAGGTGAGCCCATGAGTACCGATCAACGCTTTTTCGATTTTCTGAAGCAGCGAATCGGCCTGGATGTGGCTTCGGTCGGTCCGGCCATTATTGAACGTGCCGTTCGCCAGCGGTGCATTGCGCTGCACATGGTCGACAACGATCGCTACTGGCAGCACCTGCTCAGCTCCCAGGATGAACAGCAGGCCCTGATCGAATCTGTGATCGTGCCCGAAACCTGGTTTTTTCGTTATCCCGAGTCCTTTGTCACGCTGGGACGCCTGGCCAGACAGCGCCTGGCCCAAATCGGCAATCGGCGCGCCCTGCGAATCCTGAGCGTGCCGTGTTCGACCGGCGAAGAGCCGTATTCGATTGCAATGGCGCTGTTCGATGCCGGTTTTGCGGCGCATCAATTTAAAGTCGAAGCGCTGGATGTCAGCCCGCTTTCAGTCCAAAGGGCCCAGACTGCGCTGTATGGCAAAAACTCTTTTCGTGGTCAGCAAACGGATTTTCGCGAGCGCTACTTCAGCCTTGAGACTGACGGTTATCAACTGTCCGGTCGGGTCTGCGAACAGGTCCGCTTCACTGTCGCCAACTTGCTGGACCCGGCGCTGGCGGGCAGTCATGCGCCTTATGACTTTGTGTTCTGCCGCAACCTCTTGATCTACTTCGATCTTAAAACCCAGCAGCAGGCACTGGATGTGCTCAAGCGTCTGACCTGTGAGGACGGCGTTTTGTTTATTGGCCCGGCCGAGGGCAGCCTGCTCAGCCGCTTGGGCATGCGTTCGATCGGTGCGCCACAGTCGTTTGCCTTTTGCCACAGCCACGAACCTGCTCCTGCGGCTCGCCCTGTACTGGCAGAGTTCAAACCGCTGATGCGCCCCCAGCCACCCACCCCGTTGCCTCCACCGGCCAACCGACCTTTTGCGCCGAGGCCCCAGGCCCATGCGGCGCCAAAAGCGGCTTCGACGGCTGAAGATCCGATGGTGTTGCTGGAACGTATCGCCACCCTGGCCAACGAAGGTAAAAGCACAGAGGCCCGTGCGGTCTGCGAGCAGTTCTTGCAGAGCCATGACCCGCAGGCAGAAGTCTTTTACTGGCTGGGCCTGCTCAGTGATGTTCAGGGCCAGACGGCCGAGGCCCAGGTTTTTTATCGCAAGGCGTTATACCTGGAACCCCAGCATTCGCAGGCATTGGCCCATCTGGCGGCCCTGCTGGCTTCGCAAGGCGATACGGCAGGCGCTCAGCGCTTGAACGAGCGCGCTGCCCGTAACGGGCGTTCGGCCCAAAGTGAGCGTAAACAATGAGCACTTTAGCCGCACAGAGCTTGATCCACTCCGAAGCGCAGGCTATCGATGACTGCTGGAACCGCATTGGTATCTACGGTGACAAGAGCTGTACGGTGTTGCCCCAGCATATCCATT
Organism: Pseudomonas sp. RL_5y_Pfl2_69; assembly: GCF_963970465.1. Taxonomy (NCBI): domain Bacteria; kingdom Pseudomonadati; phylum Pseudomonadota; class Gammaproteobacteria; order Pseudomonadales; family Pseudomonadaceae; genus Pseudomonas; species Pseudomonas sp. RL_5y_Pfl2_69. Next base: position 412,018 of record NZ_CAXAOU010000001.1, on the reverse strand, counting down.
GCCGTAACTGCGCCGTGTATTCGAGTGCTGCGACCCGTTTGCTGGATCGCTACGCCTTTGAGCACGAGAGCCAGGAAATACAGGCCTCCCAGGGGCATGAGCAGAAAGTGGCGACCTGCTCGCTGGTGATTTTTCGTTTGGGCGATGAATGGCTGGCGCTGGTCACGCGGTGTCTGGATGAAGTCGCGCCGATGCAGTCGATCCACTCCTTGCCTCACCAGCGCTCCAGCGCCTTGCGCGGGGTGGCGAATGTGCGCGGCACCCTGGTGCCGTGCCTGTCACTGGTTGAGCTGTTGGGGCTCGACCCGGGAGTGCCCGGTGCAACATCGCTGCGGGTCATGCCGCGCATGTTGATTGTGGCGGCCCACGGCGGAGCGGTCGTGCTGCCGGTGGATGAAGTGGATGGCATCCACAATATCGCCGAGGGTGACATCAACGCAGCGTCAGTCTCTGGCGGGCATGCCAGCGCCAAATACACCCGGGGTGTGCTGCAGTGGAAAAACCGCAGTCTGCGTTTATTGGATGAAGAGCAACTGTTGAGTGCAATCACCCGGAGCCTTACATGACCCCTGAGCAAATGCGCGACGCCTCGTTGCTTGAGCTGTTCAGTCTTGAGGCCGAGGCGCAAACCCAGGTGCTCAATGCCGGTTTGCTCGCGCTGGAACGTAACCCGACCCAGGCCGACCAGCTTGAAGCCTGCATGCGTGCCGCCCATTCGCTCAAGGGTGCGGCACGGATTGTCGGGGTGGACGCCGGGGTCAGCGTGTCCCATGTCATGGAAGATTGTCTGGTCAGTGCCCAGGAAGGCCGTTTGTACCTGCAGCGCGAGCATATTGATGCCTTGCTGCAAGGGACTGACCTGCTGATGCGTATCGCGACCCCCGGCAACACGGTGGGCCCGCAAGACATCGACGCCTATGTGGCGCACATGAATGAACTGCTGGACCCTTCGGCCCCGGTGGCTCCGTCTGTACAGGTAGCGCCCCCCGATTTTGACGTGTCGCAACTGCTGCTGATGCCGACGCCGGTTGCGCCAGAGCCCGTGATTGACGTGCCTGCGCAGGCTCAGGTCGAGCCCCAGGTGTCGCCAGAGCCGGTGCGTCGCCCGCAACGCCTGACCGAAAGCGGCGAACGGGTCTTGCGGGTCACGGCGCAGCGCCTGAACAGCCTGCTGGATCTGTCCAGTAAATCCCTGGTGGAAACCCAGCGGCTCAAGCCCTTTCTGGTGACATTGCAGCGCCTTAAACGCATGCAGAGCACCAACCTGCGGGCGATGGACACCCTTAGTGAGCAGCTCAAGGTCATGGGGCTTGGCCATGAAGCTGAAGAGGCGTTGATAGACGCCCGGCGGATACTGGCAGAGTCCCAGCAACTGCTTGGCGAACAGACCGCCGAGCTCGACGAGTTTTGCTGGCAGGCGGGTCAGCGCGCGCAAATGCTCTACGACACGGCCCTGGCTTGCCGCATGCGCCCGTTTGCCGATGTTCTGGTGGGGCAGGAGCGCATGGTGCGTGATTTGGGCCGCGCCCTGGGTAAACAGATTCGCCTGGAAATCGAAGGCGAGAAAACCCAGGTTGACCGCGATGTGCTGGAAAAGCTCGAAGCGCCATTGATCCATTTGCTGCGCAATGCCGTCGATCACGGCATTGAGACGCCGGAGCAGCGACTGCTGGCCGGCAAGCCGGCCGAAGGCCTGATTCGCTTGCGCATCTCCCATCAGGCCGGGCTCTTGGTGCTGGAGTTGAGCGATGACGGAGCCGGTGTCGATCTGGAACGTTTGCGCCGCACCATCGTTGAGCGTCAGCTGTCCACCGAGCTTACAGTGGCGCAACTGAGCGAAGAGGAACTGCTGAGCTTTCTGTTTTTACCGGGCTTCAGCCTGCGCGACACCGTGACCGAAGTCTCGGGGCGCGGCGTGGGGCTGGATGCCGTTCAGCACATGGTGCGCCTGCTGCGCGGAGCCATTGTGCTGGAGCACACCCCCCAGCATGGCAGTCGCTTCCATCTGGAAGTACCGCTGACCTTGTCAGTGGTGCGCAGTCTGGTGGTGGAGGTCGCAGACGAGGCTTACGCGTTCCCGCTGGCGCATATCGAGCGCATGCGCGATGTGCATCCGGATGACATCGTGCAACTGGAGGGGCGCCAGCATTTCTGGCATGAGGGTCGGCATGTGGGGCTGGTGGCCGCCAGTCAATTGCTGCAGCGCCCGCCCAGCCAGAGCGATGACGAAACCCTCAAGGTGGTCGTGATTCGCGAGCGCGACGCCGTGTACGGCGTGGCTGTCGAACGCTTTGTGGGCGAGCGTACCCTGGTGGTATTGCCCCTGGACCCGCGTTTGGGCAAGGTGCAGGACATTTCGGCCGGGGCCTTGCTTGACGATGGTTCGCCGGTGCTGATCGTGGATGTCGAAGACATGCTGCGATCGGTGGACAAACTGCTCAACACCGGGCGTCTGGAACGTATCGACCGGCGCAACCGGCACACCGCCGAACTGACTCGCAAACGTATCCTGGTCGTGGATGACTCCCTGACAGTGCGCGAGCTGCAACGCAAGTTGCTGCTCAATCGTGGCTATGAAGTCGCTGTGGCGGTTGACGGCATGGATGGCTGGAATGCCTTGCGTGCCGAACACTTTGATCTGTTGATCACCGACATCGATATGCCGCGCATGGATGGCATCGAACTGGTTACGCTGTTGCGTCGCGACAGTCGATTGCAATCGATGCCGGTGATGGTGGTGTCTTACAAAGATCGTGAAGAAGACCGTCGGCGCGGCCTGGATGCAGGAGCCGACTATTATCTAGCCAAAGCCAGTTTCCATGACGATGCGCTGCTTGATGCAGTGGTTGAGCTGATTGGAGGAGCCCAGACATGAGAATAGCCATCGTCAACGATATGCCCTTGGCGGTTGAAGCCTTGCGTCGAGCCCTTGCATTCGAGCCTGCCCACCAGGTGGTCTGGGTCGCCAGTGATGGCGAAGAGGCCGTGCGCCTGTGCGCCGAAAACACGCCAGACCTGATCTTGATGGACCTGATCATGCCGGTCATGGACGGTGTCGAAGCGACACGCCGGATCATGGCCGAAAGCCCGTGTGCCATCGTCATTGTGACCATCGACCGTGAGCAGAATGTCCACCGGGTGTTCGAGGCCATGGGCTTTGGCGCGCTGGATGTGGTGGATACCCCCGTGCTGGGTGGCAGCAATCCCAGGGAAGCCTCGGCGCCACTCCTGCGCAAGATCCTCAATGTCGGCTGGTTGATGGGCCAAAGCGAAAAACGGGTCTCCCCGGTTTCTGCTCAGCCACGTGTTCCGGGTGTACGGGGCGGGCTGGTGGCCATCGGTTCGTCGGCGGGCGGGCCGGCTGCGCTCGAAACATTGCTCAAGGGCCTGCCGAGGAACTTCGGTGCGGCCATCGTGCTGGTCCAGCATGTGGATCAGGTCTTCGCTGCCGGCATGGCCGAGTGGCTGAGCAGCTCGTGCGGGCTTGACGTGCGTTTGGCCCGTGACGGCGAAACCCCTCAGGTGGGGACAGTGCTGCTGGCAGGGACCAACCACCACATACGGTTATTGAAAAACGGCACGCTGGCCTATACCGCCGAGCCGGTTAACGAAATCTACCGACCGTCGATAGATGTTTTTTTTGAAAGTGTTGCCCAGTACTGGAATGGTGATGCGGTAGGGGTGCTGTTGACCGGCATGGGACGTGACGGGGCTCAAGGCCTCAAGCTCATGCGTCAGCAGGGTTTTCTCACCATTGCCCAGGATCAACAGAGCAGCTCGGTGTACGGCATGCCCAAAGCGGCGGCCGCCATCGATGCAGCGGTTGAGATCCGCCCCTTGGACAAGATTGCGCCACGCTTGCTGGAGAAATTTGCCAAATGACTGGTAAAACCCGGCAGGTCTGGCTTGAAGGAAGAAATTCAGGTGAACGCGCATGAGCGACTTGCAGTTGGACGACGTTAAAACTGACGAAAACGCGGCCATGGTGTTGCTGGTGGACGATCAGGCAATGATCGGCGAAGCCGTGCGCCGTGGGTTGGCCCTTGAGCAGAACATTGATTTTCACTTTTGTGCGGACCCGCATCAGGCCATTGCTCAGGCCATCCGCATCAAGCCCACGGTGATCTTGCAGGATCTGGTGATGCCGGGTCTGGACGGGCTGAGCCTGGTGCGCGAGTACCGCAATCACCCTGCGACCCAGAACATCCCGATCATCGTGCTTTCCACCAAAGAAGACCCGCTGATCAAGAGCGCGGCGTTTTCGGCGGGGGCCAATGATTACCTGGTGAAACTGCCGGACAACATCGAGCTGGTGGCGCGGATCCGCTATCACTCGCGGTCCTACATGACACTGTTGCAGCGGGATGCCGCCTACCGTGCGCTACGGGTCAGCCAGCAGCAGTTGCTGGACACCAACCTGGTGCTGCAGCGGCTGATGAATTCCGACGGCCTGACCGGGCTGTCCAACCGCCGGCACTTCGATGAGTACCTGGAGCTGGAGTGGCGCCGAGCCCTGCGCGAGCAAACCCAGTTGTCATTGCTGATGATCGATGTTGATTACTTCAAGTCCTACAACGACACCTTTGGACATCTGGACGGTGATGAAGCGTTGCGCAAGGTGGCAGGGGCCATTCGTGATGCCAGCAGCCGACCGTCTGACTTGCCGGCCCGTTACGGTGGCGAGGAGTTTGCCATCGTGCTGCCCAATACGTCCCAGGGTGGCGCCCGACTGGTGGCTGAAAAACTGCGGATGTCGGTTGAAGCCATGAAGATTCCGCACATTTCGCCGGTCGCTGGCAGCAGCCTGACCATCAGCATTGGTCTGTCGACCATGACCCCGCAGCAGAACAGCAACTGCCGCGAGCTGATTTCGGCAGCGGACAAGGGGCTTTATCTGGCCAAGAAGAATGGGCGTAATCGGGTGGGGATTGAGTAGAGGGGCGAGGTACGCCGATCTTTGTAGCCGCTGACGAGCCGTGCGAGGCTGCGTTCGGTTTGGTGCGCCACTGCGACGAAGCAGTCGTTCGGATATAACGAGGACTACGGTGTTAACTGGAATACCGAGTACATATCCGGCATTTGGTTCTAACTGAAAGATGGGTTTCGCTCTTACAGCGAGTCCCTTTTTGAAGGACCAAAAAGGAACCAAAAAGTCCTCGCCCCAGCGTACGGCCTTCGCTTCGCTCAGGTTCCCTCGTTCCGGCCCCGCTCCGTGGGCCCGCCGTGACGGGCCGTCCCTGGCCCAACACGGCTCTCCCGGCATCCATGCCGGTCGACCCACTGCGCAGAACCTCCTCTCGGCCTCCCGAAGGGGCGGGCAGATCAACAGCAAACCCGCCGAGGCGGCCAACCGGCCGGCCTGTTTTGTGTAAGTGTGCGCTGCTCAATCTGTAGTCGCTGACGAGCCGTGCGAGGCTGCGTCCGGTTTGGTGCGCCACTGCGACGAAGCAGTCGTAAAACCATTCAGCCTTGTTGTTGCGGATATAAAGAGGACTACGTTGTTAACTGGAATACCGAGTACATATCCGGCATTTGGTTCTAACTGAAAGATGGGTTTCGCTCTTACAGCGAGTCCCTTTTTGAAGGACCAAAAAGGAACCAAAAAGTCCTCGCCCCAGCGTACGGCCTTCGCTTCGCTCAGGTTCCCTCGCTCCGGCCCCGCTCCGTGGGCCCGCCGTGACGGGCCATCCTTGGCCCAACACAGCTATCCCGGCATCCATGCCGGTCGACCCACTGCGCAGAACCTCCTCTCGGCCTCCCGAAGGGGCGGGCAGATCAACAACAAACCCACCGAGGCGGCCAACCGGCCGGCCTGTTTTGTGTAAGTGTGCGCTGCTCAATCTGTAGTCGCTGACGAGCCGTGCGAGGCTGCGTTCGGTTGCGAAGCGACCGTAAAACCTGAGTCCGGGATTTACCTGAACGATCGCTGTGTCCGGCCTTACGACTGCTACGTCGCAGTGGCGCACCAAACCGGACGCAGCCTCGTTCTACTCGTCAGCTGCTACAGATTTTGCGCAGGGTTCTGTGACGCATTTTTAAGAGCGAAACCCATCTTTCAGTTGGACGGCAATGCTGGATATGTACTCGGTATTGCAGTGAAAACCACCGAGTACAAACCCAATCGATGCATCACTTACCCGGCACGTTCCAGCAATGAGTCCACCACGGCGCGCGCCATTTCGACCGAGTGCACCATCGACCAGATCAGGCCGCGTTCAACACCGCTGCCCAACTCGGTAATTTCATCACTGGTTTGTTCCGCGCAGAGCAAAAGCAATGAAACATGGGCCAGCGCATCCTGTGCGCTGATACCGGCACGCAAGGTGAACATGGGTTGCAAGGTCGAATCGACCGGGCCGAAGGCACGTTCGGTAGTCGCGGGAAGGGTTGAAACAATCGTGGGGGCAGGGGCTTTAAATGCTTTGAGTACGCGGGTTTGGGTAGTTTTAAGGGTTTGAAGTGTCGGCAAGTTGGGGAATTTTTTTTCAAGAGGTGAAAGCTCCGTTGGTTAATTCCCGTGGGCTTGATTAGCTTCGGACTTCCACTTCCGTCCGCTGAGAGGTCAGCGAAGAGCGCACACTAAAGCTCCGTTTTTCCAAGGTGCAAGCTGATCTGGACCGGGGACAAACTTCCAGGATCTAGCCTTCACCGGAAAGAGGAAATCTCTGACGGAATGCGTCAATAAGCTATTACCCCTGATCATCTGTGAGCGAGATCGTTCGAGATTGGATCGGTGCGGTTTATCTGCACTTTCCTGCCCAGAACCCCGCCAGGCGGGCTGCTGATACGCTCTGTTTACGGTATACTCCCCGGCTTTGTAAAAATCGCCTACGAGTGCCGCCAGCCATGGAAATCAACCCGATCCTTAACAGCATCAAGGACCTGTCAGAGCGCTCCGAAACCATTCGGGGGTATCTTTGACTACGATCAAAAGCATGAGCGTCTGACTGAAGTCAATCGCGAGCTTGAAGATCCGAGTGTCTGGAACAACCCTTCGTACGCCCAGGAACTGGGGCGCGAGCGCTCCCTGCTGGCGCAGATCGTTGAAACCCTCGATGAGATGCACACGGGTCTGGCCGACGCCAAAGACCTACTGCTGATGTCTGCCGAGGAAGAAGATCAGGCCGCTGTAGATGACGTTGCCGCTGAAGTGGAACGTCTGCGCGAAGCCCTTGAAAAACTCGAATTCCGCCGCATGTTCAGCGGTGAGATGGATGCCAACAACGCTTACCTGGACATCCAGGCCGGCTCCGGTGGCACCGAAGCGCAAGACTGGGCCAATATCCTGTTGCGGATGTATTTGCGTTGGGCCGACAAGCGCGGCTTCGATGCCACCATCATGGAATTGTCTGCCGGTGAAGTGGCCGGGATCAAAGGCGCAACCGTACACATCAAAGGCGAATACGCGTTTGGTTGGTTGCGTACCGAGATTGGCGTCCATCGTCTGGTTCGCAAAAGCCCGTACGACTCGGGCAACCGTCGTCACACCTCGTTCTCGGCTGTATTCGTTTCGCCGGAAATCGACGACAACATCGAAATCGACATCAACCCCTCCGACCTGCGGATCGACACCTATCGTTCCTCCGGTGCGGGTGGTCAGCACGTAAACACCACCGACTCGGCCGTACGTATCACTCACGTACCGACCAACACCGTGGTGAGCTGCCAGAACGAACGTTCGCAGCATGCGAACAAAGACACCGCGATGAAAATGCTGCGGGCGCGTCTTTACGAGCAGGAAATCCAGAAGCGCAATGCCGCTTCCCAGGCCCTGGAAGACACCAAGTCGGACATCGGCTGGGGTCATCAGATCCGCTCGTACGTACTCGACGCCTCGCGTATCAAGGATTTGCGTACCAACATCGAACGCAGCGATTGCGACAAGGTGCTCGACGGCGATATCGACGAATACCTGGTAGCCAGCCTGAAACAAGGGCTGTAAGTCGCGCAACAAAACGTGTGCGAAGCCAGTGCGATGCCCACAAGGCGCGCTAAAGCCCGCTTCCCCCTGCCGCCAGGCGGGGGCAACGAACCTGTGATGGAATTTTTAAAGACATGAGCGACCAACAACTCGACCCGCAAGACCTGCAACAGGAAGAAAACGCCCTGATCGCCCTGCGCAAGGAAAAACTTGCAGCCGAGCGCACCAAGGGCAATGCCTTCCCGAATGACTTCCGCCGTGACAACTACTGCGCCGACCTGCAGAAGAAGTACGCCGAAGCCACCAAGGAAGAGCTGGCTGAAGCCGCCATCCCGGTCAAGGTTGCTGGTCGCATCATGCTTAACCGTGGCTCGTTCATGGTGATCCAGGACATGACCGGTCGCATCCAGGTCTACGTCAACCGCAAGACCCTGCCGGAAGAAACCCTGGCCGAAGTGAAAACCTGGGACCTGGGCGACATCATCGCCGCTGAAGGCACCCTGGCCCGCTCCGGCAAAGGCGACCTGTACGTTGAAATGACCAACGTGCGCCTGCTGACCAAATCCCTGCGCCCGCTGCCGGACAAGCACCACGGCCTGACCGACACCGAGCAGCGCTATCGCCAGCGTTACGTTGACCTGATCGTCAACGAAGACGTGCGCCACACCTTCCGTGTGCGTTCGCAAGTGATCGCCCACATCCGCAGCTTCCTGATGGCGCGTGATTTCCTTGAAGTGGAAACGCCGATGCTGCAAACCATCCCGGGCGGCGCGGCAGCCAAGCCGTTCGAAACTCACCACAACGCCCTGGACATGGACATGTACCTGCGCATCGCGCCGGAACTGTTCCTCAAGCGTCTGGTAGTGGGTGGTTTTGAGAAAGTGTTCGAGATCAACCGCAACTTCCGTAACGAAGGTGTTTCGACTCGTCACAACCCTGAATTCACCATGTTGGAGTTCTACCAGGCTTACGCCGACTACGAAGACAACATGGACCTGACCGAAGAGCTGTTCCGTGAACTGGCTCAGCTGGTTCTGGGCACGACCGACGTGCCGTACGGCGACAAGGTATTCCACTTTGGCGAACCGTTTGTGCGTCTGTCGGTATTCGACTCGATCCTCAAGTACAACCCTGAGCTGACCGCTGACGACCTGAACGACATCGACAAGGCTCGTGCCATTGCCAAAAAAGCCGGCGCCAAGGTGCTGGGCTTCGAAGGCCTGGGCAAGCTGCAAGTGATGATTTTCGAAGAGCTGGTCGAGCACAAGCTGGAGCAGCCGCACTTCATCACCCAGTACCCGTTCGAAGTGTCGCCTCTGGCCCGTCGCAATGACGAGAACCCGAACGTCACTGACCGCTTCGAGCTGTTTATCGGTGGCCGTGAAATCGCCAACGCCTACTCCGAGCTCAACGACGCCGAAGATCAGGCCGAGCGCTTCATGGCGCAGGTGGCTGACAAGGATGCAGGCGACGACGAAGCCATGCACTACGACGCAGACTTCGTACGCGCCCTGGAATACGGCATGCCGCCGACTGCCGGTGAAGGTATCGGTATCGACCGTCTGGTGATGTTGTTGACCAACTCGCCGTCGATTCGTGACGTGATCCTGTTCCCGCATATGCGCCCACAAGCGTAACGATGCAGAATAAAAAGCCGCCGTCAAAGGCGGCTTTTTATTGTCTGGCATGTCGATAAATACGTCCCTTGTGGGAGCGGGCTTGCTCGCGATGGCAGCACCTCGGTACATCTGATTTAACGAGGTGTTCGAATCGCGAGCAAGCCCGCTCCCACAAGGTTCAGGAAACGCCGCTCAATTCAGAAGGAATCTGTCATGACCCCCCAGGGCGCAGCAAATGTCGCGGTGGCGCTCGCGCACAGTGTTGAGTATCAGGGCCGCAAGGCCAGCCGCCATGGCAGTGAACAGCGTCGCCAATTGATCCTCGATGCCGCCATGCGCATTGTCGTGCGCGACGGCGTACGTGGTGTGCGCCATCGGGCCGTGGCGGCTGAAGCCGGGGTGCCTCTGTCGGCAACCACTTACTACTTCAAGGACATTGACGATCTGCTCAATGACACCTTCGCCCAGTATGTGGAACGCAGCGCGGCCTATATGGCCAAGCTATGGCAAAGCACTGAAGGCAAGCTGCGTGAACTGGTGGCCAAGGGCGATGGCAGCCAGCAGTCGCGCGCCATGCTGGCCGACGAGATCGCACAGATGACCGCGCATTACCTTCATCATCAGATGCTGACCCGTCGCGACCAGTTGATGGCCGAGCAGGCCTTTCACCAGGCGGCGTTGATCAACCCCCGGCTGGCGGTGCTGGTACGTGCCCATCAGCAGATTTTCCTGCAGGGCGCCTGTCAGATCTTCGAGGTGCTAGGCTCCAGGCAACCTCGCCAGGATGCCAAAGTCTTGACGGCGATTATCGGTCGGATGGAATATCAGGCCCTACTTGATGGCGCGCAGCCTGAGGCGGATGACGACCGGCTGGCTATTCTTACGCGTTATATGCACTTGGTGCTGGCCGCTCTATAGAAGGATGCAGGCATGAAAGCTTGGCGCGTGATGCTCATGGCATTGTCGTTTTTAATGTTGAACGGATGCCTGGTGACTTTCAGTCAGGCGCCGCTTGTGGCACAGCCGGCACCTAAACAGCTGCTGGGTAAATGGGTCAGCAAGGACGCCTGGGGGCAAGCCCGCAATCTCGAAATCAGTGCCATCGACAAAACGCGTTACCAGGCGGTGGTCTATCCCAAGGGTGAGCCCAAGGCCCGTGAGCGTTATGTGTTCATTGTTGCCCGCCACGGCAGTCGCTGGTATGCCTCGGCTGCGATACCGGCCAAACTGGGGGGCAATCACACGCTGAGCGGTTTCGAGTTGACCGATAACGGCGAACTGGTGATCTACGATCTGGACCTGGAGCAAGTCAAGCAGGCCATCGGCCAGTCCGTATTGAACGGCGACCCGGTTGAAACCGCCGAAGGCCCTGGCACCTTGATCAAAAGCCCGTCGGCTGAAGTCTTTGCCTACCTGGACGATCCGGCCAATTCCGACGTATTTGTCGAAGCGGCCCGCTATAAACGTGTGGCCAAGTAACGCTCTTAATTAAAGGAAGCTTCCGGTGGACGACTACCAGCGCACGATACGCACGTTGTCTGACCGCATCGTGCTGGCACAAACACCGATCCGCGTGCTGGATGCGGTGAAGTGGGACGACAGCATCCGCCAAGGCTTTTTAAAGGCCAAGGGCAAGGAAATGCCCGCGGTCAATCGCGACTATTACCTCGGCCGGCCGCTGTCCTTTGATTCGGCGGCGGTGAAGTCCGAGTTTCAGAACATCGAGCGTGATATCACTCGCCAGCTGGGGCAGTTCAACCCGGTCGGGCAGATCATGCGCCGTATGTGCAAAGAGTACCGGATGGTGGTGCGCATGCTTGAAGCGCGCGGCACTGAAGATTTCGGTCTGATCTCCCAAGAGTTGTATGGCGCGGCCTCCGACGCGTTCCATGCCGGTGACCCGACCCTGGCCGACCTGGGCCTGATGATGTCCGACTACCTGGACAACATCGACGGGCGTGGCGCGCTCAAGGACGAAGCCAAGACCCTGACGGCCAAGGATGCCGTGAACCTGCTGCAAAGCCGTCTGAACAAGGTGTTTGGCGAGGCCGAAGAGACCATCCGCGTGTTCGAGTCCGACGGCATTGTCGCGGATGCGGCGGCGGGGGCCGATTACATCAAGATCCGCACCGATGCGATGTTCAACGAACGCGACGTGCGAGCGCTGGAAGTTCACGAAGGGCTGGTGCATGTGGGCACCACGCTCAATGGTCTGAACCAGCCGATCTGCACCTTCCTGTCCAAGGGGCCGCCGTCGTCCACCGTGACCCAGGAGGGGCTGGCGATTCTGATGGAGATCATCACCTTTGCCTCTTACCCCAGCCGCCTGCGCAAACTGACCAACCGCACCCGTGCCATTCATATGGTGGAGGAGGGCGCGGACTTTATGCAGGTGTACGAGTTCTTCCGTGAGCAAGGCTTTGAGATGCCAGAAAGCTATGGCAATGCGAGTCGGGTTTTCCGTGGGTCGGTGCCAAACGGCCTGCCATTCACCAAAGACTTGTCCTACCTCAAGGGCTTCATCATGGTTTACAACTACATTCAGCTGGCCGTGCGTAAAGGCAAGCTGGAGCAAGTGCCGCTGTTGTTCTGTGGCAAAACCACGCTGGAAGACATGCGTACCTTGCGCCAGTTGGTGGATGAAGGATTGGTGGTAGCACCCAAGTACTTGCCGGATCAGTTCAGGGACATGAACGCGCTCTCGGCCTGGATGTGTTTCTCCAACTTCCTCAACCATTTGAGCCTTGATCGTATCGAAGCGGATTACTCCAACATTTTGTAAGCAACACAAAACCTGTAGTCGCTGCCGAAGGCTGCGAAGGGTTGCGCAGCAAGCCGTTTTTATTTAAGGCCCCACAAACCCCATCGCAGCCTTCGGCAGCGACTACATAGGGTAGCTAGTTTGATGAAAACCCTGGCTGCACTCTGCCTGCTGTTGACCCTCAGCGGATGCAGTTCATTGCTGTTCTATCCCGAGCCCGGTCTGCCGATCACCCCGACGGCGGCAGGCCTGGACTATCGTGACGTGACCTTGACGGCCGCCGATGGCACGCGCCTGAGTGGCTGGTGGCTGCCGGCCAAAAAAGGGGTACCCCTCAAGGGCACCGTGCTGCACCTGCACGGCAATGGCGGCAACCTGGCCTATCACCTTGGCGCTACTGCGTGGCTGCCAGCTCAGGGCTATCAGGTGCTGATGCTTGATTATCGCGGCTATGGCCTGTCCCAGGGGTCGCCGGGCTTGCCTGGGGTGTATCAGGACATCGATGCGGCGTTCGAGTGGTTGCAGCACCAGCCGCACACCCAGGGCTTGCCGCTGATTGTGCTGGGGCAAAGCCTGGGCGGCGCGATGGGGGTTCACTACCTGAGCGAGCACCCGCAGCAGCGGGCGCGAGTCACGGCCATGGTGCTCGATGGCGTTCCGGCCAGTTACCGCGAAGTGGGGCAGTTTGCCTTGAGTACGTCCTGGCTGACCTGGCCGTTGCAGGTGCCGTTATCGTGGCTGGTGCCCGATGCCGACAGTGCCATCTATGCCATGCCGCACATGGGCGGCGTGCCGATGCTGATCTTCCACAGCCTGGATGATCCGGTCGTGCCGCTTTCCAATGGCCTGCGCCTGTATCAAGCTGCGCCCCCGCCCAAGGTGCTGCAACTGACCCGTGGTGGTCACGTACAGACATTTGCCGACCCGACCTGGCGTCAGGTGATGCTGCGCTACCTGGATGACCCCCAACATTTCAATGGCGTGCGGCGACTGGGCGAAATCGCCAATTACCCCGCCTCACCGAACACCGAACGTGAACCCGAGAGCCAACAATGAGTGAAGAACGCAACGCCATCCCCCTGATCATTACGGGTGTCTGCAGCATCATCGGCACCGTGGGGGCCCTGTGGTACTACGGCTACCTGCACTTCGCCAAGCCTGAAGACGCCTTGCTGCTCAGTGACTACACCATGCTCAAGACCATCCCGGGCGAAGACTATAAAGTCTCCCTCACCCCGGCCAATCAGGTGGCGAAGTGCATTGACGGCATCATCGTGTTGTTCGATACCGAGCAAAAAGGCCTGACCGGGGTGCTGGTCAACAACAAGAAACAGGCGGTGCGTTGCCTGGACCAGGAAACACCGAAACTGGAGCAGTAAAGCGCCACAGTTGTGGATTTATCTGCGCCCAAAAAAAGCCCCGCCTGATCACTCAGGCGGGGCTTTTTTTACAGGGGGTTACTGCATCGAGGAGCGCGGTGCTACAGGCTGGTTGTCATTGGAGATGGTCACTTCAACGCGACGGTTCTGAGCACGGCCCGAATCGGTGCTGTTGCTCGCGACAGGGTATTCCTTGCCATAGCCCTGAGCCACGATACGGGTCGGGTCTACGCCTTTGCGCACCAGTGCATTACGCACCGATTCAGCACGGCGCTCAGACAACGTCTGGTTGAAAGCTGCCGAACCGACACTGTCGGTGTAACCCTCGACAATCACCTTGCGGTCCGGGTTCTGGATCAGGTACTCGGCCAGGGTATTGATATTGCGCATGCCGTTGGGCTGCAGGTCGGACTTGCCGAACTGGAACAGCACATCACCAAAGGTGACCAGCGTGCCGCGCTCGGTTTGCTTGGCGTTCATGCCCTTGAGTTGCTTGATCTGCGCATCACGGGCATCAAGCAATGCCTGGTTACGGGCTGCGCCTGCGTTCTTCAGGTTGTTTTCAGCGGTGCGCAACGCGATGGTTTGCTTGGCCACTTCAACGCGCTGATTGGTCAGGTAAGCCAGTTGATCAACCTTGGACTCGTCTTCCTTGTTCAGGTAAGCCTTCTCGGCCTTGTCCAGCCATTCGCTGGCGTCCTTGGTTTCCAGCGCTGCAACCTTGGTCGACTCAGGGTTGGTTTGCAGGGCCGAGAAGTTGGTCTTGGCGTTTTCCAGGTTGACGTTCGGCTGGTGCGAGCACGCCGCCAGGCCAACGCTCAGAGCTAACAGGGCGGGGATCATTACTGTATTGCGCATGATATTTAGTCCTTTCTATCGATTAGGAGTGCTGTGTCGCCAGGTGCAGTCAAAAAGGGGCAGCGTTTATTGAACGCTGCGCATGCCTTCCTGACGCAGTTGCTGAACGGCATTCTGAGCATCCTGAACGGCCTTCTCTGCCTTGGCGGCCTGGGCTTTGCGCTCTGCTACGCGAGCGTCCCATTCCGCTTGCTCGGAGAGACGACGTGCTTCATCGTATTTTTTGTCATGCATGGCCAGCTCGGCCTGCTTGAGCTTGTCCTGAGCCGACTTCATTTCTACCGGTGCATATTCAGTAGCGCCTGCGCTCACGGCGTTGTTCACGGCCGATTGGGTCACGGCGTACTGCTCTGACGGTGGATTGCCAGCACAACCGGCCAAAACGAAGCTGGTGCCGATTGCCAGCGCAGCCAGTTTTAGCCCGCGCAGGCGAGGGGAGGTGGTTTTGACAGTGCGGGTCATCATGGTCTTCAACTCCATTGGGAAACTCCTTAATAACAGCTAATTCCATCACGACTGGTGGCGTCACCCGGAGTGTTGGAACACGAGTTCCAGCGGTGATGGTTAATGGCTGTGACCGAAACGTTTTTTGAATAGTTCAAAAAAAGATGGCAAATGGCCTAAAAGATTTTTGACCGATTGGTCAGGCGCCTATTTTCGTTTTGCCCCGTGCAAGACTTGTCAAAAGCAGGCGTTGCAAAGCACTCTTGGGGACGAGCTGTCCCCCGGATACTGCTGGAGAAACTGCTGATGACCGATATTGATGCACGCTTGCGCGATGATGTTCACCTGCTGGGTGAGCTGTTGGGTAATACGATTCGTGACCAATACGGCGAAGCTTTTCTCGCCAAGATCGAGCGCATTCGCCAGGGGGCCAAGGCCGACCGGCGCGGCACTACCGGCGAAGAGTTGAGTGCGATTCTGGATGCTCTGAGCGACGATGAAGTGCTGCCGGTTGCGCGGGCGTTCAACCAGTTTTTGAACCTGGCGAACATTGCCGAGCAGTACGAGCTGATCCACCGCCGTGAAGAAGGCCAGGCCGAGCCTTTCGAGGCGCTGGTCCTGCCTCAATTGCTCGAACGGCTGCTGGCCGAAGGGCATGACCCCGAGTCGCTGGCGCGGCAGGTCAGCCGTCTTGACATCGAACTGGTGCTCACCGCACATCCCACCGAAGTGACTCGTCGCACGCTGATTCAAAAGTACGACGCAATCGCTGAGCAGCTGTCTGCCCAGGACCATCGTGACCTGACCCTTGCGGAAAAATCCGAAATCGAACAGCGCTTGCAGCGGCTGATCGCTGAAGCCTGGCACACCGAAGAAATCCGTCGCACCCGCCCCACACCTGTCGATGAGGCCAAGTGGGGGTTTGCTGTGATCGAACACTCCTTGTGGCACGCCGTGCCGCACATGCTGCGCAAGGCTGACAAGGCGCTGCATGCGGCGACCGGGTTGCACCTGCCCCTGGAGGCGGCACCGATTCGCTTTGCTTCCTGGATGGGCGGCGACCGCGATGGCAACCCCAATGTCACCGCCAGCGTGACCCGCGAAGTGCTGCTACTGGCGCGCTGGATGGCCGCTGACTTGTACCTGCGCGACATCGATAAACTGGCCGCTGACCTGTCGATGCAACAGGCCACCCCGCAACTGCTGGCCGTCGCAGGGGAGAGTGCCGAGCCGTACCGCGCCGTGCTCAAGCAATTGCGTGAGCGTCTGCGGGCGACCCGCAGCTGGGCCCATAGCGCGCTGAACAGCACGCAGCCTGCACCGAGCGATGTGTTGCAGGACAATCGCGAGCTGCTGGAGCCGCTGCAGCTTTGCTATCAATCACTGCATGCCTGCGGCATGGGCGTGATCGCTGATGGCCCATTGCTCGATTTCCTTCGCCGAGCCGTGACGTTTGGCCTGTTTCTGGTGCGCCTCGATGTGCGTCAGGACGCGGCCCGTCACGCCTCGGCCATGACCGAAATCACCGACTACCTGGGCCTTGGCCGCTATGAAGACTGGGACGAAGATGCGCGCCTGATCTTCCTGATGCGCGAGTTGAACAACCGCCGCCCGTTGTTGCCCAGTTACTTCAAACCCGGTGCCGACACCGCCGAAGTACTGGCGACCTGTCGCGAAGTGGCAGCCGCACCGGGGGCTTCCCTGGGGTCCTATGTGATCTCGATGGCCGGTGCCGCCTCTGATGTTCTGGCCGTGCAACTGCTGCTCAAAGAGGCCGGGCTTGAGCGCCCGATGCGTGTGGTTCCGTTGTTTGAAACCCTGGCCGACCTGGACAACGCGGGACCGGTGATCGAGCGGTTGTTGCTGTTGCCGGGTTATCGCGCACACCTGAAGGGCCCGCAGGAAGTGATGATCGGTTACTCCGACTCAGCCAAGGATGCAGGCACCACCGCGGCGGCCTGGGCGCAGTACCGGGCGCAGGAGTCACTGGTCAATATCTGCCGCGAGCAAGGCGTTGAATTGTTGTTGTTCCATGGTCGTGGCGGCACCGTGGGGCGCGGCGGTGGCCCGGCTCACGCGGCGATCCTGTCGCAGCCGCCGGGCTCAGTCGCGGGACGCTTCCGTACCACGGAGCAGGGTGAAATGATCCGTTTCAAGTTCGGCCTGCCAGACATTGCCGAGCAGAATCTCAATCTCTACCTGGCGGCCGTACTGGAAGCCACCTTGCTCCCGCCGCCCCTGCCGGAGCCTGGCTGGCGGGTACTGATGGACGAATTGGCAGCTGACGGGGTCAAGGCCTACCGTGGGGTGGTGCGTGACAATCCACAGTTCGTGGAGTACTTCCGCCAGTCAACGCCGGAGCAGGAACTGGGGCGATTGCCGCTGGGAAGTCGCCCGGCCAAACGCCGGGCAGGCGGAATTGAAAGCCTGCGGGCCATCCCGTGGATTTTCGGCTGGACCCAGACCCGTCTGATGCTGCCCGCGTGGCTGGGTTGGGAAACCGCATTGAGCCAAGCACTGGCACGGGGCGAAGGCGAGCAGTTGGCACAAATGCGCGAGCAGTGGCCGTTCTTCCGTACCCGCATCGACATGCTGGAAATGGTCCTGGCCAAGGCCGATGCCGATATCGCCCGGCTCTACGACGAGCGTTTGGTGAGCTCGGAACTGCTGCCATTGGGTGCGCACTTACGCGACTTATTGTCGCAGGCGTGCTCGGTGGTGCTGGGCTTGACCGGTCAGGCGCAGTTGATGGCACACAGCCCCGAGACCCTTGAATTCATCCGCTTGCGCAACACTTACCTCGATCCTCTTCATCTATTGCAGGCCGAGCTTCTGGCACGTTCGCGACGCCAGCAAGCGGCGCAGGACAGCCCTCTGGAACAAGCGTTGCTGGTGACTGTGGCCGGGATCGCGGCAGGCTTGCGTAACACCGGTTAAAGCAAAAGAGCGGCGAATGTCGCGCCAAGGCATGCGGGGGCCGGGCCGGATTGATGCCGACCCCCGTGCGGGCGCGACACTTTATTGTGGGGTTGCGACCTGTGACACCCGGCCGCAGAGGCCGGTTTGCCTGTAATTTTTCCTACTTTGGGC
Source organism: Pseudomonas sp. RL_5y_Pfl2_69 (assembly GCF_963970465.1). Taxonomy (NCBI): domain Bacteria; kingdom Pseudomonadati; phylum Pseudomonadota; class Gammaproteobacteria; order Pseudomonadales; family Pseudomonadaceae; genus Pseudomonas; species Pseudomonas sp. RL_5y_Pfl2_69. Next base: position 393,946 of record NZ_CAXAOU010000001.1, on the reverse strand, counting down.
GGCTTGTGTGGGCCGGGCCTGCTGTGTATCTTGATCAGCCCTTGGCCGTTTTGATGGCCATAATCCGATTTTGAGACTGGCCCAAAGAGGCGAGTCTGTTGTCATTTAAATAAAAAATTTGAGGAGCACATCGATGCGCGTAATTCTGCTGGGAGCTCCCGGGGCCGGTAAAGGTACTCAGGCAAAGTTCATCACTGAAAAATTTGGCATCCCGCAAATCTCCACCGGCGACATGTTGCGTGCAGCCGTTAAAGCCGGCACCGAGCTGGGCCTGATCGCCAAAGGCGTAATGGACAGCGGTGGTCTGGTATCTGATGACCTGATCATCAACCTGGTGAAAGAGCGCATTGCTCAGCCAGACTGCGTCAACGGTTTCCTGTTCGACGGTTTCCCGCGCACCATTCCGCAAGCTGAAGCCCTGGTAAAAGCCGGTGTGGAGCTGGACCACGTGCTGGAAATCGCCGTTGAAGACGAAGAGATCGTTCAGCGTATTGCCGGCCGTCGTGTACACGAAGCTTCGGGCCGCGTTTACCACACCGTCTACAACCCGCCAAAAGTGGAAGGCAAGGACGATGTGACCGGCGAAGACCTGGTACAGCGCAAGGACGACACCGAAGAAACCGTTCGTCACCGCCTGTCGGTCTACCACTCGCAAACCAAGCCGCTGGTGGACTTCTACCAGAAGCTGGCTGCTGCCCAGGGCAAGCCCAAGTACAGCCACGTTGAAGGTGTTGGCTCGGTAGAATCGATCACGGCCAAGGTGCTTGAAGCGCTGAGCTGATAAGTCGATTTTGCGTCATCACAACAGCCCGCTTGCGGGCTGTTGTTGTTTATACTGCTGCACTTTTTTCAATTCTGATTCTGACGGGAACACCGATGAGCACCTTGCTGGCCCTGGATACCGCGACTGAAGCTTGCTCAGTTGCCTTGTTGCACGATGGCAAGGTTACTAGCCACTACGAGGTGATCCCGCGCCTGCACGCGCAAAAGCTGTTGCCGATGATCAAAGACTTGCTGGCTGCGGCCGGGATCGAGTTGTCGGCGGTCGATGCCATTGCTTTTGGCCGCGGCCCTGGCGCCTTTACCGGTGTGCGTATTGCCATTGGCGTGGTCCAGGGGCTGGCCTTTGCGCTGGAGCGCCCGGTGTTGCCGATCTCCAATCTGGCGGTACTGGCCCAGCGAGCCCATCGCGAGCACGGCGCGACCCAGGTGGTGTCGGCCATCGATGCGCGAATGGACGAAGTGTATTGGGGTTGCTATCGCGAGCAGGCGGGGGAGATGCGTCTGCAAGGCGCTGAAGCCGTGCTCGCACCGGAAACAGCTGCCTTGCCGGATGGCGCCAGCGGTGACTGGTTTGGCGCCGGGACTGGTTGGGGGTATGCCGAGCGCTTGAACGTCAAGCCGTACGCAATGGACGCAGGCATGTTGCCTCACGCCGAAGACCTGCTGACCCTGGCCCGATTTGCCTGGGCCCGTGGCGAGGCCATCCGGGCCGATGATGCACAGCCGGTGTACTTGCGCGACAAGGTGGCAACCCCAAAAGCAGAGCGTTAACACCCAGCCACTGTGGGAGCGGGCTTGCTCGCGATAGCATCAACGCGTTGGCACAACCTGCATCGCGAGCAAGCCCGCTCCCACACTGCTAATCTTCATGCCAAGACATTACCGCTAACGAGCTTGTTGCCATGCGCATTGACGGCTTTTCTTCCCAGTCCTACCCGATCAAGCGCAAGCCGCGTAAAGGTCAGCCGCTGGTCGATGAGTCGGTTGACGACAATGAAGCCTCGTTCGAAAACACCCCCCAGGCTGCCCGTACCCCACCTTCCGGTGAGCGCATCAGCCAGTTGCCGGTCCGCTCCCAGGACATGATCTTCCAGCGTGCCATGAGCAAAAGCGCAGCCAGTGCCCTTGCCAGCTACCTGACCACCGCAGGCTTCGTCGATTGGGAAACAGAAGTGCTGGGGCTGGATCTGTATATTTGAGCCATGACCCTCACGTCCCTCCCTTATTACCTCGGTTGTCCGTCCTGGAGTGAAAACGCCTGGCGCGAAGGCCTGTACCCGCAGAACGCGCGCACAACTGATTTCCTGAGCCTGTATGCGCAGGTCTTCAATGCCGTCGAAGGCAACACCACGTTCTATGCCCGCCCGGCACCGGCCACGGTTGAACGCTGGGCGCAAAGCCTGCCTGAGCACTTCAGGTTCACCGCCAAGTTCCCACGGGATATCAGCCACGGCGGCGATTTGCGTGAGCAGTTGCAGGCCGCCGAAGACTTCTTGCAACTCATGGGGCCCCTGGGAGGGCGGGTAGCGCCGTTTTGGCTGCAACTGCCAGCCAGTTTCGGGCCTCAGCGCTTGAGCGAGCTGGTGAGCTTCATGGACACCTTGCAGCGCCCGCTGGCCGTCGAGGTTCGTCATCCGGAGTTCTTTGCCAGGGGCGATGCCGAGAGGCTGCTCAACCGCTTGCTGATGGATCGCGGTGTCGAGCGTATCTGCCTTGATCCCCGGGCACTGTTCAGTTGCCACTCGACCGATCCTGCCGTGCTCCACGCTCAATCGAAAAAGCCCAAAGTACCGCCTCGCCCGGCGGCCTTTACCCAATGTCCGCAGGTGCGATTTATTGGCCGCCCGGAGCTGGAGGCCAACGATCCTTATTTGTTGCCCTGGATTGAAAAAGTCGCGGGCTGGATCGAGGAGGGGCGTACGCCCTACGTGTTTTTGCACACGCCGGACAATCACCGCGCTCCTGAGCTGGCGCGGCGTTTTCATTGCCAATTGAGTGAGCGCTTACCGGGCCTGCCCCCACTGCCCGAGTTGCATCAACCCCAGGCTCGCGAGCAACTGGGCCTGCTTTAAGCGGCCAGGCGCAGGTTGTTGATGACAATCGGGCGGGCCCAGCCCAGGTCGAAGTCCATCGCCCGTTGTTGCTCTATCAGCGTAATGGCGTCGAATGGCTCGGCGGGGGGTGGCAGCAAGTCCTGTTCAAACTCGGCTATGGGCAGATGCAAAGGTCGTGGCTCAGGCCCCGGGCCTGGATCGGGCAGCGGATGACCCTGGGCCATGACGATCGGGCGCACCCATGTGTTGTTGAAATCTTGCTGGTGCTGTTGCTCGACAATGTCTTCAGGCGGGTAGGGCACGGCGGGTGGCGGCAGCAGGTCCAGTTCGAATTCGGCAATGGGCAAGAACAGGGCTTCAGGCGGGCTCAGTTCGGTGTCCTGAACCTCGCAGTGGCGCTGGATCACGATAGTGCCCAACAGGTGGGTGCCACCACGGGGTTCGGCGTTTTCAGTACTGACTGGCAGCTCGGCATCCATGGCCGCCAACGCATCGCTACCGGACTGTTCTGCCAACGCCTGGGCGTAGAAGTCCTTCCACAGGTGATTGACGCTGCCTGTGATCTGCGAATTGTGGCGGCCAAAGTCGCCAATTGGCGCAATAAAGCCGATAGGTGCGCAATGAATGTCTGACATAGCTCTCGGTCGACGCCCAGCTCTGGCAAAATGGCGGATATTTCATTTATCGGCAGCCTTTGCCGATCATTAAATTTTTGAGCGTGTTTTTAGATGATTGAGCAAGCAGCGGGCTGTCGTATCAAAGTCGAAGCGCTGGACGAGGCCTTTCAGGCCTTGGCCGAGCAATGGGCTGAGCGCCTGGGTTTGCCTCTGGATGAGCCTGACGCGGAGTTCGCCTTGCAGTTGAGCGCCCAGGGTTTGCAGTTGCAGCAACTGGGGCCGGATGCACCAGGTCCGGTGCGGGTCGACTTTGTCGAAGGCGGCGCGGCCCATCGTCGTTTGTTTGGCGGCGGTACGGGGCAGATGATTGCCAAGGCGGTGGGTATTCAGCAAGGCGTGCGCCCACGGGTGCTGGATGCCACGGCGGGCTTGGGCAAGGACGCGTTCGTGCTGGCAAGCCTGGGCTGTGAGATGAGCCTGATCGAGCGCCAGCCGCTGATCGGTGCCTTGCTTGAGGACGGGCTGGCCCGTGGCCTGGATGACTTTGAAGTGGCGCCAATCGTGTCGCGCATGCACTTGCTCAAAGGCAACTCGATTGAAGTGATGCGCAATTGGGAGGGGGAGCCACCGCAGGTGATCTACCTGGACCCCATGTTCCCCCATCGTGAGAAAACCGCGCTGGTGAAAAAAGAAATGCGCCTGTTTCGCCCGTTAGTGGGCGATGACAATGATGCTCCGGCCCTGCTTGAAGCTGCGTTGGCGCTGGCGACTCACCGTGTGGTGGTCAAGCGGCCCCGCAAGGCACCGTGCATTGCGGGGCCCAAGCCAAGCCATGCGCTGGATGGCAAGTCGAGCCGGTACGATATCTATCCGAAGAAAGCTCTCAAGCCCTGAACATGTGAGAGCGGGCTTGCTCGCGATGCAGTCGGCGCGGTGTATCTGAACAACCGCGCCGATGCTATCGCGAGCAAGCCCGCTCCCACAGGGTGATGGTGGGGTGTTTCACTCTGGTCGATAAGCCCGCATGAACATCCCCACCACTTCCTGCACATGAGCTTCGCTTTCCTGCGGCCCCAGCGGTTCGCCGCCGCCAAACAGCAAGCGAAAGTTGGGGGCGCCCTTGAGCATGCAGAAGAAGTGTTCTGCCGCGTAATGCGGGTCGTCGATCCGCAGCGCGCCGCTCTGATCCATCTTGCGCAGCAACCCCTCCATCTCGTGCACCACGCGCTCCGGTCCGGCCTCAAGGAAGATCTGCGAAAGCTTTGGATCCTGGCTGCCGAGGGTGACCATCAACCGGTGCAGGTTCAGTGATTCTTCACTGTTGATCAGGACTTGAAAGCCTCGGGCAATGTTCAGCAACACCCCTTCAATGGGCTTGCCGGCCGGCAGCTCAAAAAACAGTACCGGTAGCTGCTCTGTGCATTTGGACATGATCGCCGAAGAAAACAGGGTCTCCTTGTCGGTGAAGTGGCTGTAGACCGTCAGTTTTGACACGCCCGCCAGGCCCGCAACGGCATCCATGCTGGTGTTGGCATAGCCCTTGGTCAAAAACAGGGTTTTGGCGGCGTCGAGGATGGACTGGCGTTTTGCCAGGTCCTTGGGGCGGCCGAGAGCGTTAGGGGGTAAAGGATGGTCAGACATTTCCGTTTATTACTGGACTGGTGAGTTTAGTATTAATAACATGCTGCCAGTATAAATATTCCAAGCCCCTTTAGCGAAAGGTCGTCAACATGTTGCGCCATGCCTTGTCCCGCGCTGTGCCTGTCTGTCTGGTGTTTTTATTGTCTGGATGCGGGCAGCAAGAGCCTGCAAAAATCAGCATCAGCCCGGCGATGGTGGTGCATCCGCAGCCTTCAGCGCTGGCAAGTCAGAGCTATCCCGGCGAAGTGCGCGCGCGTTTCGACCCGCAACTGGCGTTTCGTATCGCAGGCAAAGTCACCAGGCGCCTGGTCGATGAAGGTGAGCGGGTCAAGGCCAATCAGCCCCTGGCAGAGCTGGACCCGCAAGACGTGCGCCTGCAACTGGACGCTACCCGTGCTCAAGTGGCGGCAGGGCAGGCCAATCTGAACCTGGTGCGCGCTGAACGCGATCGCTACAAGACCCTGCTGGATCGGCAGATGGTCAGCCGCTCACAGTTCGACAACGCCGAAAACCTCTACCGCTCTGGCGTGGCCAAGCTCCAGCAGCTCAAGGCTGAGCAGGATGTGGCCAGCAATCAGGCCAGCTATGCCGTGTTGCGCGCCCCACAAGATGGCGTGATCGCCCAGCGCCAGGTTGAAGTCGGGCAAGTGGTCAATGCCGGGCAAACCGTGTTCACCCTGGCAGCCGATGGTGAGCGTGAAGTGCTGATCAGCCTGCCGGAGCAGGATTTCGGCCGCTTCAAGATCGGTATGCCGGTGGCAGTTGAGTTGTGGTCGCAGCCCGGCCAGCGTTTCAGCGGACGTATCCGCGAGCTGTCGCCATCGGCAGATCCAAAGTCACGTACCTTTGCTGCCCGTATCACGTTCACCTCTGGCAAGGTGCCTGCCGAACTGGGCCAAAGTGCCCGGGTTTTCATTCAGGGCGAAGGCGACAGTTCGCTGTCGGTGCCGCTGTCAGCCTTGACCGCCGAGAACGGCGCGGCCTACGTGTGGCGAGTCGGCCAAGGCAACAAGCTTGAGCAAGTGCCGGTGCGTGTGGGGCCTTTTGGCGAAAAAAGCGTGCCGGTTCTCGAAGGCCTCAAGGCCGATGACTGGATCGTCGCTGCCGGCGTGCATGTGCTGCATCCCGGCCAAGAGGTGCGGCCGATTGATCGCTCCAACCGGGCAATCAATGTTTCGGCGAAGGAGTAACCCCCATGGGCTTTAACCTTTCTGCCTGGGCGTTGCGCAATCGCCAGATCGTCCTGTTCCTGATGCTGTTGCTGGCTATTGTCGGCGGGCTTTCGTACACCAAATTAGGGCAAAGCGAAGACCCACCGTTCACCTTCAAGGCCATGGTCATTCGCACCCTGTGGCCGGGTGCTACGGCTGAGGAAGTCTCTCGGCAGGTCACCGAACGTATTGAAAAAAAGCTGATGGAGACCGGTGAGTACGAGCGCATTGTTTCGTTCTCGCGCCCTGGCGAGTCGCAAGTGACCTTTATGGCCCGCGATTCGATGCACTCGAATCAGATTCCGGAGCTGTGGTATCAGGTTCGCAAAAAGATCAGTGACATTCGCCACACCTTGCCGCCCGATGTGCAGGGGCCGTTTTTCAACGATGAATTCGGTACGACCTTCGGCAATATCTACAGCTTGAGCGGTGAAGGTTACGACTACGCGGTGCTCAAAGACTACGCCGACCGCATTCAGATCCAGCTGCAACGGGTCAAGGATGTAGGCAAGGTCGAATTGCTGGGGCTGCAGGACGAAAAAATCTGGATCGAGCTGTCCAACCTCAAACTGGCCACCCTGGGCTTGCCGCTGGCCGCGGTGCAAAAAGCCCTTGAGGAGCAAAACGCGGTGTCGACTGCGGGCTTCTTTGAAACACCGACAGAACGGGTGCAACTGCGCGTCAGCGGTAATTTCAAGACGGTAGAGGAGATCGAACGTTTCCCGATCCGCGTGGGCGAGCGCACCTTTCGCATCAGCGACGTGGCGGATGTGCGTCGCGGCTTTAATGATCCACCGGCACCGCGTATGCGCTTTATGGGCCAGGATGCGATTGGTCTGGCCGTGGCCATGAAAGACGGTGGCGATATCCTGGTGCTGGGCAAGGCGCTGGATACCGAGTTCGAACGGATCCAGAAAAACCTTCCGGCCGGGATGCAATTGGGCAAGGTTTCTGATCAGCCAGCGGCCGTGAAAACCAGTGTCGGCGAGTTCGTTCAAGTGTTGGTGGAAGCCCTGGTGATCGTGCTGCTGGTCAGCTTCTTCTCCCTGGGTGCGCGCACCGGCATGGTGGTGGCACTGACCATCCCGCTGGTGCTGGCAATGACGTTTGCCGCCATGCATTACTTCGGGATCGGCCTGCACAAGATTTCACTGGGCGCGCTGGTGCTGGCCCTGGGCTTGTTGGTGGACGACGCGATCATCGCCGTGGAAATGATGGCGATCAAGATGGAGCAGGGCTACGACCGGATGAAGGCGGCGAGCTTCGCCTGGACCAGCACCGCGTTCCCCATGCTCACCGGTACGCTGATCACGGCAGCAGGTTTTTTGCCGATTGCCATGGCGCAGTCGAGCACGGGTGAGTACACCCGCTCGATTTTCCAGGTGGTGACCATTGCCCTGTTGGCGTCGTGGATTGCGGCGGTGGTGTTTGTGCCGTATCTGGGGGCGCTGTTGTTGCCGGACCTGGCGAAAATTCATGCCGCCAAACACGGTTCGGGCGCAGGTGCTCCCGACCCTTACGCCACACCGTTTTACCAGCGGGTCCGACGGTTGGTGGAGTGGTGCGTCACCCGGCGCAAGACCGTGATTGCATTGACGGTGCTGCTGTTCCTGGGGTCGGTCGTGCTCTTCAAGTTTGTTCCGCAGCAGTTCTTTCCCGCGTCCAGCCGACTGGAGTTGATGGTCGACTTGAAACTGGCCGAAGGCGCTTCGTTGAGCAATACCACCGATCAGGTCAAGCAACTCGAAGCACTGCTCAAGGACCATCCGGGTATTGCCAATTACGTGGCGTATGCCGGGACCGGCTCGCCACGCTATTACCTGCCACTGGATCAGCAGTTGCCAGCGGCCAGCTTTGCCCAGTTTGTGGTACTGGCCAAGACCATTGAGGACAGGGAAGACCTGCGCACCTGGTTGATTGACACCCTTAACGAACAATTCCCGACCGTACGCTCGCGGGTCACGCGTCTGGAAAACGGTCCGCCTGTGGGCTATCCGGTGCAGTTCCGGGTGACGGGTGAACACATCGAAGAGGTACGGGCACTGGCGCGCAAGGTGGCGGCCAAGGTTCGCGACAACCCCCATGTGGTGAACGTGCACCTGGACTGGGAAGAACCGAGCAAGGTGGTGTATCTCAACATTGATCAGGACCGTGCACGGGCCCTGGGTGTGAGCACGGCCAACCTGTCGCGCTTTTTGCAAAGCACGTTGCTGGGCTCCACCGTCAGCCAGTACCGCGAAGACAACGAGTTGATCGAGATCCTGTTGCGCGGCACGCCTCAGGAACGCACCGAGCTGGCGTTGCTGCCTAGCCTGGCGGTACCGACCGACAATGGCCAGAGCGTTGCCCTGTCGCAAGTCGCGACGCTGGAATATGGCTTTGAAGAGGGCATCATCTGGCACCGTAACCGCCTGCCGAACGTGACCGTGCGTGCGGATATCTACGGCAAGGAGCAACCGGCGACACTGGTGCAGCAGATCCTGCCGACCCTTGAGGGCGTTCGCGCCGAGCTGCCGGATGGTTATCTGCTGGACGTGGGCGGTACGGTCGAAGACTCCACCCGTGGCCAGGACTCGGTGAAGGCCGGTGTGCCGTTGTTTATCGTGGTGGTGCTGACTCTGTTGATGGTGCAGCTGCGCAGTTTCTCGCGCATGGTGATGGTGTTCCTGACGGCGCCGCTGGGGCTGATCGGGGTCACGCTGTTTCTGCTGTTGTTCGGCAAGCCGTTCGGCTTTGTGGCGATGCTGGGCACCATTGCGTTGTCGGGGATGATCATGCGCAACTCGGTGATCCTGGTGGATCAGATCGAACAGGACAAGGCGGCGGGGCTGGACCCGTGGCGGGCGATCATTGAAGCGACGGTACGGCGTTTCCGCCCTATCGTGCTGACCGCACTGGCGGCGGTACTGGCGATGATTCCACTGTCACGCAGTGTGTTCTTCGGCCCGATGGCGGTTGCTATCATGGGTGGGCTGATTGTGGCGACTGCACTGACCTTGCTGTTCTTGCCGGCGCTGTATGCGGCGTGGTTCAAGGTCAAGAAGCCAGCAGAGGCTTGAAGCCCCTGTGGGAGCGGGCAAGCCCGGCTCCCACAGGGTTTGTGTGGCTCACATCATCCGGGCCTGGGCACCCATTGTTGTGGAGGCGGGCAAGCCCGCCTTCGCAAGGGTTACAGCGTTCCGAAGACTTTTTTCGCCAAACTGGTAGCAGCCGCTGCCGGGTTCTGGCGAATGGTTTCTTCCTGTTTGCCGATCATTTCGAACAACCCGTCCAGGGCCTTTTCGGTCACGTAGCTTTCGATGTTGGCGCTTTTGGCGTCCACCACACCCAGCGTTGCGGCTTGCCCTGCAAATGAGTTGTACTGCTGGGCCAGACCGACCTTGTCCGTGGCGGCCTTGACGATAGGCAGGAACTTGGCGCGGATCTGATCCCGGCTACTTTTGCTCAGGTATTGGGTCGCCGAATCCTGGCCGCCGCTGAGGATGCCCTTGGCATCCGCCACGGTCATTTTCTTCACCGCATCGACCAGCAGGGCTTGCGCCTGTGGCACGGCCGCTTCTGCGGCTTTGTTCATGCTGGTTTCGAGTTGATCGACCTGATCGCCCATGCCGAATTGCTTCATCTTTTTCGCGACTTTGCCAAGGTTGCCCGGCAGCTCGATCTTGACTTCGGGGTTATTGCTGAAGCCCCCAGGGGTGCCCAGTTGCTTGACCGCAACTTGCGCACCTTGGGTCAGGGCATCTTTGAGGCCGCCCGTGGCGTCGCCTTGCGACAGATCACTCAGCGATAACGCCAGGGCATTGGCCGAAATCAACAGGCCTGCGCACAGGCCCGCAAAGCGTATGGAAGGTCGCAGCATGGCAAACTCCTTGATTAGCGAACCTGATCGACACGCAGGCGGACAGGTTGCTGGGTTTTTGCAGTCAGATCGACGCTGTTGCGCTCTGTGCTGATAAACAGCAACTGGCCGTTCTCTTCGATCCGCGCACTCACCGCGTAGGTATGGCCGGGTTTGATCTGCGCCGGGTCATAGGTCAAGTGAAATGGCAGGGGTACCTGGTCCTTGATTGGGCCACTTTGCTTGGCGAGTGTCACCGCTGGAGCGTCGGCCAGCGATACATCCTGCAAGCTAACTTCCAGTGTAGCTGTAGGCGGCAGGGCAATACGCTGCAGGTAGAACACTTCGCCATCGAGGGACGCTTGAGGGGTCGAGGTCATAGAGCTACAGGCTCCAAGCAGGGCGGTGAGGCTGAGTAAAAGTACTTTTTTCATGGGTTTCTCCTTCAAGATGTTTTTTCGAGCGAGAGCGGTGGCTGCTCGTGGGTGTCTTCACTGCGGTGCAACGCAACCTGGCGAATCGACAGGCGGATTTCGGCAGGCAACACACGCTTGGCAGCACCTTCGGCCAGTTCGCCAAGCAGTTCGTGATAGCTCAACTTGCCGTTGGCATCGCGGCGCAGCACGTCTTCTTCAAGCAATGTCTGGATAAAGTGGCGGAACAGGCTCTTGTCGAAGAACTCAGGAGCGTTGAGCCCATGCAAAATCGACAGGCGTTGGGCCATCATGGTGCACAGGTCTTCCAGTTCTTCGGCGCTCAGGGTGTTTTGCCCGCTGTTGAGCAGCAGGGAAATGGCCATGTAGAAGCGTTGCAGGGTTTGCGCAATGCTCCTGGACAACAGCGTCAGCAATACAAAGTGTCGCGAACTCGGCGCCGGGCGCAGGTACACGCCGTTCTCAAAGCGCAACAAACCTTGCTCGACAAAGGACTCCAGCCACTGGTCGACCACGGCGTCCAGTTCCTCTGCTGACCAGCGAATAAACAGCTCTGATTGCAGGTAGGGATAGAGCGCGTGGGTGTAGCGCAGGATCTGTTCGCGGCTCATGCGCGAGGCGCTTTGGAAAAAGCTGGCCAGCAACGACGGCAAGGCAAAAATATGCAGCACGTTGTTGCGGTAGTACGTCATCAGCACCGCGTTCTGCTCATCCAGATAGAGGATCTTGCCCAGCGCATCGCTTTGCTCGGCCAGCAGGTTCATGTCCTTTACATGGTTGATCAGCGCCTTGCCATCGCCTTCGGGCAAGGTGGTGTAGGGCGAGTAGGGGACACGGCGCAGCAGGGCCAGATACAGATCCAGCACCCGGGCCATGGCCTGTTCGTCCAGTGCCAGCCGGGTGGTTGAAAGCAGGGCCAGTGCCACCAGGTTCACCGGGTTGATGGCTGCCGCTTCATTCAGATGCTGGGCAACCTTTTCGCCCAGGCGATTGGTGGTCGGGCTCAGCCAGTCAGGACGATACAGGGGCGCAAGCTCCTGCTGGCGCCAGCCCGGCTGCTCCTGTTCAAGGAACTCGGCGAGTTTGATCGGTTCACCAAAGTTGACCGCGACCTGACCGAACTTCTGTTTCTTGAGGGCGCCGATCACTTTGAAAATGTCGAAAATCGACTCTTTCTTCTTGCTGGCGCCGCGCAGTTCGCCCAGGTAGGTGCGGCCTTCGAGCACACGCTCGTAACCGATATAGACCGGGACAAACACGATCGGCGTACGGGAAGAACGCAAGAAACTGCGCACGGTAATGGCCAGCATCCCGGTTTTCGGTTGCAGCATGCGCCCCGTGCGCGAGCGGCCGCCCTCGACGAAGTACTCCACCGGGAAGCCCTTGGTGAACAGGGTATGCATGTACTCGTTGAACACTGAGGTGTACAGCGGGTTGCCCTTGAACGTGCGGCGCATGAAAAAAGCCCCGCCACGGCGCAGCAGGCGGCCCAGCACCGGCATGTTGAGGTTGATCCCGGCGGCAATGTGCGGCGGAGTCAGGCCGTTGCGAAACAGCAGGTAGGACAGCAGCAGGTAGTCGATATGGCTGCGATGGCACGGCACGTAAATGATCTCGTGACCCTGGGCAACCTTCTGCACGCTCTCGATATGGTTGACCTTGACCCCGTCGTAAATCTTGTTCCAGAACCAGCTCAGGAGCACTTCAAAAAAACGGATCGCGGTGTAGGTGTAGTCCGAGGCGATTTCATTGGCGTAGCGCAGTGCCTGGGCACGGGCTTTGTCCGGCGAGATGTTTTCGCGCTCGGCTTCGTCAAGGATGGCCTGGCGCACGGCGGGTTCATTGACCAGCCCCTTGACCAGGTTGCGACGGTGGGACAGGTCCGGGCCGATGGTGGCGGTTTTCAGGTTGCGAAAGTGCACGCGCAAAATACGTTGGGCCATGCGCACGGTGCGTTCATGCCCCTTGTTGAGGTCGACCAGTTCGCGCAAGTGAATGGGGGCCGAGAATTGCACGCGGGTTTTGCGACCCAGGATCAGGATGCGCAGCAAGCGGCGCAGGCGCCCGGTGACGGCCCAGCTGTCGGCAAACAGCAGTTTCCAGGGGCTGGACTCGCTGTCGGGTGACTGCCCCCAAAACACGCTGACCGGAATGATTTGCGCATCCTCGCCCGGGTTTTGGGTCAGGCCGTCGACCAGGCGGGTCAAGGTTGGCGGTGCTCCGCGCTTGTCCTGTCGCCCCAGCCAGTCGGGCTCGGGGGTCAGGTAGAAAAAGGCGGCAGGCTCGATCATCTCTCCCACTGCAACCGGCAATACCGGGCGCGGCAAGCCGGCCTTGGAACACTCGGTATCGATCACGGCCAGTTCGGTCAGCGAGGGCGATTGCAGTACGTAGAACACGGGTCGGCTGCGATCCAGGTTCAGGGTCAGGGAAGACTGATTAATGGTCTCCGAGCGCACCCACAGGTACAGCAAGCGACGCAGGGCGCCAAATACAAGGCGGCGGAATGGGGAGGGGGTCATACGGCTTCTGCGTTAGTGGATAAAACGAGCGTTTACTCGGCCGGGTAGTGTGCCGTATCTCCCGAAAATCGGCAAAAAAGCGGCGAACTAATATTGATTGAGTGTTTTTTTGCCTGACTTATACTCGGTGGTCTTTCGCGACACCGCGCAAGACCCAGTAGTGAAGCGTCAGGTTCAAACGATAGTTCTCAAAGGGCCAATTAACGAGCCCGATCAATAATAAAAAGGGGGAAAGGATCCATGACAACGCGCGTAACAGGCAGTGTGAAGTGGTTCAACGATGCCAAGGGCTACGGCTTTATTCAGTGTGAAAACGGGGCGGATGTGTTTGTGCATTACCGTGCCATTCGCGGTGAAGGCCATCGCAGCCTGGCTGAAGGCCAGCAGGTCGAGTACACCCAGGTCAAAGGTGACAAGGGTTTGCAGGCTGAAGATGTAGTGGGGTTGTAATGCAGTTCCTGTAGTCGCTGCCGAAGGCTGCGATGGGTTGCAAAGCGACCCTGAAGGTCCTTCGGCCCTTGTCGCAGCCTGCGGCAGCGACTACAGGGTGTTATTTGCAGCTCAGGAACCGGTTTTCCAGGTGATTTCTTCCTGGCCGTCTTCACTGATGCGGATCCAGCGATCAGCATCCGCCTCGCCCTGTTCCTCGACCCAGCTGCCCGGCGCGCAACGCACTTCGATCTTCAGTGCGTCAAAAGCGGCCTTGGCACAGGCAATGTCGTCGTCCCACGGCGTCTGGTCGCTGTCCAGGTACAGGCTGTTCCATTTGCCGACGGCTTTTGGCATCCAGGTAACGGGTACGTCACCTGCGGTGCACTTCCAGGTTTCGCCTTTCTTTTTCCATTCGGTGCACGGGCCCAGCACGTTGGCCAGCCAGGCTTCGACGTCCTTGTAGGTGACCGCTTCTTTCAGGTAGATCTCGATATCGGGTTGGCGCATGGATGTCCTCACTGCGGGTCTGAAAAATCCACTCGCGGATTAATCGGGCCAAGGGCGTGTGCCCTTGACCGTAAAGTTGGTTATTGAAGCACGAAGTAATCGTAGCGCATCGACACCGTCACCACTAAAGGCTCGGGGTGTTCGATGACCTGGGCGCGACGCTCGGCACTGGCGCGCCAGCCATGGGGGGTCATGGCCAGCAGATTGGCGCGATCCTGGGGCTCACTCAGGCTGAGGGTGAATTCCAGTGTCTCGCTGTGCTGCACCTGCATGCCTTCGGGCACCAGGGCCAAATGCTTGTCGTCTGCGTAGTCGCGCACTTCGTCGTACAGCCGTTCGCGCAGCTCCATCAAGTGCCCGCGAGTCGGGCCAACACGCATCAGGCCGCCCCCCGGGCTGAGCAGGCGTTTGGCTTCAAGCCAGTCCAGCGGGCTGAAGACGCTGGCCAAAAACTGGCAGCTGGCATCGGCCAGTGGCACGCGGGCCATGCTGGCGATCAACCAGGTCAGTTGCGGGCTGCGCTTGCAGGCGCGCTTGACCGCCTCGCGGGAGATATCCAGTGCGTAGCCATCGGCGTTGGGCAGTGCCTCGGCGATTTGTGCGGTGTAGTAACCCTCGCCACAACCGATGTCGAGCCAGCGCTGCGGGGCTCGTTCCTTCGCCAGTTCGGCCAGGCGCTTGGCCACGGGCGCGTAATGGCCTGCATTGAGAAAGTCGCGGCGGGCTTCAACCATTGCCTGATTATCGCCAGGGTCACGGCTGTTTTTGTGTTGCACGGGCAGCAGGTTCAAATAACCCTGGCGGGCGCGGTCAAAGCGATGCCCGGCCGGGCACGCCACGCCGTTGTCGACCGCGTTCAGCGGTGCACTGCAAATTGGGCAGGCAAGCATCAGGCGAGCAACTTGATCAGGGTTTGGTAGTAGATCTCGGTCAGTACATCAAGATCGCTGGCCAGAACCCGCTCGTTGACCTGGTGAATGGTCGCGTTGACCGGTCCCAGTTCGACGACCTGGGTACCCAGGGTCGCGATAAAGCGCCCGTCCGAAGTCCCGCCGCTGGTAGAAGCTTTGGTTTCGCGGCCAGTGACCTGCTTGATGCTCGACGACACCGCGTCCAGCAGGGCGCCCGGCTCGGTCAGGAACGGCAGACCGGACAGCGCCCAGTCGATGTGCCAGTCCAGGTCGTGCTTGTCCAGTATGTCCGCCACGCGCTTTTGCAGGCCTTCAACGGTGGACTCGGTGGAGAAGCGGAAGTTGAAGACCGCCACCAGATCACCCGGGATCACGTTGGTTGCGCCCGTGCCGGAGTTCAGATTGGAAATCTGGAAGCTGGTCGGCGGGAAGAAGGCGTTGCCGTTATCCCAATGCTCGGCGGCCAGCTCGGTCAGCGCAGGCACTGCCAGGTGAATCGGATTCTTGGCCAGGTGCGGGTAGGCCACATGGCCTTGAACGCCGCGAACGGTGAGCTTGGCGCCCAGGGAGCCGCGACGGCCGTTTTTGACCACATCGCCCACCAGGGAGGTGCTTGACGGCTCACCGACGATGCACCAGTCCAGACGCTCGTTACGGGCAGCAAAGCGCTCGATCACGGCCTTGGTGCCGTGGTGGGCCGGGCCTTCTTCGTCACTGGTGATCAGAAATGCGACCGAGCCCTTGTGGTCCGGGTAGTCGGCGACGAAACGCTCGGCCGCCACCAGCATGGCGGCAAGGCTGCCTTTCATGTCTGCGGCGCCACGGCCGCAGAGCATGCCGTGTTCATCGATCAGCGCGTCGAACGGGTCGTTTTGCCAGGCTTGCACCGGGCCGGTCGGTACCACGTCAGTGTGGCCAGCGAAGCACAGCACCGGGCCTTCGTGTTTGCCGTGGGTGGCCCAGAAGTTGTCTACGTCCTCGATGCGCATCGGCTCAAGCTTGAAGCCGGCATCGCCCAGGCGCTGCATCATCAGCTTCTGGCAGTCGGCGTCGATCGGGGTCACGGAAGGGCGACGGATCAGATCGCAGGCAAGTTGCAGGGTCGGCGAAAGGTCGGCGTGGGCCGTCATGGTGTGGACTCCGAAGCAGGGCATGTGCGGGGCGGGCGAGAAAGGGCGGTTATCTTAAAGCAAAACGGCGGCCAGAGGCCGCCGTTTAGGAGGTTGCAGTCAATTTATGCAGCCGGTTGCTCTTGTGCCGCGTCCACCGGTTTGGGCAGCGAAGACATAAAGGCCATGATCAGCGCCGCCAGGTACGGCAGCGACTGCACCAGCAACATCACCACCCAGAAGCGCATGTCGTTGCTTGGCAGACCCTGGACCAGGAAGATCCCCAGCGCCGCGCCCCAGAGCAACAGCATGATGAACACCTCTTCACGGGCTTCCGAAATGGCGACCCAGAAGCCGTGGTTATCGGCGTTCTTGGGTGTCCGGAAGAACGGAATACTGGTGGTGAAGAATCCGTACAGCACCGCTTTCGCGATGGTGTGGGACAACGCCAGCCCGGCCAGTGCTGCCGCAAACGCATCCTTGAGGTTAACCCCCACGGCACGGCGGTACAGGAAGATGATCTTGCCGACCTTGAACACGAAGAGTGCCAATGGCGGGATGGCGAAAATCAGCAGCGGCGGATCGACCCGCGTCGGCACGATAATCATCGCCGCCGACCACAACAGGGCGCCCACGGTGAAGAAGATGTTCATGCCATCGGCCACCCACGGCAGCCAGCCCGCGAGGAAGTGATAGCGCTGGCCACGGGTCAGTTCAGTGTCTTTACCGCGCAACAGGCTTGAGGTGTGACGCTTGATGATCTGAATCGCACCGTAGGCCCAGCGGAATCGCTGTTTCTTGAAGTCGATAAAGGTGTCAGGCATCAGGCCCTTGCCGTAGCTGTTGTGGGAATACGCTGCGGAATAGCCTTTTTCGAATACGCGCAGGCCCAGCTCGGCGTCTTCACAGATGCACCAGTCCGCCCAGCCGAGCTCTTCGAGCACGGAGCGTCGGGTCATGGTCATGGTGCCGTGCTGAATGATCGCGTCGCGGTCGTTGCGGGTCACCATGCCGATGTGGAAGAAACCCTTGTATTCCGAGTAGCAGAGCTTCTTGAAGGTGCTTTCGTTCTGGTCGCGGTAGTCCTGTGGCGATTGCACAATGGCGATTTTCGGATCGGCAAAGTGCGGCACCATGTGCTTGAGCCAGTTGCGATCCACACAGTAATCGGAGTCGATCACGGCAATCACTTCGGCATCCGGCGCGGTGTGCGGGATCAGGTAGTTCAGCGCGCCGCCCTTGAAGCCGGCCAGGGGGGCTACGTGGAAGAACTTGAAGCGCGGGCCCAGGGTGGCGCAGTAGTCGCGCACGGGCTCCCAGACTGCCGGATCCTTGGTGTTGTTATCGATGATCAACACTTCGAAGTCGGGGTAGTCGAGGTTCGCCAGGGCATCGAGGGTCTGTTTGACCATCTCTGGCGGCTCGTTGTAGCAGGGCACATGGATCGAGACTTTCGGGCGATAGGCGTCGTCGCTTTCGACCGGCAGGAACTCTCGTCGCCGCTTATGCGTCCAGACCGCCTCGGCCAGTTCATGGGCCTCGGTCAGCAGGACAATAAACACCCCGAGCGCGCCCAGTCCGAGCAGGAAGCCGACGGTCAGGCTGAACCATGTGCTGTATTGCTGACTGTAGTCGTAACCGATCCACACCAGCACCGATCCGCACAGGAACGCGGTGAAGGTCAGGAAGGTGCGACCCCGCTGGCGCAATGCGGAGCCGTCGATCAGCAGCAGCGCCAGCGACAGCAAGCCCATCACCACCGAACCAATGGCCAGTACGCGCCATTGCGGGATGGCGACCACCGGGCCTTCAAAGTTGAATTTTTGCTGGCGTGCAGCGTTGTACACGCCCCAGTACGCGCCTACGGAGCCTTCATCGCTGGCCTTCCATGGCTGGTCGAAGGCTTCGATCACAAAGTAGTTGTAGCCGCGACGGTTCAGGGTGTTGACCAGCGTACGCAGATAAATCGCCTGGTCGGCCGGGGTGGCATCAGCGCCACCGCGCATGCGGCCATTGCTCGGCCAGCCAACCTCCGACAGCAGCAGGGGCTTTTTCGGGAACAGTTTTTTCAGGTCGCGGGCACGGTCCAGTACGAACTCACCGGCCTTGTCCACCGGGATAAATTCCCAGTACGGCAGGATGTGCGCGGCGATCAGGTCAACGTGCTTGGCCAGTTGCGGGTATTTCTCCCAGATATGCCATTGCTCGGACGTGGTGACAGGCACCTTGACCGCGGCCCGGACACGATCCAGCAGCACGATCAGGTCTTCTGGCGTGATCTCTTCACGGAACAGGGCTTCGTTACCCACTACAACCCGCACGACGCTGCGCGAGTTATTGGCCAGCTCGATGGCTTTCTGGATTTCGCGCTCGTTGCGCTCCAGATCAGGGCTGATCCAGATCCCGATGGTCACGCGCAAACCGAACTCTTCCGCCAGCTTGGGGATATCGCCCAAGGTGCCGTCGACCGAGTAGGTCCGAATGTTGTCGGTCAGCTTGCTGAGGATCTCCAGGTCGCGACGCATTTCATCGTCGGTCGGGTACTGGTCTTTCTGCGGGTACTGGCCTTGTTGGAACGGCGAATACGAAAAACCGGAGATTTGATCGGGCCAGTTAGGTGCAGACACCGGGCGATTGATCAGCGCCCAGAAGCCTGTGAACAGTGCGGCAATGGCCAGTACCACCACCAGGTTGAGTCCAAATTTACGCGATGACATAACTATTTCGGGTTCCAAAGGGAGTGGAACGAAGATCGGTCGGCGGGTGCCAAGCGGCGCGCATCCTACACTGTGCTCAGACCTATCGTACAGCTGATGGAATTGGGTCTGGCATTTGGCAGTTGCAGCGAACTTAAGTTCTTTATTTATTTCTTGTAGCTCTTATCTTCCTACTCTGTAGGCCATTAAAGCAGTCTTGGTCGGATAGCTTGTAGGAAAAATACTCAATGTTATGTCATCCCCCTATAATGCGCGCCGGTTTTTGGGGTGTTGGTCATGAGTACAGAAGATCCACGTTTTGCCGGTGTAGCCCGGTTATATGGGCTGGAAGGCCTTGAACGACTGAAGGCGGCGCATGTGGCGATCGTCGGTGTGGGCGGTGTCGGGTCCTGGGCCGCGGAAGCGATTGCGCGCTGCGGTGTGGGCGAAATTTCGCTGTTTGACCTGGATGACGTTTGCGTCAGCAACAGCAACCGGCAGTTGCACGCCTTGAGCACGACCATTGGTCGGGACAAGGTCGAGGTGATGGCCGAGCGTCTGCGTCAGATCAACCCGGACTGCATCGTTCACGAAGTCGCGGATTTCGTGACGCGCGAAACCATGGCCGAGTACATCACCCCGAATATTGACTGCGTGATCGACTGCATCGACAGCGTCAATGCCAAGGCGGCACTGATTGCCTGGTGCAAGCGCCGCAAGATCCAGATCATCACGACCGGTGGTGCGGGCGGGCAAATCGACCCGACGCTGATTCAGGTCTGTGACTTGAACCGCACGTTCAATGACCCGCTGGCCTCGAAAGTTCGTTCGACCTTGCGCCGCGACTATGGCTTTTCGCGGACCATGACGCGCCATTACAGCGTGCCGTGCGTGTTCTCCACCGAGCAGCTGCGCTATCCCAAGCCGGACGGCAGTATTTGCCTGCAGAAGAGCTTTGTCGGTGATGGCGTCAAGCTGGACTGCGCCGGTGGTTTTGGCGCGGTGATGATGGTGACGGCGACCTTCGGCATGGTCGCGGCCACCAAGGCGGTGGACAAAATCGTGGCGGGCGTGCGCCGGCCTTCGGAGCGGGTCAAGCCTGAATGAGTGCGATGCGGTCCTTGTAGTCGCTGACGAGGAACGAGACTGCGATTGGCTGCGTAGCAGTCATGAATTAGCCGTTCATGTGTAGCAGGAGTCTCGAGGATTCTGGTTGTGCGGGGTGCTGCGCACCCCGATCGCAGCCTCGTTCCTCGTCAGCGACTACAGGTATCGCTGCGGTTCAGCCTGCCAATTCCCGCATCCGCTGCAGCACGGCGTTCAAGCCATTGCTGCGCGACGGTGATAGCTGGCGGCTAAGGCCCAACTGGTCGAACCAGTCAGGCAAGTCAACCTGTTGCAGTTGCTCGGTGCTCAAGCCATTGACCCGCGCCAGCAGTAACGCCACCAAACCGCGAATCAGTCGCGCATCACTGCTGGCAGCAAATTGCCAATGGCCATCGACCCGTTCGCCCACCAGCCACACCTGGCTTTCACAGCCATGCACGCGATGAGTTTCGGTTTTGTCGGCGTCGCTCAATGGCGCCAGGCGCTGGCCCCATTGCATGAGCAGGCGTGCACGCTGCTCCCAGCCCGAGCAGTGCTCAAAACTGTCGAGTGCGGCCTGGGCGTCGGCGGGCAGGGTCATTGCAAAAGCTCCAGAGCCTGATCAAGGGCGTCAAAGAAGCGCTCCAGATCTTCCGAGTCGTTGTACAGCGCCAGCGAGACACGGATGGCACCGGCCAGCCCAAAGCTTTTCAGTAGCGGCATGGCGCAATGATGCCCGGCGCGCACGGCAATGCCCTGCTCGGTCAACAGGTGGGCGAGGTCGGCGTTGTGCACGCCCTCAACCACAAAACTGACCAGCGCCAAGTGTGGCGACCCGAGCAGTTGAATACCTTGGCGCTGTTTCAAGCCATCGACCAGTAGCGCGTGCAGCGCTGCTTCATGGGATTCGACGGCGGCCTGATCGAGGTTGGCCAGGTAGTTGAGGGTTGCCCCCAGCCCGATCACGCTGGCAATCGGCGGAGTGCCAGCCTCAAACCCTAGCGGGGCGGGGCGGAAGGTGGCGTGCTGGTAGTCGGCGTCTTGCACCATCTCGCCGCCAAACTGCCAGTGCTGCAATCGGGCCAGTGCTTCGTGGCGACCGAACAGCACACCCAGCCCGTCGGGACCGTAGAGCTTGTGGCTGGAAAATACGTAGAAGTCGCAGCCCAGCGCTTGCACGTCATGCCGGCCATGGACCACGCCTTGTGCGCCATCAACCACCGTCAGTGCATGTTGTGCCTTGGCCAGGGCCAACAGCGCGGGCAAGGGCTGCCACACGCCGAGTACGTTGGACAGTTGGCTCACCGCCAGCAGGCGGGTGCGCGGGGTGATCAGGCGAGCGGCCGCATCGAGGTCGATGACGCCATCGGCATCCAGTGGCAATACCACCAGATTCAGTTGTTTACGCTGGGCAAGCTGTTGCCACGGCAGCAGGTTGGCGTGGTGTTCCAGCGCGCTGATAACAATGTCATCGCCCGCATTGAATTGATGCTCCAGGCCATAGGCCAGAAGGTTCAGGGCCGAGGTGGCGCCGTGGGTGAAAACAATATGCCCGCATTCGCCGGCATTGAGCCATTGCGTCACTTTGTGGCGGGTGTTTTCGAATGCCTGGGTCGCGTGAGCGCCCGGCAAGTGTTGGGCCCTGTGCACATTGGCTGCGCCGTTGGCGTAGTAATGCGTCAGTGCGTCGAGCAGGGCTTGGGGTTTTTGCGTGGTTGCAGCGTTGTCCAGATAAGTCTGGTCCTGACGTTGCAAGGCGGCGATGGCTGGGAAGTCAGCGCGCCAGGGAGAAGGCAAAAGCATGGTGTTCGGGCTCTGTTGACGAGGCTGGAAACCAGCCTCGTCAGTGGCAGATAAACGCTTAGTTGTGAGCGTGCAGTGCTTCGTTCAGCTCGATGGCCGACTTGTGGGTTTTGCATTCCACAGCGCCGGTTTGCGAGTTGCGACGGAACAGCAGGTCAGGTTGGCCTGCAAGGTCACGGGCTTTGAGTACTTTAACCAGCTGGTTGTTTTCGTCCAGCAGCGCCACTTTGGTGCCAGCCGTCAGGTACAGGCCGGATTCAACCGTGTTGCGGTCGCCCAGCGGGATGCCGATACCGGCGTTAGCGCCGATCAGGCAACCTTCGCCCACCTTGATCACGATGTTGCCACCACCTGACAGGGTGCCCATGGTGGAGCAACCGCCGCCCAGGTCCGAACCCTTGCCGACGAATACGCCAGCCGAGACGCGGCCTTCGATCATGCCCGGGCCTTCGGTGCCCGCGTTGAAGTTGACGAAACCTTCGTGCATCACGGTGGTGCCTTCGCCGATGTAAGCACCCAGGCGAAGACGGGCCGCGTCAGCGATACGCACGCCAGCAGGTACCACGTAGTCGGTCATTTTCGGGAACTTGTCGACCGAGAACACTTCCAGCAGTTCGCCACGCAGGCGCGCTTCGAGTTGACGCTCGGCCAGCTCGCTCAGGTCGATGGCGCCCTGGCTGGTCCAGGCCACGTTAGGCAGCAGCGGGAACACACCGGCCAGGTTCAGGCCGTGGGGCTTGACCAGGCGATGGGACAGCAGGTGCAGCTTGAGGTAGGCCTCTGGCGTTGAGGTCAGCGCGGCATCTTCGGCCAGCAAAGTGGCGACCAGCGGCTTGTGGCTTTCGGCCAGACGGGTCAGCAGGGCTGCTTGAGCGGCATCGACCGGTTTAACGGCTTCAGCCATTTGTGCTGCTTGCGCGGTGGTAAAGGTGATTGCCTGATTGCCGCCGGTGTAGCCCAGGATTGGGGCTACGGCTGCGATCAGCTCGGCCGATGGATTGATCAGGGGTTGTGCGTAGAACACTTCCAGCCATGCGCCTTGACGGTTTTGGGTGCCGACGCCGAAGGCTGCGCTGAACAGGGTAGTAGACATGCAATTACCTCTTACAAAAATAAATGGGCGGTCGCTTAAAGAAGGGCCGCCGCATAAAGATCTGGCTTGAAGCCAATCAGGGTTTTGTCACCGAGATCGAGCACAGGGCGCTTGATCATCGAGGGTTGGGCGAGCATCAGTTCAATGGCTTTGGCTTGGTCGAGATCGGCTTTGCGTTCGTCGTCGAGCTTGCGAAAGGTTGTACCTGCGCGATTGAGCACCACTTGCCAGCCGTGCTCGTTGCACCACTGGGTCAGGTGTTCGCGGTCAATGCCGCTGCTTTTGTAGTCATGGAAGTCGTAGCGCACAGCATGTTCATCCAGCCAGGTGCGAGCCTTTTTCATGGTGTCGCAGGCTTTGATGCCGAAAAGGTGCAACGTCTTGCTTGAATCGGTCACGGAAATTGCCCCCCTTGGAGATGCGTGAAAATGAGCAGCCGCGGATTATGCCATGTGCAGCGTGCTTGGGCGTGGATGGCTTGAGCATCTCATGTTCTTGTGACATGTCGTCGCACTGCGACTTATGTTCAGGCTCCAGATGTATCGCCAGCGGCTACTATGACCTGCAATGCAAAAATGTTGCTAGCGGTGTCTAGTAGAAGCTGATTGGTTGGGAACCTTGTCGATATGCAAACCGCCTATACCGTCCTCATCCTGCTGATGCTGGTGGGGGTCTCGCGTCTATTGGGGCGTTTGATTCCCTTGCCTTTGCCATTGGTGCAGATTGCTGCTGGCGCTGTACTGGCCTGGCCGACCCTGGGCCTGCACGTGGCCCTGGAGCCAGAACTGTTCCTGTTTCTGTTCCTGCCGCCGCTGCTGTTCTCGGATGGCTGGCGCATGCCCAAACGCGAGTTCTGGCGCCTGCGCGGGCCGATCCTGACGCTGGCGGTCGGGTTGGTGCTGTTCACGGTGGTGGGTGCAGGTTATTTCATTCACTGGCTATTGCCGACCATCCCCTTGCCGGTGGCGTTTGCGCTGGCGGCGGTGCTGTCACCCACCGATGCCGTGGCGGTATCGGCCATCGCGCAAAATCGTTTGCCCGCACCCTTGATGCACATGCTTCAAGGCGAGGCATTGATGAATGATGCGACGGGCCTGGTGACATTCAAATTTGCACTGGTGGCCGCCATTACCGGGGTGTTTTCCCTGGCCAATGCCAGCTTGGCGTTTGTGCTGGTGGCGTGCGGCGGCTTGGCCATCGGTGTGGCCCTGAGCTGGCTGGTGGGGCGCCTGCGCTCGTGGATGATCGCCCGTGGCTGGGATGACCCGGCAACCCACGTGGTGTTTATGTTACTGCTGCCTTTTGCCGCCTATGTATTGGCTGAGCGCCTGGGCGCGTCGGGTATCTTGTCAGCCGTTGCCGCAGGGATGATGCAGAGCTGGCTGGACCTGTTGCCGCGCCAGACCAGCACCCGGATGCTTAACCGCAGTGTGTGGTCGCTGCTGGAGTTTGCGTTCAACGGTTTGATCTTTTTGCTGTTGGGCCTGCAACTGCCGGACATCATCAAGGCTGTGGTCCACCTGGAGCCAACACTGTGGCCCGCCTTGATGTATCGCTGCCTGGATGTCGTGGCGATTTTTCTGGTGTTGCTGGCGCTGCGATTTATCTGGGTGCAGAGCATCTGGCGTTTGTCCGGTCTGTTGCGCCGCCTGCGAGGCAAAGGTGAGCTGACAATGGTACCGACTGCGCGCTCCTGCTGGCTCTTGACCGTCGGGGGTGTGCGCGGCGCAGTGACGCTGGCGGGTGTGATGTCCATACCGCTGTTACTGAACGAGGGGCTGGATTTCCCCGAGCGTGACCTGCTGATCTTTATTGCTGCGGGGGTGATCCTGCTGTCTCTGGTGGCGGCTTGCATTGCGCTGCCCTTGTTGTTGCGCGGGATTGAAAAAAGCCCGGACGATGCAATGCGCAATGAAGTACGAGAAGCCTGGCGACGCACTGCCGAGGCGGCGATCCACGCGCTGGAAGCTGAAGACGTGGTCGAGGCAGTTGGGCAGCAGGATGCCGCTCAGGCAGCGTTGGCGGCTGAGTTGAAGGCGCGGATCATGTCCGAATATCGTCATCAACTTGAGGTGTATAACGACACGGCGCAGGCGCAGGAACTGGCGACCCAGATGGACCAGCTGGAAAGCCGGCTGCGACTCAAGGCGCTCAGGGCGCAACGGCTGGAGCTTTACAGCTTGAGGCGTCATCACGAAATCGGGGATGACGCATTGAGCGAGATTCTCAAGGATCTGGACTTGAGCGAGGCCAATCTGGGGACGGTGAAGTAATACACCAGCCTCTGTGGGAGCGGGCTTGCTCGCGATTGTATCGCCGCGGTTTGTCAGTCAGACCGAGTTGATGGCATCGCAGGCAAGCCAGCTCCCACCGGTTTTATAGCGCCTTGCAGTGCCATTGTGTGGGAGCGGGTCAGTGTCGAGGGGTTCAGCCCCGGCGCTGGATAAAGTCGCGAATGCGCTCGGCGGCTTCTACGCACTCAGCCAGTGGCGCGACCAGTGCCATGCGCACCCGTCCTGCTCCAGGGTTGAAACCGTCGACTTCACGGGACAGGTAAGAGCCCGGCACCACGGTCACGTGCTCTTGCGCAAACAGGTCGCGGCAGAACTCGGCGTCGTCGCCTTCAACCCTTGGCCACAGGTAAAACCCGCCATCCGGGCGCTGTACATCCAGTACCGGGGCCAGGATCGCCAGCACCGCATCGAATTTCTCGCGATACAAATCGCGGTTGGTGCGTACGTGAGCCTCGTCATTCCAGGCAGCAATGCTGGCCAGCTGGGTTTGCACCGGCATGGCGCAGCCGTGGTAGGTGCGATACAGCAAAAATGCCTTGAGGATCTCGGCGTCGCCCGCCACGAAGCCTGAGCGCAGGCCTGGCAGGTTCGAGCGCTTGGACAGGCTGTGGAACACCACGCAACGCTTGAAGTCTTCACGGCCCAGTGCCACGCAAGCGCTGAGCAGGCCCACTGGCGGCGTTTGCTCGTCGAAGTACAGCTCGCTGTAACACTCGTCGGCGGCGATCACGAAATCGTGTTCGTCGGCCAGGGCGATGAGCTTTTTCAAGGTGTCGAGGGGGATCAGTGCGCCGGTCGGGTTGCCCGGTGAGCACAGGAACAGAATCTGGCAGCGCTTCCAGGTCTCGGCCGATACCGCGTCGAAATCCGGGTTGAAGCCATGTTCGGCCAGGCATGGCAGGTAGTGCGGCTGGGCCCCGGCCAGGAAGGCTGCGCCTTCGTAGATCTGATAGAACGGGTTCGGGCTGACGACCAGTGCGTCGTCGCCACGGTTGACCACGGTTTGGGTGAAGGCGAACAGGGCTTCACGGGTGCCGTTGACCGGCAGGATATTGCGCGCCGGGTCTAGCCAGCCTTTTGGCACGTTGAAGCGACGCTCGGCCCAGCCAGCGATGGCTTCACGCAGCGCGGGGATGCCCAGGGTGGTCGGGTAGACCGCCATCTGGTCGAGATTGTCAGCCAGTGCCTTGGCCACGAAGTCCGGCGAGCGGTGTTTCGGTTCGCCAATCGACAGCGCAATCGGTCGCTTGTCGGCATTGGGCTGCACGCTGCCAAGCAGGGCGCGCAGTTTTTCGAACGGGTAAGGCTGAAGCTGGTTTAGAGCGTTGTTCATGGGGTGCGGGTCTCACTCGGCGGCGGTTAAATGCTAAGGCGCCACGGTTCTGGGGTTGAATCCTGGTTGACCGTCAGTTGTTCGACGATCGCTTCCTGCAGGCGCATGCACAGCTGTGGGTCGGACAACGGTTGGTTGTGTGCATCGGTAATGAAAAATACGTCTTCGACGCGCTCGCCCAGGGTGGCGATCTTGGCGTTTTGCAACGACAGGTCGAACTCCAGAAAGATCATCCCGATCCGTGCCAGCAGGCCCGGACGGTCGGGGGCGCTGAGTTCCAGTACGGTGACCGGGCGCTGGGCGTCGTTGTGGATCGTCACTTGGGGCGCGAAGGCAAAGTGTTTCAGTTGGCGCGGTACCCGGCGCTGGATAATGGTCGGGTAGTCGTCCGGGTTGCGCAGGGCTTCGGTCAGGCCCTTGCGGATTTTTTCAATGCGCGCCGGATCGTTGCCGATGGAGCCGCCGTCGTTGTCGAGCACGATATAGGTGTCGAGGGTGAACTGGCTGCTGGACGTGATGATGCGTGCGTCATGGATGTTCAGGTTGAGCTGGTCCATGGCCGCCACGGTCACGGCGAAGAAGTCGTGCTGATCGGGTGCATAGATGAAGATCTGCGTGCCGCCCTCGAACTCGCGCTGGGTGGTTTCCTTGATCAGCACCAGCGGCCCGCCATCGGCGGGCTGCTGCAAGATGGCTTCGGTGTGCAGGGCTACGTCGGCCGAGGTGTGGCGCAAGAAGTAGTCATCACCCAGCTGTGACCAGAGCTGCTCCACATCATCCTGATCGTTGCCATTGCGTACCAGGGTGTCCAGCGCAGCACTTTGGGTCTGGCGAATCTGTTCTTCGCGGTCTACCGGGTTTTCCAGGCCGCGACGCAAGGCGCGCTTGGTTTCGGTGTAGAGCTGGCGCAACAGGCTGGCGCGCCAGGAGTTCCACAGCGTCGGGTTGGTGGCGTTGATGTCGGCGACGGTCAGTACATAGAGGTAGTCGAGATGAGTTTCGTCGACCACGATCTGGGCAAAGTCATGGATGACCTGCGGATCTGACAGGTCTTTGCGTTGAGCGGTGGTGGACATCACCAGATGGTTTTGCACCAGCCAGACGATCAGGCGCGTGTCCCACAGCGGCAACTGGTGGCGAATGCAGAACACCTCGGCATCCACTGCGCCAATTTCGGAATGGTCGCCGTGTCGGCCTTTGCCGATGTCGTGGTACAGCCCGGCCAGATAGATCAGTTCGGGTTTTGGCAGCTTGGCCATCAGCTTGCTGGCCAGCGGGAATTTCTCAGATACCTGGGTGTATTGCAGCTTACGCAGGTGCTTGATCAGGTTCAGGGTATGGGCGTCGACCGTATAGATGTGGAACAGGTCGTGCTGCATCTGCCCGACGATAAAGCCGAATTCGGGCAGGTAGCGTCCGAGAATGCCGTAGCGGTTCATGCGGCGCAGGTTGCGGTGGATGCCGATCTTGCACTTGAACAGCTCGATAAACAGGCTGGTATTGCGAATGTCTTTACGGAAATCGTCGTCGATCAGGTAGCGATGTTCGCGCAGCAGGCGGATTGTATCGGCCCGTACGCCCTTGATTTCAGGGTGTTGGGCCATCAGCAGGAAAATTTCGAGCATGGCGAAGGGCGTACGCTTGAACACGTAGTCGCTGGTGGCTTCGATATAGCCATCGTGCAACTGGAAGCGTGAGTTCAAGGGCGTTGGCGGCGCTTCGTCTTCGGGCGCGAGGATGATCTCTTCGAAGTGCTGGATGATCAGGTCGCTGAGCTGGGCAATGCTCATGACCACCCGGTAGTACTGCTGCATGAAGTTTTCGATGGTTTGCTTGGCATCTTCGCCGGCAAAGCCCAGCAACTCGCCGATGCTGCGCTGATGATCGAACAGCAGGCGGTCTTCGGAGCGGCCTGCGAGCATGTGCAGGGCGTAGCGCACTTTCCACAAAAACTCCTGGGATGAGGCGAGCAGGGCGTGCTCGCTTTCGACCAGAAAGCCTTCGCCGGCCAGGGCGCGCAGGTTCAGGGTCCCGTACTGGCGGCGGGCTACCCACAACAGGGTCTGAATATCGCGCAGGCCGCCAGGGGAGCCTTTGACGTTGGGTTCCAGGTTGTATTCGGTGTCGTTGTACTTGTGGTGGCGAGCCTTCTGCTCGGCGCGCTTGGCCAGGAAAAAGTCTTTGCTGGGCCACATGTGTTCGGTGCTGGTGACGTCCAGCATGCGCTGGCGAAGATGCTCGGGGCCAGCAACGGTGCGGCTTTCCATCAGGTTGGTGATGATGGTCAGGTCGGCACGGGCTTGCTCTGCGCACTCGGCCACCGACCGCACGCTCTGGCCGACTTCCAGGCCAATGTCCCAGAGAAGCGTCAGAAAACGCTCAATGGAATCACGGAAAATTTCGTGGTCGGCGTTGTCCAGCAGGATCAACAGGTCGATGTCGGAGTAGGGGTGCAGTTCGCCGCGGCCATAACCGCCGACTGCGACCAGAGCGATGTCCGCCTGGTCGCTCCAGGTGAACTGATCCCACGCCTGTTGCAGGATGTTGTCGACGAACCATGCACGATCTTCGATCAGGCGGCGAATATCGCGCCCTTTTTTGAAGCGTTCGTCGAGCACCTCGCGTGCCTGGCGGATCGCCTTTTTGAAAGCGGCAATGGGGCTTGCCTTTAATGCCAGCTCGGCCTGGAACTGGCCGCGGTCAAAAAGTTCTGGATCCACCTGCGGCATCGATTGGCATTCCTATCGTGGTTTTTTCTGTTTAAACGGTGGCAACAGGCAAGTATCAGGCCGAAACGCGCGGGATGGTGTCATCGCTGCGCAGGGTGAAGATCTCGTAGCCGGTCTCGGTCACCAGCAGGGTGTGCTCCCACTGTGCGGACAGCTTGCGGTCCTTGGTGATGGCGGTCCAGCCATCGCCCAGCACCTTGGTGTCGGCCTTGCCCTGGTTGATCATCGGCTCGATGGTGAAGGTCATGCCTGCCTTGAGCTCCATGCCGGTGCCAGCGCGACCGTAGTGCAGGATTTGCGGTTCTTCGTGGAAGACCTTGCCGATGCCGTGGCCGCAGAACTCGCGAACCACCGAGAAGCCGTTCTTTTCAGCGTGCTTCTGGATCACTTCGCCGATATCGCCCAGGCGGCAGCCCGGTTTGACGATCTCGATGGCCTTGTACATGCATTCCTGAGTCACCTGCGACAGGCGCTCGGCCCAGACCGGAACCTTGCCGACGTGGAACATGCGGCTGGTGTCGCCGTGGTAGCCGTCCTTGATCACGGTGACATCGATGTTCAGGGTGTCGCCGTCTTTCAGGACCTTGTCGCCAGGGATGCCGTGGCACACCACGTGGTTGATCGAGGTGCAGATAGACTTCGGGAAGCCTTTATAGTTGAGCGGAGCAGGGATGGCGTGCTGCACGTTGACAATATAGTCGTGGCAGATGCGGTCCAGCTCTTCGGTGGTTACGCCGGGCTTGACGTGCTCGGCGATCATTTCCAGGACTTCGGCGGCCAGTTTGCCGGCGACACGCATTTTTGCGATGTCCTCGGGGGTTTTGAGGGTGACGGTCATTCGGGCTCTCTTCGCGCGTTGGCGCTCATCATCAGGATTGCGGGTGTGCTGTTTGTCGCTGCACACCGTCATAAAAACGCGATTCTAACAGACGGTCGGCGTTAATCATGGGCCTGTTGCCATCGCTTCTATTAATAGAATGGACAGTCTGGTTCTATTTCAGGGCCTGGGTAAAAAAAGGTGCAGGTCCAATGAATCAGATTTTGATCTGCTTTTGATCGGGTTTTTGATCTCTTGGTAAGGGCGCAACCTGTAGAAAGCCGTGATGCATCGAATGGATATGTACTCGGTGGTGTTGGGAATATTTCAGTGGCGGCAGTAACATTGACAGGTCAGCGGCAAGCGCAAAATCTGATGTAAACCCTTGCCATGCAACGGCTTGGCAATAAAATCAGAATCCGTGCTTCGTTTATTGACCATCTTGTGGTATAAAATGCGCCGCTTTGCGGGTATAGCCCGCAGAGCACAAACCCACACACGTGTCGACACGATGACCTGGGTGCCTTCAGCTTTGAAGCTGCTGGTTGGTCGTTGGGATACGTGGAGGCCTAACCCGACTTATTAAGGAACTATCATGTCCCAAGTCAACATGCGCGATATGCTGAAGGCCGGTGTGCACTTCGGTCACCAAACCCGTTACTGGAACCCGAAGATGGGTAAATACATCTTTGGCGCGCGTAACAAGATCCACATCATCAACCTTGAAAAAACCCTGCCAATGTTCAACGAAGCTCTGACTTTCGTAGAGCGTCTGGCCCAGGGCAAAAACAAGATTCTGTTCGTCGGCACCAAGCGTTCCGCTGGCAAGATCGTTGCTGAAGAAGCAGCACGTTGCGGTTCGCCGTACGTGGATCACCGCTGGTTGGGCGGCATGCTCACCAACTTCAAAACCATTCGTGCTTCGATCAAGCGTCTGCGTGACCTTGAAATCCAGGCAGAAGACGGTACTTTCGCCAAGCTGACCAAGAAAGAGGCGCTGATGCGCACTCGCGATCTGCAGAAGCTGGATCGTAGCCTGGGTGGTATCAAGGACATGGGCGGTCTGCCAGACGCTCTGTTCGTTATCGACGTTGACCACGAGCGTATCGCGATCACCGAAGCTAACAAGTTGGGTATCCCGGTAATCGGCGTTGTCGATACCAACAGCAGCCCAGAAGGTGTTGACTACATCATCCCGGGTAACGATGACGCAATCCGCGCTATCCAGCTGTACATGGGTGCGATGGCTGATGCTGTGATCAAAGGCCGTAACCACGTTGCTGGCGGCACCGACGTTTTCGTCGAAGAAGCTCCAGCTGCAGCGGTAGTTGAAGGCTGAGTAATTAACGCCTAGCGTTTACTCAGTACGCAAAAAGGGGGCTTGGCCCCCTTTTTGCCACCTCGAAATCCATTTGTTGTAACCATGTTTGTCGTATCTGTATCAGATGGCGACCTGCACAGTTGATTCGGGGTGCGCTTCAAACGAATTGAACGCCCGTTCGGTCGGGTGGAATGGTTGAAAACCTATCCAAGAGGAATTTTGAAATGGCAGAGATTACTGCAGCGTTGGTTAAAGAACTGCGTGAGCGTACTGGCGAAGGCATGATGGATTGCAAGAAAGCCTTGACCAAGGCTGGCGGCGACATCGAAAAAGCCATTGATGACATGCGTGCTTCGGGCGCCATCAAGGCAGCCAAAAAAGCAGGCAACGTTGCTGCTGAAGGCGCTATCGCAGTTAAAGTTGCGGACGACAACAAGTCGGCCGTTATTCTTGAAGTCAACTCGCAAACCGACTTCCTGGCTCTGCAAGAAGACTTCAAAAACTTCGTCGCTGCCAGCGTTGAAAAAGCGTTTGCTGACAAACTGACCGACGCAGCTCCGCTGATCGCCGCTCAAGAAGAAGCTCGTCTGATTCTGGTTGGTAAAGTAGGCGAGAACGTTAACATTCGTCGCCTGGCGCGCATCGAAGGTGACGTTGTTGACGCTTACCTGCACGGCA
The DNA here is from genome assembly GCF_963970465.1 of Pseudomonas sp. RL_5y_Pfl2_69. Lineage (NCBI taxonomy): Bacteria > Pseudomonadati > Pseudomonadota > Gammaproteobacteria > Pseudomonadales > Pseudomonadaceae > Pseudomonas > Pseudomonas sp. RL_5y_Pfl2_69. Next base: position 362,037 of record NZ_CAXAOU010000001.1, on the reverse strand, counting down.
ACAAGATCGGTGTTGTAGTGGCTCTGAAAGGCGGCAACGCTGAGCTGGCTCGTGACATCGCCATGCACGTAGCTGCAAGCAACCCTGAGTTCCTGCTGCCATCGCAAGTTTCCGCTGATGCTATCGAACGCGAAAAAACCGTGTTCATGAGCCTCAACGAAGACAAGATCAAAGGCAAGCCAGCAGAAATCGTTGAAAAAATGGTTGCCGGTCGCATCAGCAAGTTCCTGGCTGAAGCCAGCCTGGTTGAGCAAGCTTTCGTTAAGAACCCGGAAATCAAAGTCGGCGACCTGGCCAAGAAAGCCGGCGCTGAAATCGTTTCCTTCACTTACTTCAAAGTAGGTGATGGCATCGAGAAGCCAGTTGATGACTTCGCTGCAGAAGTTGCTGCACAAGTGGCTGCAAGCAAGCAATAAGACGGTTTACAACTGTCGACCCGAAGAGGCTGCCCGCTCACGCGCGCAGCCTCTTTTCAAATGGGAGGGGTTTTTCCTTTCTCGACGGAACCGGTTTGCAAAATCGTGTTCCGATGGTGCTGCTGTGCAGTACCACAGCTAGAGTATGCGCAGGCTGCAAAATGGCCTCGCACAGATTTTTAATAAACGCGGCAGGAGAGATTCGCAATGGCTCAGCAGGGCAGTGGTTATCAAGCTCGCTATAAACGCATTCTACTCAAGCTAAGCGGCGAAGCCCTGATGGGCTCTGAAGAGTTCGGGATCGACCCCAAAGTACTCGACCGCATGGCGCTGGAAGTGGGCCAGTTGGTCGGCATCGGCGTTCAGGTAGGATTGGTAATTGGTGGTGGCAACCTGTTCCGTGGTGCTGCATTGAGCGCCGCCGGTATGGACCGTGTAACGGGCGACCATATGGGCATGCTGGCTACCGTGATGAACGCCCTGGCCATGCGCGATGCGCTGGAACGTGCGAATATCTCTGCCATCGTTATGTCGGCTATTTCCATGGTTGGCGTGACCGATCATTACGATCGTCGTAAGGCCATGCGCCATCTCAATGCCAAAGATGTGGTGATTTTCGCTGCTGGTACCGGTAATCCATTCTTCACAACGGATTCGGCTGCCTGCTTGCGCGCCATTGAAATCGACGCTGATGTTGTGCTCAAGGCAACCAAGGTTGACGGCGTGTATACCGCAGATCCATTCAAAGATCCCCATGCCGAGAAGTTCGATCATCTGACTTACGATGAAGTTCTGGATCGCAAACTGGGTGTGATGGACCTGACGGCTATCTGTCTGTGCCGCGACCACAAAATGCCATTGCGTGTATTTAATATGAACAAGCCTGGCGCCCTGCTTAATATTGTCCATGGCGGTGCTGAAGGCACTCTGATCGAGGAAGGTCAACAATGATCAACGAAATCAAGAAAGACGCTCAAACGCGCATGCAGAAATCGCTGGAATCCCTGGCCCATTCATTTGGCCAGATTCGTACCGGCAAGGCTCACCCAAGCATCCTGGGCAGCGTGATGGTGCCTTACTACGGCTCGGATACTCCGATCAGCCAGGTAGCCAACATCACGGTTAAAGATTCGCGCACCCTGCAAGTTGTTGCATTCGAGCGCAACATGCTGGGCGCAGTAGACAAAGCAATCCAGAGCGCGGGCCTGAACCTCAATCCGACCAACCTGGGCGAATTGTTGCTGATCTCCATGCCAGCCCTGACTGAAGAAACCCGTAAGGTTTTCGCCAAGCAGGCTCGTGACGCAGCTGAAGATGCACGTATCGCCGTGCGCAATATCCGTCGTGACGCGTTGAGCCAGTTGAAAGACCTGGTCAAGGAAAAGGAAATCAGCGAAGACGAAGAGCGTCGTGCTGCTGATGATATTCAGAAGCTGACTGACAAGGCTGTGGCTGATATCGAAGTGGCCACCAAGCAGAAAGAAGCGGACCTGATGGCCGTATAAGGGTCAGGGCGTTTTATGGAAAAGACGAAGCAGGCTGACCCGTCATCTGTTCCGCGACATGTCGCGATCATCATGGACGGTAATAATCGCTGGGCGAAAAAACGCTTTATGCCGGGTGTCGCCGGGCATAAAGCGGGTGTGGATGCAGTTCGTGCGGTCATTGAGGTGTGTGTCGAGGCCAAGGTCGAGGTACTCACCCTGTTCGCGTTCTCCAGTGAAAACTGGCGGCGTCCTGCGGCTGAAGTCAGTGCCTTGATGGATTTATTCTTCAGGGCGCTGCGTCGTGAGGCCAAGCGCCTCAACGAAAACGAGATCAGCCTGCGGATCATCGGCGACCGCTCACGCTTTCATCCCGACTTGCAAAAGGCGATGCGTGAAGCGGAAGAAATGACGGTGGGCGAAGGTCGCTTTGTCTTGCAGATTGCCGCTAACTACGGTGGTCAGTGGGACATTGCCCAGGCTGCGCAGCAACTGGCGCGTCAAGTCCAGGCAGGCCACTTGCAGCCTGAGGACATTTCGCCGGAGTTGCTGCAAACCTGTCTGGTAACGGGCGATCTGCCTTTGCCTGACCTGTGTATTCGCACCGGTGGCGAGCATCGCATCAGCAATTTCTTGCTGTGGCAGCTCGCCTATTCCGAGTTGTACTTCTCCGACCTGTTCTGGCCGGACTTCAAACACGAGGCCATGCGTCATGCATTGGCTGATTTCGCTTCTCGCCAGCGCCGCTTCGGTAAAACGAGCGAGCAGGTTGAGGCTGGAGCCCGGATTTAATGCTTAAACAACGAATCATCACTGCACTTATCTTGCTGCCAATTGCCTTGTGCGGCTTTTTCCTGCTTGAGGGTAGCGGCTTTGCGCTGTTTATAGGCCTGGTCGTTACCTTGGGTGCCTGGGAATGGGCCCGTCTTGCAGGTTTTGAGGCTCAATCTGCACGGGTTTTATTTGCAGCGGTAGTGGCCTTGCTGCTCTTTGGTTTGCACATTTTTCCTGATCTGGCGCCGTGGGTGCTGGGTGCGGCGGTGTTGTGGTGGGCGCTGGCAACCTTTCTGGTGCTGACCTTTCCGCAATCCGCTGTGCATTGGTCGAGTATTGCAACCAAGCTGGTGATTGGCCTGCTGATCCTGCTGCCAGCCTGGCAAGGTCTGGTTTTGATCAAGGCGATGCCGTTGGGCAATTGGCTGATCATGGCAGTGATGGTTCTGGTGTGGGGCGCAGATATCGGCGCTTATTTTTCAGGTCGCAAATTTGGCAAGCGCAAGCTCGCCCCTAAAGTCAGCCCGGGTAAAAGCTGGGAAGGTGTTTTTGGCGGTTTGTTACTGAGCCTGCTGATCACCGCTGCAGTAGGTATTGTGCGTGACTGGAGCGCTTCACAGATGTTTGCTGCGCTGGTAGGTGCTGCCTTGATCGTACTGATTTCGGTGGTGGGTGACCTCACAGAGAGCATGTTCAAGCGCCAGGCCGGTGTTAAAGACAGCAGTAACCTGCTGCCGGGTCATGGTGGTGTTCTGGATCGCATCGACAGCCTCACGGCGGCGATCCCTGTATTTGCTGTATTGCTGTGGATGGCTGCCTCATGAGTCGTCCACAACAGATTACTGTTCTGGGGGCTACGGGTTCCATTGGCCTGAGTACCCTGGATGTTATTGCGCGTCACCCTGATCGTTATCAAGTATTTGCCCTGAGTGGCTACAGTCGTCTCGCCGAGTTACTGGCCTTGTGCATCAAGCACAGGCCTCAGGTTGCTGTGGTGCCCCATGAAGGTGCTGCCGTCCAGTTGCAGGCAGATCTGCGCGCTGCCGGGCTCAACACCGAGGTGTTGGTGGGTGAGGAGGGCTTGTGCCAGGTGTCGTCTGCCCCTGAAGTCGACTCGGTGATGGCGGCAATCGTCGGTGCTGCAGGTCTGCGCCCGACACTGGCAGCGGTCAATGCCGGCAAGAAGATCCTGTTGGCCAACAAAGAAGCGCTGGTGATGACGGGCGACCTGTTCATGCAGGCTGTACGTCGCAGCGGTTCGGTTTTGCTGCCTATCGACAGTGAACACAACGCGATCTTCCAGTGCTTGCCGCAAGACTTTGCGCGCGGACTGGGTAATGTGGGCGTTCGTCGCATTTTGCTGACGGCGTCTGGTGGCCCTTTCCGTGAAACACCGCTGGCAGAGCTTGAGCACGTCACGCCGGATCAAGCCTGCGCTCATCCCAATTGGTCGATGGGGCGCAAGATTTCCGTAGATTCTGCGAGCATGATGAACAAGGGGCTGGAGCTGATCGAGGCGTGCTGGTTGTTCGATGCCCGACCGGATCAAGTTGAAGTGGTGATTCATCCGCAGAGCGTGATTCATTCGCTGGTTGATTACGTGGATGGCTCGGTACTGGCGCAGTTGGGTAATCCGGATATGCGAACACCGATTTCCAATGCCCTGGCCTGGCCTGAACGTATTGATTCGGGTGTTGCGCCACTGGATCTTTTTGCTGTCGCGCGGCTGGACTTCGAGCGTCCTGACGAGCAACGTTTCCCTTGTTTGCGTTTGGCTCGAGAGGCCGCGCTGGCAGGCAATAGCGCGCCAGCGATGCTCAATGCGGCAAACGAGGTGGCAGTGGCTGCCTTTTTGGACGGGCGCATCCGTTACCCACAGATCGCCCGTATCATCGAAGATGTATTGAATAGCGAGCCTGTGGTTGCCGTAGATGAATTGGAAGCGGTATTTGCCGCTGACGGCAAAGCCCGAATGCTGGCTGAACAGTGGTTGAGTCGTAACGGCTAAAAGTGGTGATTGCCGGACCCGGACAGAATCGCGGAGAAAGTAGATGAGCGCGCTCTATATGATTGTTGGCACCCTGGTGGCATTGGGGGTGCTGGTTACTTTTCATGAATTCGGTCACTTTTGGGTGGCGCGTCGTTGCGGCGTCAAGGTTCTGCGTTTCTCCGTGGGCTTCGGTACGCCTTTGCTGCGCTGGCATGATCGCCAGGGCACCGAGTTTGTTGTCGCAGCCATACCGTTGGGCGGCTACGTAAAAATGCTCGACGAGCGCGAAGGCGAAGTACCGGCCGACCAGCTCAACCAGTCTTTCAATCGCAAGACCGTGGGTCAGCGCATTGCCATCGTCGCGGCGGGGCCAATTGCCAACTTCATGTTGGCGATGGCTTTTTTCTGGATGCTGGCAATGATGGGCAGCCAGCAAGTTCGCCCTGTCATTGGTTCGGTAGAGAGCGGCAGTCTGGCGGCCCAGGCCGGTTTGGCAGCAGGTCAGGAAATCATTTCCATTGATGGCGAGCCGACGACGGGCTGGTCCAACGTTAATCTGCAACTGGTTCGCCGTCTGGGTGAGAGCGGTTCTCTGCAGGTTGTTGTGAGTGAGCCGGGCTCCACCGCCCAGGCGTCGCATCAGCTTGTATTAAAAGATTGGCTCAAGGGCGCTGACGAACCTAACCCGATCACCTCTCTGGGGATTCATCCGTGGCGCCCCGAGTTGCCTGCGGTTCTGGCGGAGCTGGATCCGAAAGGTCCTGCCCAGGCTGCCGGGCTTAAAGCTGGCGACAAACTGCTGGCGATGAACGATCAGGCTATCAAGGATTGGCAGCAAGTCGTGGACTGGGTGCGTGTGCGTCCAGGCAGTCGTGTTGTGCTGCACGTCGAGCGCGATGGCGTCCCTGTTGATATTCCTGTCACGCTGGCTGCTCGCGGCGAAGGCAAGGACGCTACGGGTTACCTGGGAGCCGGGGTTAAAGGTGTCGACTGGCCACCAGCGATGATCCGGGAGGTCAGTTACGGCCCGCTTGCTGCAATCGGGGAGGGGGCAAAACGCACCTGGACCATGAGCATATTGACGCTCGACTCACTCAAGAAAATGTTGTTCGGTGAGCTCTCGGTAAAAAACTTGAGTGGACCGATAACCATTGCTAAAGTGGCGGGCGCTTCTGCCCAGTCGGGTGTTGCGGATTTCCTGAATTTTCTGGCTTATCTGAGCATAAGCCTGGGGGTTCTGAACTTGTTGCCCATACCAGTACTGGATGGGGGGCATTTGTTGTTTTATCTGATCGAGTGGGCGCGTGGTCGTCCCTTGTCGGATCGGGTACAGGGTTGGGGAATGCAGATCGGTATCAGTTTGGTGGTCGGGGTGATGTTGCTTGCCTTGATCAACGATTTGGGCCGTCTGTAAACGCTTCGCTGAATTGCGAATCTGCCGCATTTTGCGGCAGTTTGTTTATTGCCAGTTGGAATAAGAAAGGACTTCATGAAACGTCTGCTGCTAACTGCGGTTCTCGCCGTACTGATGATCGCCGAAGTTCACGCCGAGTCCTTCACTATCTCTGATATCCGTGTCAACGGGCTCCAGCGGGTTTCCGCCGGTAGCGTGTTTGGTGCGTTGCCCCTGAACGTGGGTGAGGTAGCGGATGACCGCCGTTTGGTGGAATCCACTCGTGCGTTGTTCAAAACCGGGTTCTTTCAGGATATCCAACTGGGTCGTGATGGCAACGTGCTTGTTATCACGGTTGTCGAGCGTCCTTCTGTCTCCAGCATCACCATTGACGGGAACAAGGCGATCTCCACTGATGACCTGATGAAAGGTCTTAAACAGTCGGGGCTGGCCGAAGGTGAAATTTTCCAGCGCGCCACCCTTGAAGGTGTGCGTAACGAACTGCAACGTCAGTATGTTGCCCAGGGCCGCTACTCGGCGACTGTCGACACCGAAGTGGTGTCCGAGCCGCGTAACCGCGTTGCCTTGAAGGTCAACATCAACGAAGGCACTGTTGCCGCTATCCAGCACATCAACGTGGTGGGCAACACGGTTTTCCCGGAATCTGACCTGGTTGACCTGTTCGAGCTCAAAACCACGAACTGGTTGTCGTTCTTCAAGAACGACGACAAGTACGCACGTGAAAAACTCTCGGGTGACCTTGAGCGTCTGCGCTCTTACTACCTCGATCGTGGCTATATCAATATGGATATCGCTTCGACCCAGGTTTCGATCACTCCCGACAAGAAAAGCGTCTACATCACTGTCAACGTGAATGAAGGCGAGAAATACAACGTCGGCGAAGTGAAACTGAGCGGTGACCTCAAGGTTCCGGAAGACCAGATCAAGTCGCTGTTGCTCGTTCAGCCGGGCCAGGTGTTCTCGCGCAAGCTGATGACCACCACCTCCGAGCTGATTACCCGTCGTCTGGGTAACGAGGGTTACACCTTCGCCAACGTTAACGGCGTACCTCAGCCAAACCCTGAAAATCACACCGTTGCCATCACGTTTGTGGTTGATCCGGGCAAGCGTGCTTACGTAAACCGCATCAACTACCGCGGTAACACCAAGTCGGAAGACGAAGTGCTGCGTCGCGAAATGCGTCAGATGGAAGGTGGCTGGGCGTCGACTTACCTGATTGATCAGTCCAAGGTCCGCCTCGAGCGCCTGGGCTTCTTCAAGGAAGTGAACGTCGAAACCCCGGCAGTACCGGGTACTGACGATATGGTGGACGTAAACTACGCCGTTGAAGAACAGGCGTCGGGTTCGATCACTGCAAGCGTCGGTTTTGCCCAGAGCGCCGGTTTGATCCTTGGTGGCTCGATCACCCAGAACAACTTCCTGGGTACGGGTAACAAGGTCAGCCTTGGTTTGACGCGCAGCGAATACCAGAGCCGCTACAACTTCAGCTACGTTGATCCTTACTGGACTGCTGATGGCGTGAGCCTGGGTTACAACGCGTTCTACCGCACCACCGACTACAAAGATCTCGACGTTGACGTAGCAAACTACTCGGTGGACAGCCTGGGCGCTGGTATCACCATGGGCTACCCGATCAGCGACACATCGCGTCTGACCTACGGCTTGACTGTGCAGCAGGATGAAATCAGCACGGGTCAGTACACCGTTGACGAGATTTTCGACTTCGTAAACCGTGAAGGCGACAAGTACCTCAACTTCAAGGCGTCGGTTGGCTGGTCTGAGTCGACCCTGAACAAAGGTGTATTGCCAACTCGCGGCAGCTCGCAGAGCCTGGTGCTCGAAACGACAATCCCGGGCAGCGACCTGCAGTTCTACAAACTTGATTATCGCGCCCAGTTGTTCCAGCCGTTGACCGATACCTACACCATGCGTCTGCACACAGAGTTGGGCTATGGTGATGGTTACGGTTCGACTGCGGGCTTGCCGTTCTACGAGAACTACTACGCCGGTGGTTTCAACTCGGTACGTGGCTTCAAGGACAGCGCTCTTGGTCCTCGCAGCACGCCAAGTACCGGTAAAAACCCGGGCACCATTGCTGACCCGGACCAGGACCCGCTGCCATTTGGTGGTAACGTGCTGATCCAGGGTGGTGTCGAGGTTCTGTTCCCTATGCCGTTTGTGAAAGACCAGCGTTCCCTGCGTACCTCCGTGTTCTGGGATGTGGGTAACGTGTTTGACACCAACTGCAAGGGCGAAACCAAGGATTGCGATATCAGCTTCAGCAATATGGCCAGTTCTGTTGGTGTTGGTGTGACCTGGGTGACTGCGCTTGGCCCGTTGAGCTTCAGCTTGGCCATGCCGATCAAGAAACCGGATGACGCAGACACTCAAGTGTTCCAATTCTCCCTCGGCCAGACTTTCTAAAGCCTGACCTTAGATACAGACAACGGATTTTTTAGGAGTGCATCGTGCGTAAGTTGACTCAATTGGTTCTCCTGGCTTCGGTTTTGGTAGCTGGCCCGGCTTTCGCCGATATGAAAATTGCCGTACTGAACTATCAGATGGCGTTGCTTGAATCGGACGCTGCCAAGCGCTATGCCGTAGATGCCGAGAAGAAATTTGGCCCGCAACTGACCAAGCTCAAAAGCCTGGAAAGCAGCGCCAAAGGTATTCAGGACCGTCTGGTAAAGGGCGGCGACAAAATGCAGCAGGGCGAGCGTGAGCGTCTGGAGCTTGAATTCAAGCAAAAGGCCCGTGACTTCCAGTTCCAGTCCAAGGAACTGAACGAAGCCAAAGCCGTTGCTGACCGCGAAATGCTGAAACAGCTGAAGCCAAAACTGGACAGCGCTGTTGAAGAAGTCATCAAAAAAGGCGCCTTTGACTTGGTGTTCGAGCGTGGTGCTGTGATTGATGTTAAGCCTCAGTACGACATCACTCGCCAAGTTATCGAGCGCATGAACCAGCTGAAGTAATTATGACTGCGACTATAAAACTCGGCCAATTGGCCGAGTTCCTCGGCGCCACCTTGCGTGGCTCTGCGGAGAAAGAAATCACTGGGCTAGCCACTTTGCAAGAGGCTGGCCCAGCTCAGTTGAGCTTTCTGGCCAACCCCCAGTACCGGAAATTTCTCGTCGATTGCCAGGCTGGAGCTGTATTGCTCAAGGCTGCTGACGCCGAAGAGTATGCCGGTGATGCCCTGGTTGTACCTGATCCTTACCTGGCATATGCACGCATCTCCCATCTGTTCGATCCCAAGCCCAAGGCGGCTGCCGGCGTTCATCCAACGGCGGTCATTGCTGCTGACGCGGTGGTTGACCCTGCGGCGAGCATTGGTGCTTTTGCCGTGATCGAAAGCGGTGCTCGCATCGCTGCCGGTGTCACGGTCGGGCCCCATTGCTTCATCGGGGCTCGTTGCGAAATTGGCGAAGGCGGCTGGCTGGCTCCACGAGTGACGCTCTATCACGATGTCCGCATCGGCAAGCGAGTCGTCATTCAGTCGGGTGCTGTGCTGGGAGGCGAAGGTTTTGGCTTTGCCAATGAGAAGGGTGTTTGGCAAAAGATTGCGCAAATCGGTGGCGTGACCATCGGTGATGATGTCGAAATCGGTGTCAATACCGCTATCGATCGCGGTGCTTTGGCTGACACGCTGATCGGTAATGGCGTCAAGCTGGACAACCAGATCCAGATCGCGCACAACGTTCAGATCGGTGACCATACGGCTATGGCCGCCTGTGTAGGGATTTCCGGTAGCACTAAAATCGGCAAGCACTGCATGTTGGCGGGGGGTGTCGGTTTGGTGGGGCACATTGAAATTTGTGACAATGTGTTCTTGACTGGCATGACGATGGTGACCCACTCGATTACCGAGCCTGGCGCCTACTCTTCCGGCACCGCCATGCAGCCAGCCGCTGAGTGGCGCAAAAGTGCGGCACGTATTCGTCAGTTGGACGATATAGCCCGGCGGTTGAAACAACTGGAAAAGCGCGTCGGTAAGTGACCCCCGACGGTAATGCTTCTTCAAAAGGCTAATACAATTTCCATATCAAGCATGCAGAGCCTCTGGTTTGCTTCCTTGATTTGCTAGAGGAGCGCGCCTTAGTCGCGCGCGCCCAATCTTTATTACAGGCTTCCCCACGAAATGATGGACATCAACGAGATTCGCGAATATCTGCCCCACCGTTACCCGTTCCTGCTGGTGGACCGAGTGGTGGATCTGGATGTCGAGAACAAGCGCATTCGTGCCTACAAGAATGTCAGCATCAACGAGCCATTTTTCAACGGTCACTTCCCGGCGCACCCGATCATGCCCGGTGTATTGATCATTGAAGCCATGGCTCAGGCTGCTGGCATCCTTGGCTTCAAGATGATGGACCTCAAGCCGGCTGATGGTACGCTCTACTACTTCGTAGGCTCCGACAAACTGCGCTTCCGTCAACCTGTGCTGCCAGGTGATCAACTGATCCTGGAGGCCAAGTTCCTGAGCTGCAAACGCTCCATCTGGAAGTTTGAATGCCAGGCAACGGTTGATGGCAAGCCGGTATGCTCGGCTGAAATTATCTGTGCGGAACGCAAACTATGAGTTTGATTGACCCTCGCGCAATCATCGATCCGACGGCCATTTTGGCCGACGACGTCGAGATCGGCCCTTGGTCGATCGTCGGCGCTGGTGTGGAAATCGGCGAGGGGACAGTGATTGGGCCGCATGTAATTCTCAAAGGCCCAACCAAAATCGGTAAGCACAATCGCATCTACCAGTTTTCTTCGGTAGGTGAAGACACGCCTGATCTCAAGTACAAGGGGGAGGAAACTCGCCTGGTGATCGGTGACCATAACGTTATTCGTGAAGGGGTCACTATTCATCGCGGAACGATTCAGGACCGTGCCGAAACTACCCTGGGCGATCACAATCTGGTGATGGCCTATGCTCACATCGGCCATGACAGCGTCATCGGCAACCATTGCATTCTGGTCAATAACGCCGCGTTGGCGGGTCATGTGCATATGGGTGATTGGGCGATCCTGTCAGGTTTCACGCTGGTTCATCAGTTCTGCCACATCGGTGCCCACAGCTTTTCGGGCATGGGTACTGCAATCGGCAAGGATGTGCCTGCGTTCGTGACCGTGTTTGGCAGTCCTGCCGAAGCACGCAGCATGAACTTCGAAGGTATGCGTCGTCGCGGTTTCAGTGAAGATGCCATTCATGCGTTGCGTCGTGCCTACAAAGTGGTTTATCGCCAGGGCTTGACCGTTGACCAGGCGCTCGCCGAGTTGGCTGAGCCTGCGGTGCAGTTCCCGGAAGTTGCCATGTTTGTAGAGTCCATTCGTTCTTCCTCCCGCGGCATTACGCGCTAGTCATGGCCAGATTGCGTATCGCGCTGGTGGCGGGAGAGGCCTCGGGCGACATTTTGGGCTCTGGATTGATGAGAGCGCTCAAGGCTCAGCATTCTGATATCGAATTTATCGGCGTTGGCGGTCCGTTGATGGAAGCTGAGGGCATGAGCTCCTACTTCCCGATGGAACGCCTGTCGGTAATGGGCCTGGTCGAAGTGCTGGGTCGTCTGCGTGAATTGCTTAAGCGTCGCAAACTCCTTGTCCAGACCCTGATCGCCGAAAAACCCGATGTGTTTATCGGTATCGATGCCCCCGATTTCACCCTCAATATTGAACTTCAATTGCGCCGTGCCGGGATCAAGACCGTGCATTACGTCAGCCCGTCCGTATGGGCGTGGCGTCAGAAGCGAGTGCTGAAAATTCGCGAAGGCTGCGATTTGATGCTGACGCTGCTGCCGTTTGAAGCCAAATTCTACGAAGAGCACGGCGTGCCCGTGCGCTTCGTTGGTCATTCATTGGCCGACACTATCCCCCTTGAGGCCGATAAAGCCGGTGCCCGAGCCGAGTTGGGCCTGTCTGACGGGCCGTTGGTCGCCTTGATGCCGGGCAGTCGCGGCGGAGAAGTGGGCAAGCTGGGCGGTTTGTTTCTCGATGCGGCACAGATAATTCGAGAGGCCCGGCCAGATGTGCATTTTGTGTTGCCATGCGCGAGCGCCGCACGCCGCGAGCAGATCGAGCAGATGCTGGTGGGGCGTGATCTGCCGCTGACCTTGCTTGACGGTCAATCCCATCTGGCACTGGCGGCCTGTGATGCGGTATTGATTGCATCCGGTACCGCGACGCTTGAGGCCTTGCTCTACAAACGGCCAATGGTGGTGGCTTATCGCCTTGCACGTCTGACGTTCTGGATCCTCAAGCGGCTGGTCAAAAGCCCTTACGTGTCGCTGCCCAATTTGCTGGCTCAGCGCATGTTGGTGCCCGAGCTCTTGCAGGATGCCGCCACGCCTGAGGCGCTGGCCCGCACGTTGCTGCCTTTGCTCGAGGGTGGCGAGGAGCAGACCCGCGGCTTTGACGAAATTCATCGTACATTGCGTCTCGACGCTTCCAATCAGGCCGCTAAAGCGGTGCTGGACCTGATTGCACAATCCAAATGAGTAAAGTAACCATGCAAATCGGGTTGGATTTCAATCTGGTCGAAGACCTCGTGGCCGGTGTCGACGAAGTGGGGCGCGGCCCATTGTGCGGCGCTGTCGTGACGGCGGCCGTTATTCTTGACCCAAACCGGCCTATAGCCGGGCTCAACGACTCGAAAAAACTCACCGAGGCCCGTCGCGAAAAGCTGTACGACGAAATCCGTGAAAAGGCTTTGAGCTGGTGTATTGCCCGGGCCGAAGTTGAAGAAATCGATGAGCTGAATATTTTGCACGCCACGATGCTGGCCATGCAGCGCGCTGTCGAAGGGCTGAGCATTACCCCTAAATTGGCGATGATCGACGGCAATCGCTGCCCCAAGCTGACAATGCCTTCAGAAGCAGTGGTGAAGGGCGATAGCAAGGTGCCTGCAATTGCAGCAGCATCGATTTTGGCCAAGGTCAGTCGTGACCGTGAAATGGCTGCCTTTGAGCTGCAATACCCGGGCTATGGGATTGGTGGGCACAAGGGGTATCCAACGGCTGTTCACCTCGAAGCGCTTGAACGTCTGGGCCCGACACCGATTCACCGGCGTTCGTTTGGCCCGGTTCGTCGTGCGTATGAGGCGCTTGAAGGTCTTGCCAAGGTTTAGCCGCAAGGCTGATGTTTTTGCCAAGGCCCGGTACAATCCGGGCCTTGTTGTTTCTCAAAGCTTATAGACAGGATCACCATGCCGGCTTCATTCGTTCACCTGCGCCTGCACACTGAATATTCCCTGGTCGATGGCCTGGTGCGGATCAAACCGCTGATCAAAACCCTGGCTGGCATGAATATGCCCGCTGTTGCGGTGACCGATCAGAACAACATGTGCTCCCTGGTCAAGTTCTATAAGGCCGCCATGGGGGGCGGGATCAAGCCGATCAGTGGTGCGGACCTGTGGCTGTCGAACAAGGATCCGGAAAACCCGCTCAGCCGAATCAGCCTGCTGGCGATGAACCCGTTGGGTTATCGCAACCTGACCGAGCTTATTTCCCGTGGTTACATCGATGGCCAGCGTAATGGCCAGGTCATCATTGAACGCGAATGGGTTGCCGAGGCTGCAGAAGGCCTGATCATGTTGTCGGCGGCGAAAGAGGGCGAGATTGGCGTCGCGCTGATCAGTGGCAACACTGAAGAAGCCGAGGCCCTGGCCCGCGAATGGATGGCGGTGTTCCCGGACCGTTTCTACATCGAAGTTCAGCGCACCAAGCGTCCCAACGATGAAGAGCATCTGCATGCTGCCGTCGCCCTGGCGGACAAAATTGGCGCGCCACTGGTTGCGACCAACGATGTGCGTTTCATCAAGCAGCAGGATTTCGAAGCCCACGAAACCCGTGTGTGCATCGGTGAAGGCCGGGCGCTGGATGACCCGCGCCGCTCCAAGAATTACAGCGATCAGCAGTATCTGAAAAGCGCCGAGGAAATGGCCGAGCTGTTCAGTGACTTGCCTGAGGCGCTGGCAAACACGGTTGAAATTGCCAAGCGCTGCAATATCGAAGTGAAGCTGGGCACTCACTTTTTGCCCAACTTTCCGATTCCCGATGGCATGACCATCGATGAGTATTTTCGCAAGGTGTCGTTTGATGGTCTGGAAGATCGTCTGAGCGTTCTGCTGCCCAGGGACACCACCGAGGATTACGACGCCAAGCGGCAGGTGTATGTCGACCGGCTGAATTTCGAGCTGGATATCATCATCCAGATGGGGTTCCCGGGCTACTTCCTGATCGTGATGGACTTTATCCAGTGGGCCAAGAGCAACGGCGTGCCTGTGGGGCCGGGCCGTGGATCGGGTGCCGGGTCGCTGGTGGCCTATGTGCAGAAGATTACTGACCTCGACCCGCTGGAATACGACCTGCTGTTCGAGCGATTCCTTAACCCGGAACGGGTATCGATGCCCGACTTCGACGTCGACTTCTGCATGGACGGTCGTGACCGGGTGATCGAGTATGTGGCCGAAAAATATGGCCGCAACGCTGTAAGCCAGATCATCACGTTTGGTTCGATGGCTGCCAAGGCGGTAATCCGTGACGTGGCGCGGGTGCAGGGCAAGTCTTACGGCCTGGCGGATCGTCTGTCGAAGATGATTCCGTTTGAAGTCGGCATGACCCTTGAAAAAGCCTTTGAGCAAGAAGAAATCCTGCGTGACTTCATCAAGGTCGATGAGGAAGCCGCTGAAATCTGGGAAATGGCCCGCAAACTTGAAGGCGTTGTGCGTAACGTCGGCAAGCACGCCGGTGGTGTGGTTATCGCGCCGACCAAACTGACCGACTTCTCGCCGATTTACTGCGATGAAGAGGGCGGCGGTCTGGTTACCCAGTTCGATAAAGATGACGTTGAGTCTGCCGGCCTGGTGAAGTTCGACTTCCTGGGTCTGCGGACCCTGACGGTTATTGACTGGGCGCTGAAAACCATCAACCGCGATCGCGCCAAGGTTGATGAGCCGCCACTGGATATCGCCTTTATCCCGCTCGACGACAAGCCTACGTATCAATTGCTGCAAAAGGCCGAGACCACGGCGGTGTTCCAGCTTGAGTCGCGCGGCATGAAAGAGCTGATCAAAAAGCTCAAGCCCGACTGCCTGGAAGACTTGATCGCACTGGTGGCCCTGTTCCGTCCGGGTCCGCTGCAGTCCGGCATGGTTGATGACTTTATCAACCGCAAGCACGGTCGCGCCGAATTGGCGTACCCGCATTCCGACTATCAGTACGAAGGTCTCAAGCCAGTATTGGCACCGACCTACGGCATCATCCTGTACCAGGAACAGGTGATGCAGATTGCCCAGGTCATGGCCGGTTATACCCTCGGCGGCGCCGACATGCTGCGTCGTGCAATGGGTAAGAAAAAACCCGAAGAAATGGCCAAGCAGCGCGGCGGCTTTATTGAGGGTTGTGCCAACAACAACATTGATGGCGACCTGGCCGGTAACATTTTTGACCTGGTAGAGAAATTCGCCGGTTACGGATTCAACAAGTCTCACTCCGCTGCCTACGGCCTGGTGTCGTACCAGACTGCCTGGCTGAAAACCCACTACCCGGCACCTTTCATGGCCGCGGTACTGTCGGCGGATATGCATAACACCGACAAGGTCGTGATCCTGATCGAGGAAATTCGCAGCATGAAGCTGCGTCTGGACGCGCCGGACGTGAACGCCTCGGAGTTCAAATTCACCGTAAACGATGAAGGCCGGATCATTTACGGCCTTGGGGCGATCAAGGGTGTTGGCGAGGGGCCTGTAGAGGCCATCACCGAAGCGCGTCAGGACGGTCCGTTCACGGATCTGTTCGATTTCTGTGCCCGGGTTGACCTCAAGCGCATCAACAAGCGCACTCTCGACGGTCTGATTCGAAGTGGTGCACTGGACCGTCTTGGGCCGTTCTTTCATGACGAGCCCAAAGCCTGGCAAGCCAGCATCGACCAGAACCGCGCGGTGTTGTTGTCGGCCCTGGAAGAAGCCATCAAGGCGGCCGAACAAACCGCGCGCACCCATGACAGCGGTCACGCCGACCTGTTTGGCGGGTTGTTTGTCGAAGTGGACGCGGACGTCTACGCCAATCACCGCAAGGCCAAGGAACTGACGCTCAAGGAGCGACTCAAAGGCGAGAAGGACACGTTGGGCCTGTACCTGACCGGTCATCCGATTGACGAATATGAAGGCGAAATCCGTCGTTTTGCGCGTCAGCGGATTATTGATCTCAAGCCTGCGCGCGATACTCAGACCGTTGCCGGGATGATCATTGCGTTACGGGTGATGAAGAACAAAAAAGGCGACAAGATGGGCTTTATCACCCTCGACGACCGATCGGCGCGTATCGAAGCCTCGCTGTTTGCCGAGGCCTTCCATTCGGCACAGTCATTGTTGCAGACCGATGCGATGGTGGTGGTCGAAGGGGAGGTCAGTAATGATGACTTCTCTGGCGGGCTGCGCCTGAGGGTCAAGCGGGTGATGAGCATGGAAGATGCCCGCACCAGCCTGGCCGAGAGCTTGCGCCTGAAAGTGAATCGGGCTGCACTCAAGGGCGATCAGTTGCGCTGGTTGGGCGAATTGTTCAAGAAACATCGTGGTGCGTGCCCGATCACCATGGATTACACCGGCGAAGACGCCAAGGCCATGTTGCAGTTTGGCGAGACCTGGCGGATCGATCCGGCAGACAGCTTGATTCAAGCCCTGCGTGACCAGTTCGGGCGAGACAACGTCTTCCTCCAATACCGTTGACGGTCAGGGGCTACAGCTGCGCCCTGACCTCGACCTGAATTTTTAATCTCGACCTGAGAGCGCCTGTCCCTTAAGGTAGGCGCGATACAGATCAACCGGCTGCCCCAGCTCGGTTCGAAACGCCAGTAAATGCTGGGTTTCAGACCTTCTGGCATGCTTTGCCGCCGACCCAAGACGGATGCTTATGAACCCGAATTTTCTTGATTTCGAACAGCCGATTGCTGACCTGCAAGCCAAAATCGAAGAGTTGCGCTTGGTTGGTAATGACAATTCGCTGAATATCAGTGATGAAATCTCTCGTCTGCAAGACAAAAGCAAAACGCTGACTGAAGATATTTTCGGCAAGCTGACCAGCTGGCAGATTGCCCGTTTGGCCCGTCACCCGCGTCGTCCATACACACTGGACTACATCGATCACATCTTCACCGAGTTCGATGAGCTGCATGGCGACCGTCATTTCTCGGATGATGCGGCCATCGTTGGCGGTATTGCCCGCCTGGACGATCAGCCAGTGATGGTGATTGGTCACCAGAAAGGCCGTGAAGTCCGTGAAAAGGTACGCCGCAACTTCGGTATGCCGCGTCCTGAAGGCTATCGCAAAGCCTGCCGTTTGATGGAAATGGCCGAGCGTTTCAAAATGCCGATCCTGACCTTCATCGACACGCCGGGTGCTTACCCTGGCATCGACGCTGAAGAGCGTAACCAGAGCGAGGCCATTGCCTGGAACCTGCGTGTCATGTCGCGCCTGAAAACCCCGATCATCGCCACCGTTATCGGCGAAGGCGGTTCGGGCGGTGCCTTGGCGATTGGCGTTTGCGACCAGTTGAACATGCTGCAGTACTCGACCTACGCGGTGATCTCGCCGGAAGGTTGCGCATCGATTCTGTGGAAAACCGCAGAAAAAGCACCGGACGCCGCTGAGGCCATGGGCATTACCGCCGAGCGCCTCAAAGGCCTGGGTATCGTGGACAAGGTAATTGGCGAGCCATTGGGTGGCGCACACCGTGACCCGGCTGCTGCGTCTGCCAGCATTCGTGCCGACCTGATTTCCCAGCTGGACATGCTGAACAAGCTGGATCACGAAACACTGCTCAAGCGTCGTTACGATCGTCTGATGAGCTACGGTCTCTGATTCAGATTTAGTGTGGGAGCGGGCTTGCCCGCGATGGCATCTGCGCGGTTTGGCTCAAAGATCGAGTAGTCAGCATCGCGAGCAAGCCCGCTCCTACAGGATTGCGTAATGCCCAGTCTATCGATTCCGCTGCTGCAAGCCCTCAGCCCCTGGCGCAACGCCAAGGCTTGGCATGTCGCGCTCTCCGGCGGTCTCGATTCGACTGTGCTGCTTCACCTTCTCGTTCAATTGCGTCAGACCCACCCATTACCGCCCATTACCGCTGTCCATGTTCATCATGGCCTGCAGGCGGTGGCTGATGCGTGGCCGGATCATTGCCAGGCGCTGTGTGACAGGCTGAGCGTGCCGTTGCAGGTGATTCGCGTGCAGGTGCAGGCAGGCGCAAGTGTCGAGCGTGCGGCGCGGGATGCGCGCTATCAGGCGTTTGCTGAGCTGACAGGTGTTGAGGAGGTGCTGCTGGTCGGGCAGCACCGTGACGATCAGGCTGAAACCCTGTTGTTTCGCCTGTTGAGAGGGGCAGGGGTCAACGGGTTGGCGGCCATGCCTCGTCAACGACGTTTGGGGGCAGGGCACCTGTGTCGGCCTTTGCTGGACGTTTCTCGCGCTCAGCTTGAGGCTTACGCCCTTGAGCAGGGGCTGGGCTGGATCGAAGACCCGTCCAACGCCCAAACAGATTTTTCCCGTAATTATTTGCGCCATGAAGTGTTTCCAGTCCTCGCAAGGCGATGGCCACAGGCGGCTGCCAGCCTGGCCCGCAGTGCAGCCCATTGTGCCGAGGCTCAAGGTCTGCTTGATGAGTTGGCGCAACAGGATCTTCGCGATGCGGGTACAGACACCGAGTTTGCCTGGCTCGGGGTGCCTTCGCTGGCGCTTGCGCCCATCGTCCGGCTGTCGCCTGCACGTCAGCGCAACGCATTGCGTCACTGGCTGGCAGCATTCACCCCATTGCCTGATACCGATCACTGGGCTGGGTGGAATGCCCTGCGTGACGCCCGTGAGGGTGCCCAACCGCTCTGGAAACTCGCCGGCGGTGAGCTGCATCGCGCTGGCGGCCGCATCTGGTGGTTGTCCGGTGACTGGTTGCTCCCGCCCGCTGTGCCAGGATTGTGGACGCAACCCGACCAGGCGCTGACTCTGCCGGGTAATGGTCAGGTGCGCTTTGTCGGGACGGCGGCCGATGGCCCCTTGCAAGTGAGCTATCGTCAAGGGGGCGAAGTGATGGCGCTGGAACAGCGCGGTCACCGTGATCTGAAGCGGTTGTTCAACGAACGGGGTGTTCCGTTGTTTGCCCGTGGCAGATTGCCGCTTCTGTACCGCAATGAGCAGTTATTGGCCGTGGCAAACCTCAATGGACTGGACTCCAGCCCCTGTGGACGCTGGCAATTACAGTGGCTGCCAACTTCGAGCGATCAAGGTTTGAGCTGAAAGGGGGTTTCCGGTAGACTACGCTCCCTTCTTGATACAACTTCTGTGGATTCACCGGAATTACAGAAGTTGCCGATTACCAAGCAGTCTTTGCTGGGCGATTTTAAAAAAATGTGTGGCTTGCATCGAACCGATGATTTACGTCGGTCTGTTTCAACGCAGCAGTTTTTCGAAAGGTGCACTGTGACTAATGCTGGTGATTGGGGGCTTCGGCCTTCCTTCGCTTTCCCCGGCGGCTCTGACCGCTTTAACGCAGACTTCTAGGGTTTTTCATGACGCGCTACATCTTCGTCACGGGCGGTGTTGTTTCTTCATTGGGGAAAGGCATTGCCTCGGCTTCATTGGCAGCCATCCTGGAGGCGCGGGGACTTAAGGTCACCATGCTGAAGCTGGACCCCTACATCAACGTTGATCCGGGCACCATGAGCCCGTTCCAGCACGGTGAAGTGTTCGTCACACACGACGGCGCCGAAACCGACCTGGACTTGGGGCATTACGAGCGGTTCATCCGCACGACCATGACCCAGAACAACAACTTCACCACGGGCCGCGTTTACGAACACGTCCTGCGCAAGGAGCGCCGTGGTGATTACCTGGGTGCAACCATCCAGGTGATTCCGCACATCACCGACGAAATCAAACGTCGGATCATCAAGGGCGCCGGCGATGCCGACGTAGCGATGGTTGAGATTGGCGGTACTGTGGGTGACATTGAGTCCCAACCGTTCCTCGAGGCTATCCGTCAGTTGCGCATCGAAGTGGGCGCCAAGCGCGCCATGCTGATGCACCTGACGCTGGTTCCGTACATCGCCACTGCTGGCGAAACGAAAACCAAACCAACGCAACACTCGGTTAAAGAATTGCGCTCCATCGGCCTGCAGCCAGATGTCCTGATCTGCCGTTCCGATCACCACGTTGATATTTCTTCGCGTCGCAAGATTGCGTTGTTCACCAACGTTGAAGAGCGTGCCGTTATTTCGCTGGAAGACGCCGACACCATCTACCGCATCCCGGGCATGCTGCACGCCCAGGGTCTGGATGATTTCGTTGTCGAGCGTTTCGGCCTGGAATGCAACAGCGCCGACCTGTCCGAATGGGAACAGGTTGTCGATGCCAAGCTCAATCCAGAGCACGAAGTCACCATCGCGATGGTGGGCAAGTACATGGAGCTGCTGGACGCGTACAAGTCGCTGATCGAAGCGATGAGTCACGCCGGTATTTCCAACCGTACCAAGGTCAACCTGCGTTATATCGACTCCGAAGACATCGAAAACAAAGGCACTGAACTGCTTGAAGGCTGTGATGCCATTCTGGTTCCGGGCGGCTTCGGTCTGCGCGGCGTAGAAGGCAAGATCACTGCTGTTCAGTACGCTCGCGAGAACAAGGTTCCATACCTGGGTATCTGTCTGGGCATGCAAGTAGCGGTAATCGAGTTCGCACGTAACGTGCTGGGCTGGAAAGACGCCAACTCCACCGAGTTCGATCGCAGCAGCGGCCATCCGGTTGTGGGCCTGATCACTGAGTGGGAAGACGCCACCGGTGCAGTCGAAACCCGTACCGAAACGTCGGATCTGGGCGGCACCATGCGTCTGGGTGCGCAGGATTGCCAGCTGCAAGCCGGTTCCCTGGTTCACGACTGCTATGCCAAGGACGTGATTGTTGAACGTCATCGTCATCGCTACGAAGTGAACAACAACCTGCTGCCGCAACTGACTGAAGCAGGCCTGAAAGTGACCGGTCGCTCCGGTGACGGCGCGCTGGTAGAAGTGGTTGAAGCTCCGGATCATCCTTGGTTCGTCGCTTGCCAGTTCCACCCGGAGTTCACCTCCACGCCACGTGATGGCCATCCACTGTTCACCGGTTTCGTCAAAGCTGCACTGGCGCAACACGAGAAGAAGGCGTAATCAGAATGGCGCAAAAGATTATCCGTGTAGGCAATATCGAAATTGCCAACGACAAGCCAATGGTCTTGTTCGGTGGCATGAACGTGCTGGAAAGCCGTGATATGGCCATGCAGGTGTGCGAAGAGTACGTACGGGTTACCGAAAAGCTCGGCATCCCTTACGTGTTCAAGGCCAGTTTCGACAAGGCCAACCGTTCATCTGTCAGCTCTTACCGTGGCCCCGGCCTCGAAGAAGGCATGCGGATTTTTCAGGACATCAAGGCTGCTTTCGGTGTGCCGCTGATCACCGACGTTCACGAGCCTGCGCAAGCAGCCGTGGTCGCCGAAGTCTGCGACATCATCCAGTTGCCGGCGTTCCTGTCGCGTCAGACTGACCTGGTCGTGGCCATGGCCAAGACCGGCGCCGTGATCAACATCAAAAAGGCCCAATTCCTTGCGCCTCAGGAAATGAAGCACATCCTGAGCAAATGCGAAGAAGCGGGCAATGATCAGTTGATCCTTTGCGAGCGTGGTTCCAGCTTTGGCTACAACAACCTTGTTGTAGACATGCTGGGCTTCGGCATCATGAAGCAGTTCGAATACCCGGTCTTTTTCGACGTGACCCACGCGCTGCAAATGCCCGGTGGTCGCTCGGACTCAGCCGGTGGTCGTCGTGCCCAAGTGACCGACCTGGCCAAGGCTGGCATCAGCCAGGGCCTGGCGGGCCTGTTCCTTGAGGCGCACCCGGATCCGGACAATGCCAAATGCGACGGCCCTTGCGCCTTGCGTCTGGACAAGCTGGAGCCTTTCCTGGCCCAGCTGAAGTCTCTGGATGAGTTGGTTAAAAGTTTTCCGACAATAGAAACCGCGTAAACCTCGTTTCTCCGGTAAAGTACCGCACGATTTCTCGGGCCTCAGGGCCCGAGCCTTATCGCCCGCAAGGCTGCCTGCTATTTGCCCCTTGCCGCCGATAACAATATTTCCCTCAGCTGCGTCGTTTTCGTCAACTTTGGAGTGTTTACAACAATGGCAAAAATCGTCGACATCAAAGGTCGTGAAGTTCTCGACTCCCGTGGCAATCCCACTGTGGAAGCGGACGTGCTTCTCGACAACGGCATCATCGGCAGTGCTTGCGCGCCGTCCGGTGCATCCACTGGTTCCCGCGAAGCGCTGGAACTGCGTGATGGCGACAAGAGCCGTTACCTGGGCAAAGGCGTGCTGAAAGCCGTTGCCAACATCAATGGCCCGATTCGTGATTTGCTGCTGGGTAAAGACCCGGTTGACCAAAAGGCGCTGGACCACGCGATGATCGCGCTGGACGGCACTGAGAACAAAGGCTCCCTGGGCGCCAACGCCATCCTGGCCGTGTCTCTGGCTGCTGCCAAAGCCGCTGCCCAGGACCAGGACCTGCCGCTGTACGCACACATTGCCAACCTGAACGGCACTCCGGGTGTTTACTCGATGCCGGTTCCGATGATGAACATCATCAACGGTGGCGAGCACGCTGATAACAACGTCGACATTCAAGAGTTCATGGTTCAGCCGGTTGGCGCCAAGACTTTTTCTGACGCGCTGCGCATGGGCACCGAAATCTTCCATCACCTCAAAGCTGTGCTCAAGGCCCGTGGCCTGAACACCGCAGTGGGCGACGAAGGTGGTTTCGCACCTAACCTGGCTTCCAACGAAGATGCACTTAAAGTGATCTCCGAAGCCGTTGCAAACGCCGGTTACACCCTGGGCACTGACGTGACCCTGGCTCTGGACTGCGCTGCCAGCGAATTCTACGAAGACGGTAAATACAACCTGTCGGGCGAAGGTCAAGTCTTCAGTTCCGAAGGCTTTGCTGAATACCTCAAGGGTCTGACTCAGCGCTACCCGATCATCTCCATCGAAGACGGCCTGGACGAGTCTGACTGGGATGGCTGGAAAATCCTGACCGACAAAATCGGTGAGAAGGTTCAGCTGGTGGGTGACGACCTGTTCGTAACCAACACCAAGATCCTGAAAGAAGGCATCGACAAGAGCATTGCCAACTCGATCCTGATCAAGTTCAACCAGATCGGTACCCTGACCGAAACGCTGGAAGCCATTCAGATGGCCAAGGCTGCTGGTTACACGGCTGTGATCTCGCACCGCTCCGGCGAAACCGAAGATTCCACGATTGCCGATCTGGCGGTGGGTACTTCGGCTGGCCAGATCAAGACCGGCTCTCTGTGCCGTTCTGATCGTGTTTCCAAGTACAACCAATTGCTGCGTATCGAAGAGCAATTGGGTGCAAAAGCCAAGTACAACGGTCGTGGCGAGTTCCGCGGCTGAGTACTGAATCGTAAAAAGTCAGCAGATTGTGTTGAAAAGCTCGTCAATGCGGGTCTTTTGACACTAATCTGATGCTTCTGTATACAAGCCTGGTTCTTCCAGGCTTTGTACTATTCGTTGTTTACGTTTGTCGGCATGGCTGTCTTTTTACTGGATACCTGATATTCGATGCGCAGTCCCTATTGGTTGTTTCTCGTCCTGCTCTTGCTGCTGGCTGGCCTACAGTATCGCCTGTGGGTGGGGAATGGCAGTTTGGCGCAGGTTACCGACCTGACTCAGCAAATCGCCGATCAGCGTGCTGAAAACGAAATTTTGCTGGAGCGTAACCGCGTGCTGGATGCGGAAGTGCTGGAGCTTAAAAAAGGCATGGAGACCGTTGAAGAACGCGCTCGCCATGAGTTGGGCATGATCAAGGAGGGTGAAACCCTCTATCAGTTGGCCCAATGAGTCATTCATCACCGGCCTTTTGGGCCGTGATTCCTGCCGCGGGCGTGGGTGCCCGTATGGCCGCGGACCGTCCCAAGCAATATTTGCAATTGGGCGGGCGCAGTATTCTCGAACACAGCATCAGCTGTTTTCTCGATCATCCAGGCCTCAAGGGGCTGGTGGTCAGCGTCGCTTTTGATGATCCCTTCTGGCCGTCATTGCCGTGTGCATCTGATTCGCGGGTTGTGCGCGTGGACGGCGGGCGGGAACGGGCAGACTCCGTACTCAACGCGTTGCTGCACCTGCATGCGCAAGGTGCGGCGGATGACGACTGGGTATTGGTCCACGATGCGGCACGTCCAAACCTGTCCCGTGAAGACCTGGACAAGCTGCTGGGTGAGTTGGCTGACGACCCGGTGGGTGGTTTGCTGGCTGTTCCTGCGCGGGACACACTCAAGCGAGTGGACAAAAAAGGTCGTGTGGTCGAAACCGTTGATCGCAGTTTGATCTGGCAAGCCTATACACCGCAGATGTTTCGCCTGGGGCCATTGCATCGCGCTCTGGCGGACAGCCTTGTGGCCGAAGCGACCATCACGGACGAATCTTCTGCAATGGAATGGGCCGGCCTGGCCCCGCGACTGATCGAAGGGCGTGGGGACAATATCAAGGTCACTCGCCCGGAAGACCTTGAGTGGTTGCGTTTGCGTTGGGCCACTCGCTGATCAGCGCGTCCTGGTGACTTGTGGGAGCGGGCTTGCTCGCGATGACATCACCTGGTTTACCCGGCAGACCGTGGCGTCTGCATCGCGAGCAAGCCCGCTCCTACAGGTAAAAGCAGCAGCGGCTTACCCCTGATACTCCTCCCGCTTGGCCAAACCTTCCTTCAAGTAATCCACCAGCTTTCTGACCTTGGGCGACAAGTGCCGCTGTTGCGGATAAAGCGCCCAGACAGCAGTGTTTGGTGGCTGGTGAGTGTCGAGCAAAGACACCAGGGCCCCCGTCTTCAAATGCTCCAGTACGTAATAGTCCGGCAGCTGACAAAGCCCTACACCTTGAAGTGCCGCATCCAATACCGCTTGCCCACTATTGCAGCGCCAATTCCCCTGCACCCGTTGCGAAAACTCACGCCCGTCCTGCTGCAATTGCCATAGATCCGAGCTACCAATCAGACAGTTATGTCGGCTCAGCTCTGACAGGCTGTGGGGGCGGCCATAATGTTCCAGGTAGGAAGGTGACGCGCAGACATACATGCGCCTGGGTGCGAGCCGCGTGGCCACCAGCCTTGAGTCCTGCAAGCGTCCCAGTCGAATCGCCAGATCCAGGCTTTCATGTACCAGGTCCAGTGGCCGATTGCTGAGTTCTATGTCGACCCGCAACTGCGGATACAGCCCCATGAAACGCGTCACCAATGGCACGATAAATCGTTCGCCATAGGCCACCGCGCAGGTCATGCGCAACATGCCCTTGGGCTCGCTGGCCAGATCTCCCACCGCTCGCAGTGCTTCTTCACGTCCGTCCTGCAGGCGCTGGCAATGCTGCAAAAAAGTTTGCCCTGCCTCGGTCAGCGTTACCTTGCGGGTACTGCGATAAAACAGACGGGTCTGCAGACGCTCTTCGAGGCGCGCGACCTGGCGACTGATATGGGATGACGAGACGCCAAGGCGCTCGGCCGCCGCCGTAAATTGGCCGCACTCGGCCACGGCGACAAACTCATCGATACCTTCCCAGCGGTTTTCATTCACGGCTGATTATCCCTGCATGGCAATAATGTTTTGCTTTTGCCTGGATTATTAATCACTCAGCGCTGATTTACACTCGGCGTCTTGTTTTTACTTTGCTGGAGACGATCGATGATCAAGTCACGTGCTGCCGTAGCTTTCGAGGCCAAAAAGCCCCTGGAAATCGTAGAAGTTGACGTTGCCATGCCCAAGGCTGGCGAAGTGCTGCTGCGGGTTGTGGCGTCGGGTGTTTGCCATACCGATGCCTACACCTTGTCAGGCGCGGACCCGGAAGGCATCTTCCCGTCGATCCTGGGCCATGAGGGCGGCGCCATCGTTGAAGCGATTGGCGAGGGCGTGACCTCCGTTGCGGTCGGTGATCATGTCATCCCGCTGTACACCCCCGAGTGCGGCAAGTGCAAATTCTGTCTGTCGGGCAAGACCAACCTGTGCCAGGCGATTCGCTCTACCCAAGGCAAGGGCTTGATGCCGGACGGCACTACGCGTTTCTCCTACAAGGGTCAGCCGATTTTCCACTACATGGGGACTTCGACCTTTTCTGAATACACCGTGCTCCCGGAAATATCGGTCGCCAAGATTCAGAAAGATGCGCCGCTTGAGAAGGTTTGCCTGCTGGGTTGCGGCGTGACGACCGGGATCGGCGCGGTGCTCAACACCGCCAAGGTCAAGCCGGGTGACACCGTGGCCATCTTCGGTCTGGGCGGTATTGGCCTGTCCGCGGTGATCGGTGCGGTGAAAGCCAAGGCTGCACGGATCATTGCCATCGACATCAACCCGGCCAAGTTTGAAATCGCCCGGCAGTTGGGTGCGACCGATTGCGTCAACCCGAAAGACTTCGATCGCCCGATTCAGGAAGTGATCGTCGACATGACGGATGGGGGGGTCGATTTCTCCTTTGAATGCATTGGCAATGTGCATTTGATGCGTGCGGCGCTGGAGTGCTGTCACAAAGGGTGGGGCGAGTCTGTGATCATCGGCGTAGCCGGTGCAGGCCAGGAAATTTCCACCCGTCCATTCCAGTTGGTGACCGGTCGCGTCTGGCGCGGTTCGGCGTTTGGTGGCGTGCGTGGTCGTACGGAACTGCCAAGCTATGTCGACATGGCGCAAAGCGGCGAGATTCCGCTGGATACCTTCATCACTCACACCATGGGCCTGGAAGATATCAATAAGGCATTTGACCTGATGCATGAAGGCAAAAGCATTCGTACCGTCATCCATTTCTAATTAACAGCGGTAAGTCTAAACACCGCTAAACACGTGTGGGAGCGGGCTTGCTCGCGATTGCTGCTACCCGGTTTGACTGAAAGACCGAGTTGTCTGCATCGCGAGCCAGCCCGCTCCCACAGGTGGGGTGTTTTGCTTGCGGTCTGGAGTTGCCCATGACACTGGAAAATATCTCCTGCCAAAAAAGCTTTGGCGGTTGGCACAAGCGTTACAAGCATCGTTCTGAAGTGCTGGGCTGCGACATGGTATTCGCCGTGTACTTGCCGCCGCAGGCGGAGCAGGGGGCAAAGTTGCCGGTGCTTTACTGGCTGTCTGGCTTGACCTGTACCGACGAGAATTTCATGCACAAGGCAGGTGCAATGAAGATGGCTGCCGAGTTGGGGCTGATCATCGTGGCGCCGGACACCAGCCCCCGTGGCGAAGGTGTGCCGGATGACCCGCAGGGCGCCTGGGACTTTGGATTGGGTGCAGGTTTTTACCTGAACGCTACGCAAGAGCCTTGGGCGCAGCATTATCGGATGCACGATTATGTAGTGCAGGAGTTGCCGGCTTTGGTCGAAGCGCATTTTCCCGCTTCGCAAAAGCGCGGTATCAGCGGGCACTCGATGGGCGGGCACGGGGCATTGGTTTGTGCATTGCGCAATCCAGGACGCTATCAGTCGGTGTCAGCCTTCGCGCCGATCAGTAATCCGATGGACTGCCCATGGGGGCAAAAGGCGTTCTCCAACTATTTGGGCGAGGAGCGTGCTCGCTGGCGTGAGTGGGATGCCAGCGTGTTGATTGGCGAAGCGCGTGAAAAACTGCCGCTGCTGGTTGATCAGGGTGATCGGGATGACTTCCTGGCTGTCCAGCTCAAGCCTGAGGTGCTGCAGCAGGCCGCCAAACTGGCCGACTACCCGCTGACCCTGCGACTGCAGCCAGGCTACGACCATAGCTATTTCTTCATCGCAAGTTTCATCGATGACCACTTGCGTCATCACGCCAATGCACTGAGCTAATAGCGCCCAATGTTGGTCAAAGTAGGTAGAATCACGCCCTGACTTAATCGGGGCGTTTTTTTATGCGTATTGGCCACGGCTATGATGTGCACTGTTTCGCTGAAGGCGATTTCATTACGTTGGGCGGCGTGCGGATCTCCCACAAATTCGGGCTGCTGGCCCATTCTGATGGCGATGTGCTTTTGCATGCCCTCAGCGATGCCTTGCTGGGGGCTGCGGCGCTTGGCGATATAGGCAAACATTTTCCGGACACCGATCCGACCTTCAAGGGCGCTGACAGTCGTGTCCTGCTGCGTCATGTTGTGGGTCTGATCCATGCCAAGGGCTGGAAAGTCGGCAATGTCGACAACACCATCATTGCCCAGGCGCCAAAAATGGCGCCGCATATTGAAACGATGCGTGCGCTGATTGCCGCGGATCTAGAGGTTGACTTGGACCAGGTAAACGTAAAGGCCACGACCACCGAAAAGCTTGGCTTCGTGGGTCGTGAAGAAGGTATTGCGGTGCATTCCATTGCGTTGTTGGTTCGCTCATGAACGAGTCGGATCTGCTCGGCCCTCGGGCCTACGGCGAGGCATTGGGCACTGCCGTGCTCAAAGCGACGGCTGAAGATTTTCAAGTCGACGAGGTGCTTGATATACCGCTGTCCGGGGACGGCGAGCACCTGTGGTTGTGGGTTGAAAAGCGTGGCCTGAATACCGAAGAAGCAGCGCGTCGCATTGCCAAGGCGGCGGGCGTGCCTTTGCGCACGGTCAGTTACGCGGGCCTCAAGGACCGCCAGGCGTTAACTCGCCAATGGTTCAGCGTGCAGCTGCCGGGCAAGGCAGACCCTGACTTGTCGGGCGCTGAAAACGACACCCTGAAAATTCTCAAGACCTCACGCCACAAACGTAAATTGCAGCGTGGTGCCCATGCCGCCAACGGTTTCACACTGCGCCTGACGCAACTGGCCGGGGACAAGGACGCGCTGCAGCAACGCCTTGAACTGATCGCCAAACAGGGTGTGCCGAACTATTTCGGCACCCAGCGTTTCGGCTGGCAGGGTGGCAATGTGGGCGAGGCGCGTGACTATGCTGCGCGCAAGGCCTTGCCTGAGCAGCGCAACGTTCGCTCGCGTCTGTTAT
Source organism: Pseudomonas sp. RL_5y_Pfl2_69 (assembly GCF_963970465.1). Taxonomy (NCBI): domain Bacteria; kingdom Pseudomonadati; phylum Pseudomonadota; class Gammaproteobacteria; order Pseudomonadales; family Pseudomonadaceae; genus Pseudomonas; species Pseudomonas sp. RL_5y_Pfl2_69. The sequence continues at coordinate 332,979 of NZ_CAXAOU010000001.1, read as the reverse complement.
CCACTGCCCGCAGCTATCTGTTCAATCAGGTGCTGGCCGCACGGGTGGCGGATGGTAGCTGGCAGCGGGCACAGGTCGGCGATTTGCTGGCCTTTACCGACAGTCGCAGTTTTTTCCCGGCAGGCGAGGCTGAATGCAGCGATCCGCGGCTGGCTATTCTCGATCTGCACCCCACCGGCCCCCAGTGGGGCGAGGGTGAGTCACCGACCACCGGCGTGACCCATGCGCTGGAGCAGTCGATTGCAGAGCGTGAAGCCCAATTGCGTGACTGGCTGGTTCGCTCAGGCATGAGCCATGAGCGACGTATCCTGCGACTGCCCATTGGACGATTGACGTGGCATTATCCGCAGCCTGACATTCTGCAACTGGAATTTGTTCTGCCGGCCGGATGCTTCGCCACTGTTCTGGTGCGCGAGCTTGTTGATCTGGTGCCTTTGGATCAAGCGGATAGCCTATGCGTATTCTGATTTCAAACGATGATGGGGTCACCGCTCCGGGGTTGGCTGCGCTCTACGGTGCGCTGGCCGACTACGCTGAATGCGTGGTGGTTGCCCCGGATCAAGACAAAAGCGGGGCGAGCAGTTCGCTTACCCTGGATCGTCCCCTGCATCCACACACCTTGGCCAATGGCTTTATCAGCATTAATGGCACACCCACCGACTGCGTGCACCTGGGCCTTCACGGCTTGCTGGAGCCGCAACCGGACATGGTGGTGTCAGGGATCAACCTGGGTGCCAATCTGGGTGACGACGTGTTGTATTCCGGCACTGTAGCGGCGGCACTTGAGGGGCGTTTTCTGGATCGTCCATCCTTTGCCTTTTCGTTGGTGTCGCGCCAGGTGGACAACTTGGCGACTGCGGCTTTTTTTGCCCGCAAGCTGCTTGAAGCCCACGCATCGCTGGACTTGCCGCCGCGTACGGTCCTCAATGTGAATATTCCCAACTTGCCGCTCGAGAAAATTCGCGGCATTCAACTGACCCGCCTCGGGCATCGGGCACGCGCTGCGGCGCCGGTGCGGGTGGTTGATCCGCGAGGCAAGGCCGGTTACTGGATTGCCGCGGCAGGTGACGCCGAAGATGGCGGTCCGGGCACCGACTTTCATGCCGTGATGCAGGGGTATGTGTCGATCACGCCGCTGCAACTGGATCGCACGTTTGGGGATGGTTTCAAAAGCCTGAATGACTGGCTGGAGGGCATGGGCTGATGGCGCGCGAGCAGGATGGCATGATGCACCGTGGCATTGGCATGACCTCTGAGCGTACACGAGAGCGGCTGATTCAGCGCCTGCGTGAAGAGGGCATCGTTAACCAGGACGTGCTTGAGGTCATTCGCCGCACGCCACGTCATTTGTTTGTGGATGAAGCCCTGGCCCATCGGGCATACGAAGACACGGCGCTGCCCATCGGCAATAACCAGACCATCTCCCAGCCTTACATGGTGGCGCGCATGAGCGAGCTGCTGCTTGAGGACGGGCCGTTGGACAAGGTGATGGAGATCGGCACCGGATCGGGTTATCAAACCGCCGTGCTCTCGCAGCTGGTTGAACGGATATTCTCGGTTGAGCGCATCAAGGTGCTGCAGGATCGGGCCAAGGAACGATTGCTTGAACTCAATCTGCGCAACCTGGTGTTCCGTTGGGGCGATGGCTGGGAGGGCTGGCCTGCGCTGGCACCTTACAACGGCATCATCGTGACGGCCGTCGCGACCGATGTGCCTCAGGCATTGCTCGACCAACTGGCCCCCGGTGGACGCATGGTGATCCCTGTCGGTGCGGGAGAGGTCCAGCAGTTGATGTTGATCGTACGCGAAGAGCACGGCTTTGCCCGACGGGTAATCGGTAATGTGCGCTTTGTGCCACTGCTTAACGGGCCGCTGGCCTGAGTCTTTATTGGCGTCGGGTGAATTATAGGGTGAGCTGCGGGTCATAAAGCCCGTCACCCGGGCCCTGCCCAGTGTTTGTTTATATTTTATACAGTGTGTTTATGATTCGGCTTTGCAGTCTGTAAAAGCCCTGTAGCCAGTTATACTTGCGCTAAACCATGGCCAGTACTGGCGTTTTACTATTTAGCCATCTTCAAAGGGAGCGGCGGGTGAGTCTCACAGTCATTGCGCAGCGTATGAGCAGCAAAAGCCTTCAGAGGCTTGTGGTCGGTCTGTTCCTGAGTGCCACACTGGCATTGTTGGCCGCGTGCTCCAGCAGCCCCAAAAGTGGCGTAAATGTCGTTGACCGTAACGGGGTAGCCCAGCGTCCGGCAGTGACCACAGGGCAATACGCCGTACGTCGTGGCGATACCTTGTTTTCGATTGCTTTTCGCTACGGCTGGGACTGGAAGGCTCTGGCCGCCCGTAACAATATTGGCGCCCCGTTCACCATTGTCCCAGGTCAGGTCATTCGTTTTGACGGACGCTCTGGGAGCCAGCCAGCAGGTGGCACGACCAGCACCGTGGTTTCGTCTTCTGCGGGCAGCAAGACCACGGTTATCAAGCGTTCCGGCACTGTCGCAGCTGCACCGGCAGCCGCCGCGCCGCTGCCAGCAGGCCCCGCACCCAAGGGTTGGGGATGGCCTTCGAACGGTATTTTGATCGGCAAATTTTCTTCAAACGGTAGTTTGAATAAAGGTATTGATATCGCCGGTGATTTGGGACAGCCTGTTTTAGCTGCGTCTGATGGGTCGGTTGTATACGCTGGCAGTGGATTGAGGGGCTACGGCGAACTGATCATCATCAAACACAGTGATACCTACGTCAGTGCTTACGGTCATAACCGTAGGCTGTTGGTTCGGGAGGGGCAGCAGGTCAAGGTCGGACAGACAATTGCCGAAATGGGGTCAACTGGTACAGACCGGGTGAAGCTTCACTTTGAAATTCGCCGTCAAGGTAAACCTGTAGATCCATTGCAATTCCTTCCTCGCCGTTGATCGCTTACCAGCCTGTTCCTGATGTGGATAAGGAACAGGCTCCAGCGTTGCCAAGGACTTGGGCGATGCTTGAGCTTGAGGTCGAACTCATCAAAGGACTATAGCAATGGCTCTCAACAAAGAAGCGCCGGGGTTTGACATCGACGATGAGGTGCTCCTTATGGACTCCAACATCGACAGCGACTTGATGTCAGAAGAAGACGATTCAACCCCTACAGCTCGAACCAAGTCCAAAAAAGCACCCGCTACAAAACAGCATAAGTACATTGACTACACGCGGGCGCTCGATGCGACCCAGCTGTACCTCAATGAAATTGGCTTCTCTCCGTTGCTCTCCCCTGCAGAAGAAGTCCACTTTGCTCGTTTGTCGCAAAGTGGCGATCCCGCCGGGCGAAAACGCATGATTGAAAGCAACTTGCGGCTGGTGGTGAAAATCGCACGTCGCTACGTCAATCGTGGGTTGTCGTTGCTTGACCTGATTGAAGAAGGCAACCTGGGACTGATTCGGGCCGTCGAGAAATTCGACCCGGAACGAGGGTTTCGCTTCTCGACTTACGCCACCTGGTGGATCCGCCAAACGATTGAACGGGCGATCATGAACCAGACCCGCACCATCCGTTTGCCGATCCATGTCGTTAAAGAACTCAATGTCTATCTACGGGCTGCGCGTGAACTCACGCAAAAGCTTGATCATGAACCTTCCCCTGAAGAAATCGCCAATCTGCTCGAAAAACCTGTCGCAGAGGTCAAGCGCATGCTTGGGCTCAACGAGCGGGTGTCCTCGGTAGACGTTTCTCTAGGTCCTGACTCAGACAAAACGCTGCTTGATACCCTTACCGATGATCGTCCTACAGATCCTTGCGAGCTGCTCCAGGACGATGATTTGTCGCAAAGTATCGATCAGTGGTTGTCTGAACTCACAGACAAGCAGCGTGAGGTGGTGATTCGCCGTTTCGGGCTGCGTGGTCATGAAAGCAGCACCCTTGAAGATGTAGGTTTGGAAATTGGTCTGACACGTGAACGCGTGCGCCAGATCCAGGTCGAGGGTCTCAAGCGCCTGCGGGAAATCCTTGAACGCAACGGTCTGTCGAGTGAGTCGCTGTTCCAGTAACTCACAACAGGCTGACTTGAAACCCCGAGCTTTTCGGGGTTTTTTGTGTGTGATGGAAAATGTTTCGATTACCGTTTTGTCTTGTGCCTTATCAGTTTGTTTAGAAATGGGATGTCACGGACAAGATTGATTATTATCTGCGTAGTGCTGTAAGCCTTTACTTACCTTTCACGTAAGCCAAGGGCTTAAATAGGTCAGGCAAGTACCTTTTTCTTACTTCTTTGTTTTCATAACTTCATGAATAATAAGGGTTTTTATTGCAAGTTCAAAGAGGCTGTGTAATAAAAATCTATAACTGATGCGCTTGCAGCAATCCAATAAAACTCTAGTATTTGAATTGTGTCGACGGATCGACACGGCGCTCAAGGAAGAACGCAGACGGACATCGCGGGATGCGATTCATCAGGATGATGAGAAGGAAAAAAGGGACTAGGGAAAAAATGTGGGCGGGTCAAACCGCCCCTTTTTTTTGCCTGAATAAAACCCGGGTGTGCTGCTTTAGAACCTCAAGACCCGCGAATAACGCTTTACCGAATCGTGCAACGCAAAACGCCCAAGGTCACAGACCTCGGGCGTTTTGCGTTGTGGTGCCAGCCAGCCTGTTTCTGCAGGCCGACGGTTCAGTGCTTACAGCGCTGGATAGTCGATATAGCCCAAAGGACCTTTCACATAAAAGGTTTCAGGGTGTGCTTCATTGAGCGGCGCATCGGCCTTCAGGCGTGCAGGCAAGTCCGGGTTGGCGATAAAAGGTACGCCGAAGGCTACGGCATCTGCCTTGCCCGCAGCGAGCCACGCATTGGCGCTGTCCTTGGTGAAGCTTTCGTTGGCGATGTATGGGCCACCAAAGGCTTGCTTGAGTTGTGGGCCGAGGCTGTCAGCTGCTACGTGCTCACGGGCGCAGATATACGCAATGCCACGTTTTCCCAGTTCGCGGGCTACATAACCAAAGGTTTCAGCCAGGTTGTCGTCACCCATATCGTGCAGGTCGGCCCGTGGCGACAGATGCACGCCAACCCGGCCAGCCCCCCAGACTTCGATGGCTGCGTCGGTGACTTCAAGCAACAGGCGAGCGCGATTCTCTACGCTGCCACCGTACTGGTCGGTGCGCTTGTTGGTGCTGCTTTGCAGGAATTGATCGAGCAGGTAGCCATTCGCGCCATGAATCTCTACACCGTCAAAGCCGGCAGCCTTGGCGTTTTCTGCGCCTGTGCGGTAGGCCTCTACAACATCGGCGATCTCGGCCGTTTCCAGTGCGCGAGGTGTCGGGTATTCAACCTTGGGGCGAACCAGGCTGACATGGCCTTTGGCGGCAATGGCGCTTGGGGCGACTGGCGCTTCGCCGTTCAGGTACATCGGATGCGAGATGCGCCCGACATGCCACAACTGCAGAGCGATCCGGCCACCGGCAGCGTGTACTGCCTTGGTGATGTTGGTCCAGCCGCGGACCTGGTCGTTGGACCAGATCCCTGGGGTGTCGGGGTAGCCGACGCCCATCGGCGTCACCGAAGTCGCTTCGCTCAGGATCAAGCCCGCAGAGGCGCGCTGAACGTAGTATTCAGCCATCAGCGCATTGGGAACCCGACCTTCATCGGCGCGGCAGCGGGTTAGCGGAGCCATGATGATGCGGTTGGGCAGTTCAAGATCACCCAGCTTGATCGGATCAAAAATCGTGGTCATTTATGCAGCCCTCTCAGGGATCAATGTGTGGCAGTTGCCAGCTCGGCATTGCCGTTCTGGCGAAAAGTAATCAGGGTGACCAGCAGTGCCAGAATCGCCAGCGCTGCAGCAGCCAGGGGAACGCTGGTCAGGCCGAAACCGTGGGCGATGACACTGCCGCCGACCCAGGCGCCCAGCGCATTACCGACGTTGAAAGCGCCGATGTTCAAGGTTGAAACCAGGTTGGGTGCGGCCTTGCCGAAGGTCACGACGTTGATTTGCAGCGCCGGTACGGCGGCAAACGAAGCGGCGGCCCACAGGAACAGGGTTATTTCGGTCGGGATCACGGCGACGCTGGTCCAGGTCAGTACGGTCGACATCACGGCCATCCCGATAAAAACACCGATCAATGTAGCGGCCAGGCGCTTGTCCGCCAGCTTGCCACCGATGATGTTGCCTACCGTCAGGCCAAGGCCGATCAGCAGCAAGGTCCAGGTCACGCCGCTTGGCGATACGCCGGTGACATCACCGAGCAGGGGCGCTACATAAGTGAACAGGGTGAACATGGACGCGGAAAACAGCGCAGTCATGCTCAGGGAAAGCCAGATCCCGGCGCCTTTGAGTGCGGCCAGTTCGGCACGCATGTCGAGCTTTTCTTCGTCACGCTTGGCGGGCAGAAAGCGGATCAGGCCGATCAGCGCCACGACACCAATCACGGTGACTGCAAAAAACGTTGAACGCCATCCTGCGGCCTGCCCCAGAGCGGTGCCCAAGGGAACGCCCAGCACGTTGGCCAGGGTCAGGCCGGTAAACATCAGTGCTACCGCCGAAGCGCGCTTGTTGGCAGGTACCAGGCCTGCAGCCACGACCGAGCCGATGCCGAAGAACGCACCGTGACACAAGGCTGTAACGACACGGGCAAACATCAGCACGTTGTAATCACTGGCCAGGGCACAGAGCAGGTTGCCGATGATAAAGATCACCATCAAGGCGACGAGAGCGGCTTTGCGCGGCAACTTGGCCGTGGCCAGTGCCATGAACGGAGCACCGATGGCCACGCCCAGCGCGTAACCGGTCACCAGCCAGCCCGCACCCGGGATCGATACGCCAAGATCGGCCGCTACATCAGGCAGCAAGCCCATGATCACGAACTCGGTGGTCCCGATGGCGAAAGCGCTGAGCGCCAGAATGAGTAGCGAGAGTGGCATGGAAGTCCTTGTTAAAGCTCTTGGCTGATTTTTTCGAGGAAGACCTTGATGGTTTCCTCATTACGTTTGAAGAAGTGCCACTGGCCGTGCTTCTGGCTGGTAATCAGGCCCGCTCGCTGCAGCGTTGCCAGGTGGGCAGAGACCGTCGACTGCGACAGGCCGCAGAGTTGATCAAACTGCCCGGCGCACACACCGTGTTCGGTGGAGTGGATTTGGTCAGGGAACGAAGCATCAGGGTTTTTGAGTGCGTTGAGAATTTCTCGGCGTACTGGGTGTGCCAGGGCTTTTATTATTTCGTCGAGGTCGATCGGCATGGTGGCAGTGCTCAATGGGTACAACGTTATATCGCGATGAGGCGAACTTTAAATCGTTATATCGCGATATACAAATATGGATTTGATCTTAGGTCAGTTCAAATCGGTATATCGGGTTATAACGATATTGATGTGGCAGTGCTAAACTGCGCGCCATGAATTATCTCGCACATCTGCACCTGGGCGGCCAGCGCCCTGAAGAATTACTCGGCAGTCTTTATGGCGATTTCGTCAAAGGTCGGCTGCACGGTCAGTACAGCCCCGAGATTGAACACGGGATTCAACTGCATCGCAGCATTGATGTCTTCACGGACAATCACCCGTTGGTTGATCAGTCGTTGACGCGTTTTACCCGCACCCGCAGGCGCTATGCCGGCATCGTGCTGGATGTGTTTTTCGACCACTGCCTGGCCCGGGACTGGGTGCAGTATGCCGAGGGGCCGCTGGAGCGTTTTACCTCGGATTTTTATCGCGTGCTTGTGGCTGAGCAGCAGTTGCCGCGCAGGCTGGCCAGTATTGCACCGCACATGGCGGCCCATGACTGGTTGGGTTCGTACCGGGATTTTGATGTGCTGGAGCAGGTGTTCAACGGGATTGCGCGGCGTCTGTCGCGACCCGAAGAACTGGCGGGGGCGATGCAGGATTTAAAGGCGTTGTATGAGCCGTTGAGTGAGGATTTCCGGTTGTTTTATCCGCAGTTGCAGGGGTTTGCAGCCGGCTGCTATCGGCAGGGATATGTACACCTGTAGTCGCTGCCGAAGGCTGCGATCTGCTGCGAAGCAGCAGCAAAAACCCTATGTTGACACGTGCATCGATGTGGACTCGATTTCCCATGGCCGTGGGATTGCCCGCGTTGCTTAACGCTCACGTTTTTTCGGGATTTTTCGCACAGGGTTGGCAATTGCTGGTGCTTGGTGCGCGGCCTATAGTCGGTGCTCGCCGATAAGGCGACCGGATTTGGCGATCCGGGAACAGCCTAGAAAATACGTAATTGCTATAAATACCGGAGCGTGTATTTTGCTCGCTGTGTTTTATGGCAGCTGTACGCGGGAGATCTTCGGGTCTGCCGGGTTTTTCTGGGCTTTAACCGGTTCGCCAACCCGCGTACAGCGGCCACCTGTTTTTGTTTGGCGACGAAAACGGATGGCTAGAACTTTAGAGCACCAGAGGTTTACTTAGGACTAACTCAACGTTTGTTCCCCTTACCGCTATCGACTGCACCATCCCCGCCTTATTGATCGACCGTAACGCGCCCCTGGACGTACTTCACGCCAACGCCGTCGCCCGCGTTCTGGCCGTAACCCAGTTGATGGAAATGTTCTCCACCCGCGAAGTGCAGCAGGCTGACTCTGTCGACCTCAAACACCTGGCCACGGTTTCGGCGCAATTGCTGCGCGACGGTTGTGACCTGCTGGATGTCTTGGGCTGGCGCTTGCGGCCTGTTTGATAGCGTTTTTATTACTGATGTATTGAGTACATATCCGGCATCAGCGTTTAACTGGAATATTGGTTTCGCTCTTACAGCGAGTCCCTTTTTGAAGGACCAAAAAGGAACCAAAAAGTCCTCGCCCCAGCGTACGGCCTTCGCTTCGCTCAGGTTCCCTCGTTCCGGTCCCGCTCCGTGGGCCCGCCGTGACGGGCCATCCCTGGCCCAACACGGCTCTCCCGGCATCCATGCCGGGATGCCCACTGCGCAGAACCTCCTCTCGGCCTCCCGAAGGGGCGGGCAGATCAAAAGCACTGCGCCCCTAGGCGGCCGGCCGGCCTGTTTGGTGTAAGTGTGCGCGGCTCAATCTGTAGTCGCTGACGAGCCGTGCGAGGCTGCGTCCGGTTGCGAAGCGACCGTAAAACCTGAGTCCGGGATTTACCTGAACGATCGCTGTGTCCGGTTTTACGACTGCTGCGTCGCAGTGGCGCACCAAACCGAACGCAGCCTTCGTTCCTCGTCAGCGACTACGGGGTTTTGCGCAAGGTTTTGTGACGTCTGCGACGCATTTGTAGCCACTCGATTACCTGAGCACCACGAATGCCCATAACAGTGCCGGAGTTGGTGTAAGTCTGCGCGGCTCAGTCTGTAGTCGCTGACGAGCCGTGCGAGGCTGCGTCCGGTTGCGAAGCGACCGTAAAACCTGAGTCCGGGATTTACCTGAACGATCGCTGTGTCCGGTTTTACGACTGCCGCGTCGCAGTGGCGCACCAAAGCGAACGCAGCCTTCGTTCCTCGTCAGCGACTACAGGGTTTTACGCAAGGTTTTGTGACGTCTGCGACGCATTTGTAGCTACTCGATTACCTGAGCGCCACGAATGCCCATAACAGTGCCTGAGTTGGTGTAAGTACGCGCGGCTCAATCTGTAGTCGCTGACGAGCCGTGCGAGGCTGCGTCCGGTTGCGAAGCGACCGTAAAACCTGAGTCCGGGATTTACCTGAACGATCGCTATGTCCGGTTTTACGACTGCCGCGTCGCAGCGGCGCACCAAAGCGAACGCAGCCTTCGTTCCTCGTCAGCGACTACAGGGTTTTGCGCAAGGTTTTGTGACGTCTGCGACGCATTTGTAGCCACTCGATTACCTGAGCACCACGAATGCCCATAACAGTGCCGGAGTTGGTGTAAGTGTGCGCGGCTCAATCTGTAGTCGCTGACGAGCCGTGCGAGGCTGCGTCCGGTTGCGAAGCGACCGTAAAACCTGAGTCCGGGATTTACCTGAACGATCGCTGTGTCCGGTTTTACGACTGCCGCGTCGCAGTGGCGCACCAAACCGAACGCAGCCTTCGTTCCTCGTCAGCGACTACGGGTTTTACGCAAGGTTTTGTGACGTCTGCGACGCATTTGTAGCCACTCGTTTACCTGAACGCCACGAATGCCCATAACAGTGCCGGAATGAGGGCGGAACCTTTATTCCAGTTACACAGGGCTGCTCAGATCATCGCCCCCAGAGGAGCTGTTTGCGTCACCGGCGCTGTCACCACCCGCCGTATCGCTTCCTGCGCCCTGAACGCCAACACGGCGCGCTCCTGCGCCTGGCTGGCGATGGGCTCTAGCAGGTGGATCTCGACCTCGGCCTGTTCATGGCTAAACAGGCGCAGTAAATGTGACAGCAAGTCATCGTCGCCAATAAACGGTGCTATCCCATCAATCTCGCCATTGCGTAAATAGCGTATGGCCACCGGCTGCAGGGGCACTTGACTGTCTATCGCGGCCGATAACAACCGACCATGAAAGGTACGTATCGAACGCCCGTCAGTGGTGGTGCCCTCGGGAAACATCAGCAGAGAAAGCGGGTGCTGCAAGTGCTGGCTCATTTGCTCGCGAATCAGTTGGCTGTCTCCTGCGCCACGGCGAATAAACAGGCTCCCGGCCTTGGCCGCCAGCCAACCGGCAACGGGCCAGCCGCGGACTTCTGATTTGGACAAAAACGAAAGCGGGGTGAGTTGCCCCAGCAGCGCAATGTCGGTCCATGACACGTGGTTGCTGACCCACAGCATGGGCGTTTCCGGTAACTGGCCGACGACGGTGATGCGAAAGGGCAGGGCGTTGCTCAGGCGAGACATGAAAAATTGCGACCAGCGCTGGCGACGGTCCATCGTGCTGCTCAGACGCAAGCGCTCAAGCACGGCGAACGCACTGGCCATGCCCAGCCCCAGGCTGACAACGGCCAGCACTCGCGCCACTCGGCCATATCGGCGCAAACGGCTCATTACATGGCCGCCTTGAAGTGTCGCGCATAACGCGGGCATAGCTCATCGCGCTTGAGCAAAATAAACACGTCTGCCACCTGGAAGTCTTCATCCCAGCAAGGCTCACCGCAAATCTTGGCGCCCAGGCGCATGTAAGCCTTGAGCAATGGCGGCATTTCGGCGATGACGTTGGCGGGTATTTCACGGGCCGGTAACGGCTTTTTCGGTTCGGCGCGCAAATGTTCCGTGCACAGGTAGCGTTCGCGCAGACGCTGCATGATTGCCTGAGCCTGGATGCCGCCGTCCTGCATGGGGATGCTGGCGCAGCCCATCAGGTATCGGTAATTGCCGTGGTTGAGGACTTCTGCCAGCTCGCCCCAGAGTACGGCGATGGTGCCACCGTTGCGGTAGGCAGGGTCGACACAGGTTCTTCCGATTTCAAGTACGGGCCCTTGCAGATTGGCCAGGCCGTGAAGGTTGAATTCTTCTTCGCTGTAAAAGTGGCCGATGTTTCGGGCGGCACTGTGATCCAGCAGGCGAGTGGTGGCTACCAGCTGGCCGCTATTGAGGTCGCGGACCCCGATATGTTCGCAATGCGCGTCGTAACCGTCCTCGTCCAGTCCATGTTCGGCGCCTTTGAGCCTGGCCTTCAACTCGCCGCTGAACACACGAAAACGCAGGGTCTGAGCCTCGCGCAAAGCGTCGGGCCCGATCAGGCGCTCTGCCTGCAGACGGCGTTCTGGAACGGTGTCGCGGATACGGGCGATCTGGGACATTGCGAATCTCCGTGCAGGCACCGGGCCCGCCTTGGGTTTCTGCCAATCGACTGAGGTGTGCAACTTCAGGCTAGGCAGGTGCAATGTCACCCCTGTGACGTTTGGATGATGCTTGTATGACAGGAGCCTGGGAGGAACTGTCGGTGTCTGCCGGCGTCCTAACACTGTGTTAAAAAGTCCAGCCAAAACCGCTCGCCAGGGTTAATGTTCGCCCACGTTTATTCGTCGATGAGTTTTTATGCTTAAAGTGTTGTTTTCTTCTGCCTGCGCCTTGTTGTTGACCCTTGGCGTGAGCCTTTCTGCTCAGGCCAACTGGTATCTGGACGGTGAGTCATCACGGCTTTCGTTTGTCTCCACGCAAAATGCCAATATCGCGAACGTGCATCGCTTTTTGGTCTTGCACGGCAAGGTCGACCGTAAAGGCCAGGCGCAATTGCGTATAGAAATGGACTCGGTCAACAGTGCCGTACCCCTGCGTGATGAGCGCATGCGCGACGTGCTGTTCGATTTCAAGCATTTCCCGGAAGCACAGATTACGGCGCAGATTGACTTGCAACCGATCAATGATCTTGCCCCCGGTGCGCAACTGGAACTGCACTTGCCTGTCACGGTGAACTTGCGCGGCAAACAACACACCTATGAGGCCGAACTGTTGGCCACCCGCCTTGATGAACGGCGCTTTCAGGTCGTAACCCTGGAGCCGCTGATGCTGCAAGCCGAAGATTTTGGCCTGCAGCCGGAGCTCGAAACCTTGCGCAAATTGGCTGGATTGTCAGCCATCAGTTTTTCAGTACCGGTGGGTGCGGTACTGATTTTCACGGCTCGCTAAGATGGCCGGCGCGGTGTTTGGCTGGCGCAGCGACAACCAGTTCGAGTTGCTGATCGATGGCTCCCGGTTTTTCCCCCGGATACTGGCAGCCATCGAGCAGGCACAAGAGCAGATTGATCTGGAGTTGTATCTGGTTGAGGCGGGTGGCTGCGCCGAAGCCATCGTGCAGGCGCTGGAGCAAGCCGCCTGGCGCGAGGTGCGAGTGCGCTGCCTGTTTGACGCCTATGGCAGTCTGGGTCTGGGTTTGAGTTTGCGCCGAAGGCTCACCGATGCCGGAGTTGAACTCAGGCATTACAACCCGCTTAGCTGGCGACGTGGCCTGAACAACCTGTATCGCGATCATCGCAAACTGTTGTTGGTGGATCAGCAACTGGCCGTGGTCGGGGGCACTGGCGTTACGGATGAGTTTTGGCGCCCCAGTGACGACACCTGTGAATGGCATGAAGTCATGGTCAACATTCAAGGCCCGCTGGTGATGGACTGGCAGATGCTGTTTGATCGTCAATGGCGGGCCAATATCAGTCGCAAGGCATGGAAACCCGCCACTCACTTCGGGCTTGCACGCTTGCCTGGCCTGCCCCAAGAAGCCAAAGGCATGGGCCGTGTCGCCTATGCGGATGCTCATCAACATCGCGATATCCTGCAATCGCTGGTGCGGGTGATCAACAGTTCCAGCCAACGTATCTGGCTGGCCACGCCTTATTTCTTGCCCACCTGGAGTGTGCGCCGCTCTCTGCGTCGCGCGGCGGCCAGGGGCGTTGATGTACGGCTGTTGCTCACGGGGCCGCGCACCGACCATCCTTCCGTGCGTTACGCCGGTCATCGCTATTACCCGCGCCTGCTGAAGTCCGGTGTGCAAATACTGGAATACCAGCCCTGCTTTTTGCACCTGAAGATGGTGCTGGCTGACGATTGGGTCAGCATTGGCTCGTGCAATTTCGACCACTGGAACCTGCGCTTCAACCTTGAGGCCAACCTCGAGGCGCTCGACCCGGCGCTGACGCAGGCGGTGGTTGCCAGTTTTAACGCCGACTTTGCCCAAAGCCTGCCTGTCAGCTTGCAAGACTGGCAGTCACGACCACTTTGGCGACGGGTAAAACAGCGTATCTGGGGCTGGGTCGATCGGCTGGTGGTTAATGTTTTGGGGCGTCGACACTAGACGCGGTTACAGACGCTTCAAGAACGTGCAAAATCGGGCGACCTGACGGGTCACGCAAAGCGTGAGGCATGATTTTTGGAGCTGTGTGCATGACACCTTCGTTGTTACTGGCCGTTCTGGCTTCTGGTTTTATCTATGGCATCACCCCGGGGCCAGGCGTGCTCGCTGTTTTTGGCATTGGTGCGGCCCGTGGGCGACGTGCCGGAGCCGGATTTCTGTGCGGGCATTTGCTGGGTGATGTGATCTGGTGCAGCACGGCGCTGATCGCCATCGTGGGCGCGCGTGAATTTGGCAGCACCGCCTTCAATGTGTTGGGCTTGATTAGCGGGCTCTACCTGTTCTGGCTGGGATTGCGCGCGGTGCGCGCCCAGCGCAGCAGCGTTGCCCGGCAAGGACCGGCGCGACAGCCGTTTGCTCACGGGATTTTCTTCGGCCTGACCAATCCCAAGGCGTATCCCGTGGCGGTGGCGACGTTTACGGCGCTGCTGTCCAGCCGGGCAGAGCTTCTGACCTGGGAAATGCTGCCCTGGTTGATCGCATTGAGTTTTGTCGGTGGGGCGATGGCCTACGCGATTTTGGTTGGTATTGTAGGAGCGGGGCATGTCAGGGCACTCTATCAGCGTCATGAGCTGCTGATTACCCGGCTGTGCGGGGTCATGTTCATCGGTTTTGCCATCAGTGCGTTGATGCATGCACTGCCTGGGTTGTTACGAACTATCGTTTGAAGTAGGTGGCAGGGAATGCGGTGCTGCGTGTGAGTCAGGGATGAATGTTTCCATTTAACCCTGAGGCATCGAGTTGCCCTATGGACATCAAGAATTACCTGCTCCAGGCAGGTTTTATTGACCTGTTGCTTGACGCTGTCTGTGTGGTGGACCGCAATGGTCGCTTCGTTTATGTCAGTGCAGCCTGCAAACGTATCCTGGGCTATGAGCCCCACGAGCTTAAAGGCCAGTCGATGATCGATCTGGTCTTCCCCGCTGACCGTGAGCGAACGCTGCTCGCGGCCAGCGACATCATGGCCGGTGAACCCAAGCTCAATTTCGAGAACCGCTATGTGCACAAGGACGGGCATGTGGTGCATATCCAATGGTCTGCATGCTGGTCTGAAACCCATGAAATGCGCATTGCCGTGGCCCGCGATGTCACCGAGCGCAAACTGGCGGAGTCACGCCAGGCGGCTCTTTTTGCGATTTCGGAGGCTGCCCATGGGGCCGAGGATTTGCTGGCGCTGTTCAAGTGTGTGCACCAGCTCATCGGGCAGTGGTTGCCCGCGGTGAGTTTCTCGGTCGCACTTCGGGAACAGGGTTCGCTGACGTTTCCCTATTACGTCGACGATCATCCACTTGAGCAGCACTCGCCCGTTCGCCACCTGAGTGAGGAGGTCATGCTCAGTGGCCAGCCCGTCATGCGTGTGCCTGACCATGGGCCGTCATGGCTGGGTGTTCCGTTGGCCACTCAGAACGGCACTATGGGTGCGTTGGTGGTCAAAAGCCTGCCGGGTGAAGAGCGCTACACCGAGCAACACAAAGACTTGCTGCAATACGTGTCGACCCAGGTGGCAACGGCCATTGAGCGCAAGCAATTGCATGCCCGCCTGCAGTATCTGGCGCAGTACGACGCCTTGACTCACTTGCCCAATCGCGACCTTCTCTATGATCGCCTGCACCGCGCGCTGGCCGCTGCCAAACGGGACAATGAATGCCTGGCCGTGCTGTATGTCGATCTGGACCATTTCAAACTCGTCAACGACAACTATGGGCATGCGGTGGGAGATGATTTGTTGCAGCAGACGGCGCGGCGCCTGACGCTGTGCGTGCGCGAAAGCGACACGGTTTCCAGGATGAGCGGGGATGAGTTTGTGCTGGTGCTGGAGAGGCTCAAACTGCCATCGCATGCACTGATCGTGGCTGAAAAAATTCGCCTTAACCTCAGCCAGCCTGTCTTTATTGGCAATCACACGCTGAACATCATTCCCAGCATTGGCATTGCGGTTTACCCGGAGCACGGAGAGCAGGCCCAGCAATTGCTGCACCATGCAGATACGGCGATGTATCGAGTCAAAAAGAGGGGGCGCGGGTGAACATCGTGTGCAAGCTGTAAAACGCGAAGGGGGAGTTTGCTGCTGTACAGGCCAGGCTTTCAGAGGGGGGAAAGCCTTGAAGAAGTGGAGCGGGTGGCGGGAATCGAACCCGCGTGATCAGCTTGGGAAGCTGGAGTAATACCATTATACGACACCCGCTCAGAGCGGCTGACTTTGTACCAGATGTCAGCCTTGATGAGAAGTTTTATTCTTCAAATGCGTAATTTTGCAGTATTTTTTCAATTTTCGGGTTGCCTGGAACGCTTCACAGGGACTGTTGCCGGTGTTCACTTTGTGTCGGTTCTAAAAAATTGAGCAGCGCGGTTCTGCTGATGTGGCTGGCAGATTTGTGCTCCATGTCCAGAAAGTGCCCGGTGTTTTCCAGGCTGATGAACTGGCTGTTGGCGATGGGGTGCGCAAAGCGCCTGGCATCGTTGGCCACGGTGTACTCGTCCCATGCGCCGTTGATAAATAACACGGGAATATCAATGCCCCTGGCAGCATCGAGAAAGCATGGTTGGTCATTATTGAGGACGTGGTTGATATGAAAATGCATCTGCGCGTATTCATGGGTTGCCAGCGTGCTGACATGGCGGAAGTTGAAGCGCTTGAACAGGGGCGGCAAATGTTTGCCCAGCGTGTCGTTGACCAGGTTGCCGACCTGAGTGCGATTGCAGGCTGCCAGGCAACTGCGGCCACGTTCCAGGTAATCGCGCATGGCTTCGTTGATCAGCGGTGAAAAGGAACTGATCACCGCTTTTTCGATACGTCGTGGTGTGCTTGCCAACGCTGTGAGTGCCGCAGTCCCCCCCCACGAGAATGACAGCAGATAATTCGCGTCAAAGTGTTCTATCAGCTCAAGAAGTACCTGGGCTTCCAACTCTCTTGTCAGCATTTTCTGATGAGGGTTGTGGGGTTTTGACTTGCCCGCGTACGGCTGGTCATACAGAACGACGTTCAGATGGGGGTGCAGGTTTTTCAGGGTCTGGCCAAACGAGGCGGTCGTGGCCATCGAGCCATTGACCAGAATAATGGTGTTTTCTGCGGTGTCGCAGCGATAGAACTCGGTGTGGATTCGATAGTGGCCTTGAATATCGAGCACAGCGATTTCGGGCTTTATCATGGCGTCAGACTCCGGTGAATCGAGCGTCGGTCTGACTGATGGTGCTCCGTGATTGTTACAGAAAGGGGTAGGCCCCGTTGCAGGCTAACTCGCAGGTGCGGGTTGGAATTGCAGCACTTCCTGCTCGCTCAGCGCCCGGTACTCGCCGGGGGCCAGTTGGCTGTCGAGCACCAGTGGCCCGATGCTCTCACGGTGCAGGCGCATGACCTTGTTGTCGAAGAAGCCGAACATGCGTTTGACTTGATGGTAACGACCTTCAACGATACTCAGGCGCGCACTGAATGGGCCCAGCAGTTCCAGCCCGGCGGGCTGGGTGGTCAGGTCTTCGAAAGCGAAATAGACGCCCTCGCGAAATTTGCTGATGTAGGCATCGGTTATTTCCTGCTCGGTCTCGACGTAATACACCTTGGGCATCTTGGTCTGCGGCTGGGTGACATGACGCGACCAGTGCCCGTCATTGGTGATCAGCAGCAGCCCGCTGGTATTGAAGTCCAGTCGACCGGCGATATGCAGGTCATGCTTGTCCGGCTCATTCAGCAAGTCGAGCACCGTGGGATGCTCCGCATCCCGGGTGGCGCTTACGCAACCTTGTGGCTTGTGCAGCATGAAGTACCGGGCAGGTTTTCCGGCCTGCAGGATGTTCCCATCCAGCTCGATACGGCTGAATGCATTGATTTCGTGGCGCGGATCGCTGATGACCTGCCCATCGACCTGGATGCGCTTCTCAATCAGGAGCAAGCGAACCTGTTGGCGGTTGAACTGGGGCAGGTTGCTCAGAAAACGGTCTACACGCATAGCGATCAATCACAAGGAATACAGCCGAACATCTTACGTGAGGTGCTACGTTTGCGCTGGCTGCAATTGGCTCAGAACGTTCGCGCAGCGAGGGCAGAGACACGTCAGATTGCGCTGCTCCACTGGCAAGGCACGGATGATTTCTGGGTCGATAGTTACGCCGTAGCACCAGCAGGGTTGGCCCAGGGTGTCAGGGTTGGCCTGGGTGCAGTCGTTACGGGCGCCACAGGCTGGGCAAAGGTCGGGCGTGGTCATGTCAGGTGTCCGTTGTGGGGCAGGCGTTTACTCGAGCTATGGTAATCCCTGTTGGAGGTGTACGCAGGGTTCTGTTGCACGAGTCGTTCAGGTGTGAATCCCCGCTCATTGGCGAATAGTTAGTTGTTAAAGAACTTCACGCAACACTATCGGAAAGTAGCTACGTATAACGGCATTGTTAAATAGTCTTGGTTGATTACTCTTGAAGTTATCGGCAGGCAACGCCTGTTCGTAAATATCAAAATTAAAATTCATCTTCTGGAGTGTCTGTTTATGAAGTCAGTTCATGTTTTTTTGTGCGCGCTGTTTCTGTCGGCAAGTTCACTGGTCAGTGCGGCCGAAAGTTGTCCGAGTGTTGATAATGTGACGCTCAGGGAGGGTGTCTACACGGCGCCGAGCCACAGGGCCGGGGATGAATGGATCGCGGTCTCCAGTGCTTTGTCACCATCGCGGCTGACGTCATTTGAGGGCGCTGTTTTTTATCCGTTGAACAATCAGCAAGGCACTGCCGGTCGCATCGGATATTGTGAATATAAAGCTCAGGACCGCTCCCGGATCAACTTGTCGTATCGTCAAAGTACGGCGAATGAACATTCAATGCGGCTTGCCAATATTGACAGCTGGACAATGATTGAAAGTGGCGTGGGGCTGATAGTGTACGAGTGCACTGCCGCAAATGCTGGCGCCTGTGCTTTTTCGGTGCTCGACTGAGTGCTTGATTAACTGACGGCGGGTCGACCAGCCAGAGGTGCCAGGGACGGCACTCACCCTTGGTCGGATCTGCAGGTCTGACGCGTTTTATCAACGGCACTGAATTTCATTTTTGCTGTCTTAACTGGTGTCAGACGCTGTTGCTGTTTGTCGCCCCCCAGCGTCGCTGGGGGTGCTCTTTCGCGGTCCAGGAGGCCGCCATGTATCGTCGCCTACTTTCTATCATTGCCATCAGCTTGTCTGTGACAGCCTGCGTGCCTTACTACTCGGGCAGTTCCGGTTACTACCGCTCTGAGGTGTACTCGGCTCCGGTCACTTATTACGAAGGCGGTTACCGTCCTTACTATGTGTACCCGCGTGGCTACTACGCGCCAGCTCCACGCTACTATCAAGGGCCGCGCTACTACCCTGCACCACGGGGCTACTACCGTGAGCGAGGCTATCATCCTGGCCACGGGCCTGGTTATGGCAGGGGCCCCGATAATGGCGGGGGGTGGCGGGGCCGTTAGGGCAGTTGACAATGGGGGCGGGCTTTTCTAGTGTCCGCCCCATTGTTTTTCAGGATGTAGCCATGACGTCGGATGACCGTATAAAACTTGAACCTGTCTGGAAGCAGGCCCTGCGTGAGGAGTTCGATAAACCTTACATGGCCGGGCTGCGCGAGTTCTTGCGCCAGGAGCATGCCGCCGGCAAAGAGATCTACCCGCCAGGCCCGCTTATTTTCAACGCCCTGAACCTGACGCCGCTGGACAAGATCAAGGTGGTGATTCTGGGGCAGGATCCTTACCACGGCCCGGGCCAGGCACATGGCCTGTGTTTTTCAGTGCAGCCCGGCATCCCGACGCCGCCTTCGCTGGTCAATATCTATAAAGAGCTCAAACGTGACCTGAACATCGATATCGCCCCCCACGGCTGCCTGCAGCACTGGGCCGAGCAGGGTGTATTGCTGCTCAACACGACAATGACGGTGGAGCGCGCCAATGCGGCCTCCCATGCCAAAAAAGGCTGGGAACACTTCACTGACCGGATTATCCAGGTGGTGAGCGAGCAGCAGCCCAAGCTGGTTTTCCTGTTGTGGGGTGCCCATGCCCAGAGCAAGCAAAAACTCATTGATGCGACCAAGCATCTGGTGCTGACCTCGGTGCATCCTTCACCGTTGTCTGCCTATCGGGGTTTTATTGGTAACGGCCACTTCAGTCGGACCAACAAGTTCCTTGAGCAAAACGGCCTGTCCCCGATCGACTGGAAACTGCCACCGGTTTAAGTGCATGGGAGGAGGCACACCCGTGACATCGGGTGTGCCCAGGATTATAGAGATGACCCGTTGTGGTCCTGGCGAACCCAGTATCGAAACAGGGGCTCGGCTAAAAACAGCACGAAGATCAGCCGCATGACCTGCAAGGCCGTGACCAGCGGGACTGACAGTTGCAGGGTTTCTGCCGTGAGGCTCATTTCTGCGATACCACCGGGCATCATGCCCAGGGTCATGGAGCGCAGATCGAGCTGGGTCAGGGTGCTCAAGCCCAGCGCACACAGGCTGGCGATCAGCATTGTCACCGCGGTGCCGAGCAAGGTTCGTCCGATAAAGGACGGCGCCCGACGAAAGAACGCCCGGTTGAAGTGACAACCCAGCCCGCTGCCAATCAGCCACTGGCCCGTCTGGCTGCTGCCGTCCGGCAGGCCAGTGTGCAAATCCCACAGGATACTGACGCTGGCGCTGACCAGCAGCGGCCCGAATAGCCACGGATTGGGCTGGCGCAAGCGTTGCCAGATCCAGGCCAGCAAAGCCCCTGCCGGAAACAGCAGCGCCAACCAGTAAAAATTGACAGGTGCGGGGTGCAAGGCGGGAGCGCCTTCGCCCAGCAGGTATTTGAAGGCTGCCGGGACGCACAGTACAACGGTCAGCACCCGCAGGCTCTGGCCAGCAGCAACCCGGCTCAACACGGCGCCGTTGCGGGCGCCGAGGTTGACCATCTCACCCGAACCACCAGGCATGCTGGAGAAGAACGCCGTGGCGCGGTCCTCACCACTGCGACGCATCAGCCACACACCGATGACGCTCGATACGCTGGTGAGCAGGGCGCCCGCCAGGATCAGCCAGAAGTGCGCCAGCACCTGCTCCATGACCACGGGCGTGAAGTGCAGGCCGATACCGATGCCCACAATCCACTGACCGCATTTACGTCCGCCAGGGATCTCGGCCAACTGCCAGGGTGTCAGGCAACGCACCAGGATGATGGCCAGCAATGAGCCGACCATCCACGGCAACGGCCAGCCGATCAGGCTGGCGAGGTAGCCACCGGCCAGACCGACCAGTGGCGTGCCCCACCAGTGCCTGAATCCTGAATCAAGCATCGGCCAAGGCGCGACGTTGAGCACTGCGCTTGCGCCAGATGCGCAGCACAGGCAGCAGCAACATGATCGCCGTCAGTACCCAGACACCCAGGGTGATCGGGCTTGCCCACAGGATCTCCAGCGCACCGTTGGAAATCGACAACGCACGACGCAAGTTCTGCTCCATCAAACCACCCAGGATGAACCCCAGCAGTACCGGAGAAAGCGGGAAGTCGAGCTTGCGCAGGATGTAGCCGAAGATGCCGATACCGATCATCAGGAACAGATCGAACGTGGTGGCATGCACGGCGTAGACACCGATTGCGGTAATGATTGCGATCACCGGCACCAGCGCCCAGTTTGGCACCGAGAGAATGCGGGTGAAGATGCGGATCATCGGGATATTGAGGATCACCAGCATGATGTTGGCGATAAACAACGACGCAATCAGGCCCCAGACGATATCGGGTTGCTGTTGGAACAGCAGCGGGCCCGGGGTGATGTTGTACAGCGACAGTGCGCCGATCATCACCGCCGTGGTGCCGGAACCGGGTACACCGAGAGTCAGCATAGGCACCAGTGCGCCGCAGGCCGAAGCGCCGATGGCGGTTTCAGGTGCTGCAAGACCGCGCATGTCGCCCTGGCCGAATTTGCCGCTAGCGCCTGCCAGGCGTTTCTCGGTCATGTAGGCCACGGCGCTGGCCAGCGTTGCGCCTGCCCCCGGGAGTACGCCCATGATGAAGCCGAGCAAGCCGCAACGGATGTTCACGACAAATACAGCAGACGCTTCCTTGAAGTTGAACATCATGCGGCCCGTGGCCTTCACGGCTTCCTGGCCGCGGTGGGTTTTCTCCAGCAGCAACAGGATTTCGCTGATGGAAAACAGGCCCAGTACCAGCACGACAAACTGAATGCCGTCAGTCAGGTGGATGTTGTCACCGGTGAACCGGTAAACACCGCTGTTGGCATCAATCCCGACTGTAGACAGAAACAGCCCGATAAGTGCAGCGATAAAGGTCTTGAGAGGGCGATCCCCGGCCATGCCGCCCAAGCAAACGATGGCGAACACCATCAGCACGAAATATTCCGCCGGGCCGAAGGCAATCGCCCACTTGGCCAATAACGGGGCGAACAGCACCATGCCACAGGTGGCAATGAAGGCGCCGATGAACGAGCTCCACGCGGACAGCGACAGCGCCACCCCGGCCAGACCCTTGCGGGCCATAGGGTAGCCGTCGAGGGTAGTCATCACGGTGGACGCTTCGCCCGGTATGTTCAGCAGGATTGAGCTGATACGGCCGCCGTATTCACAGCCCAGATAGACCGCGGCCAGCAGAATCAGGGCAGACTCCGGTGGCAGGCCCAGGGCAAATGCGATTGGAATCAGCAGTGCGACCCCGTTGATCGGCCCAAGCCCTGGCAACAGGCCGACCACCGTGCCGATCAGCGTCCCGCACAGCGCGGTGACCAGGTTGTACGGGCTGAGTGCGACGCCAAAGCCCTGGCCCAAATAGCCAAAAGTATCCATATCAGTTCTCCAGAGCTTCGAGCAGGCCAAGCGGCAGTGGGACGTCCATCGCTTTATCGAACAGCAGATAAAGACCGACGCTTATCAGGCTGACGATCACGCAACTGGGTAGCCAGCGTCCGCCATACAGGCGTGCCATCGGGATACCGATCAGGATGCTGCTAAGGATAAAACCCAAGGGCTCGAACGTACCGGCGAAGATCAGCAGCAACACGGTGCACAGCGCGATCTTGGTCAGGGTTTCGCGGTCCAGCTGCGGGTCGTCTTCACTGTGGACGACGGGCGTGGGGCGAAAAATCATGTAGACAAGCCCCAGTCCCATCAGGCCGAGCATCAGCAACGGGAAGGCCCGCGGGCCAACGGGTTCATAGGAAAACTGCGCCTGATAGGGCCAGGCCATGAGTGCCAGTGCGGCACACGCGAGCAGCAGCACTGAGGCAAAAATGCGTTGAAAGAGCATGGTTCACTCCTGAACCGGGCCTGCGAAGGATCGTGGCCCGGTTACCGGTCAGTAAGGCTTACTGAATGAGGCCAAATTCCTGGGCCAGGACTTTGTAGTCAGCCACCTGTTTTTTGACGTAGGTGTCCAGCTCCGGGCCGGTCATGGCAAACGGGAACAGCTCTCGCTGATCGCGCAGGGTGTTGAACTCTTCGGACACCAGCAGCTTGTCGAAAGCCGCTTTCCACCAGGCGTAATCCTCGTCGCTGACCTTCGGCCCCAGGTAGAAGCCGCGCACCACGGGCCAGACAATGTCATAGCCCTGCTCTTTGGCGGTCGGAATGTCCTTCATCTCCGGCTCGTCCAGGCGTTCGTTGGCGAACACCGCCAGCAGGCGCATGTCGCCGCTCTGGATATGCGGCATGGAGTCGGAAATGTCCGTGCTGCCGACCTGGATATGGCCGCCCAGCAACGCCGTGGCGATTTCACCGCCACCTTCCAGTGCCACATAACGCAGGTCGCGGGGGTTGATCCCGGCAGCCTTGGCAATCAGTGCCGTTTGCATCCAGTCCTGGCTGCCCACCGTGCCGCCCGAACCAATCACCACTTTGCTCGGATCTTTCTTCAGTGCTTGAACCAGATCGTCGAGGTTTTTGTAGGGCGAA
Organism: Pseudomonas sp. RL_5y_Pfl2_69; assembly: GCF_963970465.1. Taxonomy (NCBI): domain Bacteria; kingdom Pseudomonadati; phylum Pseudomonadota; class Gammaproteobacteria; order Pseudomonadales; family Pseudomonadaceae; genus Pseudomonas; species Pseudomonas sp. RL_5y_Pfl2_69. The sequence goes on along the minus strand of NZ_CAXAOU010000001.1, from coordinate 309,399 downwards.
TCGCTTTTCACGGCAATGGCACCGTAGCTGGTGCCGACGGCAGCCAGCCAGCGCACGGCACCTTCATCAAAACGACCGAACTTGCCCTGCGCCAGGTTGAGCAATGAACCGCTGGACCAGGCGACCAGGGTGCCACCATCGGCCGGGCGCTGGGCGACCACGGCGTTATAGGCAACGGCGCCCACGCCACCGGGCATGTAGGTCACGCGCATGGGTTTGCTCAGCAGCTTTTCGTTCACCAGTGCGCTTTGAGCCAGTTTGCAGGTCAGGTCAAAACCGCCGCCTGGGGAGGCCGGGGCAATGCATTCAGGACGTTTTGGCTCGGCCATGAGCTGGCCGGTGAACAGCATGCAGCCGGCAGCGAGTGCCAGGGTGCGCAGGGGAAGTTTCATATCGTCTCCTCAGGAGCTTTTGTTTTTATAGGGCATTTTTTGTTGCTTGGAATCGTTGGCGCAGAGCCGTGCTCCACCCGCGTTACGTAGAACGTGCAGACGGCAGACAGCCACTCGCAGGGGCCGCGAGGGGAGTATCGGACACGCAAGAAATACAGAAGCGAGGGGTCTTGGACTGATAAGTCAGCATGGGGTGCTCCGTTATTGTTCTTATTGACGAAAACGCTTCAAGGCGTTTTTCGGGCCGTTGTGCTGTGCATAACGGCAACAGAGATTCCTGTCAGTCTCGCGATGCTAGCTCGTCAACCTTTCGCTAACCTTTCAGTAGACATTCCCTGTTTTTGGGCTTCACAGCACTCCTGTCGTCTGTACACTCCGCGCACAAAAGGCTGCGGCCCGGACAAAAAAATTGAGGTAAACACGATGCGTGTGCTTTTGGTCGAAGATCAGCTACAGCTGGCCGAGAGTGTTGCCCAGGCCTTGAAAGGCACTGGCCTGACCGTGGATGTACTGCACGATGGCGTGGCGGCCGACCTGGCCTTGAGCAGCGAAGAATATGCTGTGGCGATCCTGGATGTGGGATTGCCGCGCATGAACGGTTTTGAAGTGCTGGCGCGCTTGCGTGCCCGTGGCAAAACCTTGCCGGTGTTGATGCTGACGGCGCGCAGCGACGTAAAGGACCGGGTTCATGGGCTCAACCTCGGGGCCGATGATTACCTGGCCAAACCCTTTGAGCTGACGGAGCTGGAGGCGCGGGTCAAAGCGCTGTTGCGCCGTAGCGTATTGGGAGGCGAACGCCAGCAGCAATGCGGGTCCCTGGTGTACGACCTGGGCACCCGACGCTTTTCCCTGGGTGATGAGCTGCTGACCCTGACCTCTCGCGAGCAAGCCGTGCTCGAAGCGTTGATTGCACGGCCGGGAAGGGTCATGAGCAAGGAGCAACTGGCGGCTCAAGTGTTTGGTCTGGACGAGGAAGCGAGCCCTGACGCCATCGAAATCTATATTCACCGCTTGCGCAAGAAGCTCGACGGCCAGGCGGTGGCGATTGTGACCTTCAGGGGCCTGGGGTACTTGCTGGAAAGCCGCGATGTTTAAACTCGACAGCTTGCGCTGGAGCCTGCTCTGGCACCTCACGCTGTTGCTGGTTGCCTTGATGCTGGCTAGCGGGCTGAGCGCCTATTTCAATGGTCGTGAGGCCGCCGACACGGCGTACGACCGAACCTTGCTGGCTTCGGCCCGAACCATTTCTGCAGGCCTTTCACAACGTGATGGCACCCTGAGCGCAGACGTTCCCTACGTTGCCCTTGATACGTTTGCCTACGACAGTGCGGGCCGAATCTACTATCAGGTCAACGATATCCATCAGCACCTGATTTCAGGTTATGAAAACCTGCCTGCTCCGCCACCGGGCACGCCGCGTACCGATGATTACCCGGCGTTGGCGCGTTTCTATAACGGCACCTACCTGGGGCAGAACGTGCGGGTCGTGAGTTTGCTCAAGGCCGTCACCGAACCCAGCATGAATGGTATGGCGGAAATCCGCGTCGCCGAAACCGATGAGGCCCGGGTGGCCATGGCGCGCAGCTTGATGGCGGATACCTTGCTGCGTTTGGGCATGCTGGGGCTGGGGGCGTTGTTGGTCGTGTGGTTTGCCGTAAGCGCCGCTTTACGCCCGCTGGAGCGTTTGCGCACAGCCGTTGAGGAGCGTGAGATGGATGACTTGCGACCCTTGCCGCTGGTCTCGGTGCAGCGAGAGTTGCGGCCACTGGTTCAGGCGCTCAATCACTTTACCGAGCGCTTGCGCAGTCAATTCAAGCGTCAGGCGCAGTTTATTGCAGATGCCGCCCATGAGCTCCGTACACCCCTGGCGGTGCTCAAGGCCCAGCTTGAGCTGGGTTTGCGCGCCAATGATCCGACGACCTGGCGCAATACGCTCGAGCAGGCAACCCAGGGCACTGACCGCCTGACCCACATGGCCAATCAGCTACTGTCGCTGGCGCGTATTGAAAATGGCGCCCGCGCCATCGCCGAAGGGGGGGCGCAGTTGCTCGACCTCAGCCAGTTGGCCCGCGAGCTGGGGATGGCAATGGCACCGCTGGCCCATGCCCGGGGTTTTGCGCTGGCGCTTGAGGCCGACCAGCCGGTGTGGTTGTACGGTGAGCCCACGCTGCTGCATGAATTGCTGAGCAATCTGGTGGACAACGCCATGGCCCACTCGCCATCGGGTAGCAATATTATTTTGCGAGTCAATTCGCCCGCGATACTGGAAGTCGAAGATGACGGTCCGGGGATTCCTCTTGAAGACCGCGAGCGGGTTTTTGAACGCTTCTATCGACGCAATTCACACGTGGCGGGGTCGGGGTTGGGCCTGGCGATTGTGGGCGATATCTGTCGCGCTCACCTGGCACACATCAGCCTGCATGACGGTGCCCAGGGCGGCTTGAAAGTGCGGGTCAGTTTCGTGCCGGCCAATGGCGGGCGGGTGCAGTAGCAGGCGTGTTTTGTGTGGGAGTGCAGGTGCGACTTTCTGTGGGAGCCGGCTTGCCTGCGATCCAGGCGACCCGGTTTGACTGAAAGACTACGTTAGTGCCATCGAGAGCAAGCCCGCTCCCACAAAGCCAGTGGCTGGCCTAGATAAACATCCCGCGTGCGTCATTGAGCTGCTGTTCAAATTTTGCATCGCCTGCATCCAGCCCCAGGTGCTTGAAGGCGGGCAGGGCATTCAGCTTGTCGATGTCCTGTTGCATGAACACGGTCGCGATTTGAACAAGGTCGATGTAGTCGATGTTTTTGGATTCGCGAGAAAAGTCCTGATACTGGCCCGGAACCTTCAACAGCATTTCAGGAAACTCCCACCCAGCCAGCAATTTGTCGCCAATCAGCGGGTGAATGCTTTCAATGACGTGATTGAGTGAAATCGGGTCGGAGAGCAGTTCGTTGTTCTCTTCGGCGTAGGTCAAGATGGGCAGCACGCCGATTTGATGCACCAGGCCACCCAGTGCCGCCTGGTCGGGCTTGAGCGAGGTATGGCGGCGGCACAGGGTGTAGCAAATCCCTGCCACCTCCAGGCTTTGACGCCATACATCGCGCATTTTTTGCTCAACGACTTCCGAGCGGGCATGGAAGATTTGCTCCATGACCAGCCCGATCGCCAGATTGCTGCTGTAGTTGACCCCCAGGCGCGTGATCGCGGTGTGCAGGTCAGTGACCTCCCGGGTGGCACGCAGCATCGGGCTGTTGACCACTTTGATCAGGCGTGCGGACAGCGCGGTGTCGCGACCGATGACCTTGCTCAAGTGGCTGACGCTGATTTCAGGGTTTTCAGCTGCCTTGCGGATGTTCAACGCCACTTCAGGCAGCGTTGGTAAAACCAGATCATCTCTATCAATGGCCTTGATCAAGTCCATTTGGACTCTGCGCGCCAGCATGCTCATTTCTCTAGGGGGTATTTCGATGTGTGGCAATCAACGCTGGATCTCGCGATCACGGTCCAGTTGATACGGCAGCTCAAGCAGCGAAAGGCCGGGGCCTTGCAAGTCGCCCACGTGAATATCCCCCGCTTGCGCGGCATCGGAGGTCAGGACGGCCAGCAACTCGATCCCGTTCTCTGCTTTGGCCCCAAGCACTACTTCGCCTACGGAGCTGGTGTGGGTAGGGGAGAACAGAGGGGTGCCGGGCGCCGGGACATCATGACCCGCCTCCAGCGACAAACGGTAAAGATGGCGTTTGAGCTTGCCCAGGTATTGCATGCGGGCGACGATTTCCTGGCCGGTATAGCAACCTTTTTTGAAGCTGACACCGCCCACGGCTTGCAGGTTGATCATCTGCGGAATAAACAGTTCGCGGGTCTGGGGCATGACCTGGCCAATGCCTGCGCGTACCTGGCCCAGCAACCATTCATTGAGATCGGCCTCAACCAGTTGCGTTTTCAAGTGCTGGAGCAGGCTTTCGGTCTGCTCCACAGGAGCCCACAGCTCAGCACGGTCTTCGGAGGCGCGAATGGCGATCAAATCGCTGGCACGAGCAACGCTGTCGGTTTCGGCAGGCAGGTTCAGGCCCAGGCTTTGCAGTACCGCGTCCGCCTGATACAGGCCAAAGCGAACCCAGTTGGCGCTGTCGTCGGTCAATTTGGATTTGGAAAACACCGCGTATTTTTTCAGGTCTGCCAACTGGGGTTCAACCAGCTCGCGAGCCATCGCCAGCAGACAGCCGTTGTCCTGCAGCACGATGCGAAAACTGGACTGCATGCGGCCTTTTTGCGTGCAGCGGGCCCCCAGGCTCGAGCGGGTTTCACTCAGGTAGTTGAGGTTGCAGGTCAACTGGCCTTGCAGAAACTTGCTGGCGTCGTTGCCGATCACAGCAAGAATGCCTTCGTGGTTCAGAGTGCAGAAAAAAGCAGAGTCGGCCATGGGTCATCGCAGGTAAAAAATGTCTGGGACACATCATAGAGGTGTGCCCTGCAAATGGGTAGTTCCAGGGGCCGACCAAAGCCGACTGTTCTATGACGGATCGGCCTGTATACTTGCGCTCTATTTGAGGAGCGCTCCATGGTCGAAGATGTTGAACTCAATCGTCTCTACTGGCACAGCCGTCGCGGCATGCTTGAACTGGACGTGCTGCTGGTGCCTTTCGTCAAGGAGGTGTATGCCACCCTTAACGACGTGGACCGCGAATGCTATCGCAAGCTGCTGGAATGTGAAGACCAGGACATGTTTGGCTGGTTCATGGAGCGCGCCGAGTCTGAAGACCCTGAGCTGCAGCGCATGGTTCGCATGATTCTGGATCGTGTCCAGCCCAAGTAATTATTTTGAATGCCGCTGGCATGCCTGCGGGCAATTGCTGGCGGCTTATCTTGCAGCCCAGACCCTGGCGCTGATCTCAATCTGCCTTCTTTCAATACCTGTCTGGGCACGTGTGCTTGGCGCTTTGTTGTGCCTGGCCCATGGGGTTTGGGCGCTGCCACGGCATATTCGACTGACCCACGCCAGTGCCGTAATCCGATTGCGCCATGATGCCGATGGTTGGCAGTTATGGAGTCGTGACAAGGGCTGGCAGGCCGTGCAGTTGCGCCGTGACAGCCTGGCGCTGCCCTGGGTCGTGATCGTGCGCTTTCGTGTACGCGATGAGTGGCGGGCGCGGGCGGTGTGCATCCCGGCAGATGCGCTGGCGCCGGATCAGCACCGACGCTTGCGCGTGCGACTGAAGTTCAGTCGGTGTAGGTGGCTGGCACCCGAATAGTGCCCAGGGCCTAGAACAGTGAATCAATACTGACGGTAAAGGGCGTACCAATGACGCGTCCGTGGAGCAAGCCCAACCGTTCGTCATTGGCGTCTGCGGTGGGGGCCATGGCCAGTTGTTCCGGCACCTTGTTTTCCGGATGAGCATCCCAGCGCAACAGGCACTCTGACAGCAGGTCGGGCTGTGTTGAAAACGCGCCGTAAACACGGGCCTCGTTGATTGTGCTTTGCTGCAGGCGTTTCAAGCGCTCGAAGGTCATGTGTACCTTGTCGATCTCACGATTGAGCGCATCGATAGTCAGTTCGATGGCCCGGTTGTAGGGGGTAGGAGAGTCGCTGAGCATGCGGCGCTTGGAGCGCAGTTGTTCGGTGATTGTTGCCAGAGCAATTCTGATGTGCTCGAACTCATCATAGGTCACCAGAGAGCGCTTGAGTTTCAGGGCTTCTTGCCAGCGCCGCAGGGCAGCCCAGCAACCGGGGATATAGCCGCCGACCATTGAATGGTTGTCCGAGTCAAAAATCTGGGAAATGAACCCCGACCTTTCAGGTAGCCCATTGTTCTGATGAATGGCCAGAGTACAGGCCGCATGCTCGGTAATGGTGTCGCAGCCGGGTTCCCACATAATCGAGGACATTTTGTTTGCGCCGAACGCTACCGGCATAAAGTGTTGCAAGGTGCCGTGATGCTCGTAAGGCTCGCCGGTCAAGTTGGCAATGCCCGCGACAAAGCCTGCGATGCCCAGAGGCGCGTTAAAGAAAGTGAGTGCCGCTCCCGGGAGGTACACCCTGGGCTTGGTGTTCATCCAGGGTGCCGGCACGCTGGGTACCGGGTCGTTATGGTTGACCATGCGGTAATGCACCAGGTCGGCAGCGCCTTTTACAAAAGTGCTGTCTGCTGCTCTTGGGGCGCCGTAGGTGTACAGCACGATCTTGTAATCATAGTCAGCTCGACGACGCAGCATTTTCGATAGAAGCAAGGTGATTGCACCGCCTAGGCTATGGCCGCAAATGATCAGTTTCTGGCCGGTGTAGAACTTTTCGAGATAGTTAATCGAAAGCTCATAGACTTTCAGCGCAGCGTCATAGAACCCACGGTGGACCTTGCCCAGGCCTTCTTTTCCAAAAGGGGTTTGGAAAGCATCGGCGTCTCGAAGCGCATCTGCGAGTAATTCACTGGTACCACGCACAGAAATTAGCACCAACTCGTCGTTATGGGTGATAAAGGCTTGGGTGTCGGTACTATTAATTTGTTCTAGATCATCGAGAAAGTGAATGCTGGCCGGGTGTTCTTGTTTATCTTCCAGATCCGGGCTATTCGATGGGTACAGATCAGGATCAAACGGCACGATTTCCAGGCGTTTTGAGTACGGTACATCTTCATATAGCGGGTAGTGGGCACTGGTTTGCCCAGGGTCTACTTTCCAGATTTCATCAAACTTGGCCAGAGCGTCGCCAAACCAGTTACCCATGCTCGGCTGTACAGGGAAACTTACAGTTTTCGCCCTGATGGGCGGCTTCTCAGGCACCTGACCAAACGGGTTGTAGCTCAAGGTGGCCATAAGGGCGAGCTGATACAGATTCAACGCACAGAACTGCGAGTCGGTGGAGAGCATCGGGCGCAGGGCCCGTAAAGGGCGCACTTCCAGTACGTTATTTTTGTTTGGAAGTAGGCAGACGCCTTGTCTTCCATGCTCGCGCATCAGCTTGGCCCAGTGTTTATTGGGCGGATAGTGAGCTTCAACCTCGGGCGGTAAATGTGCGACGTGTTTGACCAGATGACGAACTTCAACCTGGCAGAAAAAATCTGCACAGGCTTGTGCTGGGTTGCTTTGAGTGCGTGAACCGTCGTTATGAAAGTAACGGGTTTGTTCGGCACGAACCTGGAGGTCAGTTATTGGAAGTGGGTAGTGGGGCCTTTGTATTCGGCGTACATAGGCCAGCTCTTGCCCTTGATAATGCGCTTCTAAAATCAAAGCTATTGGACCTGCAAAGTGGTTTTCTACCTTGCCTGTTCCTGTGCCGTCTAATTTACCCTCGTATACCTGTCCTTCCGCATCGATTACCTTATAGGCAAGTCCAGCATAAGGTTGCCCTTCGCCATTTTCGTCAACCAACTGAAAACGTGTCCATTTGCCTTGAGTAGGACAGGCAAACATACGACTGTTCAGCGGGTGTTTCACCTCTTCATCAAAAGGGGTCATATTTTAGTGTCCTTATTCAGTGCAGCCCGGATAAATAGTGCAGCTACGCCCATCAGGCATTTTGAAACTGCTAAAGTCTTTGTGGTTTTCGAAGCAATATGCATCTTGATCCTCAAAGCTTTTCCCCATGCAACGCTTCCAACCATTAGGGAACTTAACCCATGTATCTCCCCAGCCGGGTCTTTCTTCATCGGCTAACTTTATTTTTAGCTTCACAGTTTTACCCGGTAGTTGATCCAGGGTATAAGCCCCTACGGGTCGTCCTTTTGTCACTAAACCTTGATCGTCAATTTTTTTGCAGTCGAGCCCCTTGGATAGTCGACGTTTTGGCCCTTGTGTGCGAAACAGCCATTGGCATTGACCGTTTATGGCGCTTTCTCCACTGACATCAAAAGTTTCTTTATATTGTTCTTCCAGTTCCTCGCGAATGATAACCATCGCTGAATCTCTACTGGAATCTCCACGGTCTTTTCCATAAGAACCATAGATGAAGAGTTCAATGCGGTAGATGGCGACCCGACAGCCTTCTACAGTCCGATAGATGGGGATTTCTTGATCGAGTTTGTATATTTCTCTATGGCCAAGGCGCCATCTTTGGTTGTAGCCGACATGAGGCTTTTTAACGGTGCAGGATTCTTCCTTGATGGGGGCATATTTAGCCACTGCTTCATAAGTGAAATTGGGAGGCAGATCAGCCGTAAAGATAAAGCTTTCCGATTTGCCCATAACGCACCCTGCTGCCAGGGCCACACAAGAACCCAAAACGCCGCCTTTAAATATTAGTGACATTGAATGATTTCCTTATTCTGTGCAGCCGGGGTAAATAGTGCAGCTGCGCCCGTCAGGCATCAAAAAGCTGCTGAAGTCTTTGTAATTGCCGTGACAATAAGCGCGTTGATCCTCAAAGCTTTTCCCCATGCAACGCTTCCAACCATTAGGGAACTTAACCCATGTATCTCCCCATCCAGGTCTTTCTTCATCGGCCAATTTGATTTTTAGCTTCACGGTTTTACTCGGCAGTTGATCCAAGGTATAAGCCCCTACGGGGCGTCCTTTAGTCACCAAGCCTTTATCGTCAATTTTTTTGCAGTCGAGGAGTTTTCTTATATATCGCTTGGGGCCTACTGTCCGAAACAGCCATTGGCATTGACCATGTATGGCGCTTTCGCCATTAGTATCAAAAGTTCCTTTGTATTGAGTTTTCAGTTCCTCTCTGATAGCAATGGAAGTTGTGTCCCCGCTGAAGTTTCCATAGTCAGCTCTATAAGTGGCATTGATTTCCAGGTCAATTTTATAGATGGCTAGTCGGCAGCCTTTGACTGTGCGGTAAATCGGTATTTCAGATTCTGGCTTGTATGCTGTTCGCCACTCTCTGTTGAAACCGAGGTATGGATTGTCATCAAGGGTGACCGTACAAGTTTCTCCCTTGGCGGGCGCGTACTTGGCCACTGCGTAATAAGCAAAATTTGGAGGCAGATCAGCCGTAAAAATAAAACTGTCTGACTTGCCAGCAAAACATCCAGTCGTCGACAGTGCGCAGGTCCCCAGGAACAGCGCTTTAATTACTGCTTTCATAAAGGGCCATCACCTTGCCAAAACTGCACTTCCTGAAAAACCCGCTGGAAATGAGCATCAGGACTTTCACCAGGGCGCGCCTCCCAGCGCTGTGCAAGTGGGTCAGTGGTAGCCTTTAAACGCTGAACGAGCAAAAACTCCAACTGCTCAGACGCCTGCCAACCCCAGGTGTTGGCCTGGGCCAATAGAGTGCTGAGCCATAGTTCCGGGTCTTGTTGTTCGGCAATTCGGGCATAGGCTTCAAGATGCCTGGCCAGCAGGTAGCGGTGGGCATTGGCCTCGCGCGTGCTGGCGCGCTGATCGGCCTCCATGGGAAAGTCATTCCAGACAGGGCTTTCAGGAACTGGATAGTTACCCGGTGCCGGGTTGCCGAGTGTTTCCCAGAACTCCCCTTGCCAGTAGCAGACGCTGATCGCGGGTCCTAAATACCCCGCAACCGTTGCAGTGGTTAAGTGCTTCAGGGCGCGGGCCAGCACCCGGTTGTCATGGAAACGATAAACCCCTCGATGGGGCTGGACGCCGAAAATCATGCGCTCGCGCCAATGTTTGACCAGCGCCTGTAATCCTGGCTCAGGAGCAATACTGGCAAGCCAGCCCCAATTCCTTTCCGGCGCTTTGAGCAACTCGCTCAAGTGCTCGTCTTCAGGGTTGTCGATAAGGAACAGAAAAGGCCCATTGTCTGCCATATCGGCAGCCGGCGTTTCGCGGTAAATGCTGCAATACAGCTCAGATGCCTTGTTGTTCAACAGGCCGTTACGGGCGGTGAGTTCGTCCAGTGAGTCCAGAATCAAACATACAGAGCGCCCGAGGTGGCGTTGCTCGGCCATCCATTGTTGTGCCGCAATCTGGGTCATGCTGCGGCTCCTTCAATCAGGCAAACACCTTTTTTGCTGGAAAGGCCCTTTTCAAGGACTTGAGGTTGCAGGCTTTCGATATTCAGATCTGCACGTTCGGTGACCCGTTCCAGATCAAAACAAGAGGGCGCGCTAAAGGATTTTTGGTGGGTGAAGGAAGGGTGCTTGAAGACGCTTGCGGTCAGGTTGAAACGGGTTTGAGGGCGTGGGTTGAACATCCAGTGTTCCTTTTTCAGTCATATGGCGCGGACCACAGGCACAGAGCAGGCGAACGATTGGCCCGTAGTGCGCGTGGAAAGCTAAAACCGAAAAAGCTAGCAATGTTTAGATGTTAAATATGTAGGACGTATCCTAGTTCTTGTCGGAACTGTCGCTAATTCAGGATGCTGCTTGAGCGGGCGTTGCCAGACTGGTTGCGCTCTGACGCGCTTGTCCTGGCTGCAGGTGGGACTGTTGTTCACCGTGAAAAAAACGCGGCAACGCTGTCTCGAGCGGTGCCGCGTTCTCGTACCTGACGTGCCTCACCGGGTCGGGGTCAGGATCGTATCCTTCGCCTGCGCCAGCATCTCTGGATAGTCCAGGGTGTAATGCAGGCCGCGTGATTCTTTACGCGCCATGGCGCTGCAGATCATCAATTCGGCGACTTGTGCCAGGTTGCGCAGTTCGATCAGGTCGCGGCTGACTTTGTAGTTGCTGTAGAACTCGTCAATTTCGTCCAGCAGCAGGCGCACCCGGTGTTGGGCGCGTTGCAGGCGCTTGTTGGTGCGCACGATGCCTACGTAGTCCCACATGAAGCGCCGCAGTTCATCCCAGTTGTGGGCGATGATCACATCTTCGTCAGAGTCGGTAACCTGGCTTGCATCCCAGCTTGGCAGGGCTGCGGGCGCAGCGATTTCAGGGAGTTGGGCGAGAATGTCGGCCGCCGCTGACTTGGCGTATACAAAGCACTCCAGCAGTGAATTACTGGCCATTCGGTTGGCGCCGTGCAGACCGGTGAAACTGGTTTCGCCAATGGCGTACAAGCCTGGTACGTCCGTGTGGCCATGTTCGTCGACCATCACTCCCCCGCAGGTGTAATGCGCCGCAGGCACCACCGGGATGGCCTGTTTGGTGATGTCGATGCCGAATGTCAGGCAGCGCTCATAGACAGTCGGGAAGTGGGCCTTGATAAATGCTTCGGGCTCATGGCTGATGTCCAGGTACACGCAGTCGATGCCCAGACGCTTCATTTCATGGTCGATGGCGCGTGCGACGATATCCCGTGGAGCCAGTTCACCCCGGGAGTCGAAGCGCTGCATGAACCGCTCGCCGTTGGGCAGCTTCAAGTGTGCGCCTTCGCCCCGCAGCGCTTCGGTGATCAGAAAGCTTTTGGCCTGCGGGTGATACAGGCAGGTAGGGTGGAACTGGTTGAACTCCAGGTTTGCCACGCGGCACCCCGAGCGCCAGGCCATGGCGATGCCGTCACCGCAGGCGCCGTCCGGGTTGCTGGTGTACAGATACACCTTGGCCGCGCCACCCGTGGCCAGAATCGTGAAGCGCGAGCCAAAGGTGTCGACCTCGCCCGTGGCGCGATCCAGTACATAGGCCCCCAGGCAGCGATCGCCTTCCAGGCCCAGTCGACGCTCGGTAATCAGATCAACGGCGACGCGCTGTTCGAGCAGTTCGATATTGGGTCGCTGGCGCGCCTGTTCGAGCAACGTCTTGAAAATGGCGGCACCCGTGGCATCCGCCGCATGGATGATGCGCCGGTGGCTGTGGCCGCCTTCACGGGTGAGGTGAAACTCAAAGCCGGGCTGCTCGGGATCGACGGTGTCATCACGGGTGAAGGGGACGCCTTGATCGATCAGCCACTGGATGGCTTCGCGGCTGTGCTCGACGGTAAAGCGCACAGCGTCTTCATGACATAACCCGCCGCCAGCATTGAGGGTGTCTTCGACGTGAGACTGCACCGTGTCGGTGTCATCCAGTACTGCGGCTACGCCGCCCTGTGCCCAGAACGTCGAACCATTGGCCAGATCGCCTTTGCTGAGGACCGCAATACGCATATGGCTGGGTAGCGTGAGCGCAAGGCTCAAGCCGGCAGCGCCGCTGCCAATCACCAGCACATCATGTTGAAAATGTTGGCTCATTCTTCTGACATCCGCAAAAAAGCGCCCACTAGTATATAGAGGGGGGGATCGGCACAATGGCCGGGCCTTTATGGCATTGTGAAATTACAGCGGGCGCAAAGTGTGCCTCAGACTCGATGGGTCTGCATGTTGATTTGCACAAAAAATCTGCAAGGGGGATCAGGGCTGGGGGTAACGCCAGGTCTGTTGCGCTGGTGTGGTGCCATCGATGGCGTACGAAGATATTGAACTTTTCGTACGGTCCGGGGTTCCATTAAGGGCTGCCCTTGATGCAGGGGTACGGCGTCCAGATTGATGCGGGGTCTGTGTTTCGACCTGACAGCGGAATGTGACGACAAGATTATTGACGCAGCCGGCCAGGCCCGAGCTGCGTTTTCGTGTGTGCCAAATCCGAGCACGCAGGAAACTTGCCAGGGGGGAGAGAACTTTTGTGTAAAGCCCGAGTCTATGTTTGCAAGCCTGATCATTTAGCAAAGCAATCTTCCTCCCGGTCTTATGAGGAGTATTCATGCTAGCCCAGGAAGAGGATCAGCAGCTGGTCGAGCGCGTACAGCGTGGCGATAAGCGTGCATTCGATCTGCTCGTGTTGAAGTATCAGCACAAAATTCTCGGGTTGATCGTGCGTTTTGTGCACGACACCCATGAAGCCCAGGACGTAGCCCAGGAAGCCTTTATCAAGGCTTACCGGGCACTCGGTAATTTTCGCGGTGACAGCGCCTTTTATACATGGCTGTATCGCATCGCCATCAATACGGCGAAAAATTACCTGGTGTCACGGGGTCGACGTCCGCCGGATAGTGATGTGAGCTCGGAAGATGCCGAGTTTTACGATGGTGATCATGGTCTCAAGGATCTCGAGTCGCCGGAGCGCGCTTTGCTCCGTGACGAGATCGAAAGCACCGTTCATCGCACTATTCAGTTACTGCCAGAAGATTTGCGTACGGCGTTAACTTTACGTGAATTTGATGGTCTGAGTTATGAGGACATTGCGAGCGTCATGCAGTGTCCGGTGGGTACCGTGCGCTCCCGGATTTTCCGCGCTCGGGAAGCCATTGATAAAGCCCTGCAGCCGTTGTTGCAGGAAAACTGAGACAGCGGCGACAGCCAAGAGAGGAACCGCCATGAGTCGTGAAGCCCTGCAGGAATCGCTGTCCGCAGTGATGGATAACGAAGCGGACGAACTGGAACTACGTCGGGTATTGAATGCCTTTGACGACACACAAACCCGTGACACCTGGTCCCGTTATCAGGTGGCCCGTGCTGTGATGCACAAGGACCTGTTGATTCCGCGCCTGGACATCGCATCTGCCGTTTCGGCCGCGCTGGCCGAAGAGCAAACCCCGGTCAAGGTCGTGCGTGGCCCGTGGCGCAGCATCGGTCGTCTGGCCGTAGCCGCTTCGGTTACCGTCGCTGTTCTGGCGGGTGTAAGGCTGTACAACCAGGATGACATCGTCGGTAATCAGCTGGCTCAGCAGAACGCTGTGCAGAGCCTGAGTGCGCCGATGGCGAAAGGCCCGGCGGTACTGGCCAACTACAGCGAAAGCTCCGATAAGGCTACAGGCCCTATGGCCAACGGTGTTCTGCAAGGCCAGCCAGGCTGGCAGGATCAGCGCTTGCCAGGCTACCTGCGTCAGCATGCACAGCAAGCCGCGTTGAAAGGGGCTGAAAGCCCGCTGCCGTATGCTCGTGCCGCGAGCCTTGAAAACCGTTAAGGACCAACATGCGCGTCCTACCTTTGCTACCTCTTCTGCTGAGTGGCTGGTTTGCAGTACCGGCCCACGCCGATGAAGCCCAGGACTGGCTCAAACGTCTTGGGCAGGCCGAGCAACAGCACAGCTATCAAGGCACTTTCGTTTACGAGCGTAACGGTAGTTTTTCTACCCATAGCATCTGGCACCGTGTGCAGGATGGGAAAGTTCGCGAACGTTTGATGCAGTTGGATGGCTCTGCTCAAGAGGTCATTCGTACGGATGGGCGCACTGAATGTGTCACTGGCAAGTTGGCCTCGGCGTTGGGAGATGTCACTGCCGTCCCGGCAAGACAGTTCGATGCCCAGAAGCTCAATGACTGGTACTCCGTCACAAAGCAGGGTGACTCCAGGGTTGCAGGTCGACCGGTGGTGGTGATCTCACTCGCCCCTCGCGACCAGCACCGTTATGGGTTTGAGTTGTACCTGGATCGTGAAACCGGTTTGCCCCTCAAGTCGTTGTTGCTTAATGACAAGGGCCAGTTGCTTGAGCGTTACCAGTTTACAAGCCTGGTGACGACGCCCCCTGATGACAATCAGCTGACGCCTGCAGGCAAATGCCGCCCGGTTACGGTGGCTGATACTGCAGCACCTGTCGCTGACACGGCTCATGTCTGGCACTCCGACTGGCTGCCGCCCGGTTTCGAGCAGGTCAGCAGCACAGTGCATCGTGATCCCCGGACCAAGTCTGAAGTCACCAGTCTTTTGTATGACGATGGCTTGACGCGCTTCTCTGTGTTTCTCGAACCTTTGCAGGGCGCTGCCGTTCCCGATGCCCGTGTCCAACTGGGGCCTACAGCTGCGGTTACTCGGCACCTGAGTACTCCCGAGGGAGACATGATGGCCACTGTGGTCGGTGAAATTCCTTTGGGGACCGCAGAGCGTATTGCGCTCTCGATGCGTGTCGGTAAAGACGATACGCAGACCAAACCATAGGGTTGCTCCGACATGGCGGGTGACACATTTTGATTTGCCATTTTATTGTCTTTTTATGAAGGTCAGGGCCCTAGCGGGCTCTGGCCTTGTTTGTTTTCCGGGGCCTAAAAAACGGTCTATGCTTTGGTCTTGTTTTTTGGTGCCTGTCGCTTAACTCTGCAGTTACTAACGGGAGCTGTATGTCGATGCCTCGATTGAAATCGTATTTACCTATTTTTGCAGCCGTGCTGATGCTCGGGCAGGCAGTGCCAGTCATGGCAGAAGCGCAGTTACCTGACTTCACCCAATTGGTCGAGCAAGCCTCGCCAGCGGTAGTGAATATCAGCACCACGCAAAAGCTGCCGGAACGCCGGGTCTCAAGCATGGGGCAAATGCCAGACCTGGAAGGGTTGCCGCCTGGCCTGCGTGACTTCTTTGAGCGCAGCATGCCGCCAAGTGGCAAAGGTGGTCGCCAGCGCGAAGCCCAGTCCCTTGGTTCGGGCTTCATCATCTCGCCGGATGGCTTCATCCTGACCAACAACCACGTGGTGGCGGACGCCGATGAAATCATCGTGCGCTTGTCTGATCGCAGTGAAATGAAAGCCAAGCTGGTGGGGACGGATCCACGTTCCGACGTTGCGTTGCTGAAAATCGAAGGCAAAAACCTGCCTGTCTTGAAGCTGGGCAAGTCCCAGGACCTGAAGGCGGGTCAGTGGGTGGTTGCCATCGGTTCACCGTTCGGGTTTGACCACACCGTGACCCAAGGCATTATCAGCGCCATCGGTCGCAGCCTTCCTAATGAAAGCTACGTACCGTTCATCCAGACAGACGTGCCGATCAACCCGGGCAACTCGGGTGGTCCGCTGTTCAACCTGGCGGGCGAAGTGGTGGGTATCAACTCGCAAATCTACACCCGCTCCGGTGGCTTCATGGGCGTGTCCTTCGCAATCCCTATCGATGTGGCGATGGACGTTGCCAACCAGCTCAAGGCTGGCGGCAAGGTTAGCCGTGGCTGGTTGGGCGTGGTGATTCAAGAGGTCAACAAGGACCTGGCCGAGTCCTTCGGTCTGGAAAAACCTGCCGGTGCACTGGTAGCCCAGGTACTGGATAACGGTCCGGCTGCCAAAGGCGGTCTGCAAGTCGGCGACGTGATTCTGAGCATGAATGGCCAGCCGATCGTCATGTCGGCAGATTTGCCGCATCTGGTTGGCGCACTCAAGGCCGGCAGCAAGGCAACGCTTGAAGTGATTCGTGACGGCAAGCGCAAAAACCTGGACCTGACTGTCGGTGCCATCCCCGATGACGCGAAAGACATTGCTTCGGGCACCGGTGCCGAACAAAGCAGCAACCGTCTGGGTGTGTCCGTGGCGGACCTGAGCGAAGAGCAGAAGAAAGCCAACGACATCAAGGGCGGTGTGATCATCACTGACGTTCAGGACGGTCCTGCTGCCTTGATCGGCCTGCAACCAGGCGACGTGATTACTCATCTGAACAATCAGGCGATTACCAACGGCAAGGAGTTCACTGAGATTGCCAAGGCATTGCCGAAGAATCGTTCAGTCTCGATGCGGGTTCTGCGCCAGGGTCGCGCCAGCTTCATTACCTTCAAGCTGGCGGAGTAAGTCTCTGTAGTCGCTGCCGAAGACTGCTATGGGTTGCGCAGCAACCCTTGCTTGAAGATTCTTCGGATCTTCAAGCAGCCCGCTCCTACAGAGTCATGAAATGCAACGCAGTAACAAAAAAGCCCGTATCGAGAGATACGGGCTTTTTTTATTTCTTTGGCTTGGGGATCCGTACCAACTGAGTGTTGGAATACATGTCATGCCAGGTGCGGTTTTGCTTGTCGAATACCGACCAGATGAACCCCAGCCCCAGACACAGCCATGAGCCGATAGAGACGATAAAGCGCAGCAAGGCCTGCCACAGGCTGATGGCCGTGCCGTCCGCGTTCTGTACGCGTATGCCCCAGACCTGCATGCCGAGGGTTTGCCCGGAATGAGTCCAGAACTTGGCAAAAAAACCGAACAGGACAAAGAACAGGATGGTTGAGAGCAGCGGGTCGCCATCCAGAGCGCCGGCTTCTGACAGCGCCCTCATTTTGGCTTCGCCGATAAAGCTCATCATGATCAGCTTGTAGATAAAGGTAGTGACGATCAGCAGGGCGGTACACAGCAGAAAGTCATAGAACATGGCTGCCAGGCGGCGCCCCAGGCCAACGGCGGGAAAATCGCCTTGGGGTCTAAGTGGTTGTTTCGACATGGCAGGGTCTCGTGAAGGAAAAACGCCATCTTACGGAATTACAGCCATAAAAAAGCCTCTGATGTCACCATCAGAGGCTTTTGTGTACGAGATCAGCCTTCGGCTTGAACTTCGTCAGCCTGCAGGCCTTTTTGGCCTTGAACCGAGATGAAGGTCACTTTCTGGCCTTCTTTCAGGCTTTTGAAGCCGTTGCCCTGAATGGCACGGAAGTGCACGAACAGGTCCGGACCGCTTTCCGGGGTGATAAAGCCAAATCCTTTCTCGTCGTTAAACCACTTGACGGTACCGCTCTGACGTTGGGACATTTCTTAATTCCTTGACGCTAACAATTAATGACAGCCTCTTTCACATGAAAGAGTACTGGTGCTGGGTTGCAGGAAAGTAAGAGACGCAGAACGGGTGTAGCAAACTTAGAGCTACTGCCCAGGTCACGATTCCAGCGACCCATGCAAACACAGTGGGCAAACTCTACGAAACTGGAATTGAAAAAACAAGCCCCTCGAATAACCCCGTAAACCGGGTTATTAACATAGGCGATGAAGTTATAAGTGCAGGTTAATCATAGGCGGGTTCAATTGTTTTCGTGTTTAAAACAGTGTGTTCGCTATCGAAAGTTAAAGGCGGTTTTAGCAGTTGCATGCCCTGAAAGTATCAGGAACATGCAACGCGCTAGAGTGAGGGCTTAACCTCTGTAATAACGTTGCGCGACAAACGGCATTTTCGACACTTTCATCGGTACGCGTTTGCCTCGCACGATCGCCCAGACTTCAGTGTCCACTGGCGTGAACGCGATATCCAGATAACCCATTGCCAGAGGCGAGCCCAGGGTCGGGCCAAAGCCGCCGCTGCAAACGGTGCCAATCACGGTGCCGTCGGCATCGACAATTTCAGCGCCTTCACGCACCGGTGTACGTTCTTGTGGCAACAAGCCCACGCGCTTGCGCGCAACACCGTTCTGCTGCTGGGCGAAGATGGTTTCGGCGCCCGGGAAGCCACCGGCACGAGGGCCGTCTGCGCGGCGGGCCTTGGAGATGGCCCAGAGCAGGCTGGCTTCAATCGGCGTGGTGGTGTCGTTCATGTCGTGGCCGTACAGGCACAGGCCCGCTTCCAGACGCAGGGAGTCCCGAGCGCCCAGGCCGATTGCCTGCACTTCTGGCTCCGCCAGCAGGCGACGAGCCAGCTCTTCGGCGCGATCAGCAGGGACTGAGATCTCAAAGCCGTCTTCGCCGGTATAACCCGAGCGGCTGACGTAGCAGTCAGCGCCCAGTAACGTCACCGGGGCAAATTGCATGAAGGTCATTTTTGCCACTTCAGGTGCCAGGCGTTGCAGCACGTCGACGGCTGCCGGGCCTTGCAGGGCGAGGAGGGCGCGCTCTTCAAACAGCGGCTGGATTTGGCAGTGGGCGCTCAAGTGCTTGCGCAGATGGGCCAGGTCCTGATCCTTGCAGGCGGCGTTAACCACCAGGAACAGCTCATCATTACCCAGGTTGGCAACCATCAGGTCATCGAGGATGCCGCCCTGTTCGTTGGTGAACATGGCATAGCGCTGCATGCCAGCTGGCAGGTCGACGATATCGACCGGTACCAGGGCTTCCAGTGCCCTGGCTGCGTCAGCGCCGGTCAGGCGAATCTGGCCCATGTGGGAGACATCAAACAACCCGGCCTGTTCACGGGTGTGCTGGTGCTCTTTCATTACGCCGAGCGGGTACTGCACGGGCATGTCGTAGCCGGCAAATGGCACCATGCGGGCACCGAGTTCAAGGTGCAGTGCGTGCAGCGGGGTTTTAAGCAGTTGTTCGGTGGACATTCCAGACTCCTTGAAAATCAGCACTCAATAATGTTTACAGCCAGACCGCCGCGAGCGGTCTCCTTGTATTTGCTTTTCATGTCGGCGCCGGTCTGGCGCATGGTGCGGATAACTTTGTCCAGGGACACAAAGTGCTGGCCGTCGCCACGCAGGGCCATGCGTACGGCATTGATCGCCTTGACCGAACCCATCGCGTTGCGCTCGATACACGGCACTTGCACCAGGCCGCCAATCGGGTCGCAGGTCAGGCCGAGGTTGTGCTCCATGCCGATTTCAGCTGCGTTCTCGACTTGCTGCACGGTGCCGCCCAACACTTCACACAGTGCGCCTGCAGCCATTGAGCAGGCCACGCCGACCTCGCCCTGACAGCCGACTTCGGCGCCCGAGATCGAGGCGTTCTCCTTGTACAAAATGCCGATGGCGGCGGCAGTCAGCAGAAAGCGCACCACCCCGTCTTCGTTGGCTCCGCCGATAAAGCGCATGTAGTAATGCAACACGGCAGGAATGATCCCGGCCGCGCCGTTGGTGGGGGCAGTGACCACGCGTCCACCATTGGCGTTTTCTTCATTGACGGCCAGTGCGTACAGGTTGACCCAGTCCAGTACCGACAGCGCATCGCGCAAGGCGGCTTCGGGGTTGCTGCACAGTTGACGGTGCAGTGCCGCGGCCCGTCGCTTGACCTTCAGCCCGCCGGGCAAAATGCCTTCGTTGCGGCAACCCGCACTCACGCAGTCCTGCATCACTTGCCAGATATTCAGCAAGCCGGCGCGGGTCTCGGCCTCGGGGCGCCAGGCGCTTTCGTTGGCCATCATCACTTCACTGATCGACAGGTCATGAGTGACGCAATGGCGCAATAAATCCTTGGCGGTCTTGAAGGGGTATTGCAGCGGGGTGCTGTCTTCGACGATACGGTCAGCGCCTGCGGCGCCTTCATCCACCACAAAGCCGCCACCGACCGAGTAATACTCGCGGCTGCGGATCTGGATGCCGGCGGCATCCAGCGCCCTGAAAATCATGCCGTTGGGATGGTAGGGCAGGGGTTTGCGAATCATCGCCAAGTGGGATTTTTCGTTGAAATCGATGGGGTGTTCGCCCAGCAGGTTCAAGCGCCCGCTGCTGCGAATGGCGGCCAGACGTTCGGCCACGGTATCGGTGTTGACGGTGTCCGGGTGCTCGCCTTCAAGCCCCAGCAATACGGCCTTGTCGCTGCCGTGTCCTTTGCCGGTGGCGCCAAGGGAGCCGTAGAGTTCAACTTTTACGCAGGCGGTGTGTTGCAACAGCTCATCACGGCGCAGACCTTCGACAAAACGCGCAGCTGCGCGCATGGGGCCGACGGTATGGGAACTGGAAGGGCCGATGCCAATCTTGAACAGGTCGAACACGCTTAACGACATAGGGTTCTCCGGTTTCTTGTTGTGTGGCGAAACTAGCCATCCCTGTGGGAGCGGGCTCGCTCGCGATGGTATCAACCCGGTCTTGCATGAAAACCGCGCCGTTAGCATCGCGAGCAAGCCCGCTCCCACATTAGATCTCCATGATCTGGATGCTTACGCCTCCTGATAGCTCTCGATCGACGGGCATGCGCACACCAGGTTGCGGTCGCCGAACACGTTGTCGACCCGACCGACTGGTGGCCAGTACTTGCCTTCGATCAGGGATGCAACCGGGTACACCGCTTGCTCGCGGCTGTAAGGGTGGGTCCATTCACCGACTATTTCAGCTGCGGTGTGGGGCGCGTTTTTCAGCGGGTTATCTTCCTTGTCCAGACCGCCGCTTTCGACTTCGCGAATTTCTTCGCGGATGCAGATCATGGCGTTACAGAAGCGGTCCAGCTCTTCCTTGGACTCGCTTTCGGTCGGCTCGATCATCAGCGTGCCGGCAACCGGGAACGACATGGTCGGAGCGTGGAAGCCGAAATCGATCAGGCGCTTGGCCACGTCGTCGACGCTGATCCCGCTGGTTTCCTTGAGCGGGCGCAGGTCCAGGATGCACTCATGTGCAACCAGGCCGTTGCTGCCCGAGTACAGCACCGGGTAATGCTCTTCAAGACGGCGGGCGATGTAGTTGGCGTTGAGGATGGCCAGTTGCGAAGCACGCTTGAGGCCTTCGCCGCCCATCATGCTGATGTACATCCAGGTGATCGGCAGAATGCTGGCGCTGCCGAACGGTGCTGCGCAGACCGCGCCTTCCTTGCGCTCCATTGCCGCGTGACCCGGCAGGAACGGCGTAAGGTGGGACTTGACACCAATCGGGCCAACGCCCGGGCCGCCACCGCCGTGGGGAATGCAGAATGTCTTGTGCAGGTTGAGGTGGGACACGTCGCCGCCGAACTTGCCCGGTGCGCACAGGCCCACCATCGCGTTCATGTTGGCGCCGTCGATGTACACCTGGCCGCCATTGTCATGAATGATGCCGCAGATTTCGCGGATGCCTTCTTCGAAAACACCGTGGGTCGACGGGTAGGTGATCATCAGCGCGGCGAGGTGATCGCGGTGCTCCAGGGCCTTGGCGCGCAGGTCTTCAATGTCCACGTTGCCGCGAGCGTCACAGGCAGTGACCACCACGCGCATGCCGGCCATGTTGGCGGTTGCCGGGTTGGTGCCGTGGGCCGAGGACGGAATCAGGCAGATATCACGGCGCTCTTCGCCACGGCTCTGGTGGTAGGCACGAATGGCCAGCAGACCGGCGTACTCGCCCTGGGAACCGGCGTTCGGTTGCAGGGAGATGGCGTCGTAGCCGGTGGCCGCGCAGAGCATGGCTTCCAGTTCGGTAGTCAGTTGCAGGTAGCCCTGGCTTTGCTCGGCAGGCGCAAACGGGTGCAGGTTGCCGAACTCGGCCCAGGTGACCGGGATCATTTCGCTGGCAGCGTTGAGCTTCATGGTGCACGAGCCCAGCGGAATCATGGTGCGGTCCAGCGCCAGATCCTTGTCGGCCAGCTTGCGCAGGTAGCGCA
This sequence comes from Pseudomonas sp. RL_5y_Pfl2_69, assembly GCF_963970465.1. Taxonomy (NCBI): domain Bacteria; kingdom Pseudomonadati; phylum Pseudomonadota; class Gammaproteobacteria; order Pseudomonadales; family Pseudomonadaceae; genus Pseudomonas; species Pseudomonas sp. RL_5y_Pfl2_69. The sequence goes on along the minus strand of NZ_CAXAOU010000001.1, from coordinate 287,330 downwards.
TCAGCTCGGTTTCGGAGTGGTAACGGTTGAACACCGGGTGGCTGAGGATCGGCGACTGGCGCAGCAAGGCCTCTGGCAGGGTGCCAGTGACGGTATTTGCCAGATCGTCAAAGTCAGGCAGGGCCTGGCCATCAGCGGCGAACAGGGCCCACAGGGCAACCACATCGGACTCGCTGCTGGTTTCATCCAGCGACAGGCCCAGATGCTGGTCGTCGATCACACGCAGGTTAATGCCCTGTGCGTGAGCCCTGTCGTGCAGGGCTGCGGTGTTGTCGCCGGTGTTGAGGGTCAGGGTGTCGAAGAAATGTGTTTGCTCGACGGCCAGTCCCAGCGCACTCAAGCCCTGGGCCAGAATCGCGGTCAACTGGTGAATGCGCTGCGCGATCTGGATCAGGCCCTTGGGGCCGTGGTACACGGCGTACATGCTGGCGATGTTGGCCAGCAGCACCTGGGCGGTGCAGATGTTGCTCGTGGCCTTCTCGCGACGGATGTGTTGCTCGCGGGTTTGCATGGCCAGACGCAGTGCCGGTTTGCCGTGACGGTCAACCGAAACACCGACCAGACGTCCCGGCATGTCGCGCTTGTACGCGTCACGGGTGGCGAAGTAGGCGGCATGGGGACCACCGAAACCCAGTGGCACGCCAAAGCGTTGGGCGCTGCCGATGGCCACGTCCGCGCCGAACTCGCCCGGAGGCGTGAGCAGGGTCAGGGCCAGCAGGTCGGCGGCAACCGCCACCAGTGCGTTGGCGGTATGGAAGCGCTCAACCAGTTCGCGGTAATCAAACACGTCGCCGTTGCTGGCCGGGTATTGCAGCAGGGCACCGAAGAAGGCCGTCACGTCAGTCAGTTCGCGCTCGTCGGCGACCACAACCTCAATGCCCAGCGGCTCGGCACGGGTACGCAGCACGTCGAGGGTTTGCGGGTGGCAGTGGCTGGAAGCAAAGAAGCGGTGGCTGGTTTTGTTCTTGCTCAGGCGTTTGCAGAAGGTCATCGCTTCGGCAGCGGCGGTGGCTTCGTCGAGCAGCGAAGCGTTGGCAATCGGCAGGCCGCTGAGGTCGCTGATCAGGGTCTGGAAGTTAAGCAGGGCTTCGAGACGACCTTGGGAGATTTCAGGCTGATACGGCGTGTAGGCGGTGTACCAGGCCGGGTTTTCCAGCAGGTTGCGCAAGATCGGAGAAGGGGTGTGGCAGTTGTAATAGCCTTGGCCGATATAGGTTTTGCACAATTTGTTCTTGGCGGCGATGGCTTTGATCGAAGCCAGTGCGTCGGCTTCGCTCAGGCCGGCCGGCAAGTCGAGCACGCTGGTGCCCTTGATGCTTTCCGGGATTACGCTGGCGCTGAGGCCTTCAAGGGAATCAAAGCCGAGGGTGGCGAGCATCGCCTGCTCATCGGCCTGGCGCGGGCCGATGTGGCGGGCGATAAATTCATTGGCAGTGCTGAGATTAAGGGTCATGGCAGGCTTCTCAGTTGTCGTCTTGGGCTTTGATCAGGCGGTCGTAGGCGTCCTGATCGAGCAGTTGGCCTACAGCGTCGGCGTCGGCGGGCTTGAAGCGGAAGAACCAGCCTTGACCCAGTGGGTCTTCGTTGACCAGTTCCGGGCTGCTGTCCAGTGCCGGGTTGACTTCGAGCACTTCCCCGTCCAGAGGCATGTACACGCCACTGGCCGCCTTGACCGACTCAACGGTGGCGGCTTCTGCGCCCTTGTCGTAGGACTGCAACTCAGGCAATTGCACAAACACCACATCACCCAGAGCGTTTTGCGCAAACGCGGTAATCCCCACAGTTACGCTGCCATCGGCTTCGGCGCGCAGCCATTCGTGGTCTTCAGTAAAACGCAATTCGCTCATGGAAACTCCTCAGGGCCAGACATGTCTGGTGGTCACAGGTAAATGCTCGTGCAGCTCGAGCTTATGGAGGAGTTCACTGCAAGATGGTTGCCAGTTTGAAAATATCGTTATTTATCAATGGCTTGTATGCTGACTGAAGGGCGCTGGCAGATGACGGTGTAGCGAAATCGATACAGCCAATGGGGCATGGAAAAATCCAAGAGGATCAAAGCCTTGCGCAGTATGGGTGCAGAGGGCGTGTATCGAATTCGTTCCGCTGGAGTGAATTCGATACAAGGCTTTGGGCTTTTCTGTGGGAGCTGGCTTGCCTGCGATGCTTCGGCGCGGTATTTCAGGCTTGCCGCGCTGATGCCATCGCGAGCAAGCCCGCTCCCACAAGGGGGTGAGCCTCAGGCTTTGCCCGGGATGCCGTATTTGCGCAATCGGTGGGCAATGGCGGTATGACTGGTCTGCAGGCGGCTGGCCAGTTGGCGCGTCGAGGGGTAGCTGACATAGAGCTTTTCCAGGAGCGCCTTTTCGAAGGTTTCAACGGCGTGCTCCAGGGTTTCAACCTCGCCGTCGCTTTGGCGTGCAACCGATGTGCCGGCGATGTCCAGATCGCCAATGTCGACCAGGGTGCTTTCGCAAATGGCGGCAGCGCGAAAGATCACGTTCTGCAACTGGCGCACGTTGCCGGGCCAGCGGTTGCCCAGCAGGGCCGGGTAGGTCCCGGGCGCCAGGCGGCACACCGGGCGCTGGATCTGGGTGCAGGCCTGCTGCATGAAGGCGCGGGCCAGCAGCAAAATGTCCTGGCCGCGCTCGCGCAGGGGCGGCACTTCGATGTTGAGTACGTTCAAGCGGTAGAACAGGTCTTCACGAAACGTGCCCTCGTTGACCATTTTTTCGAGGTTGCGGTGAGTGGCGCTAAGGATGCGCACATTGACCTTGACCTCGCGCTCGCCTCCCACCCGCCGGAAGCTGCCGTCATTGAGAAAACGCAGCAGCTTGGCTTGTAGGTAGGGCGACATCTCAGCGATTTCGTCGAGAAAAACCGTGCCGTTGTTGGCCAGTTCCATCAGCCCCGGTTTGCCGCCGCGCTGTGCGCCGGTGAAGGCCCCGGGGGCATAGCCGAACAGTTCGCTTTCGGCCAGGTTTTCCGGAAGTGCGGCGCAGTTGAGGGCCAGAAACGGCGCGCCAAAGCGGTCGCTGATGGCATGGCAGGCACGGGCGACCAGTTCCTTGCCGGTGCCGGTTTCACCCTGGATCAACAAGGGCGCGTCCAGGGCCGCCACACGCTGTGCCCGGGCTTTGAGCGTGCGAATGGCGGGTGAGTCGCCCAGCAAGGCATCAAAGCCTTCAGCGTGATCGTGGTGCAGCGCAGCCAGACGTTCGCCGATACGACTTGGTTGGTACAGGGTCAGCAGGGCGCCCGCATCGGTTATCGGGGTGGCATCGAGCATCAACGGATGGCCATTGAGCGTGACTTCGCGCAATGGCAGGCGAAAGCCGTTTTCCAGCAACACAGCCAGCAGTCCGGGGTCGGTGAACAGCTCGCCGATACTTTCGCCGGTTGGCTCTCGACCATACAAGGCCACCAGTGCCGGGTTGGCCAGCAGCACATGGCCCTCGCTGTCCAGCGCCAATACCGGATCGGTCATGGCGGCGAGCAGGGCATCGAGTTGCAGGTGGCGGCGCTGGCCGGGAAGGATGTCGACCACGGTCACGGTCTGCACACCCTTGACCCCGAACAGCGCTTCTCGCAGTTCGTCGAGGACTTGCGGGCTCAGGGTCGGGGCGTCGATATACACGTTGGGCGGGACCATCTCCACCGCATCCAGATTGAGGTTACGCCCGCCTAGCAACGCCAGGACTTCCTGGGTGATGCCGACACGGTCGATGAAACTGACATGGATACGCATGGGAACGGCAAACACTTCTGGCCAGCAGGGATGGCCAGTATGCCTTGGTGGGGGAGATAGGTGAAATTCCGTGGGAGCGGGCTTGCCCGCGATGGCACCAGCGCGAGCAAGCCCGCTCCCACAAAAGCGCAGCCACCATCAAGTGGCTGAATTACTCCAGATGTTCTGGTTTGATCGGATCACCCGGCTTGTGGTTGAGCTGGGCCAGGACGTCGGAAAACATCTTGTCGTAGTAACCGTGCATCGCGCGGATGTCAGCGGTTTTGGGAATGCCGTGCTTGACGGCAATCCGGAAAGCGTCATGGGCAAAGTTGTAGGCCATGTCCTTGGGCAGCGTGAACGACTCTTTGAAGTCCTTCTGGTTGATCTGGCCATGCATGTCGAACTGCATCGACTTGCCTTCCTTGGGGTCCTGAACGACCTGGTAATCAATCTTGATGTCATACCCAAAGTCGCCCGGTTGCAGCGGTTCGCGATGAATATGCAGGTGACCGGGTTCGAACGAGGCCATAGGGTTACTCCTTGATGCTATGGGAAAGGGCAGGCCCCTGGGCCTGCCCTGGGGCTCAAAAGTAAGTGATACCCGGTTTTTCGGTGCTGACCCGAGTACCGGCCTTACCTTGAACGATTGCTTCGATATCCGCCAGTGCGCCGATCACTGCGGTCTTGCCGGTTTTACGGGCAAACTCGCAAGCAGCTTCGACTTTCGGGCCCATTGAACCCGAGGCAAAACCGAGTTTTTCCAGTTCGTCCGGATGGGCCTGGGCAATGCCTTTCTGGGTTGGCTTGCCCCAGTCAATAAAGGCCGCATTCACGTCTGTGGCGATCACCAGCAGGTCGCTGCCCAGCTGTTGTGCCAGCAGCGAGGACGCCAGGTCCTTGTCGATCACCGCTTCAATCCCCCTGAGCTTGCCGTCTTCGCCGTACATGGTCGGGATACCGCCACCGCCCGCACAGATCACGATGGTGCCTTTTTCCAGCAGCCATTTGATCGGGCGAATTTCGAAGATGCGCTTGGGTTTGGGGCTGGCGACCACGCGCCGGAATTTGTCGCCGTCCGGAGCAATGCTCCAGCCTTTTTCTGCGGCCAGGCTCTTGGCTTCGCTTTCGGTGTACACCGGACCGATCGGCTTGGTCGGGTTCTGGAACGCCGGGTCTTTTGGATCGACTTCAACCTGGGTCAACAGCGTGGCGAAAGGCGCTTCGGGTGGCAGCAGGTTGCCCAGCTCTTGCTCGATCATGTAGCCGATCATGCCTTCGGTTTCAGCGCCCAGCACGTCCAGCGGGTAAGGAGCAACGGCGGTGTAGGCGGCGGCTTGCAGTGATAGCAGGCCGACCTGAGGGCCATTGCCGTGGGCCACTACCAGTTCATTGCCGTGGGCTATGCGAGCGATTTGGGCGGTGGCGGTCTGGATGTTTTCGCGCTGGTTCTCTGCGGTCATGGGCTGGCCGCGACGCAAGAGGGCGTTACCGCCCAGTGCAACGACGATACGCATAAAAAATATCCTTTTAAATGTGTGGGAGCCGCGTGTGTGGGAGCGGGCTTGCATCGTGCGCAAGCCCGCTCCCACGGTAGTCATGCGTTCACATGACTACCGTGGACAGGCTTAGATATCAGCCAGTGCCGCGACCAGAATCGCCTTGATGGTGTGCATGCGGTTTTCAGCTTGCTCGAAGGCGATATTGACTGGGGACTCAAACACTTCCTCGGTCACTTCAATGCCGTTTTTCAGGTTTGGATGGTGCTCGGCCACGTCCTTGCCGACTTTGGTTTCACAGTTGTGGAACGCAGGCAGGCAGTGCATGAACTTCACGCGTGGGTTTTCTGCCGCTTTGATCATGTCGCTGTTGACCTGATAAGGCAGCAGCAGCTTGATGCGATCATTCCACGCTTCGACCGGCTCGCCCATCGATACCCAGACGTCGGTGTGGATAAAGTCCACGCCCTTGACTGCCGCTTTAGGGTCTTCGGTGAGGGTGATTTTGGCACCGCTTTCCTTGGCGAATTCCTGGCACTGCTTAACGAACGCTTCTTCTGGCCACAGGCTTTTCGGTGCGGCGATACGTACGTCCATGCCCAGTTTTGCGCCGATTAGCAGCAGCGAGTTACCCATGTTGTTGCGGGCATCGCCCAGGTACGCGTAGCTGATGTTGTGCAGCGGCTTGTCGCTGTGTTCACGCATGGTCAGCACGTCGGCGATCATTTGCGTCGGGTGGAATTCAGCGGTCAGGCCGTTGAACACCGGTACGCCAGCGTACTTGGCCAGTTCTTCCACGATGGCCTGTTCAAAACCACGGTACTCGATGGCGTCAAACATGCGGCCCAGAACGCGGGCGGTGTCTTTCATGCTTTCTTTGTGACCGATCTGCGAAGAAACCGGGTCGATGTACGTCACGTGTGCGCCCTGGTCGTGGGCCGCCACTTCGAACGCGCAGCGGGTGCGGGTCGAGGTTTTTTCGAAGATCAGCGCAATGTTTTTGCCTTTCAAGTGCGGCTCTTCAGTACCGGTGTACTTGGCGCGCTTGAGATCGCGGGACAGATCGAGCAGGAAGTGCAACTCACGTGGTGTGTGGTGCACCAGGCTCAGAAGGCTGCGGTTTTTCATATTAAAAGCCATGGTGATCTCCTTGGTTTCGGGTTAACCGGCTTGCACCGGCCCCTTTTGGGGGCCGTGCAAGCAATCAAATGGGTTACTTAATAGTCGATTGGGTCACGTACGATCGGGCAGGTCATGCAGTGACCGCCGCCACGGCCGCGTCCCAGTTCGGAGGCGCTGATGGTGATGACTTCAACGCCCGCCTTGCGCAGCAGGGTGTTGGTGTAGGTGTTGCGGTCGTAGCCGATTACCACGCCAGGCTCCAGGGCGACCACGTTGTTGCCGTCATCCCACTGCTCGCGTTCTGCCGCGAAGGAGTTGCCGCCGGTTTCGACGACCCGAAGTTTTTTCACGCCCAGGGCCTTGGCCACGACGTCTAGGAAGTGACCTTCTTCACGGCGCACGTCCACGCCGCCGTGTTTCTTGTCGTCCGGGTACACCGAGAACGCAACGATCTGGTTCACGACTTCAGGGAAGATGGTGACCAGGTCGCGGTCGCAGAAGCTGAACACGGTGTCCAGGTGCATCGCTGCGCGGGACTTGGGCATGCCGGCAACGATTACGCGTTCTACGGCGCCATGCTTGAACAGGTTCTGCGCCAGTTGGCCGATGGCCTGACGCGAGGTGCGCTCGCCCATGCCGATCAGTACCACGCCGTTGCCGATGGGCATTACGTCGCCACCTTCAAGGCTGGCATTGCCGTGGTCGACAGTCGGGTCGCCGTACCAGACCTGGAAGTCGGCGTTGGTGAACTCGGGGTGGAACTTGTAGATCGCGGTGGTCAGCAGGGTTTCCTGACGACGCGCCGGCCAGTACATCGGGTTCAGCGTCACGCCACCGTAGATCCAGCAGGTGGTGTCACGGGTGAACTGGGTGTTGGGCAGCGGTGGCAGGATAAAGCTGGTGTGACCGAGAAAGTCACGGAACATCTGGATGGTCTTGCCACCAAAACTGTCGGGCAGGTCGTCTGCCGACACACCGCCAATCAGGTATTCGGCTGCCTGGCGAGGCTCAAGGCTCTTGATCCATGATTTGACTTCGTTGACCAGGCCCACACCCACCTGATTCGGTGTCACTTTGTGGTCCAGGATCCAGTCCAGGGCTTCTGGAATGGCAACGATATCGGTCAGCAGGTTGTGCATTTCCAGCACATCAATGCCGCGGTCGCGCATTTTGGTCACGAAGTCGAAGTGGTCACGCTTGGCCTGATTGACCCACAGCACGTCATCGAACAGCAGCTCATCGCAGTTGCTTGGGGTCAGGCGCTGGTGAGCCAGGCCTGGGGAACACACCATAACCTTATGCAGCTTACCGGCTTCGGAATGCACGCCGAACTTCACTTTTTCCGTGGTCATTACAGTCATCCTCCAAAGTACACAAACAGGTTGTTACAGGGTCAGAAATCCGTCGTAGAGACCATAGGCAGCCACCAGGGCGCCGATCACTACTGCGGCAAAAATCACTTTCTCGATGTGGGTGAAAACAGGTTGGCCGCTTTCACGCTTGGCCTTGGCGAACAGAATGGCGCCAGGTGCGTACAGCAGGGCCGAGAGCAGCAGGTACTTGAGGCCGCCGGCATAGATCAGCCAGATGGCGTAGATCAGCGCGATACCACCGATGATCAGGTCTTTCTTGCGTTCGGCCAGGGCGTTCTCGTAAGTCTCGGCGCGTACTGCCAGCAGGAAGCCGTAGGCCGCCGACCAGAGGTAAGGCACCAGGATCATCGAGGTCGCGAGGTAGATCAGTGACAGATAAGTACTGGCCGAGAACAGGGTGATGATCAGGAACAGTTGCACCATGGCGTTGGTCAGCCACAGGGCGTTTACCGGTACATGGTTGGCGTTTTCCTTTTTCAGGAAGGCCGGCATGGTGTGGTCTTTGGCGGCCGAGAACATGATCTCGGCACACAGCAGCACCCAGGACAGCAGGGCACCCAGCAGAGAGATGATCAGGCCGACGCTGATCAGCACCGCCCCCCAGTGACCGACTACATGCTCAAGCACGGCCGCCATCGACGGGTTCTGCAGTTTTGCCAGTTCAGGCTGAGTCATGATGCCCAGCGACAGTACGTTCACCAGTACGAGCAGCAGCAGCACGGTGATAAAACCGATCACGGTGGCCCGACCCACGTCGGAGCGTTTTTCGGCACGGGACGAGAAGATGCTTGCCCCCTCGATACCGATGAACACCCACACGGTGACCAGCATCATGTTGCGCACCTGATCCATCACGCTGCCCAGGTCCGGGTTTTTTACGCCCCAGATGTCACTGGTAAAGATGTCCAGTTTGAACGCGAAGATGGCGATCAGAATAAAGAGGACCAGCGGTACGACCTTGGCAACGGTCGTCACCAGGTTGATGAACGCTGCTTCCTTGATCCCGCGCAGTACCAGGAAATGCACGGCCCACAGCAGGATCGAGGCGCCGATGATGGCGGCGGGGGTGTTGCCTTCGCCGAAGATCGGGAAGAAGTAGCCCAGGGTGCTGAACAGCAACACGAAATAGCCGACGTTACCCAGCCAGGCGCTGATCCAGTAACCCCATGCGGATGAGAAACCCATGTAATCGCCGAAGCCGGCCTTGGCGTAGGCGTAAACACCACCGTCCAGGTCAGGTTTGCGATTGGCGAGGGTTTGGAACACAAAAGCGAGGGTCAGCATACCGACTGCGGTGATTGCCCAGCCGATCAGGATTGCACCTACATCAGCACTGGCGGCCATGTTTTGCGGCAATGAAAAAATACCGCCGCCAATCATGGAACCGACTACCAGAGCAACCAGCGCACCCAGTCGCAGTTTTCCAGGAGTATCAGACATTGTAGTGACTCCAATCTAGGAGAAGTGAGGCTTCGAAGTTAAGTCCATTGATAATCAAGCCATTTGACATAGATCAGGGCATTACTACATTCCATTGTCAGTAGAGCGGGGAAGGTCGCGATATCGTATTTTTATGACGCTTGCTCAAAGCCTTACGCCAGAGATGTTTGCAGGTGTTAATTCGTTGCTGAATCGCGTTGTCGTGGAGATTGAAGCTAGACAGTATTCTGAGATTTGCAAATGTCATCTTCATGTTTCATGCACCTGTCGATGAAATTAAATCGTCATCTATATGTGTACTGATTTTTAGGTTTCAATAGAAAATAACGTTATTAATAAGGGTGGGCTTATTGCGTAACTCTACTAAACGTTCGACGGGTACATATAATTAGTCGGTGAACGTTTTAAACCCGATAATGATGAATTAACTAACCAGCACATTCAGAGGTGTCGATGTCGCAACAGACGCAGAAGCTTCGGCTAAACGCCTTGATTGCATTGGTGGTGGGCTCGATGATTGGCGGCGGGATTTTTTCGTTGCCACAAAATATCGCCGAGCGTGCCGCGGGTGGTGCCGTGTTGATCGGTTGGGCGATCACTGCCGTGGGCATGCTGGCGCTGGCCTTCGTGTTTCAGACCCTTGCCAACCGCAAGCCGGAACTGGATTCGGGGGTGTATGCCTACGCCAAGGCCGGTTTCGGCGACTACATGGGCTTTTCGTCCGCCTGGGGTTACTGGATCAGTGCCTGGATGGGTAACGTCGGCTATTTCGTGTTGCTGTTCAGCACCCTGGGCTATTTTTTCCCGGTGTTTGGCCAGGGCAACACGCCTGTCGCCATCGGCTGTGCGTCCCTGCTGCTGTGGGGAGTGCATTTTCTGGTGCTGCGCGGGATCAAGGAGGCGGCGTTCATCAACCAGTTGACCACCGTGGCCAAGATCGTGCCGATCGTGATGTTTATCGTGCTGACCGCCGTGGCCTTCAAAGCGGATATTTTCACCCGGGACTTTTGGGGCACTGAAACCCCAAGCCTGGGCAGCGTGATGGACCAGGTACGCAACATGATGCTGGTCACGGTGTTTGTCTTTATCGGCATTGAGGGCGCCAGTGTGTACTCGGGCCGTGCGGAAAAACGCTCGGATGTCGGCAAGGCCACGGTCATCGGCTTTCTCGGGGTGCTGGCGCTGTTGGTGCTGGTGAACGTGCTGTCGCTGGGGATCATGAGTCAGCCGGAGCTGGCACACCTGCAAAACCCGTCGATGGCCGGTGTGCTCAAGCATGTGGTGGGGGAGTGGGGTGCGATCCTGATCAGTATCGGCCTGGCGATTTCGCTGCTGGGCGCGTTGTTGTCGTGGGCATTGCTGTGCGCTGAAATTCTGTATGCCACGGCCAGGGACAACACCATGCCGGCGTTCCTGAAAAAGGAAAACGCCAACCATGTGCCGGTCAATGCTCTGTGGCTGACCAACTCCATGATCCAGATTTTCCTGGTGATTACCCTGGTGTCAGCGGGGACCTACACCAGCCTGATCTACCTCGCGTCGTCGATGATTCTGGTGCCTTATCTGTGGTCGGCAGCCTATGGGGTGCTGCTGTGCGTGAGGGGTGAGACTTACGAGAGGGCGAGACGGCGGCGCATCAAGGATTTGCTGGTGGGGGCTGTCGCGCTGATCTACGCGATGTGGCTGTTGTATGCGGCGGGGCCCAAATACCTGCTGCTCTCGGCATTGCTGTATGCGCCGGGGATCATCTTTTTTGCCAAGGCCAAACGCGAACAGGGCGAGGTGCTGTTCAAGACCTGGGAAAAACCAATCTTTGCCGCGGTGCTGGTCGCGGCACTGGGGGCTGCGTATGCGCTGTATAGCGGGGCGTTGGCGTTGTAGGCAGGCTGTGTAGTCGCTGCCGCAGGCTGCGAAGGGTTGCGTAGCAAACCGTTTTCTCGAAAACCCTGCGATCCCCTCGCAGCCTGCGGCAGCGACTACAGCTGTTTAGTCGTCGCAATGGTTGCGGGCATATTCTCCGGCCGCGACCAGATCCACAGGTTGCCCAGGCTCATGCCGGCAATGGCGAGGAAAACAGGCCATCCGTGATCGAGCACGTACAGCATCAAGCCGGCACACAACAACATGCTGACAGTGGCGCTGATTTTGGCGTTGCGCTTGATGATCTTGCCGTTGCGCCAGTTGGTCAGGATAGGGCCGAACAATCGGTGGTTTTCCAGCCAGGCACTCAGGCGCGGAGAGCTTTTGGTCGCGGCCCAGGCGGCGAGCAAAATGAATTCGGTGGTCGGCAGGCCCGGAATCACAATCGCGATCAAGCCAATGCCCAGGCTCACGTAGGCCAGCAAGCCGAACAGGATGCGCGCGATTTTCGACGAGGATTGGGTTTGGCGGGTCATAAGCTCAAGACGCGTAAAGGACGCCCGGTCAGCGAGTGCTGGCCGGGCAACAAGCTTAAGCCAGTTCTGGCTGTTTCACGTAGGTCTGTTCCAGCAGGAAGGTGAAGCGGCTGAAGGCATCGTTGGCGGCTTGTTCCAGCTCGGCATCTTCCTCTGGGGTGAGTTCGACGCTGTCGAGCATTTCGATAAAGCTCTTCCAGTTACGACCACGGCCTTCGGCAGGTTCGCCCATGTGACGGGCACCGTGGGTTTCGCTAAGACCCAGCAGGCGGGCTTGCTTGATCAATACGCCCGCGCCCAGCTTGGAGCCTTCGGACACAAATACCCAACCCAGTGCCTGCGCCTTGCTCGGTGCATTGACCGCGCCGGCAACCGGGGTCGGCAGCTCGACGCCCAGGTCGATCAGGTCAGCCTTGATTTGCTCTGCGCGGCAGCGCTCAGGCAAGTTGGGGATGTGCTGGGTCAGGCGTGGATCGGTGTGCAGCGCGGCCAGCTCAGTCAGGAACAGGTACTGGGCGGTCGCGAAGTGGGTGTAGTTTTCGAGGCTGCCAAAGGGGTCGCGGCCCATGACTTTCTCGCCCAGGGTGTCGTGAGTCTCACGGGTGGCGAGGGTCAGGCGCTTGGAGCGCTCGGAAGGACGCGGTGCGGAATCTGGAGTGGTCATGCCAATATCCTTGAGAATGAGATGCGCTTTGTAACTAGACGATCAGGAAGACGGATCACAGTAAAAAATCCTCACTGCGCAGAACAAAAGTCTGCGCAGTGAGGCGCGCGGTCAGATATCCCAGACCAGATTGATTGCGAAGTTGCGGCCCGGAGCGGTCAAGCGCTCCATATTGGCCGGGTTCAGCACACCGGCTTCGCCCACGCTGTCGTAACCGCGCACGTCATCCCAGTTCCAGTATTTCTTGTCGGTCAGGTTGTACAGGCCAGCATTGACGGTGACGTCCTGGGTGACCTTGTAGAAACCGGTCAGGTCGAGCACGCCATAGCCCGGCGACTTGAACTGTTTGCTGGTGCCATCCGGGGAAAAGAAGGTGTTGTCGTCGACCTGGTTTTTGCTCTTGACCAGTGTCCAGCTCACCAGACCACCGTAGTTCTGTTGCTCGTAGCCCAGGCCCATGACGGCGGTCAGCGGGTTGACGCTGTTGATCGGCTGACCAGTGTCGTTGTTGCGGCCGTGGGCATACGCCACCGAACCCTTGGTGTAGAGGCCCTGCGGTGCGCCGAAGGCGTCCAGGTTCAAGCGGCCTTTGACTTCAGCCCCCTTGATGGTGGCGTGCTTGATGTTATTGCTCTGGAACGCAAGTTCGTTGTAGCCGGGGGTGATGGCGTCTTCATTGATGAAGTCGCGGTATTTGTTATAGAAAACTGCGACGTCGAATGACCCCGCCTCAAAGTTGCCGCGCAGGCCCGTCTCGTAGCTTTTGCTTTTTTCCGGTTCCAGATTCGGGTTTGGCTCGACTGTGTAGCCCGCCTGAAGGTTGTCATAGCGGCCATACAAGGCCTTGGCGCTTGGGGTGCGGAAGCCTTCGCTGTATTGGCCGTACCACGTGTAGTTATCGTTGAACGCGTAGGTCACGCCAAATTTGGGCGACAGCCGATGCCAGACTTTTTCATCGTCATTCACCGTGCCTCGCTGGTCACTGTTGACGGTATTGAGGAATTCCTGTGTGACGTGTGGCGTCAGCTTGGTGTAGTCGTAGCGAAGACCGGGCATGAAGGTCCAGTCGTTCCAGCTGATCTGATCCTGGGCGAACAGGCTGTAGGTGTTGATGGTCGGGTCGGGGAAGTCGCTGGACTTGACCAGATAATCGCTCGGGCTGTTGGCGCCAACAGCCGTGCAGCCTCTGCCCACTGCCAGGCAGGTGCCCGAGCCGCTGCGCGAACCGGTGACATTCTGATGCTTGACGGTGGCGCCATAGGTCAGCAGGTGATCGGTGTCGGCAATATGGAAAGCCTTGTCCGCCTGGACGTCCAGTACCCACATTTTTTCTTCATATTTAGTGTTGCGCGAGCGCATCACATTGCGGGTGAAGGGGAAGTAGTTTTCCAGGGTGTTCTGGTCGGTCTTGGCGATCTGGTAGTTCAGGCTCCACTTGAAGTGATCGGTCAGCATGGTGTCGAGAACCATGCTGTTTTCCACACCGAAACGTTCGCGAGTGATGGTGTCCTGGCCGGTTCGGGAGCGATACATGCCCAGCGGCTGGCCGTTGTTGAACGGGCCACCGACGGCACTTTTCACATCGATATCGGTACGGTCCTTGTACTTCTCGTAGGTGAAGGCCAGGCGATCGTCATCGTTGTAGTTCCAGCCGGCCTTGGCCAGCACGTTGGTGGTTTTCACGTCTTCGGGGTTGGCCGCGGTCCGGGAGAGGCCGGTGCCGCCGTGATCGCCATAAGATTTGGTTTCATGTCCGTCGCGCTGGCTCAGGTGCAGCAAACCATCGAATTCACCCGAACGACCGGCCACCGTGCCGGATTTCAGCCAGCTGCGATCGGCCGAGCTGTAGCCTGTTTTCAGGCGGGCACCGACATCCTGGCCCGGCTTGATGATGTCATCCGGGTCCAGGGTGAAGTAGCTGACGGCGCCGCCGATGGCGTTGCTGCCATACAGCACTGACGCCGGACCACGGAGGATTTCAACACGCTTGATGATTTCCGGGTCGACGTAGTTGCGCTGGGTCTTGGCGTAAGGGCCGTTGAAGAACGAGCTGGGGATTTCAACGCCATCAATCTGGGTCAGAATCCGGTCGCCATCGATACCGCGGATATTGTAATTGCTGATACCGCCGCGCTGACCGGCGCCACCTACCGTGACACCCGGCTCATAGCGCACCAGATCCTTGATGGTATTGACGTTATCGCGGTCCAGCTCCTGGCGGTCATGGACGGTGACGGTGCTGGGCACCGAGTTCACGTCCTGTTCCTGGCGAGTGGCGCTGATGGTCACTTGTTGCAAGGCCAGGGTGCCGGTGGAGCTGCTGCGCTTTTCCAGCACAATGTTGTTGTTGCCCAGTTTGCGGTAGCCCAGGTTGGTACCGATGAGCAGACGTTCAAGGGCTTTTTCCGGGGGCAGGGAGCCGCGTACGCCGGGCGAGGACACATTCTGCGCCAGCTCTGCCGGCAACCCGACCTGCCAGCCGGTGACGGCGCTGAAATCGTTCAGGGCAGACGCCAGCGGCTGCTGGGAAATCGCGAATTTGTAATTGCCCACGGAGCGGGTGGCCGACTGCCCATCGGTCGCGGCCATGACGGGAGCCGCCTGTACACCGGCCAGGAGCATGGCAGCGGTCAACAACGACAACGTGCACTGCTGCAAACCGCCCGTGCGGACGTTGGATGAGGACCGGCTGTTGAAACGAGTGGGCATTGATAGCGCTCCGTGGTGAACGAATCTTATAGTTGCGAAGCTGATTCAAAATGCGAATCAGTTGCATTGACTACAACGAGACGAACGACCTGTGGCTATCGCGTAAAAAAACTTACAACTAATTAAGAATGACCAGCGCGGGGAATTCCGAGATGTTGCTCGAGGTGATGTGGGCGAGTGAGCGCAGGATGTCCAGCGGCTGGTCGAGCCGGTAGTTTCCGGTCACTGCAATGCTGGCCAGTTTGTCGTTGTTGCTGACGATCCATCCGGGGTAATAGCGGCGCACTTCATCCAGTACTTTGCCCATCGGGCAGTTTTCAAACACCAGACGCCCTTGAACCCAGGCCAGGTCGGTCTGGGGGTTGAGCCTGGCGGTCTTGCTGAATCCGTTGGGGCCGATGCGCACGCTGTTACCGGCAGACAAGCGCATTTGCGTGCCGACACTGCTCACCCGCAAGTCAACATCGCCGCGTTGCACCCGCACTTGGGCTTCGCCATTGAGGTAGCTCACGGCAAAGTCGGTATCGCGCACACTGACACGCACGGGGCCAGCATCAAGAACCATGGGCAGTTCCAGGTCGGCCGGGATTTCGAAGTACGCTTCGCCCTGGTACAGGCGAGCGCTGGCCTGGGCATTGACCACTTTGCTGGAGAACGCGGAGTTGGTGTTAAGCAGTACTTTTGAACCGTCTTCCAGTTGCAGGCGCTGGCGCTCGCCGACCACGGTCAGATGATCGGCTTGCAGTCGCAAGGGCACATTGCCGTAACTGCCGACACAAAGAATCACGACCGCCGCTGTTGCCAGGTGCTTCCAGTGCCGCCCGATGCGTTGCAACAGGCGTGGCGTGCGGCGGGTTTGCAGGGTTTGTGCGGCAGCCAGAACCGGCTCTCCATTCCAGATCGCATTGGCTTTGGCAAAGGCGAGGGCGTGGGCAGGGTCGGCATCGAGCCAGTTTTCGAAGGCGGCTTTTTGTTCGTCGCTCGCACACTCAAGGGTGATCAGCCAGTCCAGTGCCTGATCCATGGCGCTGTCTTGCAGCACGTCTTGCGCAGAATTATGAGTGTCCGGCACGGGTGTTCCTTGGCAGTTACAGAGCGTTCTTACAGGCATAGCCCGTCAAGGTTAAGGCCGATTCAGCCTGTCGGCTACCCCGATGCAGATTGCCATGATTAATTTGAGCTCCTTTTGAACCGTGCTCAAGGACACATCAAGCTCTTCGGCAATCTCTTGATAACTGCAGCCATGAAGGCGGCTCAGGATGAAAATTCGCTGTTGGCGGGCGCTTAGCTGGCTCAGGCTCACACTCAAACGCTCCAGTAATTGCGCGGCTTGATGGGCTTCTTCCGGGGTGCTGAGAGGGGAGGCGACGCCTTCGATGATTTCCAGCGGCACATCTTCGACGACGGTGCGTGACTGAATGCGCCGGGCGCGCAGATGATCGAGCGCGAGGTTGCGTGCGGTCTGGAAAACAAAGGGTTCAAGGTGTTCGACGGAGCGCTCGCTCAAGGCCCGCGTCACGCGCAAGTAGGTTTCTTGCAGCAAGTCTTCGGCGGTGCTGTGGTTATTGACCATCCGCTCCAGCGTGCGCAGCAAGGTGACCCGCTGGGTCAGGAAGACTTGATTGAAGTGGGACTGACTCACAGTGCTACCCGACCGATTTTGAGCGAATGATAATGCTTATCATCTATGCCGTTGGTCAAGCGCTGTTTTGAAAAGCCATGAAATCGCCCTTGCCTTGAGGCGGGCTTGATTCTGTGGGAGCGGGCTTGCTCGCGATACAGGCTACCCGGCTGGTCAGGCTGGCCGGTCAGAGGCCATCGCGAGCAAGCCCGCTCCCACAAAAAACAAATCAGACGCGGCCTTTGAGGTACGCGCTGTAATCCGGGATGCGGTATTCGTGGGGCTGGCTCATCAGGGGGCTGCTGAGCAGGTAGTCTGCGCTGCACTCATTGCAGGCCACCGGAATGTTCCAGACCGCAGCCACCCGCAACAAGGCCTTGATGTCCGGATCATGGGGCTGGGGTTCAAACGGGTCCCAGAAAAACACCAGCATGTCGACCCGCTGCTCCGCGATCCTGGCGCCCACCTGCTGATCGCCGCCCAACGGGCCGCTGATCATGCTTTCGATCGGCAGCCCAAGGCGTTGGCTCAAGAGCAGGCCCGTGGTGCCGGTGGCGCACAGGTCGTGCTGGCTGAGTTCCGATTTGTGGCGCTCGGCCCAGTCCAGCAAGAACCCCTTGCAGTGATCATGGGCCACCAGGGCGATGCGCTTGCGCGCCGCCAGGGTGGCCGTGGTGAAGCTGATACCGATCATCGCGTTACTCCGCGTTGCACAGCGCCAGGCAGTTATCGAGCATGCGGTTGGAGAAGCCCCACTCGTTGTCATACCAGGCCAGTACTTTCAACAGTTTGCCGCTGACTTTGGTGTGATTGGCGTCGAAGATCGACGAAAGCGGGTTGTGGTTGAAGTCGCTCGATACCAGCGGCAGGGTGTTGTAGCCCAGAACTTTGGAGTGCTGGCTGGCTTCCTTGAACAGCGCGTTGACCTCAGCCGCGGTGGTTTCGCGCTTGAGCTCGATGGTCAGGTCAACCAGCGACACGTTGATCACCGGAACCCGAACGGCCATGCCGGTCAGCTTGCCGGCCAGCTCAGGCAATACCAGGCCCACGGCTTCGGCGGCACCGGTTTTGCTCGGGATCATGTTCTGGGTGGCCGAGCGCGCACGGTACGGGTCCGAATGATAAACGTCGGTCAGGTTCTGGTCATTGGTGTAGGCGTGGATGGTGGTCATCAGGCCGTTTTCAATGCCGAACTCGCGGTGCAGGATTTGCGCCACAGGTGCCAGGCAGTTGGTGGTGCAGGAAGCATTGGAAATAATTTGGTGGGATTGGCGCAGAATGTCGTGGTTAACGCCGTAGACCACAGTCGCATCGGCATTTTTACCGGGTGCAGAGATAATCACCTTACGGGCACCAGCGCTAATATGCGCTTCAGCTTTGCTGCGATCTGTGAACAAACCTGTGCATTCAAACACCACATCCACTTTCAGCGCCGCCCAAGGCAGTTCGGCCGGGTTGCGAATGGCGGTCACGCTGATGCGGTCGCCATTGACCGTCAGGCTCTCCTGATCATGCTCGACAGTTGCGTCGAACGTGCCGTGAACCGTGTCGTACTTGAGCAGATGAGCGTTGATCGAACTGTCACCCAGATCGTTGATTGCGACGATCTGCAGGTCCTGACGGTAGCCTTGGGTATACAGTGCGCGCAGGACGTTACGGCCGATCCGGCCAAAACCATTGATTGCGATTCGTAGAGTCATGGAAAGCGCCTGCCATCGATTTGTTGTTGGAATTACAAGATTATTCGCATAAAAATAGAAAACAAGCCATTTAAGTGGCAATATTTTGTTTTATCTACAACGAGTGACCTGAATCAACGGGTCCGAATGGTCGAAGTCGCTCCTCAAAGCCCTTCGGTCAGCATAGGACACGTACAGGTCGCCACATCCGTTAGCCTGGAGTTCAACACATGCATCCCCGCGTTCTTGAAGTCACCGAGCGTCTTATTGCCCGCAGTCGTGCCACCCGTGAGGCGTACCTGACGCTTATTCGCGGTGCCGCCAGTGACGGCCCGCAACGCGGCAAGCTGCAATGTGCCAACTTCGCCCACGGCGTGGCCGGGTGTGGCGCTGAAGATAAAAACAGCCTGCGGATGATGAACGCCGCCAACGTCGCAATTGTTTCGTCATATAACGACATGCTGTCGGCGCATCAGCCCTACGAACACTTTCCTGAGCAAATCAAAAAAGCACTGCGTGAAATCGGCTCGGTGGGCCAGTTCGCGGGCGGCACGCCGGCCATGTGCGATGGCGTGACCCAGGGCGAGCCGGGCATGGAGCTCAGCCTGCTGAGCCGTGAAGTGATTGCGCTGTCGACGGCCGTGTCGCTGTCCCACAACATGTTCGATGCGGCAATGATGCTGGGCATATGTGACAAGATCGTGCCGGGCCTGCTGATGGGCGCGCTGCGCTTCGGTCATCTGCCCACCATCTTTGTGCCGGGCGGGCCGATGCCGTCGGGTATTTCCAACAAGGAAAAGGCCGACGTGCGTCAGCGTTACGCTGAAGGCAAGGCCAGCCGCGAAGAGCTGCTGGAGTCGGAGATGAAGTCCTATCACAGCCCTGGCACCTGTACGTTTTACGGAACCGCCAACACCAACCAGTTGCTGATGGAAGTCATGGGGCTGCATTTGCCGGGTGCTTCTTTCGTCAATCCCTACACGCCATTGCGTGATGCGCTGACCCGCGAAGCCGCTCATCAGGTCACTCGCCTGACCAAGCAAAATGGCGACTTCACCCCGTTGGGCGAAATCGTCGACGAGCGCTCCCTGGTGAACTCCATTGTTGCGCTGCATGCCACTGGCGGCTCTACCAACCACACCCTGCACATGCCGGCGATTGCGATGGCCGCGGGCATTCAGTTGACCTGGCAAGACATGGCGGACCTGTCCGAAGTGGTGCCGACCCTGTCCCACGTGTATCCAAACGGCAAGGCCGATATCAACCACTTCCAGGCCGCTGGCGGCATGGCGTTCCTGATTCGCGAACTGCTGGAAGCCGGCCTGCTCCATGAGAATGTCAACACGGTGGCGGGCTTCGGTCTGAGCCGTTACACCCGCGAACCGTTCCTGGTGGATGGCGAGCTGGTCTGGCGCGAAGGCCCGATCGAGAGCCTCGACGAGTCGATTTTGCGTCCGGTTGCACGTGCGTTTTCGGCCGAGGGCGGGTTGCGGGTGATGGAAGGCAACCTGGGGCGCGGCGTGATGAAAGTCTCGGCGGTAGCGCTTGAGCATCAAATCGTCGAAGCCCCGGCACGGGTATTCCAGGATCAGCAACAACTGGCCGATGCGTTCAAGGCCGGTGAGCTGGAACACGACTTTGTGGCCGTGATGCGCTTTCAGGGCCCGCGTTCCAACGGCATGCCCGAGCTGCACAAGATGACGCCGTTCCTGGGTGTGTTGCAGGATCGGGGCTTTAAAGTGGCACTGATCACTGACGGACGCATGTCAGGCGCCTCGGGCAAGATTCCGGCAGCGATTCATGTCAGCCCGGAAGCTTCGATCGGCGGCGCTCTGGCCCGTGTTCAGGACGGCGACATGATTCGCGTGGACGGCGTAAAAGGAACATTGCAACTGTTGGTGGATGAGGCAGAATTCGCGGCGCGCACCCCGGCAATCGGCACTCTGGATAATGCCGTTGGGTCCGGGCGTGAGTTGTTTGCGTTCATGCGACAGGCCTTCAGTTCGGCCGAGCAGGGCGCGAGTACCTTTACCTCGTCTCTGGAAAATCTGAAATGAAGCTTGCACTGGTCGGTGACATTGGTGGAACCAACGCCCGGTTTGCGTTGTGGGATAACGACCAGCTGCGCTCGGTTCGTGTGCTGGCAACAGCTGATTTCGCCTGCCCGCAAGAAGCCATCAAGCTTTACCTGAGCGACCTGGATCTGGCCCTGGGTGCTGTGGGTTCGGTGTGCCTGTCAGTGGCAGGTCCCGTGAGTGGCGATGAGTTTCGCTTTACCAACAACCACTGGCGCTTGAGCCGGTCGGGGTTCTGTAAGGACCTGCAGGTCGACAATCTTCTGTTGATCAACGACTTCAGCGCGATGGCCCTGGGCATGACCCGCCTGCAACCTGAAGACGTACGCCAGGTGTGCCCTGGCATCCCGGACCCGACACGACCCGCCGTGGTTATCGGGCCGGGAACCGGGCTGGGCGTGGGCACCTTGCTGAACCTGGGTGAGGCACAGTGGATGGCCTTGCCGGGGGAGGGTGGTCACGTTGACCTGCCCATGAGCAACCCCCGTGAAGTGCAGTTGTGGCAGCACATTTACAACGAAATTGGCCATGTGAGTGCTGAAAGCATTTTGAGCGGCAGCGGTTTGCCGCGGGTCTATCGGGCGATTTGCGCGGTGGATGGCCATACGCCGGTGCTGGACAGCGACCGTGCAATCACGGCAGCGGCCCTGGCCGGTGACCCGGTCGCCCTGCAGGTGCTGGAACACTTCAGTTGCTGGCTGGGGCGTGTGGCGGGCAACAATGTATTGACCATCGGTGGGCGGGGCGGGGTCTATATCGTGGGCGGGGTCATCCCGCGCTTTGCCGATATTTTCCTGGCCAGCGGCTTTGCCCGCAGCTTCGCCGACAAAGGCTGCATGAGTGACTACCTCAAGGGCATCCCGGTGTGGCTGGTGACAGCACCGTATCCGGGATTGATCGGCGCGGGAGTGGCGTTGCAACAGGCATTTGGCTAAAAGCCATGCACACACTGTGGGAGCGGGGTTGCTCGCGATAGCGCAGACATCGAGTCGCTTGCATCGCGAACAAGTCCGCTCCCACAGACGTGATAAAAACAATAAGGAACATCACTGTGAGTGCACCCGGCAAATCCATTTTGCTGGTCGATGATGACCAGGAAATTCGAGAACTCCTTGATATCTATCTCACCCGCGCCGGTTTTCAGGTGCGTACCGTGGGCGATGGTGCAGGCTTTCGTGAAGCACTTGATGGGGCCGCCAGTGATCTGCTGATCCTCGATGTCATGTTGCCCGACGAAGATGGCTTCAGCCTGTGCCGATGGGTGCGTCAGCATCCGCGCTTTGCCCAGATCCCGATCATCATGCTCACCGCCAGTTCTGACGAGGCCGATCGCATCATTGGCCTTGAGCTGGGCGCCGACGACTACCTGGGCAAACCCTTCAGCCCCCGTGAACTGCTGGCACGAATCAAGGCATTGCTTCGCAGGGCGCAATTTGCCAATACCAGTTCGGGTAACGAAGTCCTGGCGTTCGAAGAGTGGCGACTGAACACCGTGACCCATCGACTGTTCCATACCGATGGCGAAGAGGTGATTCTGTCCGGGGCTGATTTCTCGTTGCTCAAGCTGTTTCTGGATAACCCGCAACAGATTCTTGACCGCGACACCATCGGCAATGCGACCCGCGGTCGGGATTTGATGCCTCTGGACCGAATTGTCGACATGGCCGTCAGCCGCTTGCGCCAGCGTCTGCGCGACACCGACAAGCCCCCCCGGTTGATCCGTACCGTACGCGGCAGCGGCTATCAGTTGGCGGCTCAGGTCTTGTCAGGCAATGACCTTTAATTTCCTGCGCAAATGGCACATGCCCCGCTCATTGCTGGGGCGTATGTTGCTGCTGACGTTGCTTGCCATTTTGCTGGCGCAAACCTTGTCGAGCGCGATCTGGCTGTCGCAGTTGCGCACCACGCAACTCGAAGGGCTGGTCAACAGTGCGCGCAGCATGGCGCACTCGATGAATGCGACCGTGGCTTACCTGCGCTCCTTGCCGCTGGCCTATCGTCCGCTGGTGCTGGATCAATTGCGCAGCATGGGCGGAACACGGTTTGTGGTGAGCCTCAATGACAGGCCCCTGGACATGCCCGTATTGCCGCCGACCCAGCGCAAACAGGCGGTGCTGGACGCCGTGGACAAGGTGTTGCGCGAGGCGGTGGGACCCGATGTCGACATGTCGGTGACGTTTGTCAGCCCCCAGGACCTGCGCATTTTCAATGCGGGCCTCAAGCTCGATGAGTTGCCCCGTTCCTGGGCGCATTTCGCCTTGACGCTTGAGCCGGTCAATCCACCGGTGCTGGTGACGCAAATCCAGATGGTGCCGGGCGAGTGGCTGTATATCGCGTCCCTGTTGCCGCAGCCGTACACCAGCCTCGAAGAAGAAGGACTGCCGGCATTGCAGGTGTGGTTCATCGTGCTCAGCAGCGTCTTTTTATTGTTGTTCATCGGCTTGCTGGTGCATTGGCAAAGCCGCCCGCTCAAGCGTCTGGCCCGGGCGGCCCGCGACATGTCGCTGGGTGAGGATGAGGTCAAGCCGGTCGAGATCGGAGGCGGCAGTGAGGTGGTCGAAGTGGGGCGAGCCTTCAACACCATGCGGGCTCGCATCAGCCGTTATCTGACCGAGCGCAGTCAGTTGTTCAGCGCCATTTCCCATGACCTGCGCACCCCGATCACCCGCCTGCGCCTGCGGGTCGAACTGCTCGAAGACGAGCAGTTGCAGCACAAGTTCGGACGCGATCTGGATGAGCTGGAGATGCTGGTCAAGGGTGCGCTGCAGTGCGTGAAAGATACGGACATTCACGAAAACATCGAGGCAGTGGACTTGAATCACCTGCTCGACTGCTTGATCGAACCGTATTTGCTCCCCCAGGGGAACGGTCGCGTAACCCTTCAGGGGCGAGCCCTCAAACCTTACCCCGGCAAGCCGCTGGCCCTGCGCCGCTGCATGGGCAACCTGATCGACAATGCCCTCAAGTACGGCAACAACGCGCACTTGCGTATCGATGACAATGAGCAGGCCTTTGTGCTGACCGTTGATGACGAAGGACCGGGGGTGCCCGAGCAACGCCTGGAGCAAGTTTTCGAGCCTCACTTCCGCCTGGCCGGGCAGCAGCAGGGTTACGGGCTGGGGCTCGGGATTGCCCGCAGTATTGCCCATAGCCACGGTGGTGAAGTCAGTCTGCAAAACCTGCGCGTGGGCGGCCTGCGGGTCACTTTGCACTTGCCGCGAAATGGCGATTGATCGACTGGCTCGCCTGTTCGGCACTGATGGGTAGCAAGGGTTCCAGTGGGCGGTCTGAGGCCACTTCCATCATGGGCTTTGGCTGGCGGTGACTGCTCATCGCGGCGTTGATACGGTTTTCGCGCACCCGCCTGCTGGTCTGACTGAAGTGCAGCTGCAGTTTTTCCATGGCCACGTCATAGGGTTCGTTGCACAGGGTCAGTTGCCTCTCGCGCTCTTGCAGCGCCAACCGCTTGGCCTCGTCATCGCCGTAGCGATCCACACGAAAACTCTTGCTCAGGTTGTAACCGTGAATGCGGGTCGTGGCGCGCCAGTAATGGATCTGGTTGGCGTGCACCCGGTAGACCCCGGGATGGCCGCTGGTGTTGTGGCGTGTCAGGCGTTGACGATTTTCATAGGTGAGGGGCTGGGGCATTTCCAGCACCAACTGGTTGCGCAAATGTTCAGCTGCATCCAGGGCCGCGGCCTCACCGCCATACTCGGCGAAGTCGAAATGGTGGACATGCACTTTGCCTGAGCGCCGGATGTTCAGTTTCCAGGCGTAGCGGCAACCGTCCGGATACTCCATCGGGCAAATGAAACAGTGGTTCTGGGCCGTTGCTCGATATTTCTGCATGAGTCTCATCTCCTGATGGGTGCCTGCATCCGTTCTTGAAACGTGGCGATGTGTTGCAGACTCGCTGAAGTTTTTTACAGGTTCAACGTGGGAAAACGACTTCGGGATGCGTCCTACAGTCAACGCAGAAAATGCCTTACGTGGCTTTGGGGCAGCTTTATGGCTTACAGGGAAGCAGAGTCAGACATCGTTGAAATATCCTCGGAACCAAACGCCCTCACCCTGCTTCTGTGTCACCAGGTTGTGACATTTGAGCGTCTCTTCGTTACGTGCGGGCAGACGGTGATGGATACACTCTTTGGCAGCGCAAGCAAAAAGACTTGCACAGCTATAACAACAAGAAAGGTCCAGACATGAATTCATTCAATCGCCTCGCCGTTGTCATTTCTCTGGCTACATTATTCCCCCTGGGTGCTTATGCCGCTGCCCCTGCCGACTCCAAAGGCACGGTTGAAGTGGTGCATTGGTGGACCTCCGGTGGTGAGGCCAAAGCGGTTGATGTGCTTAAAAAGCTGATCGAAAAAGACGGTTACACCTGGCAGGACAGTGCCGTGGCAGGCGGTGGCGGTGCCGCCGCCATGACCGTACTGAAAACCCGGGCCGTCTCCGGCAACCCGCCTTCAGCAGCACAAATCAAAGGCCCTGACTTGCAAGAGTGGGGCGCGCTCGGTTTGTTGACCAACCTCGATGAGGTTTCCAAGGCCAATCACTGGGACACCCTGCTGTCGAAAACTGTCTCCGACACCATGAAATACGACGGCCATTACGTGGCTGTACCGGTGAACATTCACCGGGTGAACTGGTTGTGGATCAACCCCGAAGTCTTCAAGAAGGCAGGCATCGACAAAGCGCCAACCACCCTTGATGAACTCTACGCGGCAGGCGACAAACTCAAGGCCGCGGGCTTTATCCCTCTGGCCCACGGTGGTCAGCCGTGGCAGGACAGCACGGTCTTTGAAGACCTGGTGCTCAGCGTCATGGGGCCAGATGGCTACAAGAAAGCTTTCGTCGATCTAGACGAGAAAACCCTGACCGGCCCCCAGATGGCTGAAGTTTTCACCCACCTGAAAAAACTGCAGGGCTACATGGACCCGGATGGCACCGGTCAGGACTGGAACCTGGAAGCCGCCAAGGTGATCAACGGCAAGGCCGGTATGCAGATCATGGGTGACTGGGCGAAAAGCGAGTGGGCTGCTGCGGGTAAAAAGGCCGGCACTGATTTTGAGTGCGTGCCATTCCCGGGCACCCAGGGCAGCTTTACCTACAACATCGACTCGCTGGCGATGTTCAAACTGTCGGCCAAGAACAACACGCCAGGCAATATCGCCGCGCAAAACGACGTGGCCAAAGTCGCGCTTGAGCCTGAATTCCAGTACGTGTTCAACCAGAACAAAGGCTCGATCCCGGTACGCAGTGACCTGGACATGAGCAAGTTCGACAGCTGTGGTCAGGCCTCAGCCAAAGACTTCGCCCAAGCGGGCAAGGCCAACAGCCAGCTGCCGAGCATGGCGCACAACATGGCCACTTCACTGGCGGTGCAAGGCGCGATTTTCGACACCGTCAGCAACTTTATGAGCGACAAGAGTGCTGATCCGGCCACTGCCGGGAAAAAGCTCTACTCGGCCATCAAGTCCGCACAGTAATTCGTTGATCTGACCTGCCACGCCTGCGCGTGGCTCCCCCTTATCCCTGGTTGTGCGGCATCTGCGTGTGCAGATGCCGGCATACCCTCTCGGGAGTATTTCGATGAGTTCCGTGGCTGTGTTCAGCAAGGCCTCGCCGTTTGATGCGCTGCAACGCTGGTTGCCCAAGCTGGTCCTGGCACCGAGCATGCTGATCGTATTGGTTGGCTTTTATGGCTACATTTTTTGGACGTTCCTGCTCTCGTTCACCAATTCCAGCTTTATGCCCAGCTACAAATGGGTTGGCTTGCAGCAATACGCACGACTGATGGACAACGACCGCTGGTGGGTCGCCAGCAAAAACCTGGCGGTTTTTGGCGGGATGTTCATCGTCATCAGCCTGGTGATCGGCGTG
This sequence comes from Pseudomonas sp. RL_5y_Pfl2_69, assembly GCF_963970465.1. NCBI lineage: Bacteria > Pseudomonadati > Pseudomonadota > Gammaproteobacteria > Pseudomonadales > Pseudomonadaceae > Pseudomonas > Pseudomonas sp. RL_5y_Pfl2_69. The sequence goes on along the minus strand of NZ_CAXAOU010000001.1, from coordinate 261,142 downwards.
TTTCTGGCCATCCTGCTCGACCAGCGGATTCGCAAGGAAGGCTTCATCCGCACGATCTACCTGTACCCGATGGCACTGTCGATGATTGTCACCGGTACGGCCTGGAAGTGGCTGCTCAACCCGGGCCTGGGCCTGGACAAAATGCTCCGTGACTGGGGCTGGGAGGGTTTTCGTTTTGACTGGCTGCTGGATCAGGACCGGGTGGTGTACTGCCTGGTGATCGCTGCGGTGTGGCAGGCTTCGGGATTTGTGATGGCGATGTTCCTGGCCGGATTGCGCGGGGTCGATCAGTCGATCATTCGTGCGGCCCAGGTCGACGGTGCGAGCTTGCCGACCATCTACCTGCGCATTGTGTTGCCGAGCCTGCGCCCGGTGTTTTTCAGCGCCTTCATGATCCTTGCGCACATTGCCATCAAGAGCTTCGATCTGGTGTCGGCAATGACCGCCGGTGGTCCGGGATATTCCTCCGACTTGCCAGCCATGTTCATGTACTCCTTCACCTTCAGCCGTGGGCAAATGGGCATTGGTTCTGCCAGCGCGATCATGATGCTGGGAGCGATTCTGGCCATCCTCGTGCCGTATCTGTATTCCGAGCTGAGGAACAAACGCCATGACTAACATGACAAGCGGCATCGGCGCGTCCCGATTCACCTTCAGCCGCCTGGCCATTTACGCCACCCTGATTCTTGCTGCGGCAGTCTATTTGATCCCCTTGGTGGTGATGCTGCTCACCAGCTTCAAAAGCCCGGAAGACATCCGCACCGGCAACCTGTTGAGCTGGCCGCAAGTGATTGACGGCATTGGCTGGATCAAGGCCTGGGACACGGTGGGCGGGTATTTCTGGAACTCGGTCAAGATCACCGTGCCTGCGGTATTGATCTCGACCTTTATCGGGGCCATGAACGGCTATGTGTTGTCGATGTGGCGTTTTCGCGGCTCACAGCTGTTTTTTGGCTTGCTGCTATTTGGCTGCTTCCTGCCGTTTCAAACCGTGTTGCTCCCGGCCTCGTTCACCATCGGCAAGCTCGGGCTGGCCAATACCACCACCGGCCTGGTGCTGGTGCACGTGGTGTATGGCCTGGCCTTCACCACGCTGTTTTTCCGCAACTACTACGTGAGCATCCCGGACGCACTGGTCAAGGCAGCACGGCTGGATGGCGCGGGTTTCTTCACGATTTTCGGGCGAATCCTGCTGCCGATGTCGGTGCCGATCGTGATGGTCTGCCTGATCTGGCAGTTCACTCAAATCTGGAACGACTTTCTGTTTGGTGTGGTGTTTGCCAGTGGTGATGCGCAGCCGATTACGGTGGCGTTGAACAACCTGGTCAATACCAGCACCGGCGCCAAGGAATACAACGTTGATATGGCTGCGGCCATGATCGCGGGGCTGCCGACGCTGCTGGTTTACATCTTTGCGGGCAAGTATTTTCTGCGCGGGCTGACGTCCGGCGCGGTCAAGGGGTAAGGCATGGCGACTCTCGAATTACGCAACGTGAATAAATCCTACGGCAAGGGTTTGCCCGACACGCTGAAAAACATCGAACTGAAAATCGATGACGGCGAGTTCCTGATTCTGGTGGGGCCTTCGGGCTGCGGTAAGTCGACCCTGATGAACTGCATCGCCGGTCTTGAAACCATCAGCGGCGGGGCGATCCTGGTGGACGATGCCGACATCAGTGGCATGAGCCCCAAAGACCGTGATATCGCCATGGTGTTCCAGTCCTACGCGCTGTACCCGACCATGAATGTGCGGGACAACATTGCCTTCGGTCTCAAGATCCGCAAGATGAGCGCGGCGGCGATCGATGAAGAGGTGGCGCGGGTTTCCAAGCTGCTGCAAATCGAACACCTGCTGACCCGCAAGCCCGGCCAACTGTCGGGTGGTCAGCAACAGCGCGTGGCCATGGGCCGGGCGCTGGCGCGGCGGCCCAAGATCTACCTGTTTGACGAACCGCTGTCCAACCTCGATGCCAAGCTGCGGGTCGAGATGCGCACCGAAATGAAACTGATGCACCAGCGCCTGAAAACCACCACCGTCTACGTCACCCATGACCAGATTGAAGCCATGACCCTGGGCGACAAAGTGGCCGTGATGAAGGACGGGATCATTCAGCAGTTCGGTACGCCCAAGCAGATCTATAACGACCCGGCCAACCTGTTTGTGGCGAGCTTTATTGGCTCGCCACCGATGAACTTCATTCCCCTGCGCCTGCAACGTCGCGAGGGCCGCTTGCTGGCCTTGCTCGACAGCGGCCAGGCACGCTGCGAACTGCCGTTGAGCATGCAGGACGCGGGGCTTGAGGACCGTGATGTGATTGTGGGCATACGCGCCGAGCAGATTGTACTGGCGCCCGCAGAGCCCAATGGCTTGCCCGTCATTCGCGCCGAAGCCCAGGTCATCGAGCCTACCGGCCCGGACACCCTGGTTTTTGTAAACCTGAACGGGAGCAAGGTCTGCTGCCGAATGGCCCCTGATGATGCGCCTCAGGTGGGTCAAAGCCTCAATTTGCAGTTCGATCCAGCCAAAGTGCTACTGTTTGATGCGAATACGGGCGAGCGTCTGGGGGCGATGGGTTCGCCTCAGACGCTTGGCCGGGCTGATAACGTGGCGCAATTCAAGGGTCGTTAAGTCAACAGGGAGCCTGTTACCGGGCCTCCTTGAGTGGTGCCGCGTTATAGAAAGCCAATAAGAAAACAACGAGGATTAAAGGGATGACTAACAGAATGACCCGTACCCGTCTGGCCTGCCAGCTATCGGCGATTGTCGCGCTAAGCCTGGGTGCAAGCAGTGTCTACGCTGACGAAGCGTTCAGCGCCGATTCGAAATGGATGACCGGCGACTGGGGCGGTGAGCGAACCAAACTGATCGAGCAGGGCATCGACATCAAGGCCGATTACGTCGGTGAAGTCGGCGCCAACCTGCATGGCGGTTACAACGATGACAAGACGGCGCGCTACAGTGACCAGTTCGGTCTGGGCGTCGCGCTGGACCTGCAGAAGCTGTGGGGCTGGGACAATACCCAGGCCAAGATCCAGCTCACCAACCGTAATGGCCAGAACATCTCCAATGACCGTATCGGCGACCCCCGTGCCGGTACCCTGAGCTCCTCGCAAGAAGTCTATGGCCGTGGCCATATGGTGCGTTTGACCCAATTGTGGATTCAGCACCAGTTCCTCGACGGCAAACTGGACGTCAAGGCCGGTTACTTCGGTGAAGGCGAAGACTTCAACACCTTCCCGTGCGAATTCCAGAACCTGGCGTTCTGTGGCTCCCAGGTGGGTAACTGGGCCACCAACGTCTGGTACAACTGGCCGGTCAGCCAGGCGGCACTGCGGGTGAAATACAACATCACCCCTGAGCTGTATGCCCAGATCGGCGCGTACAACCAGAACCCGTCGCAACTGGAACACGGCAACGGCTTCAAACTCAGCGGCAGCGGCACCAAGGGCACGGTGTTGCCGGTCGAGCTGGTCTGGTCGCCGAAGGTCAACGACCTGCCGGGCGAATACCGTGTTGGTTACTACAAGAGCACGGCGCCTGCCGATGACGTGCGCGTCGACATCACCAGCACCGGTCAGGACTATCGTGTACGCGACAGCAAGCACGGTTACTGGTTTGTGGTGCAGCAGCAACTCACCAGCCACAACGGTGACTCGTCACGCGGTCTGAATATCGCGGCCAACGCCACTTTTCACGACAAGGCCACCAACATCGTCGACAACTACCAGTCGCTGATGTTTGTGTACAAGGGGCCTTTCGATGCCCGTCCCAAGGATGACATCGGCATTGGCGCCGCCCGCATCCACGTCAATGATGACGTGAAGAAAAGCGCCGAGCAGATCAACGCCTCCATTGGTGCCACCGATTACAACGATCCGCTGTACTCGCCACTGCGCTCCACCGAGTACAACTACGAACTCAACTACGGTTTTCACGTGACCAACTGGCTGACCGTGCGTCCAAACCTGCAGTACATCACTCACCCGGGTGGTGTGGACAAGGTTGACAACGCACTGGTGGCCGGTCTGAAGATTCAGTCGACGTTCTAAATGCGCTAAGCTCCTTGTTTTTCCAGCGGATAGCCTTGGCTATCCGCTTTTTTTCGGGGCTGCACACCTCGGCGCATGATTTTCAGGACTGCGGCACATGCATGAGCATCCGCTTCACCGTTTTTTCAAATCCAGGCGCGAGCAGCCGGTCTTCCAATGGGAGCGTTTTCAGCAGCGCGACGTGCTGGTGATCGATCACCCCCATTGCCAGGCGGTGTTCAGCCGTCAGGGCGCGCAGCTGCTGCATTTTAAGCCAACCGGGCAAAAGCCCTGGTTGTGGTGCGCTGCCAAGTGGCCGCAGGTGGGTGCGATTCGCGGTGGAGTACCGATTTTCTGGCCCTGGTATGGCCGCCACCCCAGTGAAAACGCATGGCCATCCCATGGCTGGGCGCGGTTGATCGACTGGAAACTGCTCGATAGCAGCAGCGACGAAGAAGGGGTGACCCTGCACTGGCGCTTGCAGTTGTGCGATTGGCAGGTCGATTTACATGCGCGACTGGGCGAAGAAATGGAACTGCGCTTGAGCACCGAGCATCAGGACGATGAGCCTTGCCAGGTCAGCCAGGCCTTACGTGCTTACTGGCGCATCGGAGATGTTGCCAAGGTAGCGCTGTCTGGTCTGGACGGGGTGCACGGCTACGATCAGTTGAATCGTGAGGTTTGTCAGCAGCAGGGTGAATTGCGGGTGGCGGGCGGTTGTCAGCGCGTGTTCCAGCATGACGGAGAAATGCAGCTCAATGATCACGCCTGGCAAAGGGCGCTGAGCATCGATACCGGGCATCAGGCCAATACGGTGGTCTGGCATCCGGGCAAACGACCCTTGCTGGGCGTGAGCTGGAATGAGGTGATGGGTTTTGTGTGCGTGGAGTCCACCAGCGGTGGCATCCACAACCAAACCCTGGCGCCGGGGGAGCAGGCGCATTTGAGTTTGCAGGCGCGGGCGAGGTTAGTGGGAGTTTGAGGTGGCGTGTGGTTAGCCAGATTTAACTTTAAGCCCAGTGGTACTCCCTGTCGGCGCGCGCGCACCGGCAGGGGGCTAAGCTGAAAGGGTTATATGCTTAAAGATTTACATCGCTGGCTATTAACTTTCTATGTCAAACATAGGAGACAGACCATGTTCAGCACCACTGGCGCCTTTAACCGAAACACACCCCAACTCGTGGTCCATGACAGTCGTGGGTTGGTGATCCGCAACGTCCGCTACCATTGCCACCCCGATACGCCAACCCAGACCGATGAACGTATCACCCGTCATGCTTATAGCGCTCCGGGAGCGCTGGTGCAGAGCACTGACCCGCGGTTGTTCGCCTTGCGGCAGGTCGATCCAACGGTTAACCCCAATTTTTCCTACAGCTTTTCACTGACTGGTGAAGTACTGCGCACTGACAGTGTGGATGCTGGCACCACCCATGCATTTGGTGATGCTGGAGGTCGTCCGGTATTTGATGTCTCGGCGACGGGCCTGCTGCGTACTTTTGGGTATGAGAGCCATGAGCTGTCAGGCCGTCTGATTGAAATTACTGAACAGGCCAAGGGCCAGGCGGCTCGAGTGACGGAGCGTTTTTTCTGGGCCGATCACACCCAGGCCTATCGGGATCACAACCTGGTTGGGCAATGTGTGCGTCATTACGATACTGCCGGGCTTGATCAAACCAACAGCATTGCCCTGACAGGGATATCGACATCGGTCAGCCGTCAGTTATTTCAGGAACCGCAGGACGCCAACTGGCTGGGCACAGACGAATCTGCCTGGAAAAACCTGCGGACCAACACCCTGTTCACCACTCGCAATATCCCTGACGCAACGGGTGCAACCCTTGCTCAGATTGACGCCTGCGGTAACGTTCAGCGTTTGGCATACAACATTGCCGGGCAACCCAAGGGCAGTTGGCTGACGCTCAAGGGGCAGGCAGAGCAGGTGGTCGTGGTGTCGCTGACGTACTCGGCCCAAGGCAAAAAACTGCGCGAAGAACACGGCAATGGCGCAGTGACCACCTACAGCTATGACGCCGCGAGCGAGCGGTTGGTTGGTATCAAGACCGAACGTCCTGCCGGGCACTCAAGCGGTGCCCGCCTTCTGCAAGATCTGCGTTATGACTACGACCCGGTGGGCAATGTGGTGCTGGTACACAATGATGCCCAAGCCACTCAGTTCTGGCGCAATCAAAAAGTCGTACCGCAAAACACCTACCTCTACGACAGCCTGTACCAACTGGTACAGGCCAGTGGACGTCAGATGGCCAGTATCAACCAGCAAAGCAGCACGCTTCCTTCCCCGCTTATCCCGCTTCCCGTCGATGACAGTGCTTACACCAACTACACACGCACCTACACCTATGACCGCGGCGATAACCTCCAGCGCATCCGCCACAGCGCCCCGGCTACGGGCAATAACTACACCAGCGAAATAACGGTCTCTTCGCGCAGTAACCGCGCAGTGCTGGCTTCGCTGACATCAGCCCCCGATGCAGTAGACGCATTGTTCGACAGTGGCGGGCATCAGTTGCAGCTGTCCCCTGGGCAGCATCTGAACTGGAGTGCCCGAGGGGAGTTGCAGCGGGTCAATCCGGTGGTGCGTGAGGGCGCTGTATCGGACAGTGAACAGTATCGTTATGCCAGTGACGGCATGCGTATCGAAAAAATTAGCACCCAACTCAGTGGCAACACTACCCAAACACAGCGGGTAACCTATCTGCCAGGGCTGGACCGGCGTACCACCTATGCAGGCGATACCTTGCAAGAGGAGCTGCACACGATCACGTTAGGCGAGGTGGGCAGGGCACAGGTTCGAGTACTGCACTGGGAAGCCGGGCTTGCAGCCAGTAATGATCAGATGCGCTACAGCTATAACGACCTGATCGGCAGTTGCGGGCTGGAGCTGGATGCAAACGGCGAAATTATCACCCTGGAAGAATTTTATCCGTTCGCAGGAACGGCGGTCTGGGCTGCTCGCAGTCAAACGGAGGCTGATTGTAAAACCATCCGTTTTTCAGGGAGGGAACATGACGCAACGGGGTTGTATTACTACGGTCATCGCTACTATCAAAGCTGGGTTGGCCGATGGTTGAGTGCTGACCCGGCCGGTACAGTGGATGGCCTGAACCTGTACCTGATGGTCCGGAACAACCCCGTGACCTTTAAAGATGTATTGGGGTTGGGATTGGAAGATGAAAACAAGGGGGCTGGCGCCGCACCTAAAGTGTTGAGCAACGTGTTCACACCTGAAGTCTTTAAAGTGCCTTTTGCGTTGATAGATTCCCTGGCCGAGAAACTTGAACTCACCAAAGATAAGCCGAAAAAAAATATCCTGTATATCAGCGCCAAAGCCAATCCGTTCTCAATTGACATGAGCGAGAAAGCAACGGCTGAGTTTGCCAGTAAAAAGATGAGTTACCTGACGCATAAAGGTCATCAGGTCACCGGGGCTTATGTGAACTCGGTGAAGGAGTTGACGGACACCTGGAATGCAATTGGTACGGGACAACTGGCAGACATTGACAAGGTTATTCTTGATTATCATGGCTCCATCAGCCCGAAACGAGGTCACCAAAGTTTAGTCGTTCTGGGAAGTACCAGTGAGCTTTTGGATAAGGATGCCATTGGCAAGCTGGAGAGCAAGTCATCGGTCAAAACGGTATCTTTGTATATCTGCTACAGCGGGTTTATAGACAACTTCAATCCCGCTGTCGGCTTTCTGGAGAAACTGACGGATGAGGATGCTTATGCAGTGGGCTTTGATGCCCAAGGTGACAATGACATGAAGACGATGAAGGTTTATCGCCATTCAGACTCGGGTGCTCAATTTGATAATGCCTTGAAAGCACTGGGCATAACCCGAGGTCAGGTCGGACGCGTCAAGTATGTAAAACAATCCGCTACGGAGGTTGAGCTTCAGTATCAACGGGGTCGAGATCAGGTCAAGACGACGGTTGAATTACGCAAGTACTTTGGCTGACCGCGGCACTGTGAACAGGTATAGCAACAGCGGTGAACCTCATGGTTCACCGTTACCTTGCTCGACCAGGATCAGCCTTGGCTCATGCGGGTAGCTTCAGACATAGTAGTGAGTCACGACAGGCACTGAACTTGTACTGGCTGCTTTTGGCGCGGGTCCTTTATAAGACAAATGTGTTTTTGAAAGTGTAAGGCTGTGAGGAACCACTATTTGTGGTCGAAACAGGCTGTTCATGACCTCGCTGACTTGCCCGGAGGCTTGAAGCGTAAAGGCGTTGTCTTTTGTATCGCTGCCGAACTGTTGTAACTCGCCCACGATTCTTAATGCCAGCCCTTCAATCATGTCCTTTCCTACAAAAACGGATGACAGGATGGTGTTTGATTCGGCGGATCTGAAAAAAGTGTCTTTATCTTCACGTGCTACCCAGCCGGGTTTATCCGTTCCAGGCCGTTGATCCACTTGTGCAAGATCCATCAACTCCACATGCGTGTACGGGTGGCGTTCCTTCAACGATCCCATTGGCGCTCTGAACCGGTGCTCACCAAATCGGCTTTTTTCTTTACGACCCGTGACTCCGGCCTCAAGTGAAAAGAACACAAAGTCATTGGTTGCGAAACTGTCCAGATCGAGAAGATCGGTATTGTTTCTGTTGAAGCTGATTTTATTTTTTGTCAATTGTTTGCTCGAGAGCAGCGTGAGCGAGCCTTCGCTGTCACGGAAGTCCTTGTTTGAAAAGTGCACGATGTCAAACAGTTCATCCTGGAATCCCTGCACGAATTGGCTTTCTGCGGGTGACAATTCAAGGTTTTGCCTGAGGTTCATAAGGTTTTCGCCGGATAACGTTTTGACCGCAGAGAAGGGTTCTCCCCGGCTCCTTAAATCCTCCCAGGCCTCTCCTTGATTGACCATGTGGCTGTAAGCATCGGCGACCTCTTTAGGCTGATTACCGTCTTCATCCACGAAGCGCAGCGGGTTATTGCGTAGCATCCGATAGAGATTCAATCCATCCACTGTTCCCGCTGGATCCGGGCTGATCCAGCGTTGCAACCACGGTGCGTAATACCGTGCGCCGTAGTAATACAGCCCTGTGGCATCGCGCTCTTTGCCGGAATAACGCAGGGTTTTGTACCTGGCCTGCACGGCGCTACGAGCGGCCCACCAGGATGTGCCGCCGTAGGGGTAGTAACTTTCCTGGCTGATCAGTTCTCCCGCGTGATCCAGTTCCAGGGTGCTGCTGCCCAGGTGATCCCCCAGGCTGTAGCGCCACTGATCGGGCTCAGCCTGCCAATGCAGCACCCGGACAGGGTTGCGACCGGCCTGGGTCGTCACGACACGTAACTGTTCGCCCGTGGTGGGTGTGCGAATTTCCAGACCTGGCAAATACAGCACCTCAATGACCTGTTCACCGCCACCGGTCTTGGCCCGGCGTACCTTGCGCACGCGCTGGCCCGTGCCGTCATAGATATAGGTCTCGACATCGTCGTCCCGGCCATCAGGTTCCTCGCGTACCACTTGCGTGACCTGATGCAGTTGATTGCGAGTATTCCAGTGCATGAGCTGCCCCGGTGCCAGTGCCTGTTGATTGCCGTTGGCATCGAAACCACTGGCAAACTCCGGGGGTACTTCGCCCTTGAGCAGGCTGCGGTTGCTGTGCTCTGCTACCACCATCTGGCGCAGATAAGTGTTCCCGGCGCCAGCATCATGTTTGAGTGAAGTCAGGTTGGCTCCGCTGTCATAGGTGTAAGTCTGGGTGTAATTGCGCCAGTGGCTGTCGTCCCTGGCGCCGAAAATCTCCAGTCCCGGCAGTTCAGGTCCGATACGTTGGCTGGCGTTTTCCCGGCCCGTGGCTTCGATCAGTTGGTAGAGGGTGTCGTAACGGTAGGTGCTGATTGCCTCAACCTGTTGTTGGGCAAACCACTGTACGGGCTGGGCCAGGTCTTCGATGCGCTCGATATTGCCCACCGGGTCGTACTGGTAGTGCAGGTCTTGCAGCAAATGACCTGTCGAAGTGCTGGCCTTGAGGCTTATCAATCGGCCATCGAGCGCTGAATAGCGGGCGATGGTCTGCACATTGTTGCCTGCTTGTTCGGTTTCCACCTGATCGAAAGCGTTGTATTCGCAGCTTTTGAGCAGGGGCATGCCATCCAGTTGCGAGGCACGAGGGTGACTGGCAATGTCGAGGTTAAACGTCTCGATGTGGCCTGCAGCATCGGTTTGCACCTTCACCGCGCCCAGTGCGTCGTACTGCCAGCGGGTGCTGTAACTGGCGGTCTGGAGCGGGGCATCCGGCCAGTGGGGAGCGCTCAGTGAGACGCAAAATCGCCGGGTCTCAATCAGTGGCTGGCCGGTTACGGCGAACGCTTCATGCCACAAACTGCCGGCTGGATCGTCGTGACGCAGCATGCGGCCACACCGGTTGCGCTGAGCATCTTCAGCGTTATTTTCGGCATAGATAAAACGTTCGACGCACTGCTCTACATTGTCGTCAGCCCCTTTTTCAAACAGTGCAACAGGACGCAGTTGCTCATCGTAGTCCAGGCGCATGAAGCTTTCACGCCCGTCCCAACTGTTCACGGCCTGTGCGGCCGCGTTGTAGAAACTGACACGCCAGCCTGTATCCACCGAATCACTGCGCAGCTCCTGCCCAGTCAGGCTGAAGCGGGTTCGCTGATTGGCCTCCGACAGTCGCGCATCCCATTGTTCGGTGAGATGACCCAGCGCGTTATACCGTTGCCGCGTGGTGTGGGCCGCTGGTGTCTGACTGATGTCCCGGCGATGGTAAGCCACGCTGCGCAGCAGGGCTGCCCGCGGATCTATCGAGATCAGTAATGGCGTTTTTTGGTGCAATAGATAAGTCATCGTTGCCATGCCTGACTGTTGCGTTGGCTATCGAGACTCGTCGTCCATTACGAGGCATTGGTACTGTTAAGAATGACCAGTTTTTTCAAGGGGAACGCTAACGCCTGTGTTTCAACGCTACCCGAGAATGCGACTTTGAAAATCACCGTGAACGTGCTGCCGTCAGCCAGTTGCATCAGGTAGCTGGCGGGGGGGACTTTGCGCAAAAACTGTTGGTTCATCTCGGTTTGATTGACCGGTGCCTGTACCCAGTAGGTGATGTTGTGTGCCGATCCATCCGCCTTTTGACCTTCCAGGCGCAGCCAGACCTTCTGGCCGAGCGCCATAAATGGCCAGGCCCGGATATCAATATTCACGCCATTGGGTGCACTGGTTACATCCAGTGTGCCGTTGCTCTCTTTTTCCACCGACATCAGGCTGGCCAGTTGCGTCTCGGGGAACGTCGCAATGTTCAGATCAAGGCCCCCCGAATTGAGCACCTCGCTTGTGCGTGTCACGGTATAGGTCACTTCCACCGTTTTGCCGATGTTTGCAGCCACTGCTGTTTTTGGAATATCAAACAGCACTCGACCTGTCGCACTGCCTTGTTTTGCTGCCAGCGAAGGTGAGCCTGCACCGGCGACACCACTCCAGCTCACCGTAATGCTGTCTGTGGCCAGCATGCCCGGGTATTCAACCCGCACCGTTGCGCCTTCAAGGGCTTGCATCGGATCAAGCCGGTTGCCGCGCGCCTGCAATACGCTGGCGACTCTCGGGTGTTCCAGTGCCTCTTGATACAGGTCGTTCTCATCCTCGGCGATGGTGTACCAGTTCATATACGTCTGGCGGCGCCAATAGCCACTGGCGGTAATGGTTTTGGTGGGGCGCCCCAGGGGGTCATAGAACTGCTGGTCGCTGTAGCCGAACTGGCGGAACGACTCATCGTTGATGTAACGGTATTGGTTCGCGAAATAAGGCCGGTAGATGCGAACGGCCAACCCTTTGTTGTTGTATTCCACGCGCTCACTGACGCACCAGCGCTCGGTGGCCTGCACTTGAACCGGTTCACCGCCCAGGGTTATCAGGTTGCCCTTGTCGTCGACGGCGTAGGCCAGGCCCGGTTCGACTTTCTGTTTGCTTTGCAAGGCACGGCCAAAACCATCCGAGGCGCTCAGCGACATCCTCACCTGTTTATCGGGATCCCCCGGATAGCGGTCAGCTTGCAGAACGGCGCTGTGTGCCGGTTCGCGAGGCAGGGCCAGCAAGGTTGAACAGGTCAGGGCCGGAATCTGGCTTACAGGGTACTCACCCTTGGCCAGACGTTTGCGCGCGCTGGCGCGCAAATGTCCGGTGGGCATCAGCACCCCCAGTTCCACGCCATTGGGTAGCAGGGCCGGCGGGGCTTGGCCCATCCAGCTGCTGCTTTCGTAGAAGAGTGCGGTTGCCAGATCGCCCATGACCGAGCTGTCGGCAATGGCTTGGGCGGCACTTGCCGGCACCCAGGAATGACTGGTCATGTTGCCAAAGCCGACATTTTTAACGGCTTGGGTGCCTTCGTCCCATTCGGTGCCCCAGAAGGTAGTCAGCACCACACGGCCCATCCCGTCGTAGCGGGCCTGGCTGACATTCTGGTTGGGGTCGCGAATCCATTTGACCTGCAACGTGCTGTAGTCATGGACTGCATCGGTCACGCCGTCGTCAGGTGCCGTGAATGTGACAGGCAATAGCCAGAGGCTGTCATAGCTGACCTTCGATGGCTTGACCCATGCGACCGCTTTTTGCTCAAGCACCGTGTTGAAATGCTCGACCCCGGCAAAGGTTGTGTATCCCGTGCGCGCTGCCCAAAGGCTGGTGGACGTGTCAACGGTATTGCTGGTTGGCCGCCACAGTCCGACATCGACATAGCCCGCTGATTCGAGTCGGGCTTTCACCTCGCCAGGGGTGCTGCCCAGCAGGTTTTTGTCTGCGCCCTGATCATCTTTCACGACGTAGGCTTGCAGGGCAGCGGCATCCAGCTGGCCCTGTTCGCTGTATTCAGGCAGCGCATCGAAGTTCACCGTGCCGTCCGTGCAGCCCTGGTATTGCACGCGGCTCTGGCCCGCCAGCATGCGCTGGCCGTTGACCGGGTCTTTGCCCAATGGCGATTGCGGGCCAAGAAAGGCTTCGTAACCGATGACGTCGACCGACGGATCGTCAGCGGGCACAACATAGGCGCTCGCCTGGCTGCGGTAGGGCAGGCCCAATCGCAGGTAATCGGTCTGGTGGATATGCAAGACCCGTTCACGCATCTCGCTCAGGTAGAAGCACAGTTGGGCGTCATCCCTGGCATCCATCCACCAGCGCCGCAAATGGGCGTGCTCTTCATCGTCGGGATAGGGCGGTTGTGCGCTGGCACGGCGGGCGTAAGCAACGCTGACGCCGTGGCTGACACTGCCATAGTCATCAATGGCCAGGGTGATTTGGTGCTGGCAAAGCGGGTCATCGGCCAGGCGCTCGTATTGCAGGCTGCGTTGCTCGATGACAAACCCCAGCATGACGCTGTAAGGCGCAACGTCGGAGCGCGCTTGCAGCAGGCGAACGCCAAACCGGCTTTGCGTGACGCTGTAAGGCACGGCGTTGCCATCGACGCCCAGGGTTTCGGCGCGCAACACCGAGCCGCTCAAGGTGCGGGCCGCGTCGCGCAGTGTCGGGGCATCCCAGTCAGTGTGCGTTTGCTCGGTGCCATCAATGTGTTGGGTACACAGGGTGTTGCCCAGCGGCGCCAGTTGGATATCACCGGCCCAGGCATCAGGCACGTCCATATGCAGGGTTTTGCCGGTGTGGAACCAGGTCTTGCTTTGTACAGGTGAGCTGTAGCCCTCGGTATCGCTGGTGTCAGCCTCGGTGTCGGTTTGCAGCAGCAGTCCAAACCCGCGAAATTCCCGTTCCACGCTATCGTAATAGCCGTGCCGATAGCTAAAGAACTGGGACAAATGATTGCCGGTAATCTGGTCGAACTGGCGCTGCTCGCTGACCAGATGCATCGCGAAGGGCAATTCGGATACGGCCTGGGACGGATCTGGCAGCAGGGCTTTCTCGTCCAGCCATTCCTGCGCCGATGAGCGATACACCACCTCGCCCCCGGCGCCCATGTTGTTGTCCGAGGCACACAGCAAATACGGTTTGTTGCCAGCGACAAAGTCACAGCGCCAATGCTCGGGTCGCAGCTGGGTGTTGTGGGTACTGCTGGTCACTACCAGGCTGGAGCAGCCCAGCCCTTGCAGGTCGGCCACGCTGACTCGGGTCAAGGACTCGTACTTCAGCCCTTCAGGCAAAGGGATCGTGACAGGGGCGGCGAACCCGTGCCCGCTGAGGTTCATGAAAACCTGCACCGAATCACTTTGCAGGTACAGGATATCGACCGCGCCGGAACCATCCAGGTCGGCGAGGCGGATATGGGCAGGGTTGAACTCGCCCGTAAAGTCCAGCTTGCCAAAGTTGACCGGTTCGCCAAACCGGCCGCGCCCCAGGTTCGGGAAGCAGCGCACGGACTGGGCGGTGATATGGATCAAATGCTGCTGCCCGGAGCCCAGCATGTCACTGAACGCCATCAGTTCGCAGCGTTGGTCACTGACCGCGGGCAAAGGCGTCTCAGTGCTTGAGCGGCTGACGTCGACGGGGTTGTCGAAGCCCTTGTCTTTCAAATTCACATACAAGCGCACGCTGCGGGTTCCGATCATTGCCAGGTCCGACAGGCCGTTACCCATCAGGCTGGCCAGCTGTGCCTGTGGGTGGAAAAACTCGGTGGGGAAGGCCGCGTAGGGCGTGAAGTGGCGCCATTGCTGGTCGGTATCCAGGGTGAAAAACCCCGCCAAGGACGGTTGGGCCACCAGCCAGTCGAGCTTGCCGTCACCATTGATGTCCGTGAGCACCTGCAGCGTTGGCGAGTTGTTGTTGGCGACCGGAATCTGTTTGAGCAGCTCCTGGGCCGCGTAACTCACCGCGTTTTTATTCGGGCCGGGCATCGGATGACGGATGGGGCGACGGTAGTACCAGGCGTTTTGCAGGCGATAGAGGATCCCGGCCAATCCGTCGCCAAACAGATCCACCAACTGGTAGTTATCGGCATCGATGCCAGGGCTCTGGGGGGGCGTCTGCTCGGTAAAAAACGGTGAGAACGTTGCGGACTCCGGGGTGAACGTGAAGGGGGTGTAGTCGAACTCTTGCGGCGGGTTGAATTGCGCTTCTTGCCCGACATAGCCAATGACGTGGGCCGCGGTCAGCAAGGACACGGCCGGTTCCTGGCGGTATTCCAGTTGCAGGCGCTGTACCAGCGTGGGCTGGCCCTGGAGCAGGATGGGGCCGCTATTGTCCGGGCCATCGGCGCACCAATGGAACATCAGCACCTGGTGGCACAGTCGCAGCGTGCGCTCCTCGAACCCGTAGCGGTAATTGCTGACCGGATCGGCCCGCAGCGGCCACTGCGTACCCGGGGTTTGGGGATACAGGGGCTTGACCGTCAGTCGGGCATCACTTTCGCCATAGTCGAAGACCAGATCAAACAGCCAGGTGGGCACCACCGGCTTTTGCAGCAAGAAGGGCACCCGATCCCCTGTCAGGTTGCCGTATCGCACCCGTTGCAGGTAACGATGGGTGCTGCTGTCGCGGCCTAGCCAGGTATCGGCTACTGGATCGGTCAGTGGGTTGAGCGATACATCGTTCTCAGAGATGTATTCGTACAGCACGTGCTCGCCATTGGCGGCGACCGACTCTTCAATCAGCCACTCGGCCACCCAGGTCGAGGCGCCCCGCAGGTGTTGCAGGCGGGCGTTGTGACTGTGGCCGTACACATGGACGCTGCCGTCCGCGAGCTGGATCAACCAGAACGAGTCGGTTGTGCCGACATAGTGTTCGAACGTGCTGAAGTCGCCTTCTACCCGTGGACGGTAAGCGGTCACTTGATAGTTTTCAGGCAGCTGCCGGTCGCGAAACAGTGAAGTGTCTCGGGTGATGATCTGGCCGCTGGCATCCCGTTGCGCCAATAACACATCGCCACTGGAGGAGAGGTAAACCGGCTCGGCCAAATGGCCATTGGAATCGGGCTCGAACTGAGGTGTTTGCAGACTGGTTTGCCGGCTGATCGAGGGGCGGTTGATGGACCAGCCCTGACCAAACTCGGTGCGCCCACCGCCACTGCTGTAGCTCAGGTTCAGTGCGGGGGCATAACCGCGACCTGAAGTAATGGGCAGCGGGATTGCCAATGAAGCGGCACCGGTAAAGCCTACGGCTCCCCAGCCCTTGCCAATGCTTTGAATGGCGCCGCCGCCTTTAGGCAGTGAGGGTGCAGCAATACTGAGCGGTTCTTGGGCCATGATCATGAGCTCCTGCCACGGGGACTTTTCAGATAGATCGATCTGAAGGTGTAGGGGCAGGAGGAGCAGGCGCAGCAACGTCTGAACCCCGTTTCAAAAAATGACCCCGAGGTGTTCACGTTATGACTGTTTTCGACAGCTGTAACCTGTCATATCTGACAGTTAAACGCCTTTAGGACTACAGCCTTTAAGGCGTTAAAGGCGTGATTGCCTTAGAAAACAGGAGCGGGAAAGAAGAAGGGGGGAAGAGCAGGGCGCTGCCGCTTGTCGGGCATTACATCATGTCCGTAGCAGCTGCCGAAGGAACGAGGCTGCGTCCGAGTGCGCAGCGCTCGCAAACCCGTTTATCGCCATCTATCTGAATGACCGGGTTACATGACTTTACGACTGCTGCGCAGCCGGACGCAGCCTCGTTCCTTCGGCAGCTGCTACGGGTAAGGGTGGTGGTGCGAGGCTATCAGTTGAACTCGTCGCCTACCGGGTAGCGGCTGGCATTGAGGCTTTCCTTGATTTTGCGCAGGTGCGGCTGGAAGTCCACGCCCCGGCGCAGGGTCATGCCGGTGGCAAGTACATCGAGTACGGTGAGCTGGATGATGCGCGAGGTCATCGGCATATAGATGTCGGTGTCTTCGGGCAGCGGAATGTTCAGGCTCAGGGTACTGGCCTTGGCCAGTGGCGAGTTTTCTGCCGTCAGACCCAGCACTGAAGCGCCGTTGGCCCGCGCAATGCGCGCCACTTCCACCAGCTCGCGGGTGCGTCCGGTGTAGGAAATAATCACGAACAGCTCACCGGTATGGGCCACGGACGCGATCATGCGTTGCATCAATACGTCGGCATGGGCGGTGACCGCCAGGTTGAAACGAAAGAACTTGTGTTGTGCATCCAGCGCCACCGGCGCAGACGCACCCAGGCCAAAAAAGTGGATTTGCCGGGCCTGGATCAGCAAGTCGACGGCGCGGCTGATAAGGTTCGGGTCCAATGCCTGGCAAGCGCTGTCCAGTGAGGCAATGGCGCTGCCGAAAATCTTTTGGGTGTAGGCTTCGGGATTGTCGTCGGCTTCGACCGCGCGGCTGACATACGCTGCGCCACTGGCCAGGCTTTGTGCCAGTTGCAGCTTCAGTTCAGGGTAGCCGCTGACGCCAAATGAACGGCAGAAACGGTTAACCGTCGGCTCGCTGACCGAAGCCGCCTGAGCCAGTGCTGCGATGCTGAATCGGGTTGCCTGCTGCGGGTTCTGCAAAATGATTTCAGCCACTTTGCGCTCGGCCTTGTTCAGGTCTTCGAGGCGGCCCTTGATCTGTTCGAGTAAATTTCGCACGCGGTCCATTTATGATCCTTGGGTCAGCGATGCAAGAACCGCTCTAAAGCGGTTCTGGAAGGTGGCCTATCCTACTGGTGGCCTGTGATGACCACTAGCAGGAATCTGTATTTTGAGAAAATGTTGTGTTTATTACTACATTTTTCCTTGAGTGATGCCTTGAAAAAAGGTATTTGTAGCTTAACTTGATAAAAGAACAAACATCATGCCTTCGATTACGGTTGAACCGTGCACCTTTGCCTTGTTCGGCGCCCTTGGCGATTTGGCCTTGCGCAAGCTGTTTCCTGCTTTATACCAACTGGACCGCGCCGGTCTGCTCCATGCCGATACGCGCATTCTCGCCCTGGCCCGTGAGCCGGGCGAAGCCACTGCGCATCTGGCGCACATCGACAGCCAGTTGCGCCAGTATCTGGGCGAGAAGGAAATCGAAGTTGAGGCGCTGACCCGCTTCCTGGCTCGGTTGAGCTACCTGCATGTGGATTTTTTCAAGACTGAAGATTATGTGCCTCTGGCAGAACTTGCCGGAACAGAACAACGCCTGATTGCCTACTTCGCCACACCGGCTGCGGTTTACGGCGCCATTTGCGAGAACCTGTCGAAAGTCGGCCTGGCTGAAAATACCCGCGTGGTGCTGGAAAAGCCCATCGGCTCGGACCTCGAGTCGTCGCGCAAGGTAAACGACTCCGTGGCGCAGTTCTTCCCCGAGAACCGCACCTACCGCATCGACCACTACCTGGGCAAAGAAACGGTCCAGAACCTGATTGCTTTGCGCTTTGCCAACAGCCTGTTCGAAACCCAGTGGAACCAGCGCTACATCTCCCACGTTGAAATCACCGTGGCCGAGAAAGTGGGCATCGAAGGTCGTTGGGGTTATTTCGACAAGGCCGGCCAGCTGCGCGACATGATTCAAAACCACCTGCTGCAGTTGCTGTGCCTGATTGCGATGGACCCGCCAGCGGACCTGTCGGCTGACAGCATTCGCGACGAAAAGGTAAAAGTGCTCAAGGCCCTGGCCCCGATCAGCGCCGAAGGCCTGACCACCCAAGTGGTGCGCGGCCAGTACATCGCCGGTTACAGCGAAGGCCAGTCAGTGCCGGGTTATCTGGAGGAAGAAAACTCCAACACCCAGAGCGACACCGAAACCTTCGTTGCACTGCGTGCCGATATCCGTAACTGGCGTTGGGCGGGTGTGCCGTTCTACCTGCGTACCGGCAAGCGCATGCCACAAAAGCTGTCGCAGATCGTGATCCACTTCAAGGAACCGTCGCACTACATCTTCGCCCCGGAGCAGCGTTTGCAAATCGGCAACAAGCTGATCATTCGCCTGCAGCCGGACGAAGGTATTTCCTTGCGTGTGATGACCAAGGAACAGGGCCTGGACAAAGGCATGCAACTGCGCAGCGGTCCGTTGCAATTGAATTTTTCCGACACTTATCGCAGTGCGCGGATTCCGGATGCCTACGAGCGTCTGTTACTCGAAGTCATGCGTGGCAACCAGAACCTGTTTGTACGCAAAGATGAAATTGAAGCGGCATGGAAATGGTGCGACCAGTTGATCGCGGGCTGGAAAAAGTCCGGTGATGCGCCCAAGCCGTACGCGGCGGGTTCCTGGGGACCGATGAGTTCCATTGCATTGATTACGCGGGACGGGAGGTCTTGGTATGGCGATATCTGATTTGAAACTGCCTGAGGGTGTCCATGCGCACACCTTCAAGAACCCGGCGTCCATGGCCGAGGGGCTGGCAATAAGCGTTGCCGGGCAATTGAACCAGGCCATTGCCAGTCAGGGCGTTGCGACGCTGGTAGTGTCTGGTGGTCGCAGCCCGGTGGCGTTTTTCGAGAGCTTGATCAAACAACCGATCGACTGGTCGAAAGTGGTCGTCAGCCTTGCCGATGAACGCTGGGTGCCGGTTGAACATGCCGACAGCAACGCTGGCCTGCTCAAGAAGCATCTGCTGCGAGGCCCTGCTGCCAAGGCCCGTTTTGTCGGCTTGTACAACGCCGCTGCGACAGTGGAAAAGGCTGCACTGGAAGCGGATCAGGGCCTGGCCGAGTTGCCGCCGATTGATGTCCTGATTCTGGGCATGGGCGATGACGGGCATACCGCGTCGTTGTTCCCCAACAGCCCGAACCTGACTGAAGCCCTGCAACTGGACAACCCTCGTCGTTGCTGGGCGATGCTGGCGCCTACGGTGCCGCATCAGCGCCTGAGCATGAGCCGCAGCCTGCTGGCGAGCGCCAGGCACAAGGTGCTGTCGATTCAGGGACAGTCCAAATTGAACACCCTCAACGAAGCGCTGGGGAGCAACGATGTTGCCGCCTTGCCGATTCGTGCCTTTCTGCAACCTACGTTAGAGATTTACTGGTGCCCATGAGCCAAGGATCAGCTGCCATGACAACAACAATTGCGAACGTATCGATGGCGGATAAAGTCGCCCTGATCGACAGCCTCTGTGACCGTGCACGCATTCTGCCGGTGATTACCATTGCTCGCGAACAAGACATTCTGCCATTGGCAGATGCGCTGGCGGCAGGTGGCCTGACGGCCCTTGAGGTGACTCTGCGCTCGGCGTTCGGCCTCAAGGCCATCCGCATTTTGCGAGATCAGCGCCCTGAACTGGTGACGGGAGCGGGTACTGTGCTGGATCGGCACATGCTGGCGGCGGCTGAAGAAGCCGGTTCGCAATTTATTGTCACCCCGGGCATCACCCGTGACCTGCTCCAGGCCAGCGTTGCCAGCGACATCCCGCTGCTGCCGGGTATCAGCAATGCCTCCGGGATCATGGAAGGCTACGGGTTGGGCTACCGTCGTTTCAAACTGTTCCCGGCTGAAGTCAGTGGCGGTGTGGCCGCGATCAAGGCATTGGGCGGCCCGTTCGGTGAAGTGAAATTCTGCCCGACTGGCGGTGTCGGCCCGGCCAATATCCGCAGCTACATGGCGTTGAAAAACGTGATGTGCGTGGGTGGTAGCTGGATGCTGGACAGCGAGTGGATCAAAAACGGCGATTGGGCCCGTATCCAGGAATGCACCGCTGAGGCGCTTGCTCTGCTGGATTGATGTTTTAGTACGAATAGTTGTGTGTTCTACGGTTTTTGGTGCGCTTGGTCGGCGCACCTTTTTTTTGCCTGAAAAACACATGGTCGGTGGTGTGGGAGAGGACTTGCTCGCGATGATATCGCTGCGCTCTATTTGAAAAGCCGCTTCGTCAGCATCGCGAGCAAGCCCGCTTCCACAGGATCGACTAATTGCCCTGAGACAGCTCGCGCAACGCGTTGACCAGCTGATTGATGTCATCCAGGGTGGTAGTGAACCCAACGGTTATCCGGATGCAGCTGCCACACGCCGAGCCATTGCGCGCGACGGTGAACAGGTTGTAGTCCTTGAGCAGGCGCTCAACCATCGGCTGCTGATCCTGCACATGGGTAAAGCGCAGCGAGGTAATCGCGCAGCGCAGTCGCGGATCATCCTCGATCAGCACTTCAATCCCCGGCATTTTTCGCGCTTCACTGACCCACAGGTCGCGCAGGTAGTTCAGTCGTGCCCCTTTGGCCTGCGTGCCTCCCATGTCCTGGTGCTCCTGCAACACTTTGGGCAGGGTCAGCCAGGCCGGTATGTTTGGCGTGCCATAGGGTGAGCGGTTGCGAATATCCGGCTCGGGGTAATGCTGGTTGCCCATGTCGGGGTCAATATCGGCCAGGCGCTGGGGGTCGATGTACATGAAGCCCAGGGTCAGCGGTCCGCCGATCCATTTGTGCAGGTTGTACCCCGCAAAGGCGACGCCCAGAGCCTGCAGGTCGAACTCGATCTGGCCCAGGGCGTGGGCGCCGTCAAGGATCACGTCCACACCATGAGATGTGGCCGCCGCGACAATGTCCTGCACGGGTAATACAAGCCCGGTGCGGTGGGTTACGTGGGTGAGCGCCATCAGTTTGATCCGTGGGTGACGCTCAAAGGCTTCGCGATAACTGGCCACCAGACTTTCATGGGTGGCGGGGTGCTTGTGGGATATTTCAATGACCTCAAGCCCGCGCTGCTGTGCGACCCAGCGCATCGCATATTCGACGCTGTGGTACTCCAGGTCGCAGATCAGTAACTGATCGCCGGGCTGCAGGCGGTTGTAGTTGCGAATCAGCGATTGCAGGGCATCGGACGCGCGCGAAGTCAACGCGACGCCGGACGGGTCAACGCCCAGCAGGTCAGCGAGCTGGTCGCGGATCTCAACGCTCTGAGTCTCATCGAAGTGCTGGCGCACCGGTAGCGAGTTGTTGCGGTTAATAAAGTCGACAGTGCGCTGATAGTCCTGCGCCACGTCGCGAGTCATGCGCCCGAAGTAGCCGTTCTCCAGATTGATCGGGCCGGGAGCTACGTCGTAGCGCTCGGCGATGGCGTGCCAGAAGTTTTCGTCGCGGGCGTTATCTTCAATCCTTGGCATGGGCAACTCTATTAGTGGCGGGGCTTGGGTTTCGAGTGTTTGGCGCGTAATGGGTCGAGCAGGTCCGACAGGCCGTTGTGATCGATCTCTTGCATCAGGGCCAGCAAGCCGCCCAGTTCACCGTGGGGGAAGCCCTGGCGGGCAAACCAGTTCAGGTACTGGCCGGGCAGGTCGGCGATGATTCGGCCCTTGTATTTGCCGAAGGGCATCTCGCGAGTGATCAGGAGTTCGAGTTTTTCGGGGTTCATGCAAAGGCCTTCAGGTGCGTAACGCTATGGAATGAAAATACAGGCAATTTGCATGAAGGCCAATTGACAGATCATGCATATAAACCGGATACAGTTTTTTTGTGTTTTTGTAAGTTATTGATATTCAAGCATTTTATTTAATTCAAAAACTGGCACGAGCCCTGCAATCTCTATTGCACGATCCTCAACCTTGTAAGGAATTGAACAATGACTGACCTCAATAAAGAAGCCATTAGCGTCCTGAACGATTTGATCGAAACCAGCAAAGACGGTCAGGAAGGGTTTAAAACCTGCGCCGAAGACATCAAGCACCCAGAGCTCAAGGCGCTGTTTGCCAAGCGCTCAGCCGAATGTGCAGCCGCTGCTGCCGAGTTGCAGGCTCAGGTACGCGCCCTGGGCGGTGATCCTGAAACCAGCACCAGCGTGGCCGGTGATTTGCACCGCCGTTGGGTAGACGTGAAATCCGTGTTTACAGGCAAAGATGAAGAAGCGGTGCTCAACGAAGCCGAGCGCGGCGAAGATCATGCCTTGAAAGCCTACAAGGAAGCGCTGGAAAAAATCAGCAAGCACAACCTGGTAGGTATTCGTGATCTGGTAGAGCGTCAGTTGCATGGCGTGCAACGCAATCACGATCAGGTCAAGGCCTTGCGTAATGAGGCACGTGCCCGGGCTTGATTAGCCCGGGGCGGGTAGATCCAGTTTAGATCTACAGCGGGAGCGGGCTTGCTCGCGACAGCAACAACCCGGTATGAGACATGTACCGGGTTGTTGTCGTCGCAAGCAAGCCCGCTTGCGCATGCATTGGGTTTTAGCCAATGCTGATTGCCGGCAGCACCGGCAAGGTCACGGTTTGTTGTTTGCGTGGCGCAATGATTTCAGCCTCGCCATCAACGACAATTTCATCGCGCTGATTGAAGACACGGGTCGCAATGCGCACGCGAAATTTTGGCAGCTTTTCCAGAATTTCCAGACGCACGGTGAGGGTGTCACCGATTTTTACCGGTTTCTGAAAGCTCATTTGCTGGCCGACATAGATAGTGCCAGGGCCCGGAAGTTCGCAGGCCACGGCAGCACTGATCAGTGCGCCACTGAACATGCCATGGGCAATGCGCTCTTTGAACATGGTCGCAGCCGCGAACTCAGGATCGAGGTGCACAGGGTTGTGGTCGCCGGACATGGCCGCAAAAAGCTGAATGTCGCGCTCTCCGACGGTCTTGCTGTAGCTGGCAGTCTGGCCGACTTCGAGGGCTTCGTACGGGGTGTTGGTAACCTGGGTCATCTAGCGCATGTCCTGTGACGAGTGTTCGGTTTTAAGATATTGATTTTAAAGTACTTTATAGCGAAATTGTGGTTGCTCATTCGCTGCGCGGCGGGCGGGTATGGCTCAATGCCTGATTGAGCCAGTCGATCACATCCGCCATCACTGCGTCGCGATTGGTTTCGTTGAAGAGTTCGTGCCGCGCTTGCGGATACAGATTCAGCTGCAACTGACGATTGCCGGCATCTCGCAAAGCCTTGGCCAGATCAGTGAGACGCTTGCCTTCACTCACCGGATCACATTCACCGCCCATTATCAGTAAAGGCAGGCCTGGATCGATCTGAGCGAGATTGGACGCTTTGCTGATTTGCTGCAACCCGCCAAGCAAATCGATCCATAGCTGGTTGGTGCACCGAAACCCGCACAGAGGGTCGCTGGCATAGGCATCGACCTGCGCCGGATCACGGCTAAGCCAGTCATAAGGTGTGCGATTGGGCTTGAAGGCTTTATTGAATGAGCCGAAGGACAGCCACTCGATCAACGCACTTCGACCTTTTGGTCCCTGGCGCAAACGCTCGAAGCGGGCGATCAGGCTGGCTGCACGATAGAGCGCCACCGGCTGGAAATTTGAGGCGCTGAGAATGGCGCCTTGCAGGCTGGCACTGTGATGCATCAAGTACGCCTGGGCGATGTAGCTGCCCATGCTGTGGCCCAGCAGGAAAATCGGCACCCCGGGGTGAGTCTGGCCGATGTGTTGAGCAAGGCTGGCCACATCGCTGACGACTGCGCACCAGCCATCGTTGTCGGCAAAATACCCCAGAGTCCCCTGTTCGGCCGTTTTGCCGTGTCCGCGCTGGTCATGGGCATACAGTCCAAAACCGGCATCATTCAGGGTTTTGCCCAGAAGGGCATAACGACCACTGTGTTCGGCCATGCCATGAGCCAGCAGGACTATGGCCTTGGGCGTGCCAGCAGGCAGCCACTGGTTAACGAAAAGACTACTTCGGTCATTCGCATCCAGCCAAAAAGTCTCAGGGGTCATGGCAGTTCCTTCATTTGTTGTCGTAGCAGTGTATAGCGCATTTGCAGGGCGGCCACTTATCAAGGAGTCGTGTTGTAATAAGATTCAAGATGTTAATGGCGAAGATCGCTGTATTTGCCTACAACTTGATAACTGTTAACGTCCGCAAGTTCCGCTTTTCACGAAGTGAAAGTTGCGGCAAGACACGCTCAGGTACGAGGATAAAAATAATGCAACCTGATTTCTGGAATGACAAACGTCCCGCCGGGGTACCGCTGGATATCGACATGACGACCTACAAATCGGTCGTTGACGTGTTTGAGCGCTCCTGCAAGAAATTCGCGGACCGCCCGGCCTTCAGCAATCTGGGCGTGACCATCAGCTATGCCGAACTGGAGCGCTACAGTGCTGCCTTTGCCGGTTACCTGCAGGAACACACCGATCTCAAGCCCGGCGATCGTATCGCCGTGCAAATGCCCAATACCCTGCAGTACCCGATTGCCGTATTTGGTGCGATGCGTGCGGGGCTGGTGGTGGTCAACACCAACCCGCTCTACACCTCGCGCGAAATGCACCATCAGTTCAAGAGCGCCGGAATTCGTGCGCTGGTGTACTTGAACATGTTTGGCAAGCGCGTGCAGGAAGTGCTGCAAGACATCGAAATCGACTACCTGATCGAAGCCAGAATGGGCGACATGATGCCGGCCGTAAAAGGCTGGGTCACAAATCTGGTGGTCGACAAGGTTAAAAAGCTGGTGCCGGCCTATCAGTTACCCCAGGCGATCCCCTTCAAAAATGTTTTGCGCCGTGGCGCGGGTCAGGTTATCCGCCCGCTGACGACATCCCTGGATGACACCGCGGTGCTGCAATACACCGGCGGCACCACCGGCTTGCCCAAGGGCGCGATGCTGACCCATGGCAATCTGATCGCCAACATGCTGCAACTGCGTGCCTGCCTGTCCCAGCATGGCGCGGATGGTCAGCCGACGCTCAAGGACGGCCGCGAGATCATGATCGGCCCATTGCCGCTCTACCATATCTATGCTTTCACCGCCAATTGCATGGGGATGATGGTCACGGGCAACCATAACGTCCTGATCACCAATCCGCGCGACATCAAAGGGTTTATCAAGGAGCTCAAAAACTGGAAATTCACCGGTTTCCTTGGCCTTAACACCTTGTTTGTTGCGCTCATGGATCACCCTGACTTCAAGACCGTGGATTTCTCCGGGCTCAAAATCACCAACTCGGGCGGCACGGCGCTGGTCAAGGCCACGGCAGAGCGTTGGGAAAAACTCACGGGGTGCCGGATTGTTGAAGGTTACGGCCTCACTGAAACCTCCCCGGTGGCCAGTGCCAACCCTTGCGGTTCACTGGCAAGGCTGGGGACGGTGGGCATGCCGGTTCCCGGTACGGCCATGAAGGTGATCAGCGACGAAGGTGTCGACCTGGGCCTGGGCGAGAGAGGCGAGCTGTGCGTCAAAGGCCCTCAAGTGATGAAAGGCTACTGGCAAAACCCCGAGGCCACGGCCGAAGTACTGGATGCCGAGGGCTGGTTCAGGACCGGTGATATCGCAGTGATTGATCCGGATGGTTTTGTCCGTATTGTCGATCGCAAAAAAGACCTGATCATCGTCTCCGGTTTCAATGTGTACCCCAACGAAATTGAAGACATCGTGATGGCCCATCCAAAAGTGGCCAATTGCGCGGTCATTGGCGTACCGGACGATCGCACCGGGGAGGCGGTCAAATTGTTTGTCGTGCCTCGTGCAGGCGGAGTGACCGTTGAAGAACTCAAGGCTTACTGCAAGGACAACTTCACCGGTTACAAGGTGCCCAAGCAAATCGTGTTGCGCGATTCCTTGCCCATGACCCCGGTGGGTAAAATCCTGCGTCGCGAGTTACGAGATATCGCCTGATTCGTTCAGCCTGGCGACAGATGCCCGCTTGCCTTGAGGCAGTGGGCGTTTTTTTCAGCCATGAAAATGACCAACCGTTATCGATAGCCCCAAATGAATGATCTGTGAGGCCCGATATAGAGGGGTTTTGTCGTTAATAGAGTTTTTGCACTAATGATGACTTTGGATTGTCCTACAGTCAGGTTGGTGACTCTAAACCCTATTTTTGGCTCTAGGCGGCCTTTGGCAAAGCTGCTACTCTCGGCGCGCTTTGTGACTTCTAGGTAAGTAAAAGCCAGATCTGTCCATTATAAAAATCAAACAAATAAGAACCGCACCCGATGCGGTGAAGAATTCGCGACGCTGAGGAGTGGGCTTCCATGATTGAAGGCTTTTGGAAGGATAAGTACCCAGCTGGGATTGCTGCTGAAATCAATCCCGATGAATATCCAAATATTCAGACGGTACTGCGAGAGTCTTGCCAGCGTTTCGCTGATAAACCGGCGTTCAGTAACCTCGGCAAAACCATCACCTACGGTGAGCTTTACGAGCAGTCCGGCGCATTTGCTGCCTGGTTGCAGCAGCACACCGACCTGCAACCCGGCGATCGCATCGCCGTGCAGTTGCCCAACCTGTTGCAATACCCGATCGCTGTGTTCGGAGCCATCCGCGCCGGCTTGATCGTGGTCAACACCAACCCGCTGTACACCGCGCGGGAAATGGAGCACCAATTCAAGGACTCCGGCGCCAAAGCGCTGGTATGCCTGGCGAACATGGCGCACCTGGCCGAGAAGGTCGTACCGCAGACCTCGGTCAAGTATGTGATTGTCACCGAAGTGGCTGACATGCTGGCGCCCTTCAAGCGTGTGCTGATCAACGCTGTCATCAAGTACGTGAAAAAGATGGTCCCGGCCTATTACTTGCCTCAGGCCATCAAGTTCAACGACGTGTTGAGCAAAGGCCGTGGCCAGCCGGTCAAGGAAGCGAACCCGGTAAGCAGTGAAGTTGCCGTGCTGCAATACACCGGTGGTACCACGGGTGTGGCCAAGGGCGCGATGCTGAGCCATCGCAACCTGATCGCCAACATGCTGCAGTGCAAGGCGTTGATGGGTTCCAACCTCAATGAGGGCAGTGAAATCCTGATTACGCCATTGCCGCTTTATCACATCTACGCATTTACCTTTCACTGCATGGCAATGATGTTGCTCGGCAACCACAACGTGCTGATCAGCAACCCCCGTGATTTGCCTGCGATGGTCAAGGAACTGTCCAAGTGGA
The DNA here is from genome assembly GCF_963970465.1 of Pseudomonas sp. RL_5y_Pfl2_69. Taxonomy (NCBI): domain Bacteria; kingdom Pseudomonadati; phylum Pseudomonadota; class Gammaproteobacteria; order Pseudomonadales; family Pseudomonadaceae; genus Pseudomonas; species Pseudomonas sp. RL_5y_Pfl2_69. The sequence goes on along the minus strand of NZ_CAXAOU010000001.1, from coordinate 233,494 downwards.
AGTTCAGCGGTTTTGTCGGTCTTAACACCCTGTTTGTTGCGCTGTGCAATAACGAGGCGTTCCGCAAGCTGGACTTTTCGGCCCTCAAGATGACGTTGTCGGGCGGCATGGCCTTGCAACTGTCGGTAGCTGAACGCTGGAAAACCGTGACGGGCAGTCCGATCTGCGAAGGTTATGGCATGACCGAAACCAGCCCTGTGGCTTCGGTGAACCCGATCCAGAACATTCAGGTAGGCACTATCGGCATTCCGATGCCTTCGACCCTGTGCAAAGTGATCAATGATGCCGGCGAAGAACTGCCGTTGGGCGAAATTGGCGAGCTGTGCATCAAGGGCCCGCAGGTCATGAAGGGTTACTGGCAGCGTCCCGACGCGACTGCCGAGATCATGGACAGCGACGGCTGGTTGAAGTCCGGTGATATTGCGGTCATTCAGCCTGATGGCTACATGCGTATCGTCGACCGCAAGAAAGACATGATCCTGGTGTCGGGTTTCAATGTTTACCCGAACGAACTGGAAGATGTGATGGCTTCCTTGCCTGGCGTATTGCAGTCAGCGGCAATCGGCATTCCGGATGAAAAGACCGGTGAATTGATCAAGGTGTTTATCGTGGTCAAGCCGGGCATGACGCTGACCAAGGATCAGGTCATGGCGCACATGCGTGCCAATCTGACTGCCTATAAGGCACCGAAATTCGTCGAGTTCCGCGACAGTTTGCCGACTACCAACGTAGGCAAGATTCTGCGCCGTGAACTGCGAGACGAAGAACTGAAGAAACTGGGCCTCAAGAAGTAACGGGCCTGGATACGAAAAAGCCCCGCATTGCGGGGCTTTTTTGTTTTGAACGCAACGCTTGTAGTCGCTGCCGAAGGCTGCGATGCAGGTGTGTGGCGTTCAAAAAACGGGCTGCTACGCAACCCTTCGCAGCCTTCGGCAGCGACTACAACACAAACTGTGCGAAGTTGACGCCGGTACCTGTCGGACGCACGTCCTGCAAGTAGGAGTCTTTGTCCGCGCTCAGCTCAAGGCTCATGGTCGGCGTACGTTTGTGCGTTGCGCGAACGACCATGCCTTCGCGTTTTTCACGCAGGAATGCAGTGGTCACCTTCAGGTGGAGCAGTTCGTCGGTGCTTGGGGTGTGCAGCAACAGGTGCACCCATTCGTATTGACCGACGGCCAGGCGGGCCAGCGGAATATCGAACCACCAGATGTTCTTGTTGGTGTTCAGTGCGGCGAAATGGCAGTTGTTGACGCCGAGTACCGCGCCGCCGAGTTCCTGGTTTCTGCGGGCAATAGCCAGCTTTTTATCGAGTTTCATAAACTTCCTACAATTGCGGATCTTCAGCGCCATAGCCTGAATACGTCGCGTATTCTCGGGGGTTAGCGAGCAAACATAAAGCCCAACCTGCTCTGATCGACGAAATGATCGGCAGAATTAAATGAAACTCGCTGCCGGGCCGGGGGGTCAACCTTGGAGTGGGCTTTTCACAGGTTTGGCGATCAAGTGCTTTCAAAGTCGCCAATTGGACTACTTTTAGGTACAACCCTTCGCTTGGAGGCGTGTGATCTCAATAACTCAGCGGCGAAAGGAGACGCTATGTTTTTTCCAGGCTTGAACGGCCTGCCTTTGGGCAAAGTCTTGATCAGAACGGTCAAGGAATTTATCGACGATGAGATGTCGACCTATGCCTCGGCGTTGGCCTATCAAATGCTGTTTTCGTTATTTCCATTCATTCTGTTTCTGATTGCATTGATCGGCTTTTTGCATCTTCCCGATTTCTTTACCTGGCTGCGCCTGCAGTCCGAACTGGTGCTGCCACCGCAAGCGCTGGAACAGGTCAATCCGGTGATCGATCAATTACAGCAATCCAAGGGCGGATTGCTGTCGGTGGGTATCGTGATTGCGCTGTGGACAGCTTCCGCAGGCGTGCGGCTGATGATGAGTGCAATGAATGCCGCTTATGACGTGGTAGAAGGGCGTCCCATCTGGAAGCGTTTTCCGCTGTCGATTTTTTACACCATCGGCATTGCCGGCATGCTGCTGGTTGCTGCGGCACTGATGGTGCTCGGGCCACAGGTGATGAGCTGGCTCGCGGGGCAGGTAGGCCTTGAAGACTTTGTGGTGACGTTGTGGACCATCCTGCGCTGGCCGGTGATCATCCTGCTGCTGATGGTGGCCGTGGCGTTGATGTATTACGTGATGCCCGACGTGGAGCAGAAGTTTCGCTTCATTACGCCGGGCTCGGTGCTGGCAGTGGTGGTATGGATCATCGCGTCATTGGGTTTTGCCTTTTATGTCAAAACCTTCGCGGACTACAACGCCATGTATGGCAGTATCGGCGCAATCATCGTGTTGTTGCTGTACTTCTACATTTCGTCCGCAGTGCTGTTGTTGGGCGCTGAAATGAATGCTGTGATTGAACACATGTCGGCTGAAGGCAAGAATCCGGGTGAGAAGACGTTCGATGAGTCTGACGACCCTGATCCAAAGAAGCATGTCTCCGGCCTTGGGCGCGACCACTCCCTTAAACCCACTTCTGATGAATACTGACCATGATTCGTGAAATCTTGAAAATGGGCGATGAGCGTCTATTGCGTGTCGCAGAGCCAGTGCCGGATGAAATGTTCGACACGCCAGAACTCTGGCAATTGATCGACGACATGCTGCAGACCATGGAGCACGCAGGAGGCGTGGGCCTGGCGGCTCCGCAAATCGGGGTTGACCTGCAATTGGTCATCTTTGGATTCGAGCACAGCGAGCGTTACCCGGATGCTGAAGCCGTGCCTCAGACCATCCTGATCAATCCGTTGATCACGCCTCTGAGCCCGGCCCTTGAAGAAGACTGGGAGGGGTGCCTGTCAGTGCCCGGTCTGCGTGGGGTCGTCGAGCGTTTTCACAAGATCCGTTACGAAGGCTTCACGCCCAAGGGTGAGCCGATCGTGCGGGTGGCCGAAGGTTTTCATGCGCGGGTGGTACAGCATGAGTGTGATCACCTGATAGGTCGCCTTTATCCGTCACGGATCAAGGATTTCAGCAAGTTCGGTTTTATCGAGGTGCTGTTTCCTGATCTGGAGCCGGGTACCCAGGAGTAGTTGATCCCAGCGCTATCATCGCCTTGTTGCGTTGATAGCGAACCAGCCGCTCGTGCAGGGCGTGGGGCAATTCCACGTCCAGGCTGAACCCCAGCTTTTCATAGAACCCTTGCAGCTCGGGATCGCAGAACAACCAGACCGGTCCTTCGCAGGCTTTCACCGCATGCCTCACCAACTCCCCTGCAACGCCTTGGCCGCGCAGTGCTGGCGCGACAAACAACCCGGTCAGCCAGTGGCCGTGAGCCATTGGCCGCAGACACAATCCGGCGACAATGTCCTCTTGGCGAGCGACCCATAATTGTGCGTCCTTGACCGCTTTCATCGACGATTGATGGGCACGGTAAAACTTGTTCATTAACGGCCATAAAGGTGCGTCAAGCGGGGCGTAAACAATCGCAGTCATAAGTCCACAGGCTTTAGGGAAGGGCTCGCAGTATAAACAAACAACGGAGTGGTTTTGTGCCGTTGTCGGTTTTTACTGGAAAGGGTTATTCGAAATTAAAACGCAAGAGTATTCATTCTTTTTTGAATAACGGGTTTTAATTAAAAGTTCGCAACGGATCAGTGTTATACCTGAGTTCACATCCTTGAACACTGGAGCGCACGACATGGCTAAAGGCATGGATTCAAAGAAGGCGGCGAAGAAAAAGCCGGCCAAAACAGCCGATGAAAAACGCGCTGATAAAAAATCCAAGAAATCCGATACTGGATTGTTTGGGCATTAAGTGATTTGCCGGGGGCTCAGTTCTTGGGCTCCTGCCAGTTTTAAACTGCACATCCTCCATTTGGCTATTTTTTAAAGCGTGAGCGCTCCGTCGCAGCTTGATGGCTATGTGCTTGCACGTATCATTTGCCTAGCTATGCTCCACCGTTACGGGGCGTAGGCGATAAACGCTTAAACCCTCGAAGTGCGTACAGCTCTAACGTTAAAAGTTTAAAGCGCAGTCTTGAAACTTTTGAATTATCAATAGACAGCACCTCCAGGGATTGAGCCATGTTTAATTTGCATAACAAAGCCGACCTGCTTGAGAACAAACGTCTAAACGGCTCATTGAATGACACGTTAGCCAAGGTGCAGGCCATCAGTCGGTCCATGGCCATTATTGAATTCACTCCGGATGGCACCATTCTTGATGCCAACGAGAACTTTTGCAGGGTAATGGGCTATTGCGCTGACGACATCCGGGGTAAGCATCACCGGATTTTTTGCGAGGATAGTTACCAGAGGTCCAGCGACTACAGTCATTTCTGGAATGATCTGGCCCGTGGAGAACCGTTGAACGGTACCTTTTCACGGCTCGACAAGGCCGGGCGCGAGGTGTGGCTTGAAGCCAGTTACATGCCTATTGTCGGCGCAGACCAGCACGTCACCCGCGTGATCAAGGTGGCTTCGGATATCACCGCCCGAATCAACAAAGAGCACGAAAACCAGAGCATTGTGAACGCCTTGAGCCGCTCGATGGCAATGATCGAGTTTTCTCCTGATGGCCGGGTGATCAATGCCAATCAGAACTTTCTCAATACCATGCATTACTCGCTGAGTGAAATCGTCGGCCAGCACCACGGCATGTTCTGTCGGCCCCATGAGGCCGAATCATCGGGTTACAAAGCGTTTTGGGCTTCGCTCAATCGTGGCGAGTATCACTCCAGGCGTTTTGAACGGGTCGACAAACATGGGCACACGGTTTATCTCGAAGCCTCCTACAACCCGATTTTTGATGCCAAGGGCCGTTTGTACAAGGTGGTGAAGTTTGCCAGTGATATCACAGCTCAAGTCACCAATCTGCAAACTGCAGCCGAATCGGCTCACAGCACGTCGGTGCAAAACGACGCCTGTGCGCAGAAAGGCTCACAGGTGGTTCAGCAGACTGTGCAAATCATTGAAGCCATCTCCAAAGACCTCAACGAGGCGGCGCAAAGCATTGATGCGGTGAGCAAGCAGTCGGACAGCATCGGGAAGATTGTGCAGACCATTCGCGGGATTGCCGATCAAACCAATTTGCTGGCGCTCAATGCCGCAATTGAAGCGGCGAGGGCAGGGGAGCATGGGCGCGGATTTGCCGTGGTGGCGGATGAGGTGAGAAGTCTGGCGGCGCGTACCAGTGCGGCCACCCTGGAGATTGTCGAAGTGGTCCGCAGAAACCATGACCTCTCGCTGAGTGCAGTGACCAGTATGCAGTCAAGTTTGAGTCGAACCGGCCTGGGGGTCGAACTGGCGAATGAAGCCGGGGAGGCGATTCTGGAGATCCAGCAAGGCTCCAGGCATGTGGTCGATGCCATCAGCCAGTTCAACTCAACGTTGCAACTGCATTAAAGGCCGCAACACATTCTCGACTGGGTGAGCAAAACCCGGTAGCAGTTGACGAGTCGTGCGAGGCTACGTCCGAGTGCGTAGCGCTCGTAAACCATTCAGTCCGGGTATTTCAGTGACATCGCGTACACCGGGTTTACGACTGCTGCGCAGCCGGACGCAGCCTCGTTCCTTCGGCAGCTGCTACGGGCCTTAGCTGCTCTCACGCACCATCAGTTCAAAACCCATGTCTTGCACTGGATTGGCCACTTTGTTGCCGGCCATCAGTGTGAGCATCTGCTCGGCCGCACGACGGCCGATGGCTTCTCGGGGGGTACGAATACTGCTTAAGCGCGGCACCATGAATTCCGAGGACGGCAGGTCGTTAAAACCTAATATGGCGATTTGCTCCGGGATTTTAATGCCGGTGCGTGCGGCTTCCAGCAGTGCGCCCTGGGCAAGGTCATCGTTGCCAAAAAAGATCGCATCTACCTGCGGATGGCTTGCCAGCAACTGCAGGAACAGTTCGCCACCAAGGCCAACAGAGGACGGGCGCGGCGTCAGCAGTTCAAGCTCCGGGTTGTACAAACCCGCCTGCTGCAAGGCGCGGCGAAAACCTTCGCCACGCAACAGCGTGCGCTGATCAAGTTGGGCGCCTATATAGGCCAGGCGCTTGCGGCCACGGGAGATCAGGTGCCGGGCAGCGGTTTCACCGGCCTTCAATTGGGAGAATCCTACGCAGTTCAGGCCCTCGGCGGCATCCAGCTCCATCATGTACACGCAGGGTACATTGCTGCTTTCAATCATCCGTCGTGAGCTTTCGGAACGGTCAAATCCGGTCAGCAGGAGGCCGCGCGGCTGATAGGCCATATAGTTGCGCAGCAGGTTCTCTTCTTCATCACGGGAGTAGTGAAAGTTGCCGATCAGCACCTCAAAACCGCGAGGACGCAATACGTCATGTATGGCTTCGAGGGTGTCGATAAACAGCAGGTTGGACAAGGACGGAACCAGCACCACGACCGAGTGGCTCTGTGCTGAAGCCAGTGCCCGGGCGGCGGGGTTGACCACGTAGTTCAGCTCATCGGCGGCAATTCGCACCTTTTCGGCAAGGTCCGTGGCGACGCTGCTGATACCGCGCAAGGCACGGGAGGCCGTGATGGGGCTGACCCCGGCCAGGCGGGCAACTTCGTTAAGGGTGGGGCGACCCGTGGTTCGGGTGTTTTTATCGTTTTTAGAGGTGGTCATCGGGGCGGCTTGCCAAACAAAAAACAAGTCACTAAGGTAGCGCTGTCCTGACGTGCCCGCAATTGCCTGATTGTGTGTAAATCAGTTACCCCAGCTTTGTATGTCGAGAGCGTCACCGCGTCTCCCCATAAAAATGAGAAATAGACGTCGGTAGCCTAGGCTTTGTGCTTTGCTTTCTAGTATTGAACGCATGGACAAAGACAGCGCTGTCTACGGACTGAGGTGTTTCATGAGTCAACCTATCACTGCTCTGGTCATCATGGGCGTTGCCGGCTGCGGCAAGTCCAGCGTTAGCCAGGCACTGTGCCAGCTCAATGGCGCGACCCCGATTGAAGGCGATGCGTTTCACCCTGCGGCCAACATCGACAAAATGAGTGCCGGTATTCCCCTGACCGATGAAGATCGTGCCGGCTGGTTAGACAGCCTGTGCGATGAATTGCGTCGTGCGGTTGCCAGTGGCCAGCGTCCGGTCTTGACCTGCTCGGCGCTAAAACTGCGTTATCGCGAGCGTTTGCGTGATGCGGTTGACGGTCTGGGCTTTGTGTTTCTGGAGCTGACCCCCGAGGTTGCCGCTGCGCGAGTGGCCGATCGTCCGGGGCACTTCATGCCCAAGACCCTGATTGAAAGTCAGTTCGCTGCACTTGAGTCTCCGACCAATGAGTCATTGGTGCTGACCTTGAATGCAGCCGAGATGAACATTAAGCAATTAGCGAGCGCTGCCCGGGATTGGTGGTGCGAGCAGACGGTAATGGCAACCTCATGATGTTGTTTCAAAAAGATAGCGCTACCTGCCTCGGCTGTAGCGGCACCTACGTACTTGATAAGAACAAAAAGGCAGGAGACGCCCCATGCTAGGCATGTCCCACAATACGTTTCTGCTGCTCGATGCAGTGGTCACCATCATCGGCTTGATCGTATTGATCACCCGATTCAAGCTGCACCCGTTTATTGCCTTGATCATTGCCTCGGCGTTTCTTGGCTTGACCGCCGGCATGCCTGCCAACCTGATCATCAAGTCGTTCCAGGACGGTTTTGGTGGTGTATTGGGCTTTGTCGGGATCATCCTGGCGCTGGGCACCATGCTTGGCAAAATGATGGCCGACTCCGGGGGGGCTGACCAGATCGCCCGGACCCTGATCCGTGCCTTCGGCAAGGAAAAGGTGCAATGGGCAATGATGTTTGCCGCCTTCCTGGTGGGTATTCCGTTGTTCTTCGAAATCGGCTTTGTGCTGCTGATTCCGTTGGTGTTTATCGTTGCCCGTCGTACCGGCGTGTCGATCATCAAAATCGGTATTCCGTTGCTTGCAGGTTTGTCAGCCGTACACGGTCTGGTGCCGCCGCACCCGGGGCCGCTGCTGGCCATTGGTGTATTCGGTGCTGACATCGGCAAGACCATTTTGTACGGCCTGATCGTTGCACTGCCTACCGCGATCATTGCCGGTCCGATTTATGGCACGTTCATCTCCAAGTACATCCCGGGTCACGCTTCCCAGGAGTTGATGGACCAATTGGCGAGCGAGCCGGAATCCAGCACGCTGCCGAGCTTCTCCATCACCTTGATCACGGTGCTGCTGCCAGTATTCCTGATGCTGCTCAAGACGTTTGCCGACGTTGCGCTGCCTGATGGCAACTTCTTCCGTGTCTGGATGGACATGATCGGTCACCCGATCAGTGCCCTGTTGCTGGCATTGCTGCTGGCGCTGTACACCTTTGGCGCGCGCCAGGGGATCGACTCCAAGCGCATCCTCAAACTGCTGGACGCGAGCCTGGCCCCTACCGCAGCGATCATTCTGATCATCGGCGCGGGCGGCGGGTTCAAGCAAATGCTGGTAGCCAGCGGTGTGGGTGACGTGATCGGCCATATGGCGGTGAACGCGCAAATCTCGCCAATCCTGCTGGCCTGGCTGGTGGCGGCGGTTATTCGTATTGCAACAGGTTCTGCGACCGTGGCAACGATTACCGGGGCGGGGATTGTATTGCCGGTAGTGGATATGATTCCGGGCGTTAACCGCGAACTGCTGGTGCTGGCAACAGGGGCGGGTTCGTTGATTCTGTCTCACGTCAACGATGCCGGTTTCTGGTTGGTGAAGCAGTACTTCAACATGACGGTGGCTGAAACGTTCAAGACCTGGACCGCGATGGAAACCATCCTGTCGATTGTAGGTTTGATTTTTATTCTGCTGCTGTCGTTGGTGGTTTAAGCGCCACCAAACCTGTGGGAGCGGGCTGGCTCGCGATAAGCGCAACGCGGTGTATCTATTGCACCGCGGCGATCCAATCGCGAGCCAGTCCTCTCCCACACTGGTTTATGGCTTAGCCCGGGTTAAAGCCGTCAGCCCGGAACATGGCGCGAATACCACGTAGCGCCTGGCGAATGCGGTCCTGGTTTTCAATCAGGGCAAAACGCACATGATCGTCGCCGTATTCACCAAATCCTACGCCTGGGGACACACAGACTTTGGCATCCGCCAGCAACTTCTTGGCGAATTCCAGTGAGCCCATGTGTGCATAAGCCTGCGGGATCTTGGCCCAGATATACATCGAAGCTTTCGGGTTTTCGACCATCCAGCCCAGTTCGTGCAGCCCTTTGACGATGACGTTGCGGCGCTGGCGGTACTGCTCGGCAATATCCTTGACGCACTGCTGGTCGCCTTCGAGCGCAGCGATCGCGGCCACTTGCAGCGGAGTGAAGGTGCCATAGTCGTGGTAGCTCTTGATCCGCGCCAGAGCGTTGACCAACTCCGGATTGCCCACCATGAAACCGATACGCCAGCCTGCCATGTTGTAGCTTTTGGACAGCGTGAAGAACTCCACGGCTACGTCCTTGGCGCCAGGTACTTGCATGATCGAAGGTGCTTTCCAGCCGTCGTAGACGATATCGGCGTAAGCCAGATCGTGAACCACCAACACATCGTATTGCTTGGCCAGGGCCACCACGCGCTCGAAAAAGTCCAGCTCCACGCATTGCGCCGTCGGATTGGACGGGAAGCCCAGAATCATCATTTTTGGCTTGGGGATCGAGCCGCGAATGGCTTTTTCCAGCTCGGCAAAAAAGTCCACACCGGGGATCAGTGGCACCGAACGCACCTGGGCGCCGGCAATCACGGCACCGTAAATGTGGATCGGGTAGCTGGGATTAGGCACCAGCACGGTATCGCCCTGATCCAGGGTGGCGAGCATCAAGTGTGCCAGGCCCTCCTTGGAACCGATGGTGACGATGGCTTCGTGCTCCGGATCGATCTCAACGTTGTAACGGTCGGCATACCAACGAGAAATAGCCCGGCGCAGACGGGGAATGCCCCGCGAAGTCGAGTAGCCGTGAGTGTCTTCACGCTGTGCGACGGTGCAGAGTTTTTCGACGATATGAGGAGGCGTCGGGCCGTCAGGGTTGCCCATGCTGAAGTCGATGATGTCTTCGCCACGACGTCGGGCGGCCATCTTCAGCTCAGCCGTGATGTTGAAAACGTAAGGGGGGAGTCGATCGATGCGCGCAAAACGGCGCGGCGAACCTTGGTCTGCCATGTGAGCCTCTGATACGTAAGCGCCCGGAACCGTCCGAGCGACGTTGACCACTGCGGTGGTCCGGGCAAAACAATAAGGGCGGTGATGGCCTTTTGTCTAGATGCTGTCGGGGTCTATTTTTCCGCTGATCCGACCCAGCTGTATATTTGTTCCTATACTCAGCTGCTAAGTTTCCTACTTACTCCATCGAGCATGCCCCATGGATCAAATAGAAAAGTTCGAACTGTCAGCTCCGCGATTTGCTAAAGGTCAGTTTCAACTGATCGCGGGTTTGGGTGGCCGTTTCACTGAGGAGACCGCTGATCGAATTCCACAATTGTGGGAAAAATTCATCCCGGAAATCGGAAAAGTGCCAAGTCAAATTGGCGATGAAACCTACGGCGTTTGTTGTAACCCTGATGGCAAAGGAGGCTTCGAATACATTGCCGGCGTGGCCATCAGCAAGTTGGACGACCTGCCTGAACGGTATCGCTGGATCGAACTGCAAGAGCAGTCGTATGCGGTCTTTGAACATCGCGGCCCACTGGACACCCTTGCGCAGACGTTTCAGGCAATCTGGAAAGACTGGTTGCCTCATTCGGGCTACGAAGCTGCAGATGCGCCCGAATTTGAACGTTACAGCGCGGACTTCAATCCGGACACCGGCGCAGGGCTGCTAGAAATCTGGTTGCCGGTTAAAAAGCCGGTTTAGCTTGCGCGCAGTTGGGGCTGCGACGGTGACATCAGGGGCAGTACCAGGCGTCGCTCGCCACGGTAGGCTTCGCCTTGTTCGATCCAGCCCTGGCTCAGATAAAAAGCCAGGGCGCTGGCGTTGAACGGGCTTACCGACAGCATCAATAGCCGAATTTCGGGCCAGAACTGTCGAATGGCCCGGGGGAGTTCGCGCAGGCAGGCTTTGCCCAACCCCAGGCCCTGAACGCCGCTGTCGACTTGAAACGCATGCAAGGTTGCGCTGCCAGGCTCAGCCCAATGGGCCAAAAGCGGCTCACGCTTGAGCAGCATAAAGGCAACCGGAAACTCCTCACTGAGCAGCGCCAATCCCTTGATCCCCGCGTGCGGCTGGGCAGGCAACGAGTGCAAGGCCGAGGCAATGTCGCCGCAAAAAGCGATTTGCTCAGGAGCTACCTCAATCTTGCGCAGTTGCTCGCGTTGCAGGGGGGTAAGGTCTTCATAAGCGCAGAGGCGGGTGTTCATGTCTGGATTCTGTCGAGGCGCGATAGGGGCAACTGACGCGTTGGATCAGTTACTGCTGAGCAGCACGTCAGTTTCTACCCATCAGGGGGCCAAATACAGATTTATTCGTCTATCGGTTTTCAGTTCATCGGCAAGCTGAAGGTGAAAACCGTGCCGTGTACTTCATCGGAGGCGACTTCGAGTTGGCCTCCATGGGACAGGGCGATCTGGCTGGCAATGTACAACCCAAGTCCAAGACCGGCTTGCGGGATGTGGTTGGCAGGACGTGAATAGGGTTTGAACAGGTGTGGTAGCACATCAGCCGGAATGGTCTTGCCCTGGTTGGCCACCCTGATACTGAACACGTCATCCTGGGTGAGGATGGCGACGCGCACCGTGCCGGTGGAAGAGCCATGGGTGATGGCGTTGATCAGCAGGTTGGAGAGCAATTGTGCCAAGCGGCCACTGTCACATTGAAGACCTTTGAGTTGACCTATCTGCGAGAGGATCAACCGCTCGGGATGAACATTTTGTATCTCTGAGATCACGTGGCTGAATACCTGATTCAGATCCCGGCATTCGCTCAAGGTCACGGGGATTCCGTTACCGAGTCGTCCCCGGGCAAAGTCCAGAACGTCATCTACCAACTGCGAGGCCCGATGGCCAGAGGTCAGGATGTGCTGCACCAGAACGTCGGTCTGCGGGTTGGAGTGCTTGCGCAGCAAGCGCTCGGCGGCGGCCGTAATGGCGAATAACGGGTTGCGCAAGTCATGGCCGATAACGGCGATAAATTGTTCGCGCAACTCAGCATTTTCTCGCTCCTGCTGCAGCGCTGTTTCTGTGCGCTGCAGGTTTTCTTCCGCTTCGATTTGCAGCGATAGCAGGCGTGAAAAAGACTCCATTGTAGACTGGATGGTGCTGTCCCTGAGGCGTGCAGGCTCGGGGTCAAGTGCACACAGGGTGCCGAAAAAACTGCCGTTGGTACGCCACACCGGAATCGTGATGTAGCTCTTGAAACGATACATTTTTGGCGTGTGATGGTTCTGGTACAGCGGATCTTCGCTGGCGTTGTCGATGACGATCGGCAGGTGCGAGTTCATGCTTTCAAAGCACAGGGTACTGACCAGGTCCAGCTCTCCACCCGGCTGCAAACCAAAGTTCAGATTGTCGAGTACCGCGCAGGCGGTCCAGGTTGTTTGGGTGACACGGGCAACGGCGGCAAAGCGCATTCCGGTCATTTCAGTAATGACCTTGAGGATCGCTGGAACAGCACTGATCCGGTTAATCGTTGCGATATCGTCAATCGCGCCTTGCGCCATGGTGGATGCTCTTGCTCAAAAAATGGATTCTAGCCATAACACTGAGCGTGGCACAAATTCCTGGAAGATTTGTATAAAGGCCTGAGTTGGACCCAATAAAAAGGCCGCCTCCTTCATAAACAAGGGGCGGCCTTTTTATTTAAATCAACTCAAGTGTCTTGTTTATCCTGCAGGACTTCAGCTGTTTTGGCGTCGAGATCAACGTCCCACTTAACGCCTTTGGTATCGCGCAACTCAACTTCATAAACCAGTTTGCCGTAGGAGTGATCAAGCTCGGTATCGAGAATGGTTGCGCCTGGGTGTTTATCCAGCGCCGCTTGATTCAACTTTTCAAATGAGGTGATTTCACCCGACTTGATCAGCCCTGGAATATGGTCTGGGCGTACATCTGCCTGGGCAACACCGGCAGTCAGTGCCAGGGCAAGAGTGGCGAATACTATATTCAGTGCTTTCATGTTTAATCCCTTGGGGTTGAGGTGTTTAAGTGGGGTCAGATTACCCGGCGCAACTTAACTCATCCTTAATTTTCACCCCGTTACAGGTTGGCGGTTTCAGTAGCCATTCTTTTCCAGTACTTGGTTGACGCTGTGTGGAGCCGATCGCTGGTAGTACGTGAGCAGTTCGCTGGCGCGGTTAGTGAAAATACCGTCGACGCTTGCGTCCATTGCCTTCTTGAAGTCCACGGGTTCGTCGAGGGTGTACACGTGTACCAGCAAGCCCTTGTCGTGGGTAGCCTTGTTCATCCACGGCTTGATCAGGTCGAAGTAGCTCTGGTCACCGCCGTGGGTCAACGCTGCCGAAGGGCCTGTACCGATGGCTCCGTTGGCCTTGGCAAAGTCGAGCCACTGGATGAACTCGGCCTTGTCCTTGGGCTGCAGCTTGGCGTAATACGCAGCTTTATCCTTCTCGCCCGAGTCGGCGAAGCGCTGAGTGGTGTTCGGTGTCATACCGCCTTCACCGACCCATAGCAGCAGGATTTTTGGTGTGTTGGGCATTTCTTTTTGCAGCAGTTCGAGGCTGTTTTTGTCAAAGGTTTGCAACATTATCCGGCCTTTACCCTGACCGACCAGAGGCTCTGCCGTTGTTGTTGCCGGTTCAAGCCAGCCACGTTCGCTCAGTTTGTTTTTCAGGTCGTGCTCAAGCCCCGGGAACTGCTTGGGCTCTTTGGTTTCGATGTACAGGCCCGGCTTGTGTTGCGGGTTGCCTTGGGCAATATCGATTATTTCGTCCAGCGTCAGAATGGGCAGCCCAACATAGGATGGGCGCGCACGATCGGGATAAGCCTGATTGAACCAGCTACCGGCATCCAGGGTTTTAAGCTCGGCCAGCGTGAAGGCGCTGGCGGGGCTGTCCTTGCGTTCCGGGAATTTTTTGGCCACGTCGGTGGTGCGTAACAGGCTGTTGTCATGTAACGCAAACAGAACCCCGTCCTTGCTGCGTTGAAGGTCCATTTCCAGATAGTCGGCGCCCAGGTCCCGGGCGAGGGTATAGGCTGCTGCTGTTGATTCCGGGGCGTCGAAGGAGGCACCGCGATGTGCAATCACTGCCGGACGCGGGATGCCATGAGCGTTGGCCAGTGCCGCCTCGGTCGCGCTGGGTGTGCTGGCGGCTTGTGCGCCGCCCATGCCCAGAAGCAGGCTCAGTAGCAGGGCGATTTTGCCAAAAGGGTCAGGCATGGGTTGAGTTCCTTTCAATCAGAAAAATAGAGGCCGCCTTTTTAACAACACGGCAGTCATGGGTACTATCAAGAATCCGACACAAACGAGTGTCTTGTTCGGTTTTAAGCTTTTTTTCTTACAAATGTGCAGTATTCTTGGCCACATTAGTGCCCCCGGCAGAGGGGCAGGCGTTAAATCTTGCGTGTAAACCATCGTTCCAGAGCCTCTGGGCTCGTCAGTGAGGTTTACCATGCGTATCACTTCGCAACTAATCTGCCAGGCCGCCGACCAGCTAAACGGCTTTGTCGGTTTAAATCGCAAGACAGGCCAGCACATTGTCCGTTTCAGTGAGGATTCCTTCGGGATGGATGTCGCTGACGACAACATTACGCCCGCCAGCGAGTTTGTCTGGCACGCCGATGGCGCAGACACCATGACCCTCAAGCGCGAGCTGATTCAGTTATTACTGGATCAAAATATTGATGATCGTTTGAACATCACCGAGCCATTGCGTGTGTACATGCAGCGTCTGGACGTGCCTGAGATTTCGGCTGTACGCCGATGCGTCACAAGGTCCTAGGGCGCTTTGCGGACAAAATGCTGGTGCATTTCCGAGGTCAGGCATTCAATCCGCTCGGTCAGTTGCTTGGTCATTTCGGTAAGTCGGGTGTTTTGCTCCAGCAGCGTCATGATTTGCTCTGTGGTTTGAGCCACGGCGGCTTGCCGTTCAGTGTTGGCCACGGCCAGCGCCTCACGGTGCTGGGCGTCAGCATCGGCCTGTGCTTTGTCACGGGCTGCCTGGCGCGTTTGTGCGAGCAGGATCAGCGGGGCGGCATAGGCCGATTGCAGGCTGAAGGCGAGGTTAAGCAGGATGAACGGATAAATATCAAAGTGCGTCACGCCAAACATGTTCAGGCACACCCAAATCACCACGATCAGGCTTTGTGCGCCGAGAAAAGCCGGCGTGCCAAAAAAACGGGCAAAGGCTTCTGCCTGCAAGGCGAAACGATCACTGCCGAAGGTCGGTGCCAAATGTTCATAGGCCCGATGAAAGCGCAAGTGGTCGACTTTTTGTGATGGGGCTTTGTGCTTTTTTTCAGGGGCCATGGTGCTTTCTTCTCATCTCGGGTACGTGATGGATCTACTCCGGGCGGCTGCTGAATACTGACTCTGGACACGTGTCTGCGGCGCCGACACAGATTTTGTTACGGCCTGTATTTTTTGCGATATACAGCGCTTTATCGGCTTCGTTCAGCCAGGTGGAGGCGTTTTGAAACTCGGGGCGGCAGGAAGCCAGTCCAATGCTCAGGCTTACGCTTATCCGCAGTTCGGGGTCGTCGGCGTGTTGAAAGTTGCAAAAAACCTGACGCAGTCGCTCCATGATTTCCTGGGCCTGATGCAGAGAGCGGTTGGGCAGGATGATGCAGAATTCATCACCGCCATACCGACCAGCCAGGTCTTGAGCGCGCAAGTTGTCCTTGAGCTCCTTGCTGAGCTGGCGCAGTACACAATCACCGACGATATGCCCGTAGGTATCATTGATCTGCTTGAAATGGTCGATATCAATCAGGGCCAGGGTGGCGGGTGAATGACTCTCCCGGCTTTGCAGGAAGCTCAGGTGCAGCAGGTCTTTCCATGAACCGTGATTGAGCAGCCCGGTCAGGCTGTCGGTGCGGCTCAGGGTGCTCAGTGCGCGTTTATGCTCGGCCAAGGTTATCGCCAGGCGATAGCTGACCATGCCTACAGAAAACGGGTAAAGAATCAGCACCGGTATGCAGGCATAGACTTGCAGGCTGTTGGTTTCAGGCGTGAAGGCAGCTCCCAGAAACAGAATCGAAATCAGGACCCCTGCCAGCTGCGCCAACACACCGTACAAGAGAAATCTTGGCCCTCCTGCCGCGACGTTATGCATCATCATCATGGACACAATAATGACTGTCGGCAGCGCGTTGAACTGGATGGTTGCTGCCCAGAACCCCCCACACAGCGAGTCAATCAAGATGTTGCGCCGCTCAGTCCGGTACGGATAGGTCGCACGTGAAGACAATTGGAATGCCAGGTGTGGCCATACGAGTGCATTGAACAGCAGCAGCCCCCATAGCCAGATGGGCTTGTCGAGCGGGTACAGGGCGGCGACCAAACTCAGACCGCCAAACCCTGAACCTATGGCACGTGGCGTATAAATACGCTTGGCAAACGACAAACCTTTGCCTCTTTTATTGTCCATGGTTATCTGCGCGAGATGTTTGGACTATGAACCCGGATACCGCTGGGTACCCGGACCGTCGATTGCTTGCTGATATCGGTTGTCGAGAATACATCGCACATATTCCGCACATTTTTGGAACGGTTATGGATGCAGACTAGCTCTATTAAGTCGAAGGCGAGTCGGCGTTGGTGACAATGTCTGTGGTCACTGTTAGTTCTTATAGAATGACGATCAACCTCTAACAGGCCGGAAAGCAAGATAATACTCATTTTTTCACTGGAGGCTTCATGCCATGGCACTCGACTCACGCAGTGCTGAGCGGCCTAAACCCGCTGAGCGTTATCAAGGTGCATTTCGAAATGATGGCGCCCGGCCGTCCTCCAGTCTTGGCAAGACCTTGGGTATTTTTTGGAGAATGCTTTTTCAAAAGCCTGCGAGTACACGTCCTGCAGGCGTGATTCCGGTCAAGGCGTTAACCTGTGAACAGTTGGCTGCGGCACCTGACTTCAGTGTCTATCGATTGGGGCACTCGACCTTGCTGCTCAAGCTCAATGGCAAGTACTGGCTGACCGATCCTGTCTACGCGCAGCGTGCCTCACCGCTGCAGTGGATTGGCCCCAAGCGTTTCCATGCTCCCCCCATCAGCCTTCAAGAGCTTCCACCGTTGGAGGCCGTGATTCTTTCCCACAATCACTACGACCACCTGGACCAAAAAACCGTGTTGCAGCTGGCGGCTAAAACGCAGCATTTTTTGGCGCCGCTGGGTGTCGGCGACCTGTTGATCAAGTGGGGCGTACAGGCCAGCAAAGTTCAGCAACTGGATTGGTGGCAAGAAACCCATGTTGCAGGCATTCGTTTTATCGCCACTCCATCCCAGCACTTTTCAGGCCGTGGCCTGTTTGATCACAACCAGACGCTTTGGGTATCCTGGGTGATGATCATTGATGGGGTGCGGATTTTCTTCAGTGGCGATACGGGGTACTTCGACGGCTTCAAGCTGATTGGTGAGCAGTTTGGGCCATTCGACCTGACTCTAATGGAAACGGGGGCCTACAACGTCGATTGGCCACATGTACACATGCAGCCCGAGCACAGCCTGCAAGCCCACATCGACCTCAATGGGCGTTGGTTAATGCCGATCCACAACGGCACCTTTGATCTGGCTTTCCATGCCTGGTCCGAGCCGTTTGACCGCATTGTGGCGTTGGCGGAGCAACGCAATGTACTCATCACAACGCCACAAATGGGGGAAGAGTTCAACCTGATGCAGCCCCACAAAGGGCGTGCCTGGTGGCTTGAAGTACACACCCCGGGGTAGTAGGGCCGGGTTTTACTCGATCATGGCAAAGTCTTCGCGGCCCATCGGGTCGGGTGTAGTGCCACGAACATTGCCCCCGCGACCGGGCGCAAACCCTGGAAAGAACACCAGCCCTTGCGCCTCCAGGCTGTAGGCGAGGGCCAGCCGGGTAACGTCGCGCACAGGGGCTTGGGCTTCGAAGCGTTCAATCGCCGGGACTGAGACCCCGGACTGCTGGCTCAGATACTCGCGATTCCAGCCAAGCATTTCGCGGGCTTGCGCGCAGTGCAGCGGGGTAAATTGATTAATGACAATGCGTTCAAACGTACTGCGCGTGGCTGAATGAGGCATGGGTGTTCTCCAGGGCTGAGTCAGTGCTTGAAAATATACTGTGTTTTTATACAGTTATTTTTGGCGTGGATCAAACTCGTTTTCTGATAAGTCCCGACCGGAAAAGTCGCCTCATTTATCTCTTCTCAAGATAGCGACCACTCGGTTGGACTGCCCCCAGTCGATTCACGGGTGTCGTATCTGTTGGCCACACGCAGTTAATTTTTGCACAAAAAAAGGGCCAACAATTGTTGGCCCTTCTTGCTTGCTACGTATGACTTAACCCAAGCCCCGTATCAATCCCAGCTCAATGCACCGCCGGTTTGGTATTCAATTACCCGCGTTTCGAAGAAGTTTTTCTCTTTCTTCAAGTCCATGATTTCGCTCATCCATGGGAACGGGTTGGTCGTGCCCGGGTATTCTTCTTTCAGGCCGATTTGCGACAGGCGGCGGTTGGCGATGAATTTGAGGTAGTCCTCCATCATCGCGGCGTTCATGCCCAGTACGCCGCGCGGCATGGTGTCGCGAGCGTATTCGATTTCCAGTTGGGTGCCTTGCAGGATCATCTGCGAAGCTTCTTCCTTCATTTCAGCGTCCCACAAGTGCGGGTTTTCGATTTTGATCTGGTTGATCACGTCGATGCCGAAGTTCAGGTGCATGGATTCGTCGCGCAGGATGTATTGGAACTGCTCGGCGACACCGGTCATTTTGTTGCGACGACCCATCGACAGGATCTGGGTAAAGCCGCAATAGAAGAAGATGCCTTCCAGAACGCAGTAGTAGGCGATCAGGTTGCGCAGCAGCTCTTTATCGGTCTCAACGGTGCCGGTTTCGAACTTCGGATCGGAGATCGAACGGGTGTATTTGAGGCCCCAGGTGGCTTTTTTGGCGACCGACGGGATCTCGTGGTACATGTTGAAGATCTCGCCTTCATCCATGGCCAGCGATTCGATGCAGTACTGGTAGGCGTGGGTGTGGATCGCCTCTTCGAATGCCTGGCGCAGGATGTACTGGCGGCATTCCGGGTTGGTGATCAGGCGGTACACGGCCAGCACCAGGTTGTTGGCAACCAGGGAGTCGGCGGTGGAGAAGAAGCCCAGGTTGCGCATCACGATGCGGCGCTCGTCGTCGGTCAGGCCTTCCGGGTTTTTCCAGAGGGCGATGTCGGCGGTCATGTTGACTTCTTGCGGCATCCAGTGGTTTGCGCAACCGTCCAGGTACTTCTGCCAGGCCCAGTCGTACTTGAACGGCACGAGCTGGTTGAGGTCGGCGCGGCAGTTGATCATCATCTTTTCGTCAACCGCAACACGGGCGGAAGCGCCTTCGAGTTCGGCCAGACCTTCAGCGATGTCGAGGTTGTCCAGGGCAGCCTTGGCGCGAACGATCGCGGCCGAGTCGCTGGCGGTCACTGCACGGGCTTCTTGGGCTGCTACGCCGCCGGCGGCGTCGAGGCGGTCCATGTTGGCTTCGGTTGCGTGGCCTGCGTTGGCGCCTTTAACAGCGACTTCGCCTTCGTCTTCTTTGTCGAATTCGTCCCAGCTCAGCATGACGTGTCGTCTCCTGCGTGAGGGCCTGATAGCTGTGTGAAAACACTTATGCGTTGGTTTTTACACGGCCACAGGCCACTTGGATCTAAGAAATGTTGCTTGCAGTAGCGTTGTGCTCACGCAAAAACATGAATATGTACGCCGGCTTGTACCGCTGTCGCTCAGGGGAGGAGGTTGTACCTGCACTCACCCTGGGCCTTTAGGCCGTAGCAGCGTGGTTTTATAGCCCGTCAAGGGGATATATCAAGCCTTATTGGTGGCGAGAGTATACGGCTTTTGCACAAGGTATTTCAGCCAGTTTTTTTCCATGGGATGCGACGAAACGCCCTAAATTTATTTTGAGCTGAAGGAGGGCTGGGGCTGGGAGAGGTTTACAGCAGCAGAAGTTTTTTTGTCATGGGGCCAAGAGGTCGAATGACCTGTGGCTAGAGGGGGAATGAGTCGGGCTTTGGTGCGAGGCAGGATCAAGCCCGGCCGAAACCGGGCGTTAAGTCGATGCGGTGTCAGCTGAGGCGATGGCCGTTGGTACGGTCATAACCATCTTCGGCAAAGCCTGCCGAGCGGGTGTTGTCATAGCCATCTTCGGCAAAGCTGGCCGAGCGTGTGCTGTCGTAACCGTCTTCTGCAAAGCTGGCTGAGCGTGTGCTGTTGTAGCCGTCTTCTGTAAAGCTGGCTGCGTGAGTGCGGTCATAACCGTCAGCGGCAAACGCTGCGCTGGCCAGAACTGACAAACTAAAAGCCACTATCAAGGCGCGTTTCATTTAATAATTCCCGTGCGATACAGGCGCAGGCGCACAACTGTTCAAGGGCGATATAAGTTGCGTTGAAAGTTGCAATTAAGTGCCGCGAGGGATCGCTTATATAAGTAAGTTGATTAACGCTTTAATAAACCGGGTGCGATGAATCAGCCGTTGGAACAACCGTTACCCATCACGCGGTATTCGAGGGTGTGCTGCATGCCCTGGGAGTCTTCGTAGACCATTTGCGCCGGTACGACTTCGCAGACGCTGGGGATTTCGCTCATGGAAATCACTTTGGCAATGTCCAGTTCGGAAGAGTAGGAATACTGTTCAACGGCAGGTTGCTGGTGCGTAGCCTGTGTGCTTGTTTCATCCGCCATGGCGGTTAAACACACACTGCTCAGAGCCAGAACTAACAACGCTTTCATTTCAAAATTACCTGTTTTAGGTCGAGTGGGGTCACACAGCCCTTGTGAGGCTGTGTGTGAAACTGAGTGATGAAGAGCGACTAAACTTGCCTTCGTGGGGGCTGTAACTTGAGTTAATCGCGGTGCCTTGGTTGGCGAGATGAATTTTAGGCCTGCGCCGCACGGGCATATAGAGGGGGTTTTGATAAAGACTGTTGACAGTTTCTGCAACAATCGTCGAAAACAGGGTTGGTTTTGGACGTTTGTAAGCCGGGCACTCAGCCGTAACGGGCTGTAAGCACTGTGCTTGAGCCTTGCGCAGAAAAACCATAGTTTTTTTGCGTGTTTCTTACTACCAACGTCGAATGGATCTCACGGCTTGGCCCGGCTAAAACAGGGTCATAAAACAACAACTACAAGCATTGAGGTATGAAACATGAGTGCCGCTTCCCTGTATCCCGTACGCCCTGAAGTCGCTGCCAACACGCTGACTGACGAGGCGACCTACAAGGCGATGTACCAGCAGTCCGTCGTCAACCCGGATGGCTTCTGGCGCGAACAAGCAAAGCGTCTCGACTGGATCAAGCCTTTTACTACCGTCAAGCAGACGTCCTTCGACGACCATCATGTCGACATCAAATGGTTTGCAGATGGCACGCTCAACGTTTCCTACAACTGCCTGGATCGCCACCTTGCCGAGCGCGGCGATCAGGTCGCTATCATCTGGGAAGGGGATGACCCTTCCGAGCAGCGCAACATCACCTACCGCGAACTGCACGAAGAAGTGTGCAAGCTGGCCAACGCCCTGCGCGGTCAGGATGTGCACCGTGGTGATGTCGTTACTATCTATATGCCGATGGTGCCTGAAGCCGTAGTCGCCATGCTGGCCTGTACCCGGATCGGCGCGATTCACTCCGTGGTGTTTGGCGGTTTCTCTCCTGAGGCACTGGCCGGACGGATCATCGATTGCAAATCCAAGGTCGTCATTACCGCTGACGAAGGTCTGCGTGGTGGCAAGCGCACAGCGCTCAAGGCCAATGTCGATGTGGCATTGACCAACCCGGACACTTCCAGTGTGCAGAAGATCATTGTGTTCAAGCGTACCGGTGGCGACATCGCCTGGTACAAGCACCGTGACATCTGGTACCACGACTTGATGGCCGTTGCTTCGAAGCACTGCGCTCCGAAAGAAATGGGGGCCGAAGAAGCCCTGTTCATCCTGTATACCTCTGGCTCAACCGGCAAGCCCAAGGGCGTTCAGCACACCACGGGCGGCTATCTGCTCTATGCGGCACTGACCCACGAGCGCGTGTTCGATTACCGTCCTGGCGAGATTTACTGGTGCACGGCCGATGTGGGCTGGGTGACCGGTCACACCTATATCGTTTACGGGCCGTTGGCCAATGGCGCGACCACCCTGTTGTTTGAAGGTGTGCCGAACTATCCGGACATCACCCGCGTGTCGAAAATTGTCGACAAGCACAAGGTCAACATTCTCTACACCGCGCCAACCGCCATTCGCGCCATGATGGCTGAAGGTCAGGCTGCGGTTAAGGATGCCGATGGCTCCAGCTTGCGCTTGCTGGGTTCGGTGGGCGAACCGATCAACCCTGAGGCCTGGAACTGGTACTACACAACCGTGGGCAAGGAGCGTTGCCCGATCGTGGATACCTGGTGGCAGACCGAGACCGGTGCTTGCATGATGAGCCCGCTGCCGGGGGCGCACGCACTCAAGCCGGGCTCTGCGGCGCGTCCGTTCTTCGGCGTGGTACCGGGGCTGGTGGATAACCTGGGTAACCTTATAGAAGGGGCTGCCGAAGGCAACCTGGTGATTCTGGATTCGTGGCCGGGGCAGGCGCGGACCCTGTATGGCGATCACGACCGTTTCGTCGACACCTACTTCAAGACCTTCCGTGGCATGTACTTCACCGGTGACGGCGCGCGTCGCGATGAGGATGGCTACTACTGGATCACGGGTCGCGTGGATGACGTGCTCAACGTGTCCGGCCACCGGATGGGTACCGCCGAAATCGAAAGCGCGATGGTGGCGCACCCTAAAGTTGCCGAGGCCGCAGTTGTCGGCGTGCCGCATGACATCAAGGGGCAGGGGATCTATGTCTACGTCACGCTCAATGGTGGCGAAGAGCCGAGTGAAGCGCTGCGCCTTGAGTTGAAAAACTGGGTGCGCAAGGAAATCGGCCCGATCGCCTCGCCGGATGTCATCCAGTGGGCACCGGGGCTGCCGAAAACCCGCTCGGGCAAAATCATGCGCCGCATTTTGCGCAAGATTGCCACCGGTGAATACGATGGTCTGGGTGATATCTCTACCCTGGCTGACCCGGGTGTGGTGCAGCACTTGATTGAAACCCACAAAGGCATGAAAGTCGCATAACACGTGCTGAGTGTCATCGAGCCCCGTCCGGCGTTGCCTGGCGGGGCTTTTTTATGGTGGCCTGGAATCTGCAGTGGGAGCGGGCTTGCTCGCGATGGCAGCAGTCAGGTTTGTCTGGCACACCGCATCGCCTGTATCGCGAGCAAGCCCGCTCCCACAGGGGTATTTAGGACCAGTAAGACGGTTGCTCCTGTAGGTGTAGGCCCTCGGTGTTACCGAATGTGTAACCGGCTGCTCCAAGGTGGGGCTTTGCGATACCCAAAGCACTGATTTAGAGCCCTTTTCAGCCCGTCATAAAATAAGATGAAACGCTACACTTGCCGGAATAGAAGGGTTTGCGAATAATAGGCCCGCTATTTGCAACTCATATAGGTTCTACATCTTTTGCTCTTGCATTATTTTGGAGAGCTGTCAATGCCTAGGGTCGCCTTTTTCGGTGCATCTGTAATTAGTTGTCGCATTGAAGAAATTACGGCTTGAAGCCTGTCGTTAGAATGCCGATCACTCGCTCGTCGTTGTTGTGCTGATCCCAGTGCAACGCCAGTAGGACGTGGCGCCGCATTCCCGGTTTAACCTCCGCATATTGGGCCTAGGCTCACTCTGCATTTATTGCCCTTTACCGATGGAGTCCTAAGATGAAGAAACTCGTGCTTCTTGGCGCCCTGGCACTGTCCGTGCTGTCCCTGCAGGCTTTTGCTGCTGATAAACCTCTGAAGATTGGTATTGAAGCGGCGTACCCTCCGTTCGCCTCCAAGGCCCCGGATGGCAGTATCGTGGGTTTTGACTACGACATCGGTAATGCTCTGTGCGAGCAGATGCAGGTCAAGTGTGTGTGGGTCGAACAAGAATTCGACGGTCTGATTCCTGCGCTGAAAGTGCGCAAGATCGACGCCATCCTGTCCTCGATGTCGATTACCGAAGACCGCAAGAAGTCGGTTGATTTCACCAACAAGTACTACCTCACTCCGGCACGTCTGGTGATGAAGGAAGGCACTGTGGTCGGCGATAACCTTGAAGAGCTCAAGGGCAAGAAAATCGGCGTACAGCGCGGCTCGATCCACGACCGTTTTGCCAAGGAAGTTCTGGCGCCTAAAGGTGCAACCGTTGTTCCTTACGGTTCGCAGAACGAAATCTATCTGGACGTAGAAGCGGGCCGCCTTGATGGCACCGTTGCAGACGCCACCCTGCTCGAAGACGGTTTCCTGAAAACCCCGGCGGGTAAAGGCTATGCATTTGCGGGTCCGGCATTCACCGACGTCAAATATTTTGGTGACGGCGTAGGTATCGCAGTGCGCAAGGGCGATGCCCTCAAAGACAAGATCAACACTGCAATTACCGCTATCCGTGAAAACGGCAAGTACAAGCAAATCCAGGACAAATACTTCAACTTCGATATTTACGGTCAGTAATACATCGCAGCGGTAAGTCCGAAATGGCGCAAGCAACAGATTCTCTGAAGTTTGCGCCATTTTTTCATCCCCATTTCTGAGGACCTGAATCATGTTGAAAGGCTACGGGGCTGTCATCCTCGATGGCGCTTGGCTGACGCTTCAGCTCGCCTTGTCGTCCATGGCCCTGGCCATTGTTCTAGGTCTGATCGGTGTTTCGTTACGCTTGTCGCCGGTACGCTGGCTGGCCTGGATGGGCGATCTGTATTCGACGGTAATCCGCGGGATTCCCGATCTGGTGCTGATTTTGCTGATCTTTTACGGTGGCCAGGATTTGCTCAATCGCGTGGCGCCGATGCTGGGCTACGACGACTATATCGACTTGAATCCGCTGGCGGCCGGTATCGGCACCCTGGGCTTCATTTTCGGTGCCTACCTGTCCGAAACCTTTCGTGGTGCGTTCATGGCCATCCCCAAGGGGCAGGCTGAGGCCGGCATGGCGTATGGCATGAGTTCGTTTCAGGTGTTTTTCCGGGTATTGGTGCCGCAGATGATTCGCCTGGCGATTCCGGGTTTTACCAATAACTGGCTGGTATTGACCAAAGCCACGGCCCTGATTTCGGTGGTCGGCTTGCAAGACATGATGTTCAAGGCCAAGCAGGCGGCTGATGCCACCCGCGAGCCGTTCACCTTCTTCCTGGCCGTAGCGGCAATGTATCTGGTGTTGACCAGTGTTTCGCTGCTGGCGTTGCGACAACTTGAGAAGCGCTACTCGGTAGGCGTAAGGGCGGCTGAGCTATGATCTTTGACTACAACGTCATCTGGGCCAGCATGCCGCTGTACTTGAGCGGGCTGCTGGAAACCGTGAAATTGCTGGGCATTTCACTCTTTTTCGGCCTGCTCGCAGCAGTGCCACTGGGGCTGATGCGGGTCTCCAAGCAGGCGTGGGTCAACTTCCCGGCCTGGCTGTTTACCTACGTGATTCGCGGCACGCCGATGCTGGTACAGCTTTTTTTGATCTACTACGGCCTGGCCCAGTTCGAAGTCATTCGTGACAGCTTCATGTGGCCACTGCTGTCCAGCGCAACCTTCTGCGCATGCCTGGCGTTTGCGATCAACACCAGCGCCTACACTGCAGAAATCATAGCCGGTAGCCTCAGGGCCACGCCTAATGGCGAGATTGAGGCGGCCAAGGCCATGGGGATGTCGCGGTCCAAAATGTACCGCCGTATTTTGCTGCCGTCGGCCATGCGCCGGGCGCTGCCGCAATACAGCAACGAAGTGATCATGATGTTGCAGACCACCAGTCTGGCCTCCATCGTGACCCTCATCGACATTACGGGCGCTGCACGTACCGTCAATGCGCAGTACTACTTGCCGTTTGAGGCCTACATCACGGCAGGTGCTTTCTACCTGTGCCTGACCTTCATTCTGGTGCGCCTGTTCAAACTGGCCGAGCGCCGCTGGCTGGGCTACATGGCCCCGCGCAAGGCCTGACCCATGGAACGTATTGATCACGTGTTGCCGTGGAGTACCCTGGGTTCTGAGCGCCACTTGACGGTGTTTCGTTTCGGTGCAGGTGAGCGCAAGGCCTATATCCAGGCCAGCTTGCATGCCGACGAACTGCCGGGCATGCGGTGTGCCTGGGAGCTGAAGAAACGTCTGGCCGAGCTTGAAGCACAAGGCGCCTTGAACGGTGTGATCGAGCTGGTGCCCGTGGCCAATCCCCTGGGGCTTGGCCAATTGCTGCAGGGCAGCCATCAGGGCCGCTTTGAGTTTGGCAGCGGCAAGAATTTCAACCGTGATTTCGTTGAGTTGAGCGAACCGGTAGCGCAGAGACTGGCCGGGTGCCTGGGGGATGATCCCCACGCCAACACCCGACTGATCCGTCAGACGATGATGGATGTATTGTCTGAACTGCCCCCTGCGGCCAGTCAGTTGCAAGGTATGCAGCGTGTGTTGCTCAGCCATGCCTGCAGTGCTGACATTGTGCTCGACTTGCATTGCGAGACCGACGCCGCACTGCACATGTACGCCTTGCCTCAGCATTGGCCGCAGTGGCGTTCTCTGGCTGCGCAGCTGGATGTGCGTGTGGGTCTGTTGGCCGAAGATTCGGGCGGCAGTTCCTTCGATGAAGCCTGCTCGGTGCCCTGGTTGCGGTTGCAGCGCCAGTTCAGCGACGCGCAGATCCCTTTGGCTTGCATGTCGACCACGCTGGAGCTGGGAGGGCAGGCAGACACCGGACGCCCAGAGGCCGAAGCTTATGCCGAGGGCATTCTGGCGTTTCTGGCCGAGCAGGGGCTGATCACGGGCCAATGGCCTGCTGCGCAGTATGAAACGTGCGAAGGGATGCCGTTTGAAGGCACTGAGCTGTTATTTGCACCGCACCCCGGTGTGGTGAGTTTTTTACGACCGGTGGGCGCCTGGGTAGAGACTGGCGAGCCGCTGTTCGAAGTGATTGATCCTTTATCTGACCGGGTCAGTACGGTATGCGCAGGCACATCCGGCGTGTTATTTGCCGTTGAGCGACTGCGTTATGCCCAACCCGGTTTCTGGCTGGCTAAAGTGGCGGGGCGCGAGCCTTTGCGCCACGGGCGCTTGCTCAACGACTGACTGTTTTTGTGAGAACCGACAGCATGTACAAACTTGAAGTCCAAGACCTGCATAAACGCTATGGCAGTCATGAAGTGCTCAAAGGCGTTTCACTGGCCGCCAAGGCAGGCGATGTGATCAGCATCATCGGCTCCAGTGGCTCCGGCAAAAGTACCTTTTTGCGTTGCATCAACCTGCTCGAGCAGCCCCATGCCGGCAAGATCCTGCTCAATGGCGAAGAGCTCAAGCTGATTGCCAACAAGGACGGCGCTCTCAAGGCCGCTGATCCCAAGCAGCTGCAGCGCATGCGCTCGCGTTTGTCGATGGTGTTTCAGCATTTCAACCTGTGGTCGCACATGACCGCACTGGAAAACATCATGGAAGCGCCGGTGCATGTGCTGGGGATGACCAAATCCGAAGCCCGTGAAAAAGCCGAGCACTACCTCAACAAGGTAGGTGTGTCCCATCGCAAGGATGCCTACCCGGGCCATATGTCCGGCGGTGAGCAGCAGCGTGTGGCGATTGCCCGTGCACTGGCGATGGAGCCTGAGGTCATGCTGTTCGATGAGCCGACCTCAGCCCTCGACCCGGAGCTTGTGGGTGATGTGCTGAAGGTGATGCAGGACCTGGCTCTGGAAGGCCGGACCATGGTGGTAGTGACCCACGAAATGGGCTTTGCCCGTGAAGTGTCGAACCAGTTGGTATTCCTGCACAAAGGTATTGTTGAAGAAAGCGGCAACCCCCGTGAAGTGCTGGTTAATCCACAGTGCGAGCGGTTGCAGCAGTTTCTGTCGGGCAGCTTGAAGTAACTGCAATTTTAAGACTGCCTCTGTGCACCAAAATAGGTCATGCTCCGCATCCAGCGCAGTTGGCTTAGGCCGGGTGCACAGGTTTTATTCCCGTTTTCGTTCCGGATAGCACGCTATGACCGCCCATCGAATTGGTTTCCTCATTTGGCCCAGCACCAAAGCCTTGACCCTGGCGCTGGCCGAGGAAGCGTTGCGTGTTGCTCAGCGCGTGCATCCTGAAGTCGTCTACGAGTTGTTGTTCCTGCAGGCGGAGCCTGCGCCCGAGGGCGCCTGGAAATTGCCCGGCGAGCCCTGGAACGGCAAGCTTGAAGGCTGCCAAAAGCTGTTCCTGTTGGCTGACGAACCCCCGACCACCCTGGCTCCGGCCTTGAGCAGTGCGCTCAAGCAACTGGTGCGGGCAGGGTGTGTGATTGGCGGGCTGTCGGCCGGAGTGTATCCGCTGGCGCAACTAGGTTTGCTCGATGGTTATCGTGCTGCCGTGCATTGGCGCTGGCAGGACGATTTTGCCGAGCGTTTCCCCAAGGTGATTGCCACCAGTCACTTGTTTGACTGGGACCGTGATCGTCTGAGCGCCTGTGGCGGGTTGTCGGTGCTCGATTTGTTGCTGGCTGTTCTGGCTCGCGATCACGGGGCTGAACTGGCCGGTGCGGTGTCCGAAGAGCTGGTGGTGGAGCGCATCCGCGAAGGTGGCGAGCGCCAGCGCATTCCGCTGCAAAACCGTCTTGGCTCCAGCCATCCCAAGCTGACCCAGGCCGTGTTGCTGATGGAGGCCAACATCGAAGAACCCCTGACCACCGACGAAATCGCCCAGCATGTGTGCGTATCCCGTCGGCAGTTGGAGCGGATTTTCAAGCAATACCTCAACCGCGTGCCTAGCCAGTATTACCTGGAACTGCGCCTGAACAAGGCTCGGCAGATGCTGATGCAAACCAGCAAGTCGATTATCCAGATCGGCTTGTCCTGCGGCTTTTCATCGGGGCCGCATTTCTCCAGTGCGTATCGCAACTTCTTTGGCGCCACACCCCGTGAAGACCGCAATCAACGCCGAAGCAGCAGCCCGTTCGAGTTGTCTTCGGCTCCTGCCGAGCGTGGCTGAAGTTAGAGCAACCTGGCCTGGACAAGGGCGTCACGGGTCATTTTGCGGCTGACTTCCATGCGCTCGTCGGCAAGCTCCAGGTAAATCCGGTTGTACAGGCTGTCGCTGAGGGGCGCTTGAGTCAGCACTTCAGCTTCAGTGACCTTCAGTTTTGCGGCTATTTCTACCAACGAAGCTCTCAACACCGGATCGCGATTTTGCAGTTGGGCCTGTGACTTGACCCAGGCGTTTTGCAACTCCAGCAACTGATTCAGCCAGTCCACGCGTTCGTCGAATATCCGTGCATTGTCTTCAATTTTGCCGGGATAGGTTTTGTTCAAGTAGGTTTCCCAGAACGGCGCTTCTGCCAGGATCTGGTTAACCAGGGCATCACCTTTTTCGCCCTCCTTGATCACGTTGTAGGCCCGCGTAAATTCCGCGTCCCCCACCCCTGCGGTTAGGCGGTACACCATGTAATTGGGTACCCAGGGCAGTTCGAGGCTGGAGCTCAGGCGAGCCTGATAGCCGGTGTGCACTTCGACCTCATCCACGGTGCCGGGTACACCATCGATGACTTCAGAGCTGAACCTCAAACCCAGGCCACCTTCGCTGACAGGCTTTACCCGCAGCGCGACGTCAGCGCGGGCGATATCATGGATTTTCGCCAACCTGGCCTTGCCTCGTGCCAGGGTGATGAGGTTGTTTTTCAGTACCTTGGCAGTGCTTGCTGCTTCGTAGTATTCGTAGGCCATGACCTCAAGGCCCATCGCATTGAAAATCTGTGCCCCGGCATCCGCGCAATGCGTGGGGGCGCTGGCAAGGGTGAAGAGTTTTTCGCGCATCCGGGTATCGTTATGGGCGGCATCGATCAGTCGCCACACTTTGCTGGTCAGATCCTCCCAGGCTTCTTCATAGTTGATCCTGTCACTTTCGGTCTCGAACACCTCCGGCGGGATTTCCATTCTGGAAATGACTTCAAAAAAGCCCTGGGATCCGTGCTCTTTTTCGACGTTATCCCAGCTGCTTTGCATCAAGGCCTGTTCATCGGGGGTGCCGTCGAGCCAAAACTTGCTGCCTTCCAGGCCTCGTGGCGGGTAAGTGCGATGGGGATCAAGCCCTTGCGCCTGACGGTACCGGATAATCCGGTCCTGGTTGTCCAGATCGAGCTTTTGTCGCTCCAGACGGGTATTGGCGACCACCCAGGACTCTGCGGATTCGGGCAAGTAATCAGGCACTGCTGCTATCTCGTTACCCAGCAGACTCAAATTGAAGGTTCGGGGTCTGGCCACTGAAAGAAGGCCTCCTGGCCACTGGGTGATACCGGTTCTGTTCAGGGTCAATGTCAGGAGCTCAGGCATTTGGCCAATGGCCGGAGGTTGTCCAAGGGGATTGTTGCTCAGGTCCAGATGCAAAAGCCGCGTCAGGCCATTGAGGCGATCCTGTGCCTCGGGGGTCATCACCAGCTTGTTGTTGGGGAGTGTCAATTGCCTGAGTCGGCGCAGCCTGGTCAGGGCTGGCGGAAAGCGTTCCAGCTGATTGGACGCCAGAGAAAGTACCCGCAAGTTGGGAAAGTGGTTCAGGAACTCTTCACTGCTGGACGACAACTGGCAATCATCGAGAAACAGCCCGGCGACATGATGCAAGGGGCTGCTCAAGTTCAGGCTTTCGAGTTCGATAGCGCCCAGCCCGGCGTTGCTAAAGTCGAGCACTGCACGTATCTCGATTCTGCCGGCCTTATTGATGTGCGGTTTATCTGCCGTGTGCCATGAGTCCTTGATCCTGGCACTGACATATTTGCGGGTTTCGTGAATTTCGAGGCCGTCGGTGTCTGATGCTGAGCTGGCGCGGGGCGACTGTACCCACTCATCCAGTTCGCGAAACAACAGGTTTTTTTCATCCATAAGAGCATTGAGCTGGGTCAACGCCTGTTCGGTGTTGATGCGTGCGGTTATCAGCCCGATTTCGGCCTCGTCGCGCATCGGGTAAAGCGCTCTGACCTGGTTTTGCAGGGGGCTGGACGGGGAGTTGGGATCTATATGGCTGCTGCCGATGCCGCGCAGTAGCGTTTCAGTCTCCAGGGCTACGGAGCGATTGGCATTACCAAGCTCCAGGGCGGTTCGCACCTGATTGTTGAGCTGGTATTTTTCGATGAGCCATTGCTTGAAGTTTTGCCCAGGCTTGAGGTGGGACCTCACGTGTTCGAGGCTGGTATCGGGCAGTGATTTCTGAAGGGCGCTGTAGAAGCCCGAGGCCGGGTGTAGCAATGCCCCATGCTCATCATAAACTTCGTACTTGCCCGGCCCCAGCCGCACGATGACTCGTGACTGACTGGCCCCCTCCGGGTGATGGGCATGGCGCGAAGCCCCGTCCACTACGGATTCCCGAACATCGAGCTTAAGGTCGCTGATGGCGTCGGTGTGCATTCTCAGCGTGTTAATGGCGGCTTTCTCGGCGTCGGGGCTGACCAGGTCTTCTTCAAATAGCCCTTCCTGTGCGTGGGCGATCCTTGTCTGGATTTGCAACTCCGTGGCCAAGTTCCTGATCCGTAGCGGCAGATTTTGATCAATCAGCAAGTCTTTCTTTTCAAGGGTGCTGGCGGTATCGATCATGGCCTGGGTCGCGGGGGCGGGAAGCTGCGCAAAGGCGGTTTCAATCAATCGGGCCTGGGGGCGATGCGTGAGTCGCTCTCTGGCGTAGGTGTGGTTGAAAATATCTTCCCGGCGCTGATAGGCGTAATCGGCCACTTTGGCGTGGAGTGCTTTCACGGGATCCGCCTTGACGGTCTCGGGGCCCAGCAAAGCGTTGAGCTGGCTTGAGTCGAGGCTGTCGACAATCAGTGACCAAAGCTGTCCCTGCTTGACCTCGCCCTGGGATATTTTCAACGTGTCTTCAGGCAGGGCGTCACGGTTGCCGTACACATGGGGCTGGCCGGACAGTGTTTGATCCGAGTAGATGGCCAGTACCTTTTCCGCAGGCCAGCCTTGCAACTCGGTTGGCAGACTTTCAAGCCAGTTGCTCTTCTCTGACGTGGTCAGGCCCTGGCGCACATGCTCAATATCCTTGATGTTTTGTTTGTGCAGCTTCAAGCGCGTCAGGCTGTCCTTGAGCAAGGGCGGGATCTTCTCGCTGTTCATGTGTACCCGGCGCAAGACCCCATTGGAGGTCGCACTGACACGTCGCAGGTTTTGCAGTTCCGTGTCGCTGAGTCCGTCCGTTGCATGCCCCAGTCGCCGCATCAGGGTGGCATCCTCCCAGGTCTGCGGGCGCTCGCCCTCCATCAACCAGGCCCCTTCGCCGTTATGCAGGATTTTGGGCCGGTACGCGTGCGGGCGAGTGGGATGGTGCAGGGTGAACTGCTGCGCGCCTTCGGCTTTCTCAAGTACCAGGGTGTGCTCAGCCAGGGCGGTGCTGTTAAGTGTCAGCAGCATTTGATCGTTGTGGTGTCGCAGGCCCAGTTCGTCAGTGGCTACGCTGTCGGGCACATTCAACTTGTGGTTGTAGACGCTGATGTCAGGATTCCATAGCCGGGTGTTGCCGTCGCTGCCCGTCACGGGTGTCATGCCCTCTACGAAGGCTGACGATGTTGGCAGCAGGTCACTGACGATGTGTCCTCCTGCGGCAAACAGCCCTGCCTGTACTGTGCTTTCCAGCACTGCAATCAAATGCTCGAAGGCCTCGGTTGTCTGGCCTTCCACCCAGTCGTGCACGCCCTCATAGACGTCATCCAGCAGTTGATAGGCCATTTGTAGCAGCATCAGCTCGCCGACCACCGGCACAAACGGAGCGATGACAAAGGCTGCCGCATTGAACAGGGCCAGGCCGATGCGCTTCCAGCGCTCCAGTCGATCCTGGCGGGTCTTGCGGTCTTCTGCGTCGGTAGAGACGGCAATGCTCTTCGCGTCACTGAATATCCTGGCCAGTTTTCTGCTGTAGAGGGTTTCCCACAGGTCCTCAGTGATCGGTTCAATCGAACAATCGAGCAGTGGGTTGTCGATCGGGATCAGGGATTGTCTGACCCCGAAGTCGCGGTCTTCCAGCTCGGGGGCATTGGGGGCGTCGGTGATGATGTGGAAGTAGGTTCTTTTCAATGCTGAAAAGTACGTCGCCAGATGCTCGTGAGGGATGAAACGACGGAAGAAATGCTGGTAGTCGTCAGCGCTCAGGCGTGCGGTCAGGTGCTCAACAAAGCTACCGATGGATGAGTATTCTTTTATCGGGTGCAGCGGATCGTGGGGGAGGTACACCACAATGGAGCGCTGATGCTCGGGAATGAAGATGACCGGTCCCTCTGCCGCCAATGCGCACACCGAGAGGCTGTAGGTCAGCCACTTGTCGCTCGTGCCGCTGATAAAGCCATTCAAAGACTCGTACAGGGGCGCGTGCATTTGCCGGGTGAGAACCCCATGGAGCAGGTCAGCCTTGAGATCGGCCTGATGGCATTCGCCCAGGGTGTTTTTTAGTCGTAGTTGCCTGGCACGGTCATTGAGCCCCAGATGGGTTCGCAGATGAGCGTCATAGCGGGCGCCAAGGTTGAGTGCGCGGCACAAAGCGGTGAAGGCCAGTACCGGCATTTTTTCGGTGATATCGTCCTTGAGTTTGTAATGACCTAGCTCGTCGGGGCGAGTGATATAGCCGGAGTCAGGCTCGTAGGCATAGGGCAGGGTTTCATGCAGCTCGAAGTTGTGCAGGGCGGCGTCCAGTAACGACGCGCGCCACGTTGTAGAGCCGCTGTCCCGGAGGCCGATCACTGGCAGGTAGGTAGGGATGTAAAGGTTGATGTAGATCTGGTTGACGTCCAGGTCCAGGCCGTGGCGTTGCTTGATCAGTCGCTTGAGCAACGGTTCGGCAAAGGCGCGCACATCGAGGATGTGCTCAAGTTGCTGGTTCACAGCGCCGTGTGCGGCCCAGCGCTCGGTCAGTGTGTTTTTGAAGGTGCGGTTTTGAGTGGCGGTGAGGGTTGCAAGGGAGCGGTGCAGGGTTGGTTTGATTGTTTTCAGACGCTGCAAGTCGGGGGTTTTCAAGTGCCCCGCCCAGCTCGGAAGGGCCTTGCTCACATGGGTGAAGTGAGGGCTGTAGTGAAACAGCTGTTCGGGGGGGGGCGGGTTTTCGGGAATGCTGCTCATGATGAGTCCATTTTCAGAGAGTGGAACAAGAGGGTGCGCATCAGCCTGGCGTCGTTGCCCAGGCCCTGGCCCAAGTCGACACCGTGCAATTACCTCGAAGAGTGGCCATCAAGATCGGCCAGCCCGGGACTGAAAAAAAGCGCAAATACCTGCTCAACCCACTGGGGTTCCGATCAAAAAACAGCGTTCAGCCGATACACATTTGGCACCCGAAAGCGGTCCGCCTGAGCCGCTCTGGAAACGCTCACGCTTTTCGCGCAAACAAAACGCCAGAGTGCTGCCGTAAAAGTGGCTCAGCGTTTAAACTGCGCCTTTGTGACGGAATATGTCGCATTGTCGTAATGCCTTGGAAAATCATGGTTGGGCGCTATAAGAAGTTGTCGCTTGGCGACAAGGCGTGCCCCCCGTGTGTCCCTACAATCCTCCCATCGCTCGCCAGTTTAGGCAGGCGTTCCTCTTCAGGAGACTCCGATGTCCGTTGAGCAAGCCCAGGTGCAACGCGCCGATTTCGATCAGGTCATGGTTCCCAACTACGCGCCTGCAGCCTTTATTCCTGTGCGCGGCGCCGGTTCCCGAGTGTGGGACCAGGCCGGTCGTGAATTGATCGACTTCGCTGGCGGCATTGCCGTTAACGTGTTGGGGCATGCGCATCCGGCACTGGTCGGCGCGCTGACCGAGCAGGCCAATACCCTGTGGCACGTATCCAACGTTTTCACCAACGAGCCGGCGCTGCGCCTGGCCAAAAAGCTGGTGGACTCGACCTTTGCCGAGCGTGTGTTCTTCTGTAACTCCGGTGCCGAAGCCAACGAAGCCGCCTTCAAGCTGGCCCGTCGTGTGGCCTTTGATCGGTTCGGCAGCGAGAAGTACGAAATCATCGCCGCACTCAACAGCTTCCACGGTCGTACGCTGTTTACCGTGAACGTCGGCGGGCAGTCGAAGTACTCCGACGGCTTTGGTCCGAAAATCACCGGCATTACCCACGTTCCGTTCAACGATCTTGACGCACTCAAAGCGGCCATTTCGGACAAGACCTGCGCGGTGGTACTGGAGCCGATTCAAGGTGAAGGCGGCGTGCTGCCAGCCGAGCAGGCATACCTGCAAGGCGCCCGCGAGCTGTGCGACGAGCACAACGCGCTGCTGGTGTTCGACGAAGTGCAAACCGGCATGGGCCGTACCGGCCAGCTGTTTGCCTACATGCATTACGGCGTGACCCCGGACATCCTGACCAGCGCCAAGAGCCTGGGCGGCGGTTTCCCGATCGCAGCCATGCTGACCACCGAAGCACTGGCCAAGCATCTGGTTGTCGGTACTCACGGCACCACCTACGGCGGCAACCCGCTGGCATGCGCGGTGGGCAATGCGGTGATTGATGTGATCAACACCCCTGAAGTGCTGGCTGGCGTCAAAACCAAACACGATCAGTTCAAAACCCGCCTTGAGCAGATCGGCCAGCAATACGGCCTGTTCACTGAAGTGCGTGGCATGGGCCTGTTGATCGGCTGCGTGTTGAACGATGCCTGGAAAGGCCGGGCCAAAGATATTTTTAACGCCTGCGAAAAAGAAAACCTGATGATTTTGCAGGCTGGCCCCGACGTGGTGCGCTTTGCGCCAAGCCTGGTGGTAGAAGAAGCCGATATCGAAGAGGGCCTGAACCGCTTCGAACGCGCCGTAAAGAATCTGACGCAAGCCTGAGTGTGACCTCGACGCCCGGCTTGCCGGGCGTCGAACCGAATTAATGTGGGAGCGGGCTTGCTCGCGATCGCAGCACCGCGGTCTGTCTGCACAACCGCGCTGATGCCATCGCGAGCAAGCCCGCTCCACACCCCCTCTATGTAGTTCAAGGATTTAAGGAGTGACACCATGCTGGTGATGCGCCCTGCGCAAATGGCTGATCTGGGCGAGGTACAGCGTCTGGCTGCGGACAGCCCGATTGGTGTCACTTCATTGCCGGACGATATCGAACGCCTGCGCGACAAGATCGCTGCGTCCGAAACCTCGTTTGCCGCCGAAGTCAGTTTCAACGGTGAAGAGAGCTACTTCTTCGTCCTTGAAGACACCGCCACCTCCACGCTGGTGGGGTGTTCGGCGATCGTGGCCTCGGCCGGTTACTCGGAGCCGTTTTACAGCTTCCGTAACGAGACCTTCGTGCATGCCTCCCGCGAGCTGAAGATTCACAACAAGATCCACGTGCTCTCGCAGTGCCATGACCTGACCGGTAACAGCCTGCTGACCAGTTTTTATGTGGTCCCGCAGCTGGTGGGTTCGGCCTGGTCGGAACTCAACTCCCGTGGACGCCTGCTGTTTGTGGCCAACCACCCGGAACGCTTTGCCGATTCTGTCGTGACCGAAATTGTTGGTTATAGCGACGAAAATGGCGACTCGCCGTTCTGGGACGCCATTGGCCGCAACTTCTTCGACTTGAACTATGCCGCCGCCGAGCGCCTGTGCGGGCTCAAAAGCCGCACCTTCCTCGCCGAACTGATGCCCCATTACCCGATTTACGTGCCGCTGCTGCCAGACACTGCCCAGGAAGCCATGGGGCAGGTTCATCCGCGGGCGCAGATTACCTTCGACATCCTGATGCGCGAAGGCTTCGAGACCGATCATTACATCGATATTTTCGACGGCGGCCCAACCCTGCATGCGCGGGTTTCGGGTATTCGCTCAATCGCCCAAAGCCGTGTGGTGCCGGTCAAGATCGGCACGCTGAGCAAAGGTGGCGGTCGCCAGTACCTGGTGGCCAATGCCCAGTTGCAGGATTACCGCGCGGTGTTGCTGGAGCTGGATTGGGCACCGGGCAAGCCGGTCACGCTGGATCTGGAAGCGGCCGAAGCACTGGGCGTTGGCGAAGGTGCCAGCGTACGAGTCGTGGCGGTTTAACGCGTTTGAGCGAGTTTCGCGGGGTTCGTCAGCGAGCCCTGTTTGAGGAGATAGCATGATCGTTCGTCCTGTACGCAACAGCGATTTACCGGCCCTGATTGAGCTGGCACGCAGCACCGGAACCGGCCTGACCACCTTGCCGGCCAACGAAGAGCGCTTGCTGCATCGTGTGACCTGGGCTGAAAAAACCTTCCGTGGCGAAGCCGAGCGCGGCGATGCGGATTACCTGTTTGTGCTTGAAAACGACGAAGGCAAGGTGGTGGGTATTTCCGCCATTGCCGGTGCCGTTGGCCTGCGTGAGCCCTGGTACAACTTCCGGGTGGGCCTGACCGTCAGCGCCTCCCAGGAGTTGAATATTTATCGCGAAATTCCAACCCTGTTTCTGGCCAACGACCTGACTGGCAACTCGGAGCTGTGTTCGTTGTTCCTGAGCGCCGATTACCGCACCGGTCTCAATGGCCGCATGCTGGCCAAGGCACGGATGCTGTTTATCGCCGAGTTCCCGGAACTGTTCGGCAACAAGATCATTGCTGAAATGCGCGGCATGTCCGATGAAGCCGGGCGCTCGCCGTTCTGGGAAAGCCTGGGCCGGCACTTCTTCAAAATGGAATTCAGCCAGGCGGACTACCTGACTGGTGTAGGCAACAAGGCTTTTATTGCCGAGTTGATGCCCAAATTCCCGGTGTACACCTGCTTCTTGTCTGAAGATGCCCGTGGGGTGATCGGCAAGGTCCATACCCACACCGAACCTGCCTTGAACATGCTTAAAAGCGAAGGGTTCAGCTATCAGGGCTACGTCGATATTTTCGACGCAGGCCCGGCGGTTGAGTGTGAAACCAGCAAAATCCGCGCTGTACGCGACAGCGAAGCGCTGGTGCTGGCGATCGGCACACCGGGTGACGATGCCACGCCTTACCTGATGCACAACCGCAAACGCGAAGATTGCCGCATCACGGCCGCGCCTGCGCGCCTGGCTGCGGGCACTCTGGTGGTCGATCCGTTGACTGCCAAACGCTTGCAACTGACGGCGGGCGATCAAGTGCGCGCTGTTGCGTTGTCTGCCCAGCCAGTTGCCCCACGGGAGTCGAAATAATGAGCACGTTGTACATCGCAGGCACCTGGCAGGACGGGCAGGGCGAAGCCTTTGAATCGCTGAACCCGGTGACGCAGCACGTGCTGTGGACAGGCAATGGCGCGAATGCCGAGCAGGCAGATGCCGCCGTCAAGGCCGCACGCCAGGCATTTCCGGCCTGGGCCAGGCGCACGTTTGAAGAGCGCCTGAGCGTGCTCGAAGCGTTTGCCGCAAGTCTTAAAAGCCACGCGGACGAACTGTCCCGTTGCATCGGTGAAGAAACCGGCAAGCCCCTGTGGGAGTCGGCCACCGAAGTCACCAGCATGATCAACAAGGTGGCGATCTCGGTACAGAGCTACCGCGAGCGTACCGGTGAAAAGAGCGGCCCTCTGGGTGATGCCACCGCCGTTCTGCGTCACAAGCCACATGGCGTGGTCGCCGTGTTTGGCCCGTACAACTTCCCGGGGCATCTGCCCAACGGGCACATTGTTCCGGCGTTGCTGGTCGGTAACAGCGTGGTTTTCAAACCGAGTGAGCTGACCCCGAAAGTCGCCGAGCTGACGGTCAAGTGCTGGATCGAAGCCGGGTTGCCAGCCGGGGTGCTGAACCTGCTGCAAGGTGCCCGTGAAACCGGTATCGCGCTGGCGGCGCACACGGGTATCGACGGGTTGTTCTTCACCGGTTCGAGCCGTACTGGCAATGCGCTGCATCAGCAGTTTGCCGGTCGCCCTGACAAGATCCTGGCCCTGGAAATGGGCGGCAATAACCCGTTGGTGGTCGATCAGGTCGAGGATCTGGATGCTGCGGTGTACACCATCATTCAGTCGGCGTTTATCTCCGCCGGGCAACGCTGTACCTGCGCCCGCCGTTTGCTGGTGCCGCAAGGCGCCTGGGGCGACAGCCTGCTGACGCGTCTGGTTGACGTCAGCCAGCGTATCGAAGTGGGTGCTTTTGACCAGCAGCCAGCGCCCTTTATGGGTTCGGTGATTTCCCTGGGCGCAGCGCGTGCCTTGATGGATGCGCAGGAGGTGTTGTTGGGTTCGGGCGCCGTGGCCTTGCTGGAAATGCATCAGCCTGACAGCAATGCGGCCTTGCTGACGCCGGGCATTATCGATGTGACAGAGGTCAGCGACCGCTCGGATGAAGAGCTGTTCGGGCCATTGCTGCAAGTGATTCGCTACGCCGACTTTGACGCGGCCATTGCCGAGGCCAACAACACCGCGTTTGGTCTGGCGGCAGGCTTGTTGTCGGATTCCGAAGCACGTTACCAGCAGTTCTGGCTTGAAAGCCGTGCAGGGATCGTGAACTGGAACAAGCAGTTGACGGGCGCGGCGAGCAGCGCCCCGTTTGGCGGTGTCGGAGCGTCGGGTAACCATCGCGCCAGTGCCTATTACGCGGCGGATTATTGCGCGTACCCAGTGGCATCCCTGGAAGCGCCGACGGTGACCTTGCCCGCCGCGTTGACCCCGGGCGTGCGCTTGTCGTAACGCTTACCCCATCTCTGTGGGAGCGGGCTTGCTCGCGATAGCATCAGCGCGGCCTGACAACAGCGCCGCGTCGCCAGCATCGCGAGCAAGCCCGCTCCCACAGAGGGGGAACAGTAAGACCTTTAGCCATACACCGTTTTCCGGAGCCTCGCTGATGAAGTCCTTTGAAGTCAATTTTGACGGTTTAGTGGGGCCGACCCATAACTACGGCGGTTTGTCGTTTGGCAACGTCGCCTCCCAGAGCAATAGCCAGCAGGCTTCCAATCCCAAGGAAGCCGCGCTGCAGGGCCTGGAAAAAATGAAAGCGCTGATGGACATGGGTTTTGTCCAGGGCGTGCTGGCGCCGCAAGAGCGCCCGGATGTTGCGGGTCTGCGCAGTCTGGGGTTTTGCGGCACTGACGCCCAGGTCATCGAACGCGCCGCCAAAGAAGCCATGCCATTGCTGGTAGCCAGTTGCTCGGCATCGAGCATGTGGGTGGCCAACGCCGCGACGGTCAGCCCAAGTGCCGACACCGCAGATGGCCGCGTGCACTTCACCGCAGCCAACCTCAACTGCAAATACCACCGCAGCATCGAGCATCCGACCACCAGTCGCGTGTTGGGCGCGATGTTCGCCGACTCGCAACACTTTGCGCACCATGCTGCGTTGCCTGCAGTGGCTCAGTTTGGCGACGAAGGCGCCGCCAACCACACGCGTTTTTGCCGTGAATATGGCGAAGCGGGTGTCGAGTTTTTTGTATACGGACGCAGTGCGTTCGACAGCCGCTACCCGGCACCGCAAAAATACCCGGCACGCCAGACTCTCGAAGCTTCACAGGCTGTGGCGCGTCTGCACGGCCTGAGCGAAGAGGGCGTGGTATTCGCTCAGCAAAACCCGTCGGTCATCGACCAGGGCGTGTTTCACAACGACGTGATCGCAGTGGGTAATGGCGAGCTGCTGTTCCATCACCAGGATGCGTTCCTCAACACTGAGCAAATGCTGGCCGAGCTGCATGGCAAGCTGGCAGCACGTGGCGGCAATTTCCAGTCGATCAGCGTGCCGCGCGATCAGGTGGCGGTAGAAGACGCAGTGCGTTCGTACCTGTTCAACAGTCAG
Organism: Pseudomonas sp. RL_5y_Pfl2_69; assembly: GCF_963970465.1. Classification (NCBI taxonomy): domain Bacteria; kingdom Pseudomonadati; phylum Pseudomonadota; class Gammaproteobacteria; order Pseudomonadales; family Pseudomonadaceae; genus Pseudomonas; species Pseudomonas sp. RL_5y_Pfl2_69. Next base: position 192,751 of record NZ_CAXAOU010000001.1, on the reverse strand, counting down.
TTGCTGAGCCGTGCAGATGGTTCGATGTTGTTGATCGTGCCTGAAGAGTGCCGCTCCAACCCGCGAGTCTGGCAATACCTGCAAGGGCTGACCGCTGCTGGCGGACCGATTCGTGAGGTCAAGGTGTTTGATCTCAAGCAAAGCATGCAGAACGGTGGTGGCCCGGCGTGCCTGCGGTTGCGTGTAGCGCTCAATGAAGCTGAACTGGCGGCGGTCAACCCCGGCGTGATCATGACTCCGGCGCTGTACGACACCCTGACGGCCTGGGTGAACAAACATTATCGCGATGCTCTGCGCGAAAGTGACCTGGCTGATCCACAATTGCTGCTTGAATGCCGCGCGGCATTGGATGAACTGACGCAAATCCTTAAACTGGGCGCGGTTTACCCCTTCCAGATCAATTGAACGGCTGCGTGCCTGAGGGATTATTAACCTGTGGCACGCACCTTCACCTCCAAATGAGAGCGAAATAATGACCGATACCCTGAAGCTGATCCTTGAAGACACCGATGGCACTCAACTGGAAACCTCTTGCACCCGCGTTGCCGTGATGTGGCAGGGCAAGGAATTGTGGATCCAGCATGACGGCCGTGGCCAACTGCTGATCGGTGTTGATGTTGAAGAAGGCGATGCCGAATACGCCAACCTGCTGCTGCGTCCATTGGCGACTAACCTTGTCAGCCTGCAACTGGAAATGGAGCCGGCAGACATTGAAGAAGACGGTGAAGATGGCCACGTACACGGTCCAGACTGCAACCACTGATTAAGGATGCACCATGCTCGCTCTCGGCAAACTGCTTGAACTGACCTTGGCCGGACGTGAACCGGCCGAGAAAACTCAACTGACTGTCGACGGCGTGCGGATGCGCTGGCTGACCGAAGGCGCGCTTGAAGTACGCCCGCCCCAGGCGAGTGACAACGGTATGGATCTGCTGTTGTCAGCCGGCATCCACGGCAATGAAACAGCGCCGATCGAATTGCTCGATCGCCTGTTGCAGGCCATTGCCCGGGGCGTTATCAAGCCCCGCGCACGAATTCTTTTCTTGTTCGGCAACCCGGGTGCCATGCGCACCGGTGCGCGCTTTGTCGAAGAAGACCTTAACCGGCTGTTCAACGGCCGCCACGAAAGCAGCAGTGGCCCCGAGGCTCTGCGCGCGTGCGAACTTGAACACCTGGCCGAAACGTTTTTCAGCCTCCCTGAGCGCTCCCGCCTTCATTACGATTTGCACACGGCCATTCGTGGGTCGAAGATCGAGCAGTTCGCGCTGTATCCCTATAAAGAAGGGCGTGTCCACTCTCGCGATGAGCTGGCCCGCTTGCGCGCAGCCGGGATGGAAGCGGTCTTGTTGCAGAACAAGCCATCGATTGTGTTCAGTGCTTACACCTACGATCAGTTGGGCGCCGAGGCGTTTACCCTTGAGCTGGGCAAGGCCCGGCCTTTTGGGCAGAACGGCGGGGTCAATGTCGAGCGTCTTGAGCTGCGCTTGCAGCAGATGATCGAAGGCACCGAGCCGCCACTGGCTGATGACTCGCTCGAAGGCTTGCAGCTGTTCAGCGTGGCCCGCGAGGTGATCAAGCACAGCGATGCCTTTATCCTGCACTTGCCGGCGGACGTCGAAAATTTCTGTGAGTTGCCCAAGGGCTACTTGCTGGCGCAAGACGCGGGCAAGACCCGATGGGTTATCGAAGAAGAGGGTGCGCGGATTATCTTTCCCAACCCGAAGGTGAAAAACGGCCTGCGGGCCGGGATGATCATCGAGCCGGCTCGCGCTCTGGCGTTAGCGTAGCCAGGGCAATGCCTGTCAGTTAAGGGCAACTGTGGGAGCGGGCTTGCTCGCGATGCAGGCGACGCGGTCTAGAGTCAAACCGCGCCGCTCCAGTCGCGAGCAAGCCCGCTCCTGCAAGAGCTGGCTTTACACCGCGCGTTTTTGCTGGGAGTCCATGCGCTTGATGGTGCGGATTTTTTGCAGGGTGTCGGCGCAGGTTTTCGCGGCTTCTTGACCTTTATGTTCGAAATGGTCGAAGAAGAACTTCTGGTGCTCTTCACCTGCATGGAAATGGTGAGGTGTCAGGCTGACCGAGAAAACCGGGACTTCGGTTTCCAGCTGCACTTGCATCAAGGCGCTGACCACGGTCTGGGCCACGAAGTCGTGACGATAGATGCCGCCATCCACTACCAGCGCTGCGCCGACGATGCCTGCATAACGGCCAGTCTTGGCCAGCAGCTTGGCGTGTAGCGGGATTTCGAAGGCGCCGCCGACTTCAAAAAAGTCGATGTCGCTTTCCTGATAGCCCTGTACCAGCATTTCGGCCAGGAAGCCTTTACGGCTCTGGTCGACAATATCTTTGTGCCAGCAGGCCTGGATAAATGCCACGCGTTCGTTGTGGTGGCTTTTGCTTTTGCTGTCGATTGCAGTGGGTTGCATGTTCAGATTCCTGTTTGTGTGAAAAACAGGGCATATGAATCGAATGGGATTAAAGGGTGCGTTCAGGAGGGCAGCGCACGGCCTTTCGGCATCGCCACTTGCCCACCTGGTTGACGGCCCTTTGGCGCCAATCCCGTTCTCTCTTCATCCGGACTATGACCGTCGGCCCCGGGATCACACCGGGTCTGCTGACCTTGACTGCCCACACCCCAAACGGGTGGATCAGCCAAGCGCTCGCGGGCTATGCGCATTGCGCGCAATTACCGCCGGTGGGGAGTCGCACCCCGCCCTGAGAACGTTGCCGCCAGCCTTTCTGGCGGCGGACATTTTGTATCATAATTTTTTCACAGATGCATGGCTGCTTTTGGCTAATAGCTATCAATTTATTTGCTGTGTTGTTCATTTATTCTCCGGCAAGCACTTGAAAGTGGCGAATCCGGTGCGCAGTACACTTGTTTGAATGGGAACTCCCCGATTAGCATCCAGGGCTGATCACTTATTGCCGAGGCCGCTCCAATGACTGTTATCGATCTTCGTAGTGACACCGTTACCCAACCCAGCACTGGCATGCGCGAGGCCATGGCGAGTGCGCCGATGGGCGACGATGTGTATGGCGAAGATCCTTCGGTGAACAAGCTGGAGTCCGAGCTGGCGCTGCGTCTGGGCTTTGCCAGAGCGTTGTTCGTGCCCACTGGCACCATGAGCAACTTGCTGGCACTGATGGCGCATTGCGGGCGCGGGGATGAGTACATTGTGGGCCAGCAGGCGCACACCTATAAATATGAAGGCGGCGGAGCGGCAGTTCTGGGGTCCATCCAGCCACAGCCGCTGGAGGTTCAGGCTGATGGCTCGCTGGACTTGGGGCAGGTTGCAGCTGCAATCAAGCCTGACGACTTTCACTTTGCCCGCACGCGTTTGCTCGCACTGGAAAACACCATGCAGGGCAAGGTGCTGTCACTTGAGTATCTGGCAGCTGCCAGTCGCCTGACCCGTGAACATGGCCTGGCGCTGCACCTTGATGGCGCGCGGCTGTACAACGCAGCGGTCAAGCTGGGTGTTGACGCGGGTGAGATCACCCGGCATTTCGATTCGGTCTCGGTGTGCCTGTCCAAGGGCCTGGGTGCTCCGGTGGGTTCCGTGTTGTGCGGCACCGCGGACTTGATCGCCAGGGCGCGGCGCTTGCGCAAAATGGTCGGTGGCGGCATGCGCCAGGCCGGTCAACTGGCCGCAGCCGGTCTGTATGCGCTGGATCATCAGGTCGAGCGTCTGGCCGATGACCATGCCAACGCCCAATTACTGGCTGAAGGTTTGCGTGCGGCCGGTTATGACGTCGAACCGGTGCAGACCAACATGGTGTACGTTCAGATCGGTGAGCGGGCCGAAGCCCTCAAGGCCTTTGCGGCCGAGCAGGGGATTGTGCTCAGTGCCGCGTCGCGCTTGCGAATGGTGACGCACATGGATGTCAATCGCAGCCAGATTGAACAGGTAATAGCCGTTTTTGCCGAGTTTTCCAGCCAATAAGCTTGCGATCCGTCCAATTGCTTGTCGCTATCGTATAAACACGCTGTACCCGGGGCGAAGGGCCGATATAATGCGGCCCTTTGCGAGTCGCACTGTCGATTGACGTGATTTACTTGCCTCTGGCCGCAGCCTCCGTGGAAGAACCTATGAAAAGCGCAGAAATCCGTGAAGCCTTCCTTCGCTTCTTCGAGGAGCAAGGTCACACCCGTGTCCCTTCCAGCTCCTTGGTCCCTAATAACGACCCGACCCTGCTGTTCACCAACGCGGGGATGAACCAGTTCAAGGACTGTTTCCTGGGTCAAGAAAAACGTGCCTACACCCGAGCGACCAGCAGCCAGAAGTGCGTGCGAGCCGGTGGCAAGAACAGCGACCTGGAAAACGTCGGTTACACCGCCCGTCACCACACTTTTTTTGAAATGCTCGGCAACTTCAGCTTTGGCGATTATTTCAAGAAAGACGCGATCAACTTCGCCTGGACCTTCCTGACCGGCGTACTCAACCTGCCTAAAGACAAGCTCTGGGTAACGGTCTACGCCAGCGATGACGAAGCGTATGACATCTGGACCAAAGACGTCGGCGTACCTGCCGAACGCATGATCCGTATTGGCGACAACAAGGGTGCTCCGTACGCGTCGGATAACTTCTGGACCATGGGCGATACCGGCCCGTGCGGCCCGTGCACCGAGATTTTCTACGATCACGGTCCAGACATCTGGGGTGGCCCGCCAGGTTCGCCAGACGAAGACGGTGACCGCTACATTGAAATCTGGAACAACGTGTTCATGCAGTTCAACCGCACCGCCGATGGCGTGTTGCATCCGTTGCCAGCGCCGTCGGTAGACACCGGCATGGGCCTGGAGCGGATCAGTGCGGTGATGCAGCACGTCAACTCCAACTATGACATCGACCTGTTCCAGAGCCTGTTGACGGCTGCAGCCGACGCGATCGGTTGCGCCAACGAAGGCCAGGCATCGCTCAAGGTGGTGGCTGACCACATCCGTTCGTGCAGCTTCCTGATTGCTGACGGCGTGCTGCCATCGAACGAAGGTCGCGGCTATGTACTGCGCCGCATCATTCGTCGCGCCTGCCGTCACGGCAACAAGCTGGGCGCTACCGGCAACTTCTTCTACAAGATCGTCGCGGCACTGGTTGCCGAGATGGGCGAAAGCTTCCCGGAGCTGGTGCGTGAGCAGGCCAACATCGAGCGCGTACTTAAAGCCGAAGAAGAGCAGTTCTCCAAGACGCTGGAGCAGGGCCTGAAAATCCTTGAGCTGGATCTGGCAGAGCTCAAGGGCACCGTAGTGCCTGGCGACGTGGTGTTCAAACTCTACGATACCTATGGCTTCCCGATGGACCTCACGGCCGATATCGCCCGTGAACGCAACCTGACCGTGGACGAAGAAGGCTTCGAGCGCGAGATGGAAGCCCAGCGTGTTCGCGCACGTTCGGCCAGTTCTTTCGGCCTGGACTACAACACGCTGGTTAAAGTTGACGTGCCGACCGAGTTTGTCGGTTACAGCGCGACCCAGGCTTCGGCCACCATCGTTGCTCTCTATAAAGACGGTCAATCGGTTGCCAGCCTGAGCGAAGGCGACGAGGGCGTGGTCATTCTGGATCAGACCCCGTTCTACGCCGAATCGGGCGGCCAGGTTGGCGATTGCGGCTTCCTGCAAGCTGGCGCGGCGCGCTTTGACGTGCGCGACACCACCAAAACCGGCGGCGCATTCCTGCATCACGGCGTGGTTGCCGCGGGCGGCCTGAATGTTGGCGAAACCGTTGAAGCCCAGGTTGACGCCGATGTGCGTCACGCCACGGCACTAAACCACTCGGCGACTCACTTGCTGCACGCGGCCTTGCGTCAGGTGCTGGGCGAGCACGTTCAGCAGAAAGGCTCGTTGGTCGACAGCCAGCGCATGCGTTTCGACTTCAGCCACTTCGAGTCGATCAAGCCCGAGCAGATCAAGGCGCTGGAAGATATTGTCAACGCCCAGATTCGCAAGAACACTCAGGTCGAGACTGAAGAAACCGACATCGAAACCGCCAAGCAAAAAGGCGCCATGGCGCTGTTTGGCGAGAAGTACGGCGACAACGTGCGCGTGCTGAGCATGGGCGGTGATTTCTCGGTTGAGCTGTGTGGCGGTATTCACGCCAAGCGCACCGGTGACATCGGCCTGATGAAAATCATCAGCGAAGGCGGCGTAGCTTCCGGTATCCGTCGTATCGAGGCGGTTACGGGTGCAGCCGCACTGGCTTACCTGAACGCCGCCGAAGAGCAGCTCAAGGAAGCCGCGAGCCTGGTCAAGGGTTCTCGTGAGAACCTGGTCGACAAGCTGTCGGCGGTACTTGAGCGCAATCGCCAGTTGGAAAAACAACTTGAGCAATTGCAGGCCAAGGCAGCAAGCGCGGCCGGTGACGATCTGTCATCGTCGGCAGTGGACGTAAAAGGCGTGAAAGTCCTGACCGCCCGCCTGGACGGTCAAGATGGCAAGGCGCTACTGGCGCTGGTAGATCAGCTGAAGAACAAGCTCGGCCGTGCGGTGATCCTGCTCGGCAGTGTCCATGAAGACAAGGTTGTACTGGTTGCAGGCGTAACCAAGGACCTGACTGGCCAACTCAAAGCCGGTGATTTGATGAAGCAGGCTGCTGCGGCAGTGGGCGGGAAGGGCGGTGGTCGTCCTGACATGGCGCAAGGCGGCGGTGTTGATGCTGCAGCCCTTGACGCCGCATTGGCCCTGACTGTGCCATTTGTCGAACAGGGTATCTGAGGTCCAGTACGCGCCATCGTCTAGTGATGGCGCGTCGTTTGAATGATAAATGGGCGCCCTTTATGGGCTGAGGCTGCTTTGAAATGGCTTTGATCGTACAGAAATTCGGAGGCACCTCGGTCGGCACTGTCGAGAGAATCGAGCAGGTCGCCGATAAAGTTAAGAAGTTCCGCGAAGCCGGCAATGATCTGGTGATCGTGCTATCTGCAATGAGCGGCGAAACCAACCGCCTGATCGAACTGGCCAAGCAGATCAGCGATCAGCCGTTACCCCGTGAGCTGGATGTGATTGTGTCCACGGGCGAGCAGGTGACGATTGGTCTGCTGGCAATGGCGCTGAACAAACGCGGCGTGCCAGCGGTGTCCTACACCGGCAGCCAGGTGCGCATCCTGACGGACAGTTCGCACACCAAAGCCCGCATCCTGAAAATTGACGATCAGAAGATTCGCGCCGACCTGAAGGCCGGGCGTGTGGTTGTGGTTGCAGGTTTCCAGGGCGTTGATGAGCACGGCAACATCACCACCCTGGGTCGTGGCGGCTCTGACACCACCGGTGTGGCGCTGGCGGCGGCCCTCAAGGCTGATGAGTGCCAGATCTACACGGATGTCGACGGTGTCTACACCACTGACCCGCGGGTTGTGGCAAAAGCTCAGCGTCTGGAAAAGATCACCTTCGAAGAAATGCTGGAAATGGCCAGCCTGGGCTCCAAGGTGTTGCAGATCCGGGCGGTCGAGTTCGCAGGCAAGTACAACGTACCGCTGCGCGTTTTGCACAGCTTCAAGGAGGGTCCAGGCACCCTCATTACTATTGATGAAGAGGAATCCATGGAACAGCCGATCATTTCTGGTATTGCGTTCAATCGCGATGAAGCCAAGCTGACCATCCGTGGCGTGCCGGACACCCCGGGCGTGGCGTTTAAGATTTTGGGCCCGATCAGTGCGACCAATATCGAAGTCGACATGATCGTGCAGAACGTTGCGCACGATAACACCACCGACTTCACCTTCACCGTGCACCGCAATGACTACAGTGCTGCGCAAAGCGTGCTGGAAAACACCGCGCGTGAGATCGGTGCCCGTGAAGTGGTCGGCGACACCAACATTGCCAAGGTTTCGATTGTCGGTGTGGGCATGCGCTCTCACGCGGGCGTTGCCAGCCGCATGTTTGAGTCCCTGGCCAAAGAGAACATCAACATCCTGATGATCTCGACCTCCGAGATCAAAGTGTCGGTGGTGATTGAAGAGAAGTACCTGGAGCTGGCAGTGCGTTCCTTGCACACCGCTTTTGATTTGGACGCGCCAGCCCGACAGGGCGAGTAAGGCGTTGTCTGGAGGGCGCGGTTAATCCGCGCCCTTTGTTTTTTTGGCGGGCATGAACGAAGACCTCCTGTTTCGTCATGTTGGTCAATACTAAGGAGCGGCGGGCTATAGCTGTTTAGCGAATAGCCCGAAGCCCTTTTTTTTTGCAGACTGTGGCCACTGAAATGAAAAGTGTGAGGAGAAAAGTATGCTGATTCTGACTCGCCGTTGTGCGGAAAGCCTGATCATAGGCGATGGCGAAATTACTGTGACCGTACTCGGCGTCAAAGGAAACCAGGTGCGTATCGGTGTGAACGCCCCCAAGGAAGTGGCGGTGCACCGTGAGGAGATCTACCTGCGGATCAAGAAAGAAAAGGATGAAGAACCAAGTCTCTAATTTTATTTAAGTTTTTAGTTGCAAGCGGGGAAAAGGCTGGTTATTATACGCCCCGTGTTGCGGAGAGGTGGCCGAGTGGCCGAAGGCGCTCCCCTGCTAAGGGAGTACATCTCAAAAGGGTGTCGGGGGTTCGAATCCCCCCTTCTCCGCCATTATTCATGTAGCACGTTGGGTCTGGGTAGTTTCGGTAAGTTATTGAATTTAATGAAAAAAATCTTGCCAGAGAGATTCAACGGTCTATAATGCGCCGCTTCAAATGCACTCGTAGCTCAGCTGGATAGAGTACTCGGCTACGAACCGAGCGGTCACAGGTTCGAATCCTGTCGAGTGCACCATTTAAGAGTCAATCGCTGCGGCGGTTAACTTGGCTTCAACCAGGGTGGTCTGGTCTATCAAGCACAACTTGCACTCGTAGCTCAGCTGGATAGAGTACTCGGCTACGAACCGAGCGGTCACAGGTTCGAATCCTGTCGAGTGCACCATTTAAGAGTCAATTGCTTCGGCGATTAACTTGGCTTCAACCAGGGTGGTCTGGTTTATCAAGCACAACTTGCACTCGTAGCTCAGCTGGATAGAGTACTCGGCTACGAACCGAGCGGTCACAGGTTCGAATCCTGTCGAGTGCACCAAACACCAAAAAGCCCGCATTGTATGCGGGCTTTTTGCTATCTGCGATTTGGCTATTGCTGTCATCCTGACGACTTCTCTTCTGTTTATTCTGGCAGTGCTGCGCAAGCTTTTGTTATTGCCAAGATTTTTGCGTCATTAATTTTTAAGCCGTGTATGATTGCGCCCGTCAGCCCCGCCGGGGCTTGTGGAATACCTCCATGGACTTACCCAGTAGTAACTCAGCATCCCGTTTTTCCAATCATGAATTGACTGATTGATCCTTCCGGCGTGCCCTGCTGCTGGGAGTGGAGTTCGCCTATGACCGAAGTTGAAGTAAAGAAAACACAAGAAAGCCTGCAAAGCCGCCTCGCTCAAGTCATTGAGCTGCTTAATCGCCAGCGTGTGGTCGAAGACCTGACTCATCGTCAGGAAGGCCATCACCATGACCGGGTTGAAAACCTGGTTCATCGGCAGAACCTTGTTGAGCTCCAGCGCAAACTGGAAGACCTGCACTCCGCAGACGTTGCCTACATCCTTGAAGCATTGCCACTGGACGACCGCCTGACGGTCTGGCAACTGGTCAAGGCTGATCGCGATGGCGACATCCTGCTTGAAGTCTCTGACTCGGTACGTGAAACCCTGATCGCCGACATGGACGATCACGAGCTCCTGGCAGCCGCCAAGGAGATGGACGCCGACGAACTTGCTGACCTGGCCCCCGAGCTGCCGCGAGACGTCGTCCATGAGCTGATGGAGACCCTTGATGGTCAGCAGCGTGAGCGTGTTCGCTCCGCGCTGTCCTATAACGAGGATCAGGTTGGCGCACTGATGGACTTCGAGATGGTGACGATCCGTGAGGACGTCAGCCTTGAAGTGGTATTGCGTTACCTGCGTCGCCTCAAAGAACTGCCGGGCCATACCGACAAACTGTTCGTGGTTGATTACGACGGTGCGCTCAAAGGCGTGTTGCCGATCAAGCGTTTGTTGGTCAACGACCCCGAGAAACAAGTGTCCGAGGTCATGGCCAGCGATCCGGTAAGTTTTCATCCGGACGAGGACGCCTACGATGCTGCACAGGCGTTTGAGCGTTACGACTTGATCTCGGCCCCGGTGGTCGACAAGAACGGCAAGCTGATCGGCCGATTGACCATCGATGAAATGGTCGACCTGATCCGTGAAGAGAGCGAAAACGAAGTGCTCAACATGGCCGGTCTGCGTGAAGAAGAAGACATCTTCGCTTCGGTCTGGAAGTCCCTGCGTAACCGCTGGGCCTGGCTGGCAGTCAACCTGGTCACCGCGTTTATTGCTTCGCGGGTGATCGGTCTGTTCGAAGGTTCGATTGAGAAGCTGGTGGCACTGGCAGCACTGATGCCCATCGTGGCCGGTATTGGCGGTAACTCCGGCAACCAGACCATTACCATGATCGTACGGGCGATGGCGCTCGATCAGGTCAATACCGGTAGCACCTCGCGTCTGATGCGCAAGGAGCTGGCCGTGGGCTTGATCAATGGCCTGGTGTGGGGTGGGGTGATCGGTGTTGTCGCGTATCTGTTGTACGGCAGCTGGTCACTGGGTGTGGTGATGACCGCGGCCATGACGCTTAACCTGCTGCTGGCAGCGCTGATGGGAGTCTTGATTCCCATGACACTTGCCCGGCTTGGGCGTGACCCGGCGATGGGTGCAAGTGTGATGATCACAGCCATGACAGACAGCGGCGGGTTCTTCATCTTCCTGGGGCTGGCAACCATCTTCCTGCTCTGACGGCCAGCGGCCTGATCTGACAGCTGTCAGATCAGGCCGTTTTTGTTTCTGGCGCAAATGGCGCCCATAAAAAAAGCCAGCGCAATGCTGGCTTTTTGTTACCTGAATTAAATCAGGCTTCCTCCGAAGCTGCCTCAGCGTCGTGAGCAATCAGTGAAACCAGGGCGTTTTGCTGGCGATGGGACAGTTGGCGGAAGCGTTGCAGCAGTTCGCGCTCGTGCAGGGAGAGCTCAGGGCTGTCCAGGCGCATGCTGAGTTCGTCACCCAGTACGCCTTCCTGAATAAGGCTTTGCTCAAGGCGAGCAATGATTTCTGAGTTCATGCTGCGGTGATGATTGCGAGCCACTTCGGCGATGCGCTCGCGCATTCCGTCTGGCAGGCGTACGACGAACTTGTCAGCCGTACGGCTGGAGTAAATTGCCTGTTTCAATGGGCGCATTTTAGTTAACCGGTTAGTTCAGGGGAGCGGTTCTCGGGAATTGGCCGCAGGATGTGATTAAGACCGTCCTTATAGCCAAAGTTCAACCTGAATTGCTAGGAGGCGCGCATCATGCCTCAAATCTGCCACTTCCCTGGCGTCAATTCTGTGACAAATATTGAACCGGATAAAGGCGTTATGCCAGTAGTGATTATTAAAAAAATGCATCAACGTGGGTAGTGCACAAATCCACCGTTCATCCTGAAAGGCCTGTTCTCCAGCAGAAGGGCGCTCTCAACGTAATTGCGGGTCAAATTTGAACCTGCGCCCGATGATCAGCGCCACCAGCCAGCAACTGAAAAATACGCCCGCAGCGATCAAGGGCAGGTTTCCGAATTCGTTACGGGCGAAGACATCAAGCGCAAGGCTTGATAGCGCCAGCATCAACAAACTCAAAGCAATTTTGGACATGATTTACTGCCAACCTCTCAATATGCGCTTCAAAAGACCCAGCGCTCACCCTCGGGAGCCAGGTTGGCTGCAGGGTGGTCTGTAGTCAGATGAGGTGTCGCGCTGCTCACGCTATTCATGACCGCCACTTGCGGCAGCGGCGCGAGGGGTTTGTTGTAGGTGTGGACGTATTGCTCAGCGGTGGCGGGTTCAGGTTGAAAGTGAAAAATCACTAAAACAGCCAGTGCCAGGGCATTTAACAGTAACAGGGTGCTGTTCATGGCGGTCATCTCTGAGAGCATGGACGGGATACTGTTAATAGAGCAGTCTTCGTGCCAACTGTTAAAGAGCTAAAAACCCTTATAAAACAGCTGCTTGGGGTATGTATTCAAGAGGGTTTCAGTGCAATTTGCAATGATGGCTTTTTGATGTAGTGCAAATTGCACGATACAGGCCAGAGCCCGCGGGAGCGGGCTTGGCAAGGATTCAGTCGATATCGCCTGCAGGCAATCGGTTATCGCCCGAAACGTTCGGCCCATCCACGGATAACCTTGGGCCGCGGGGTCGCGTAAGTGCGTACTTTTGACGTCGACAGCCCCAGGCGAACCAGCGACTCGGCAATGGTCACCGCAGCGGTAACGCCATCGACCACGGGCACGCCGGTGCGCTGGCGAATCTGCTCATCAAGCCCCGCCATACCACCGCAGCCCAGGCAAATGACCTCTGCCTTGTCCTCGCTGACGGCCAGTTCTGCCTGGTGAACAATGGCTTCAACCGCGCGTTGCGGCGAAGATTCGAGTTCCAGAACGGCAAGGCCGCTGGCGCGCACCGATGCACAGCGGTACCAGAGCCCGGACAGTTTCAGGCGATCTTCAATCAGCGGCACGGTGCGATCCAGCGTGGTGACGACCGAATAGGCGCGGCCCAAAAACATGGCGGTGCTGGCCGCTGCGTCAGTGATGTCCACCACGGGCACGTTGAGCAGCTCCTGTAACCCTTCACGGCCATGCTCGCCATACCCGGCCTGTATCACGGCATCGAAGGGCTGGTCGTAGGACATGACGCAGTCCATCACCGCGATTGCGGCCAGATAACTTTCAAAATTTCCCTCAACCGACTCGGCGCCGAAACCGGGCGTCAGCCCGATGATTTCGGTGCCCGGCGCGGCGACGGACTGCGCCTGACGCGCAATGGCCTGGGTGATGCTGTCGGTCGTGTTGACATTGACCACGAGAATTCGCATGGGGGCTCCTTCAAATCAAGAGTGGGCGGTCTGAATTGGCCAGACCGCAAACGTATCAATGGCCAGCGTTGTCGACCGCGATCGACTCGCCGCTGACGTGGGCGTAGTGGGGTTGGCGCCTGGCGATGATCAGGTAAAGCATTGCCGCGATGCCGGCCCCGATCATCCAGGAGAACGGCGAAACCGTATGAAAACCTGGCACCAATGCCAGCACGATGGCGATCAGAGCAGCAGGAATAAACGCCGCGACGGCGCGTAAATTAACGCCGCGGCTGTAGTAATAAGCGCCGCTCGGGTCTTCGCTGTACAACGCCGGCACGTCGATACGGCCTTTTCGTACAAGCCAGTAGTCGACCATGATCACCCCGTACAGCGGGCCAAGCAGGGCGCCCAGGCCGGACAGGAAGTACACGATAACCAGCGGGCTGTTATAGAGATTCCACGGCAGGATCAGCACTGCCAGGGTTGCGCTGATCAGTCCGGCGCGCTTGAACGTCAGATGCCTGGGTGCCAGGTTGCTCAGCACAAAAGCCGGTGCGACGAAGTTGGCCATGATGTTCACCGCCACCGTCACAATCAGGAATGCCAGGCAGCCCAGCACCAGAAAGAAGGTGTTCGGGATCGACGCGATAATCTGCGTCGGGCTTTCGATAATGGTGCCGTTGATTTGAAACTGGGCGCCGCACAGCAGCACGGTGATACCGGCAAACACCAGAATGTTCACCGGCAGGCCCCAGAAATTACCAACCTTGATGGTTTTGCAGCACGGCGATGAGCGTGAGAAATCACTGAAATTCAGGATCAGAGTGCCGTAGATCGCCAGCCACAGTGCGGCTCCGGCAAACACGTTGCGCCACACCTCGGCGGTGCTCAAGGGCACGCGGTCTGACCAGGCAATGGTGCCGTTGGCCTGAAAGTACATCCAGCCTGCCAGGCACAGTACCGTCAGTAAAATGACCGGCCCGGCAAACGCCTCGTAGCGGCGAACCATTTCCATGCCGTAGGCCAGGATCGTCAGCTGCACCAGCCAGATCGCGACAAAACACACCCAGCCCAAGCTCGACAGGCCAAGGATCGAGTCATGGTCGTAAGCGTCGAAACCGGGATGCACGGCCACCAGCAGCACCCGTAACACCACCGAGGCCAGATACGTCTGAATACCGAACCAGGCGATAGCAATGACCGCGCGTATCAGCGCAGGAATCTGCGCGCCATGAATGCCGAAACTTATCCGGCTGATGACCGGGAAGGGCACGCCGGTGCGCTGGCCCATATAGCCCGACAGGTTCATGAAGTTGAACACCAGCAGAGCGCCGATCCCGAGTGAAAGCAGGATCTGCCAGCCGTTGAGGCCCAGGGCGTAAAGCCCGATGGCGAACGAGTAGTTGGCGATGTTGTGCACATCGTTGGTCCACAAGGCAAAGATGCTGTAGCGGCCCCAGCGGCGGCCTTCGGTTTTAGTGGGGGCCAGGTCACTGTTGTGCAAGCGCGGACTGAGCGCCAGGGTGGATGCAGTAGCGTCCAGGGAGTCGGGGAGGGGAGTTGAAACCGGTGAAGGTAAATCCAGAGCGAGGGTATCGGAGAGTCTTGAACGCATTCTGGCAAGCTCCTGATGTCCGCTGGCGTGATGACTGTTCATGAGCGTTGGCTCGACAAATCTTCGTCACGGCAGCGGAAATCACTGGTTGTGAGAATTCGCGGTATGCCTGCTTTTATGTGGCAGGCCACGAAACAATGTGTACTTAGTTTTTGTTCGTTTTGTATACAAGTGTCGTGTGGGTGTAAGCGATATTCATGCCAGCAGAAACACACAGATCAGTAGTCGTGTTCACGGATCCCTATGCTGTTTTTTATCTGTATGAAATTAATGGATTTTTTATTTTTTGCGGGCCAGCTGAAAAACCAGCGAATGGAAAGGGAGATGGATCGTGGTCAATTGTGACCAGAGAGAGGGTTGTTACTTTTTGATGCATAAAAGGTTTGTGGCGCGCTTGGGTGCACCGTTATGTGACGTTTTGTATACGATTGTCAGGCGCTCTATGCGCCTGTGGTTGCCGTTGAGCTGCGCGAGGTTGTGATCGGTCGTAAATCCTGGGCGTCAGGTCTGACGGTTACACGGCATTAACGGTCAAGGGGGCGTGTGTCTGACCGTTAAAAAGGCCACGCACGACATGACAAACAAAGGCATGACCGTTACCATGCTCGCCGTCATTTGTCTCAGTAGCTCAATTGGATAGAGCATCCCCCTCCTAAGGGGAAGGTTGCAGGTTCGAACCCCGCCTGGGACACCATATTTTTCAAGGCTTCACGACCATTGATCCTGTGGTCGTTGATCTCATGCCAGCACCAGCGTGTTGTGCAGTTGAAGACGAAAGCAGTCTGGATGTGTGTTGCATCCTTCTCGCCCAGATCGTCTCCCCCCCCCCTTTTTTTCCTCATCCAGATCTGCGCCCTCAGCCAGCTTCCAGGCCCACTCGGCTGTCTGTTCCCAAGTTGCTGGATAGCCACTCACTGAAACTGCGGGCCAGCGGGTTGTTCTCGCTGTCACGATGGGTGAGCAAGGCCCAGTTGGGGCCGCGGATGGTGTTTTCGACCAAGGGTTGCAACAGGCCGTTGGCCAGTGCCTGTCGGCTCAG
The DNA here is from genome assembly GCF_963970465.1 of Pseudomonas sp. RL_5y_Pfl2_69. Taxonomy (NCBI): domain Bacteria; kingdom Pseudomonadati; phylum Pseudomonadota; class Gammaproteobacteria; order Pseudomonadales; family Pseudomonadaceae; genus Pseudomonas; species Pseudomonas sp. RL_5y_Pfl2_69. Next base: position 177,227 of record NZ_CAXAOU010000001.1, on the reverse strand, counting down.
TAATTGGCTGACCAAGGCAATACCCAGTCCTGTGCAGGCGGCATCCAGCAACAGGCCAGGGTCGGAGAAGTTCAGCCCTTGTTCTTTCTGGCCTACGTCGATTCCGGCCTCCACTTCCCAGTGACTCCAGTCCATTTCCCGCTCGCCATGAAGGGTCGTGCGCTGTTCGCTCGCAACGGCCAGCAGGCTCGGGTGGCAAGCCGGGTACAGGCGGTCTGCGTACAGCACTTTAAAGCTGCACTCAGCCTGGGGGCTGATGTCATCCCGCACGGCGAGGTCGATGGTCTGGCTGACCATGTCCGGCACTTCATCGGTACTGAATATCCAGAGATCAACGTCCGGATGCTGGCGACGAAAATCTGCCAGGCGTGGCAGCAGCCAGTGGCGGGCGAACATTGGGGTGGTGTTGAGTACGAGTTGGTTGGGCTTGTGGTACTGGCCCAGACGGCGAATTCCGACGGCAAGTTGCTGCAGCAGTGCCTGGGTGGTGCTGAGCAAGTCATGGCCAGCATCGGTCAGGCTGACGCTGCGTCCATTGCGAAAGAATAATGGCTGCTCAAGGTACGTCTCAAGGCTGCGAATCTGCTGGCTGATCGCCGACTGTGTGAGGTGCAGCTCTGCGGCTGCCTTGTGGAAACTGCCCAGTCGGGCTGCGGCTTCAAAGCCGCGAAGGGTGCCAAGAGGCGGCCAGTGTTTGAGCATTCTGATAAGTTCCTCTAATCATTTGTACGCAAAATACATCGTTTGTTTAGCCGTTTTTGCGAACGTAGCATGCATGACAAGACCACACAGGCAGTTTTCATTGAACACAATGACTTAACTCAAAGGTACTTGTCATGCAGCAGAATGAAATTCAAAACAGTGGCTGGTGGATGCCGGCAGAGTGGGCCAGGCACGCAGCGACCTGGATGGTTTGGCCGCACAACAAAGCCCTGTGGGAGTCCGGTTGGGGCGTGACCTTGCCTCTGGTGCAAGAGGATTTCGCTCGCGTGGCCAACACCATTGCCCGCTTTGAACCCGTGAAAATGATCGTTGACCCTTCAGCGGTAGCGAGCGCAAAGGCGCTGTGCGGGCCAAACATTCAACTGATCGAACTGGCGGTGAATGACAGCTGGTGCCGTGACTCCGGCCCGAGCTTCATCTGCCACCCGCAACAGGGGCTGGCCGGTGTGAGCTGGCGCTTCAACGCGTGGGGCGGGAAGTCTGCCCACGATCTGGACGAAGGCTTGGCCCGTCGCGTACTCAACCACCTGGGAGTGGCGTGTTTTGGAGTCCCGTTGGGTAACGAAGGCGGCGCCATTCATGTGGACGGCGAAGGCACCCTGATCACCACGGAGTCGGTATTGCTCAACCCTAACCGTAACCCCGGCATGAGCAAGGCCGAGATGGAGGAGATCTTCACTCGCTTTCTGGGTGTGAAGAAGACGGTCTGGCTGCCGGGAGACCCGGACCATGTGACCGGCGACATGACCGATGGCCATGTCGATGGCGTCTGTGCTTTCGCCCGCCCCGCCGTCCTGCTGGTGGATGCCACCCACGACACAGATTCGGTGTATGCCCGCGTGGTGCGTGAAAACCGTCGTGCGCTGGAACTCGCCACCGACGCCCATGGCCGCAAGTTTGAGCTGATCGAGTTGTTCGAAGCCACCGATGCCGTGGACGTCGAGGCTGAAGTGTTCTGTGCCTCCTACACCAACTTCTATATCGCCAACGACGCCATCATCATGCCGGCCTACGGCATTGATGCCGACAGGGTTGCTGCCGGTGTGTTGGCCAAAGCCTTCCCGGGGCGAGAAGTGGTCCCCGTGCGGATCAATCACCTGGCCCACGGCGGTGGCGGGGTGCATTGCATCACCCAACAACAGCCAGCCTGGCCACTGAGGGGTTGATGCCATGACGATGATGACTGTTGCCACAACACAGATGCCCTGCACCTGGGACCTCAAGCACAACCTGGACCAGGCCGAGTTGCTGGTGCGTGAGGCCGCCGCTCGGGGTGCCCAGGTCATTCTGCTGCAGGAGCTGTTTGCCACGCCCTATTTCTGCATCGAGCAAAGCCACCAGCACTTGGCACTGGCCGAGGAGTATCAACACAGCCTCGTGCTCAAGCGCTTTGCCGCGCTGGCCAGGGAGTTGGGTGTGGTGCTGCCGTTGAGCTGGTTCGAGAAGGCCGGCAATGCCTGCTTCAACTCGCTCAGCGTGGCCGATGCCGATGGGCGCCTGCTGGGTGTGTATCGCAAGACCCACATCCCCAATGCCATCGGTTATCAGGAGAAGGAATACTTCAGCCCGGGCGATACAGGCTTTCGTGTCTGGGACACCGCTTTTGGACGCATAGGGTTGGGTATCTGCTGGGATCAGTGGTTCCCCGAGACCGCCCGCTGCCTGGCGTTGATGGGCGCCGAAGTCTTGCTGTTTCCCACCGCCATTGGCTCTGAACCTGGCTGCGCCACACTGGATTCACGTGACCACTGGCAGATGACCATGCGCGGCCATGCCGCCGCGAACATCCTGCCCGTGGTGGCCGCCAATCGCATTGGCCGGGAAGTGGCAACGACCGATCCCGCCCTGCAGATGAATTTCTATGGCTCCTCCTTTATCTGCAATCACAAGGGCAAGCTGTTGGCCGAAGCTGACCGCGACAGCGCTGGCGTGCTGGTCCACAGCCTGGACTTGTCCGCCATGCGTGAAGAGCGCCTGACCTGGGGGATCTACCGCGACCGCCGTCCAGAAATGTACGGGGCCCTGTTAAGCCAGGATGGGCGTCAGATCAATGCTCGCTGGAATACTCAGGGGGTTTGACATGAACGTTACCGACAAACGATTGCTCTGTTCACTGGGGTTGGCCCTGAGCGTTGCCCTGTCGTCGGCGCAGGCGGATGACAAGACCCTGAAGTTGTACAACTGGGCCGACTACTTCGCCGAGGACACCCTCGCCAGATTCACCGCCGAAACCGGGATCAAGGTGATCTACGACGTCATGGATGGCAGCGAGACACTGGAAGCCAAGATGATGGCTGGCGGCAGTGGTTATGACCTGATCTTCCCGGGCGACACGGTTGGCGAACGCCTGATGCGTGCCGGCAGCCTGCAGCCACTGGACACGTCAAAGCTCACGGCCCTGGATGACATCGAGCCGGGCCTGCAGAAGCTGCGCGCGCATTATCTCTACTCGAACAAGGCCACTGTGCCCTACACGTGGGGCACCATAGGCCTGACCTACAACGCCGAGCAGATCAAACAGCGCATGCCGGATGCACCGGTCAATAGCCTGGACATGCTGTTCAAGCCGGAACTGGCCGCCAAATTTGCCGATTGCGGTATTTCCCTGATCGACTCGCCCGACGAAGTGCTGGCGGTAGCGCTCAACTACCTCGGCCGCGAGCCCCGCAGCGCCAAGCCGCAGGACCTGGCAGCGGCCAGTGAACTGTTGCTCACGCTTCGGCCGTACATCCGCAAGTTCCAGTCGCAGCCGGTGAGCGATCTGGTCAACGAAAATGTGTGCCTGTCCCTCGGCTACAGCGGGGATATGACGCAGGCGCAACGGGCAGCAGTTGCCGCCGGCAAGAACACGACGTTCCAGTACCACATTGCGCGTGAAGGGACCACGGTGTGGATGGACACCATGGCGATCCCTGTGGACGCCAAACATCCAGAGTACGCCTATGCGTTCATCAACTTCGTCATGCGCCCGGAGAACATGGCAGCCATCAGTAACTTCACGGGCTACCCCACCTCCAATGCCAAGGCACGCCCGAGCGTCGACCCAGTGATGCGTAACAACCCGGATATTTACCCCGATGCTGCCACCTACGAACGATTGATCCCGGGCATGGACATCCCTCAGGCCGATATGCGGGCGCGGATGCGAGCCTGGACCAAGTTCAAGACCGCCATCGCCAAATGACGACCCGCTAATCTCCAGGTGTCCGGCCCCGAAAAAGAGTGCGCCCCCTGTTGGCAAAGCGTGGAGCCAACGTTAAGGCTCTCCCAGATAATGCAGCGACAAGAATTGAGAGATAAATACATGTCGACACGTCGTGAGTTCATCAAGCAGGTATCCGTTGTCGCCAGCCTGGGCGCAGCCACAGCGATGGGGCTGGGCCTGAATGCCTCCCCGGTGCAGGCCGCCCTCAAGGGCAACTGGCATATGCCGGATGAGGGCGACAAACATCAGCGGGCCTTCATCGCCTTTGGTGCACAGCAAGCGATCTGGGAAGACTTCACGCCCAACGTGCAAGATGCCCTGGGCCTGATTGCCCGTACCCTCGCCGAATTTGAGCCGGTCACGGTGTTCTGTCGCGAGGACGAGCAGGATCTGGCCGCAGAAAAGTGCGGCACAGACAACATCACCTTTGTCACCACGCAGCTGGACGACATATGGATGCGCGATATCGGCGCCAACTTTGTCATCGATGGTAAAGGCAGGCTCGGCGCCGTGGACTTCAACTTCAACGGCTGGGGCAACAAGCAGCAGCATGGCGATGATGCGCAGCTGGCGGCTCTGGTTGCCCGCAAAACAGCGGCCAGCTACATCCGCAGCGAGCTGGTGGGCGAGGGTGGGGGGATCGAAGTGGATGGCCAAGGCACCGCTATCATGACCGAAAGCAGCTGGATCAACGCCAACCGCAACCCGGACTGGAGCAAGGCTGAAATAGAGGAAGAACTGAAAGCGCGCCTGGGCTTGCGCAAAATCATCTGGCTGCCTGGAATCAAAGGCAAAGACATCACCGATGCCCATGTCGACTTCTACGCCCGCTTCGTCAAGCCTGGGGTCGTCATCGCCAACCTCGACACCGACCCGCAGTCATACGACCACAAGGTGACGCTTGCCCATCTGGAGATTCTGAAAAACGCCACCGACGCCGATGGTCGCGCGCTGCAAGTGCATACCCTCTCTCCACCGATGTACCCGCGACAGAACAAATTCAGCAAAAACAATCCCGACTTCGCTGCGGGTTACATCAACTACTTCGTGATCAATGGTGCGGTCATTGCTCCCGAGTTCGGTGACGAGACGGCCGATACGAAGGCCTTTGACCTGCTGTCTGAACTCTACCCGGACCGAGAGGTGGTGCAGCTCAATATCGACGCAATCAGCGCCGGTGGTGGCGGCATCCACTGTGTGACCAGCCACCAACCTTCGGTTTAGTCGCAAGCGCTGCTGATGCTTGCTCAGCCTCAGGATTCAATAAAAGAGGCCCCGCGCTGTTGGCCAGGCGGGGCCTTTCTGTTTGCTGTTTGTGCGTCATTCAAGCCTGGCCGAGTACCCCCCGCTGTGCCAGGTTCTTCATTAATGCCCCTACCCCGAATGCCCATTGTGGAGCCTGGTCGCTACCCGTCACGCGATTGTGCAGGGCGCCCAGGGCGGGTGACGAAATGCTCACTACGTCGTCTGCCTTGTGGGTGAACCCCTGACCCGGATGGTCGCGGTCTTCTGTGGGCGCGAACAGGGTGCCGAGAAACAGCACAAAGCCGTCCGGGTACTGGTGGTTGGCATTGAGGGTTTGCTCCGCCAGATTGGCCGGGTCGCGGCTGATCTGGTTCATGGAACTCTTGCCGTCCAGTACGTAGCCGTCCGTGCCTTCGACGCGCAAGGTCACTTCGCATTGGCGCACGTCATCGAGACTGAAGTGCTCGTCGAACAGGCGAATAAACGGTCCCAGTGCGCAGGATGCGTTGTTGTCCTTGGCCTTGCTCAGCAGCAGCGCGCTGCGGCCTTCGAAGTCGCGCAGGTTGACGTCGTTGCCCAGGGTTGCGCCGTGAATCCGGCCCTGGCTGTCCACCGCGAGCACGACTTCCGGTTCCGGGTTGTTCCAGCTTGAACCCGGGTGAATGCCGATGGCATTACCGCTGCCCACCGCCGCCAGTATCGGGGCCTTGGTGAAGATCTCGGCGTCCGGGCCGATACCGACTTCCAGATACTGGGACCACATGTTCTGTTCGATCAGCACCTGCTTGAGGCGCATGGCCTCAGGCGAGCCGGGGAGCAGGTCGCGCAGGTTGTCACCGATGACTTCCTGCACCAGGGCGCGGATCTCTTGGGCACGCAGGGCATCGCCGCCTGCTTTTTCTTCGATGACCCGCTCGATCATGCTGGCGGCAAATGTCACGCCTGCGGCCTTGATCACTTGCAGGTCTGCAGGGGCCAGCAGATAGGGCTTGGCCATGTCACGCTGCTCGCCACTGTTGGCCAGCAAGGCCTGAATCGTACCCAAGGCCGTACCGCTGATTTCGCGTACGCTTTGCAGCGGTTTGTCGCTTTCCAGTAGCGCGCTCAGGGTGGCGAAGTGCGCGGTGCAGTCGATCACCTCGCCGTCTCGAATCACCACCACGGCAGGACCACCACGCTCGCCGGGTAGCCATACACGACCCACCAGCGTCGCGCGCTGCCAGTCATTCGGCAGGGAGTTTTCTACGGTCAATTGCAGCGTTTGCATAGGCCTGATCCTTGAAAAAATGGGCAGTGCGGGAGCGGGCTTGCTCGCGATCACGTCACTGCGGTGTACCTGAGAGAGCGCGCCGTCTGCATCGCGAGCAAGCCCGCTCCCACAGGTCATGTGTCCATAGTGTTTAGTGAGAGTGGCGGGGCGGGCCGTTTTCCGGGATCACGCGCCAGTACAGTGTTGCCGGTTCCAGGCAGCCGCCCGTGGACAACTGGCCGACCAGTTGGCGATACAGTTCCTGCCACGGCGTTTGCGACGGGGCCAGCGGTGGCAGGGGTTCCTGACGACGCTCGTTGAGCACGCTTTCGTCCACCAGCAAATTGACACTGCGCGCATTCAGGTCGACGCGCAGGCGATCCCCCGTGCGCAGCAACGACAGGCCGCCGCCCACGGCAGACTCCGGAGACATGTTGAGAATCGACGGGCTGGCCGAGGTGCCGCTTTGACGGCCATCGCCCATGCACGGCAGCGAGTCGATCCCGGCCTTGATCAGGTTGGAAGGCGGTGCCATGTTGACCACCTCGCCACTGCCGGGAAAACCGACAGTGCCGCAGCCGCGAATCACCAGAATGCAGCGTTCATCGATGTCCAGCGTCGGGTCGTTGATGCGCGCCTGATAGTCTTCGGGCCCCTCGAACACAATGGCTCGCGCTTCGAAGCTGTTGGGTTGCAACGGGTCGCTGAGATAGGTCTTGCGGAAGGCTTCACCCACCACCGACATTTTCATGATGGCGCTGTCGAAGAAGTTACCGCTGAGCACGATAAAACCGGCGCGGTGCATCAGCGGATCTTCGTATGAGCGGATCACGTCGCGATCGCCAGTGACGCAGTCGGCAACCACGTCCCCCATGCTGCGGCCACTGACGGTGAGGCAGTCGCGGTGCAGGCGCCCAACCTTGTCCAGTTCATGCATCACTGCCGGTACGCCGCCCGCGCGGTGGAAGCTTTCGCCAAGGTATTCACCGGCAGGCATGCAGTTGACGAGCAACGGGACGTCTTCGCCCACACGCTGCCAGTCTTCCAGCGACAGATCGATGCCACTGTGGCGGGCAATGGCAATCAAGTGTGGCGGGCAGTTGGTGGACGCGCCCAGTGCCGAGGCCACGGCGATGGCGTTTTCAAAGGCGGCGTGGGTCATGATGTGCGATGGGCGCACGTCTTCGCGCACCAGGTCGACGATGCGCATGCCGGTGGCATAGGCCATTTGACCGCGCTCGCGGTACGGTGCCGGAATGCTCGCGCAACCAGGCAGCGACATGCCCAGTGCTTCGGCCAGTGCGTTCATGGAAAGCGCGGTGCCCATCGTGTTGCAGTGGCCCACGGACGGCGATGAAGCCGTGGTCAGGGTCATGAACCCTTCGTAGTCGATCTCCCCTGCGCTGAGCAGGTTGCGTGCATGCCACAGGACGGTGCCGGAGCCGATGCGCTGGCCTTTGTGCCAGCCGTCGAGCATTGGCCCGCCGGACAACACGATAGAGGGCAAGTCAGTGGTGGCCGCCGCCATCAGGCAGGCCGGGGTGGTCTTGTCGCAGCCGGTGGTCAGCACGACGCCGTCCAGCGGGTAGCCGTGAAGCACTTCCACCAGGCCCAGATAGGCGAGGTTGCGATCCAGCGCCGCGGTTGGGCGACGTGACTGTTCGGCGATCGGGTGCACCGGGAATTCCATCGGAATGCCCCCCGCGTCGCGAATACCGTCCTTGACCCGCTTGGCCAGTTCGATGTGGTGGCGGTTGCAGGGCGTGAGGTCGCTGCCGGTCTGGGCGATACCGATGATGGGCCGTCCCGATTGCAGTTCGGCCCGGGTCAGGCCCTGGTTCATGTAGCGTTCAACGTACAGCGCGGTAAGGTCGGCGTGGCTTGGATCGTCGAACCACAGCTGGCTGCGCAGGCGGCGTGGGGTTGAATCGGTCATGGCAGGCTCCAGCAGATTATTCGGGCAAAGGGTTGTTGCGGCGCACTTGGCGGATCAGTCCGGCGTGGTCGAGTTCGCCGTCACCGGCCTCGACCATCGCTGCAAACAGACTGTCCACCAGGGTGCCTACGGGCAGGTTCAGGCCCAGCTTTTGCGCTTGGGCGAGGGCGGTCCGGGTGTCCTTGAGTTGCCACTTGGCCGGGCCGCCGGGGGTGAAGTCGTTGTTAAGCATGCGTTGGCCGTGTTGACGCCAGATCGGCGAATCGATGAAGCCCCCCATCAACGCTTCGTGGACTTTTGACGGGTCGGCGCCGCCGCGCTCGGCCAGCAGCAGGCCTTCGGCGACGGTGGCGATGGTGCTGGCGACAATCAACTGGTTGACCAGTTTGGACAGTTCGCCAGTGCCCGCCGGGCCGACGTGTACCGGGCGGCCCATGGCGGCCAGCACCTCGCGGCCTTGCTCGAAGGCCACGGTTTCACCCCCGACCATGATCGCCAGGCTGGCTTCCCGCGCCCCACGCTCGCCCCCCGACACCGGGGCGTCGAGGTAGCGCAGGCCCCGTTCAGAACATAGCCTTGCCTGTGCGGCGGCGGTGTCGACCGGGATCGAACTCATCACAATCACCAGCGCACCCGGCGCCAGGGCCAGGGCAGCGCCGTTCTCGCCAAACAGCACTTCGTCGCAGGTCGGGCCATCGCTGAGCATGCAGATCAGCACCTGGGCGCCGTTTGTGGCATGCGCCGGGGCCTGGAAAGCCTCGGCACCTTGTGCCGCGAGTGCCTGCGCCCTGGCGGGAGAACGGTTCCATGCCCGCACCGGGAAGCCTGCGTGCAGCAGGTTGCGGGCCATGGGCTGGCCCATGATCCCGGTACCGATGAAGGCTACGGTTGGCAGGCTCATGCTTTGCCTCCAGCCGCCGGGACCATTTGCTCGCCAATCTGCGACACCTTGTTGCGTGGCATCAGCACCATGCCCAGGCCACCCAGGCCGACCAGTGCAGCAATCACCATGAAGCCTGGGGTGTAGCTGCCGGTGACGGTGAACAGATAGCCGGTCAGGTAAGGGCCGATAAAGCCGCTGAGGTTACCGATGGAGTTGATCAGGCCAATCCCCACGGCGGCCCCGACGCCCGTCAGTACTTGCCCCGGGACGGCCCAGAACACGTTGATCGCGCTGTAAACACCCATCGCCAGAAGGATGAAACCGACGACGATGATCCACGGCTGGTTGAGCCACAGCGCCACGGCAATGGACACGGCCGCGAGCATGGCGGCGCCGCCGGCATGCCAGTGACGTTCTTGCAGGCGATCAGAGCGACGGCTCCACCAGATCATCGCCACAGCGGCGACGGCGTACGGGATGGCGGTGATCAGGCCGTTCTGCATCAGGCCGATCTCCAGCCCGAACGAGCCACGGAACGAGGCCAGTACGGTGGGCATGAAGAAGTTCATCGCGTTGGAACCCGACGTGATGCCGAAATACACCAGCGCCAGCAGCCATACCTGACGGTTGCACAGTGCCTTGCGGATCATCTGGCCTTTGGTCGGTTGAATGCCCACCACCAGCGGTTTGTTGCGCTCTTCCTGGGCCAGGGTGTTGATCAGCCAGTTGCGCTGTTTATCGGTCAGCCAGTGAGCATCGGCCGGGTGGTCGGTGAGGTAGAAGTAGCACACCACACCGAGGATCACGGCCGGTACGGCCTCAACGATGTACATCAGGCGCCAGCCGACGAAGCCCCAGGCATCGCCCAGTTCCATCAGGCCTACCGAGAGGGGCGCGCCGATGATTTGTGCAATGGGGACGCCCAGGTAAAAGGTAGCGATCATGCGGGCGCGGTAACGGCTCGGGAACCACAGCGACAGCAGGTAAATGACCCCCGGAAAGAACCCGGCTTCAGCGATACCCAGCAGTACGCGCAGGGAGACGAAGTGCACGGGCGTCTGCAAAAAGCCCATGGCCCCTGCGATGATGCCCCAGGTCACCATGATCCGTGCAATCCAGACACGGGCGCCGTAGCGGTGCAGCAGAATGTTGCTCGGCACTTCGAACATGAAGTAGCCGAGGAAGAAAATACCCGCGCCCAGGCCATAAATGGTCTGGCTGATGCCGATGTCTTCGTTCATCCGCAGTGCGGCGAACCCGACGTTGTTGCGGTCCAGGAAGGCGACCACAAACAGCAGGATAAGAAAGGGGATCATGCGTTGGGTAACGCGCTTGATCGTCTGTTGTTCGATGTCGGAGACATCGGGAAGTGGCGTTGTGGTCATATCGCACGGCCTCAGTTTTTATTGTTGTGTGTAACGCGAGCTTTTTTGCTTTTTGTGGGAGCGGGCTTGCTCGCGATAAAGGCGACGCGGTGTCACTGAACAACCGCATCGATCCCGTCGCGAGCAAGCCCGCACCCACAGAGGTGTGGGGTTATTTGGGGGCCGTATCCTCGATATGGGCGCGCACGATGGCGTCGAAGTCCGGGTCGGCGGTAAAGCCCAGTGCCCGGGCGCGAGGGGCCTGGACCTTGCTCGGCCAGCTTTCGACGATGCGCTGGATGGTGGCGTCCGGCTCCCAGCGAATCAGTTGGGTGACGTCCTCACCGGCGACCCGTTGCAGCGCCGAGACCATGTCCGCCACGGTGGTGGTCACACCCGGCAGCGGGATGATGCGTTCGTTGCCCAGGGTTTGCGGCGACAGGGTCATGCCCAGCAACATCGATTCGATAATGCGACGCGGCGAGGTCAGGTACACCTGGGTGTCCGGGCGCACCGGGCAGACGGCAGGCAGGCCTGTCAGCGGTTCGCGAATGATCGAGCTGAAGAAGGTCGATGCCGCTTTGTTCGGCTTGCCGGGGCGCACGGCCACCGTTGGCAGGCGCAGCACGCGGCCATCGACAAAGCCCTTGCGCGCATAGTCGGCCACCAGCAGTTCGCCCACGGCTTTTTGCATGCCGTAGGAGGATTGAGGGGTGAGTACGGTGTTGTCATCGACCACAGGCGGCAGCGTGCCGCCAAATACGGCGAAGCCGCTGGCATACACAAAGCGCGGTGCGTTGCCCTGTTTGCGCAGGGTTTCGAGCAGCAGCATCAGGCCGTGCAGGTTGACCTGCATGCCGAGGTCGAAATCCGCCTCGGCAGCCGAGCTGACCACCGCTGCCAGGTGCCATACCAGATCCACGCCGTCAGTCACCCGGGCGATGACTTCAGGGTCAGCCACATCACCGGTCACCAGTTCGATGCTCGGATCACTGGGCAGGTCTTCGCCCGCAAAGGCGTCAAACAGCACGATGCGTTCAATGGCACGAGGTGCCTGGCCTTCGAGGGTCAGGGTGTTCAGGTCAAGCAGGCGCTGAGCCAGTTGCTTGCCGATAAAGCCGGTACCGCCGGTGATTAGAATTCTCATGTACAGCCCCTGTTTCTTATAGTTGTTTGAGCGGTGAATCAGTCGGCCTGCACGGTGCGCTGGCGCTGTTCGCCCAGGCCGCTGATGCCCAGGCGCATTTCCTGACCCGGGCGCAGATAGACCGGCGACGGCTTGACGCCCAGGCCCACACCCGGTGGCGTACCGGTGGAAATCACATCGCCCGGTTGCAGCGACATGCAGCGGCTCAGGTAGGCAATCAATGCCGGGATCTGGAACACCATCGTGCGGGTATTGCCGTTCTGGTAGCGCTGTCCGTCGACCTCTAGCCACAGGTCGAGCTGGTGTGGATCGGTGATTTCATCACGGGTCACCAGCCACGGGCCGAGGGGGCCGAAGGTGTCGAACCCCTTGCCCTTGTCCCAGGTGCCGCCACGCTCCAGCTGCCATTCGCGTTCGGACACATCGTTGATCACGCAGTAACCGGCCACGTGTTCCAGTGCGTTGTGTTCGTCGATATTGCGGCCGCCCTTGCCGATCACCACGCCCAATTCGACTTCCCAGTCGGTCTTGGTCGAGTCGCGGGGAATTTCGACGTTATCGTTCGGGCCGCAGATGGCGCTGGTCCATTTACTGAACACCACCGGTTCCGACGGCACGGCCAGACCGGATTCTGCGGCGTGGTCCGCATAGTTGAGACCGATGCAGATGAACTTGCCGACCTGGCCGACACAGGCGCCGATACGGGGCGAACCACTGACCAGCGGCAGGGTGGCGGGGTCGATTTTGCTGAGTGCGGCCAGGCTTTCGGGGTTGAGCGCGGAGCCTGCGACATCGGCGATGTGTGCCGACACATCACGGATATTGCCTTGAGCATCCAGCAGACCGGGTTTTTCCTGACCTTTATCGCCGTAGCGCAGCAGTTTCATAAAAGCTCCTTTATCAAAAAAGTAGAATTCATTGGTCTTGGGTGGGAGCGGGCTTGCTCGCGATGGGATCGCTGCGATGTTTCAGATACACCGCGGCGCCTTGATCGCGAGCAAGCCCGCTCCCACAGGGAAAGTCTGGTTTCAGTTGCTCATCCCGCCATCAATTACCTGGGTCGTGCCGGTGGTGTAGCTGCTGGCATCGCTGGCCAGGTACAGCGCCAACCGGGCGATTTCTTCAGCGTTGCCAATGCGGCCCATGGGCTGGCGGTCGACGAAAGCCTGGTACACCTCGGCTTCGGAGCGCCCTTGCTCAAGTGCCTGCTGGGCGATGCGCTGGCGCAGCGACGGGGAGTCCACCGTGCCGGGACAAATGGCGTTGCAGCGAATGCCCTGGCCTACGTAGTCGGCGGCCACCGATTTGGTCAGGCCGATCACGGCGGCCTTGCTGGCGGTGTAGGCAAAACGGTTGGGCACGCCTTTGACGCTGGAGGCCACCGAAGCCATGTTGATGATCGAGCCACCACCGTTGCTCAACATGCCTGGCAAGAAGGCACGGATCATCCGGTACATGGCCGTTACGTTGAGGTCGAAAGAGAACTGCCAGGCCTGTTCGTCGCACTCAAGGACGGCACCGCTGTGCACGTAACCGGCGCAGTTGAACAGCACGTCCACGTTGCCCACCTGTTGGCAGATCGCGTCAATGTCCGAGGCACGGGTCACGTCCAGAGACAGGGTTTGAATGCCGGGAATGTCGTGCAAGGCTTCAATATGCAGGTCGGTGGCGATGACCTGAGCGCCGGCATCCCGAAAGGCCAGTACCGATGCGCGGCCTATGCCCTGCGCTGCAGCGGTGATCAGAACGCGTTTGTTGGCTAGGTTCATGACAAGAGTCCGTTGTTATTATTTGGCGCAACCCCTTCACACTAAAGTTGCTTTGCGATAATCGCCAATGAGATATTCTCAGGACTTAATAACCGGAGGTTATCGGATGGCGGATGTCGGGTTTAACCAACTGTGCAACTGGCTGCGGTTTCGCCATTTGGTGCTTATCGACACGCTGGCGCGCACGCAAAACATGCATGCCACCGCGCAGGAAATGAGCATCAGCCAGCCTGCAGTCAGCAAGATGCTGCGTGAGATCGAGCACCAATTGGGTTTCGACGTCTTTGCCCGTTTGCCGCGCAGCATGACGCTTACCGATCTGGGTACCCACGTGGCCCGGTTCGCCCAGATCGCGTTGAACGATACCGGCCAGTTCGTCAGCCAGATCAATCATCTGCGCCAGGGCGGGCATGGCCTGCTGAAGGTCGGCACTATCTATGCGGCAACGGCTCTGGCAGTGCCGGCGGCGATTGTGAGGGTCAAGCAGCAGTGGCCGTTGCTCACCGTGCAAGTGCTTGAAGGCACCAGTGCCAACATGCTGACCCTGCTTGAACACAAGGAACTGGACCTGGTGGTGGCCCGATTTACCCTCGACCGCCACCGTGAACTGTTCGAGTTCCAGGCGCTGGCACCGGAGCCGTTGTGTCTGGTCACCGGCAGTCAGCATCCGTTGGCCGGTGCCAGCGAAGTCCCCCTGGCCGAACTCGGCAGTTGGCCCTGGGTGATTTACCCCACGGGCACGCCGATGCGGGCGCGGGTGGAAAAAGCCTTTGTCGAGGCGGGTATGCAAACCCCGGAAAACACCGTGGAAACCGTGTCCCTGCAAACCACCATGCAACTGCTGCAAACAACGCCTGCGGTGGCCATGCTGGCGGAGTCGATGGTCGAGCCGGAAATCCAGGCCGGGCGCTTGACCCGTCTGGCGTTGCCGTTTCCCCTGGTACTGGCGGATTACGGCGTGATTACCCGGCGCAATGAAGTGCCTCAGTGGTCTGCCAAAGCCTTTATCGATGCCCTGTTAAGTGGTCCCGATGCCCTGCGCGGCGCTCGCCAGACACCTTGATAACCCTCAGTTATTAACTGATCCAATCATGTGATTGGGCACAGGCCAGATCGCCCTCTAAAGTGAGCGTCGCCCCACCTGCCGGGTAGGGGCGAAACCGCTCATGAGAGGCGCGAATGAGAACAATAAAAAGCTACAAGACGCTGACAATTTTCTTCCTGTTCCTGATTGGCGTGGTCAACTACCTGGACCGCAGTGCGCTGTCCATCGCCAACACCACCATCCAGAAAGACCTGGCCATCAGCCCGATGCAAATGGGCGTGATGCTCTCTGCCTTTTCCATTGCCTACGCCTTCTCCCAGCTCCCCCTCGGTGCCTTGATCGACAAGCTGGGCAGCAAATTGGCACTGGGTGGCTCGCTGGTGGTGTGGTCGGTAGCGCAGGCGGCTTTCGGGCTGTTCAGCAGCTACGGTCATCTGGTCGGGCTGAGGGTATTGCTGGGGATTGGCGAGGCACCGGTCTTTCCTTCGGCGGCCAAGGCCTTGTCGGAATGGTTCGACACCCAGGAGCGGGGCACGGCAACCGGCTGGGTGTGGTCCTCGACCTGCATCGGGCCGTGCCTGGCGCCGCCTTTGTTGACCGTATTCATGGTGCATCTGGGCTGGCGCGGGATGTTCATCCTGACCGGTGTGATGGGCCTGTTACTGGCGGTGTGCTGGTTCAAGTTCTACAAAAGCAAAGCGCAATACATGGCCGAGACAGGCCGCGCAGAACCGGTACCGGTGCAGCAGGCCAAGGCGCCGAAAGTGCGCTGGACCTCGCTGTTCAAGGACCGCAATACATGGGGTGCATTCCTCGGGTTCATGGGCGTGATCTACATGATCTGGCTCAACCTCACCTGGCTGCCCGGCTACTTTGAGCGCGAGCATGGCCTGGACCTGTACCGCACGGCCTGGGTGGTATCGCTGGCTTATCTGTTCGGCGCCTTGGGCACCATCGTCGCCGGCAAATGCTGCGACCGCCTGGTGGCGAGGGGCATGCGGGTACTGGCCAGCCGAAAACTGATGGTGATTCTGGGCCTGCTGGGCGGGGCGCTGTTTACCCTGATCGTGGCGTTTACCACCAACGTTGTGGCGTGCGTGATCCTGTTGTGCCTGACCATGTTCTTCATCAACATCTCCAGCGCCACGGCGTGGATGATCGTCAACACCATCGTGCCGTCGGAGCGGGTCGCT
Organism: Pseudomonas sp. RL_5y_Pfl2_69; assembly: GCF_963970465.1. NCBI lineage: Bacteria > Pseudomonadati > Pseudomonadota > Gammaproteobacteria > Pseudomonadales > Pseudomonadaceae > Pseudomonas > Pseudomonas sp. RL_5y_Pfl2_69. The sequence continues at coordinate 161,468 of NZ_CAXAOU010000001.1, read as the reverse complement.
TCGTTTGGTTCGATCCAGAACTTTGGCGGTTATCTGGCGGGCTCCATAGCCCCGATCCTGACGGGGTTCAGCGTTCAGCAGAGCGGCTCGTTTTCTTCGGCATTCGTGATCAGTGCGGTGGTGGCTGCGTGTTCGGCTTTCGCCTACTTTGCGCTGCTCAAGGAGCCGAAAGCCCCGCAGGCACCGCAGGCTGCGTTTGTCCCCGCCTGACTGAGAGAGGGGTTGTGGGAGCGGGCCTGCTCGCGATGGCATCTGCGCGGTTTTCCAGCCAGACCGCGCCGTCTGCATCGCAGGCAAGCCAGCTCCCGCAAAAAGCCATGACATATGCAGTCAAATGATGCCCGTTGTTGCTGATCTGACACTGACTAGCCTTTGAGGTTTATCAGTTCATCGGGTCCTGTCATGTCTTTGCCTCCTGCTTCCCATCGCCTGCGCCGTGGTCGCTACAGCGAGCAACATCGTTTTTATCTTCTGACCGCCAATACGCTGGATCGCCAACCCATTTTCCTGGACTGGCGGTCAGGCCGGTGTGTTGTCGAACAGTTCAAGCGGGCACAAGAACAAGGGCTGGCCAATTCGCTGGCATGGGTGGTGATGCCGGATCACTTTCATTGGCTGATCAGCCTTGAAAAAGGCTCGCTGGATGAGTTGATGTGTCGCACCAAATCACTGAGTACCCGTGCAATAAACCAGCTCACCGGACAATCAGGCAGCCGATGGCAGCAGGGCTACCACGACCATGCCTTGCGGCGTGATGAAGACATCAGGCATGTGGCCCGTTATGTCATTGCCAACCCTCTGCGCGCCGGGCTGGTCAAGCGGGTCGGGGACTACCCATTGTGGGATGCGGTGTGGGTTTGATCCTGCAAAATCTGTGGGAGCGGGCTTGCTCGCGATTCGGGCGACACGGTGTATCTGAACCACCGCGTCGATATCATCGCGAGCAAGCCCGCTCCCACAGGGGGGATAGGTGTTTACCGTTACAACCACGACTCGGTAATGCGTCGGTCCAGCTCTTCCCAGTCAGCCATGCCCAGCACCCGGGTGGTGTTCAGGCCGCGCAGGTAGCCCCGCAGTTGATGGGCGCTGGCGTGTCTATCGGCAGTGCGGGTGCTTTCGCTTTGGAGCGCCTCTTCATAAAGGCTCAGGTACTCGTTCACCCGGTCGCGGTACTCGGGCAGTACCGCTTCGCGAATCAGGTCGAAAGTTCTCAGTTTTTGATTGGTATTCACGGGTCACCCTTTGTGAGATTTCGGGCTGTTGTTTTGATTCCAACTGTTTCCCAATGTAGCTCACATGTGACCCGTGTTAATACCCGCCGCTGCGGTCAGCGTGTCGCAGGTGCTGTCACGGACGGTGAATCAACCTGGATGCCGGGTTCTTGTCCGGTTCTTGCGCAGCGGATCAACATCAGCGCGCCCAGCAACGCCGTCCCGGCCAAAAAGTACATGCCTGCATGGGGGTTGTTGAAGTAGCCCTCGGCCCAGGTTTTGACCGTGGGTGCCAGGAAACCACCCAGGTTGCCCAGCGCACCAATCACCGCAATCCCGCTGGCCGCCGCCGCGCCACCCAAAAAGCGGGTAGGCAGTGTCCAGAACAATGGTTGCACGGTAATAAAACCGGCGGCTGCCACGCAGAACGCCAAAATCACCAGTGGCAGGCTGCCACTCAATGTCGATCCCACCATGCCCACTGCCGCCAATGCCAGCATCAGCGCGGCGAAGCGGGTTTGCTGACCTGTGCGGTCGGCATGGCGGGTCACGATGTACAGCATGCACACGGTGGCAATCCACGGAATTGAAGTCAGTGCGCCGACTTTCAAGCCAATGCCGGTGCCCAGCAACTCGGCGATCCGCGTCGGCAGGTAGAACAGCACCCCATAGACGCTGACCTGAATCGTGAAATAGATCAGGGTGAAGTACAGCACCACCGGGTTGATCAGTGCCGCGCGCCACGACGAAGGGCCCTTGTTGGCCTTGAGCAGGTGTTCTTTTTCCAGTTCGTGTTCGATGGCTGCCTTTTCTTCAGGGCTCAGCCACTTGGCGTCGCGGGGTTTGTCGGTCAGGTAGAAGAACGCAAACACGCCGATGATCGAAGCCGCGAGGCCTTCGGTCACAAACATCCATTGCCAGCCGGTGAGGCCGAATTGCGCGGTTTCCAGCAACCAGCCCGACACGGGCCCGCCCACCATCAGCGACACCGGTACGCCGAAATAGTAGATGCCGTAGGCCGAGCCGCGCTGGTTCTGCGGGAACCAGTAGGTCAGGTACAGCACCACCCCCGGCGACAGACCCGCTTCGGCCACGCCCAGCAAAAAACGCAGGATGTAAAAGCTGGTTTCGTCGTGGGCAAACATCATCGCCGCCGACACCAGCCCCCAGGTGACCATGATCCTGCTCAGCCAGATGCGGGCGCCGATCTTGTGCAGCATCAGGTTGCTGGGGACTTCGAACACCGCGTAGCCAATAAAGAAAATCCCCGCGCCCAACGCAAACGCTGCGTTGCTCAGGCCGGTGTCCGCCTGAAAGGCGTGTTTGGCAAAGCCGATGTTGGAACGGTCGATGATGGCCATCGCGAACATCAACGCGACAAAGGGCAGGATGCGCCAGCGAATTTTACTCAGCGCCTGTTGCAGGACGGGGTTGGACATGAGGTGCTCCGATTATTTTTTTTGTGGAGTACAACGGCATTTAAAGGGCTGGCTTGCCTCTGAGAGCGCCACGGGCATAAGCCGCAACGATCACAAAGCAACCCATCGGCAGCAGGTAGGCCACGGCCGTGGAGGTGTGGTCGGCCACCAGGCCCATCACGTAGGGCAGCAGCGCGCCGCCGACAATGGCCATGATCATGAATGAGCTGCCGCGCTTGGTATGCGGCCCGAGGTTTTTCACGCCCATGGCAAACAGCGTCGGGAACATGATCGACATGAAGAAGAACGTCGCCACCAGCGCCACCACCGACAGGCCTTCAATCCCCGTCACCACCACCGCGCACAGTCCGACGTTGATCAATGCGTAGATCAGCAGCAGACGCTGGGCGTTGACGCGGCCCATCAGCCAGGTGCTGAAGAACCGGCCAAACATGAAGCTGAGCATCGCCACCGAGAGCAAATACGCGGCTTGCTGGCTGCTCATGTGTGCCCAGTGTTCGGTGACGTAGTTGATGAAAAACGCACCCACGCCGACCTGGGCGCCCACATAGAAAAACTGGGTGATCACCCCCGTGACGAACTCGCGGTGCTGCCACAGGGTTTTGTGGTCGTGCTGCCCGGCTTGCACTTCCTGCTCGCGCAGGTCGGGCAACGGGGTGCGGGCGATCAGCACCGCCACCAGCAACACCAGTGCGGCAATTACCAGGTAGGTCATTTGCAGCGATTGGGTGGTGTCGGTGCTGTTGGCGCCACTGAAGAACAGTGCGCCGCCAATCAACGGTCCGAAGAACTGCCCCAGGCCGTTGAATGACTGTGCCAGGTTCAAGCGTCGCTCGGCACCGGCGGGCTCACCCAATACCGTGGCATACGGGTTGGCGGCGGTTTCCAGGCAACCCAGGCCGCAGGCGATTACAAACAGGGCGAACAGAAAGAACTGAAAGCTCTGTGCGGCAGCGGCGGGCATGAACAGCAGGGCGCCGGTGGCGTAGAGGCACAGGCCCAGCAAAATACCGGCCTTGTAGCCGTATCGGTCCATGATGAAGCCGGCAGGCAGGGCGATCAGAAAGTACGCCCCGAAGTACGCGCTTTGCAGCAGGCCCGACTGGGCCTTGCTGACGTGCAGGGTTTCCTGAAAGTGTTTGTTCAGTACATCGAGCAGGCCATAGGACAGCCCCCACAGGAAGAACAGGCAGGTCACCAGAATCAGTGCCCAGCGATAGGACGTAGCCGCCCGGGTATAGGACGGCTCTGCGACGTTCGAGTGCTTGAGTGACATGACGCATCTCCTTTTTATTGTTGTGTGCGACTTGCATGGTTCTGTGTGGAAGCGGGTCAGGTTGAGTGCTTCAAACTGAATATCCGGCTCATTGGCGCCCATTTTTCATGGGGCAAGGTCCAGGGTGTGGGCTGTTGGAAGCGCCACATCAGTGCCTCCCATTCCTGCACCCTGGGGTCGCTGGCGCTGGCCCGTTCAAAAGCGTCGGTGCTGAAGCCGGGGGCGGTGTCCATGACCATGAACAACCGGGTGCCCAGGCGCCAGATCTGCATGTCCAGCACGCCGTGCTGGCGCAGGTGGGCGCTGATCTGCGGCCAGATGTGCCGGTGCAGGCGCTCGTACTCGGCGATCAATGCCGGGTCGTCCTTGAGGTCCAGCGCCAGGCACTGGCGAGTCATGTCAGTGCCCGGTCCAGGTGGGTGTAGCCACCGTCCACCACCAGCCATTGCCCGGTGGTGTGGGAGGCACGCGAGGACAGCAGAAACAGCACGCTGTCGGCGATCTCCGAGGCCGTGGTCATGCGTTGGCCGAAGGGGATTTTTTCGACGATGCTCGAAAGCTTGGCCTTCGGGTCGGCGAACGTGTCGATCCAGCGCTCATACAGTGGGGTCATGACTTCTGCCGGGATCACCGCATTGACCCGAATTCCGTCGGCCAGCAATGACGTGGCCCATTCGCGGGTCAACGACAGTTGCGCGCCCTTGGCCGCGGTATAACCGCTGGTGCCGCCTTGCCCGGTGAGGGCCGTCTTGGAGCTGATGTTGACGATGGCCCCGCGAGTGGCCTTGAGCGCATCCACGCACAAGTGGGTCATCACGTAGTAATGGATGAGGTTCTTTTCCAGGGAATCGACAAAGGCCGAGCGCCCGGCCTCAAGGCCTACGCTGTCGTTGACCCCGGCGTTGTTGACCAGCCCGTCGATGCGTCCAAAGCGTTGCAGCACCGTCGCGACCGCTGCGCGGCAGGCGTCTTCGTCACGCAGTTCGACCTGGATGAACAGGCTCGGCGTGCCGCGTAGATCCAGTTGCCGTGCCAGTTCATCGGACAGTGGGCTGTGACCGAAAATCACCGGTATCGCGCCTTCGTCGGCCAGCCCCAGGGAGATGGCCGCGCCAATCCCCGAACCGCCGCCAGTGACGATAAAAACCTTGTCTTGCAGATACAGATTCATGGAGTCGATCCCTCTATGTTGTAGACGCGGCACGTCGTGCCACCCCAAATGGCCGCGTCTTGCGACACGCTGGCGAGCACGTCGCAGGTGTGTGCGTATTCGCTGGCCAGCAGGCACACCGGCCAGTCGGAGCCGAACATCAAGCGGTCGGGGCCGAACAGTTCCAGTGCGGTGTGCAAATAAGGCGTCAGTTGCCCGCTGTGCCAGTCTTGCCAATGGGCTTCGGTGATCAGCCCCGACAGCTTGCAACTGACGTGGGGCAGGGCAGCCAGCGGCGCGAGCTGTTTGGCCCAGGCCTTTAAATGGTTGGCCTGCACATCGGGTTTGCCCAGGTGGTCGAGCACCAGATGGTGCTGATCGTGCTGTCGGCACAGTGCCGTTGCAGCCCCCAGATCCTGGGCCTTGATCAGCACTTCATAGACCAGCCCCTGGCGCTGCAAGGTGCTCAGCCCCCGGTTGAACGCCGGGTTCTGCATGAACCCGGCCGGTGAGTCTTCGTCTTGCAGTTGATGCCGAAAACCACGCAATGCCGGTGCCTGCGCCCAGCGCTCCAGGGACTGTTCAAGATCCCCCGCGCACAGGTCGACCCAACCCACCACGGCGCGAATCCACGGGTAGCGTTCAGCCAACAGCAACAATTGATCGGTTTCGCCGGTACAGGCCCGGGCCTGCACGGCAATGCAGCCGTCCAGCCCGGCCGCATCCAGCAGCGGGCGCAGGTCTTCAGGCTCAAAGTTGCGGCGCAAAGCGTCCATGCCGTGACCTATCCAGGGATAGCTGGCCGGGTCATAGCGCCAGAAGTGCTGGTGGGCATCGAGCCGTAGTGAGTGTGAGGACGACATTATTAGTGTGCTCCGCCCGTGGGTTCAGCCCCGGTACCGATACTGCTCGCGGGACGCTGCTTTCATCTGGATCGAGAAGCCTGGCGCCTGGGGTGGCATATAGGCCGCGTTGCGAATCACGCACGGGTCTTCAAAGTGCTCGTGCAGGTGATCGACAAACTCCACCACCCGGCCTTCGTGAGTCCCGGCGATGCACAGGTAGTCGATCATCGACAGGTGCTGCACGTACTCGCACAAACCTACGCCACCCGCATGGGGGCACACGGGCAGGTTGTATTTGGCGGCCATCAGCATCACGGCCAGCACTTCATTGACCCCGCCGAGACGGCAGGCATCGATCTGCACCACATCAATGGCTTCGCGCATGATCAGCTGCTTGAACACGATACGGTTCTGGCACATCTCACCGGTTGCGACCTTGACCGGGGTAACGCCCAGGCGGATCTTGCGATGACCTTCCACGTCGTCCGGGCTGGTGGGTTCTTCAATAAACCACGGGTTGGCAAATGACAGCTCGCGCACCCAGTCAATGGCCTCGTCCACTTCCCATACCTGATTGGCGTCGATCATCAACTGGCGATCCGGCCCCAACACCTCGCGGGCGATACGCACGCGGCGGATGTCGTCCTGCAGGTCATGGCCGACCTTCAGTTTGACGTGGCTGAAGCCCGCATCCACCGCCTCCTGGCACAGCCTGCGCAGTTTGTCATCGGCATAACCGAGCCACCCTGCCGAGGTGGTGTAGCAGGGGTAGCCGTCAGCTTCGAGCGAAGCCAGGCGCTCGGCCTTGCCCTGGGCGCGTTCGCGCAACAACGTGAGGGCTTGTGCCGGGGTTATGCAGTCGGTGATGTAGCGAAAATCAATGCAGCGCACCAGTTCTTCGGGGCTCATGTCGGCCACCAGGCGCCACACGGGTTTGCCTTCTGCCTTGGCCCACAGGTCCCAGGCGGCATTGACCACCGCGCCAGTGGCCAGGTGAATGGCGCCCTTGTCCGGGCCGATCCAGCGCAGTTGGCTATCGCTGGTGACGTGGCGCCAGAAGCGGCCCATGTCTTCGGCGATCCATTCCAGCTTCAACCCCACCAGCAGGCTGGACAGGGCCTTGATCGAGGCGCAGCAGATTTCATTGCCACGGCCGATGGTGAAGGTCAGGCCATGGCCTTCAAGGCCCGGTGTGTCGGTTTCGAGGATGACATAGGCCGCCGAGTAATCCGGGTCCGGGTTCATCGCGTCAGAACCGTCCAGCGATTGCGAGGTGGGGAAGCGGATGTCTTCAACCCGTACGGCAGTAATCGTGGTCATGGTGCAGCTCCCTGTCAGTCGGCATTCACGGTGCGTTGCTGTTGTTCGCCCAGCCCGCTGATACCCAGGCGCATGGTCTGGCCTGCGCGCAGGTACACGGGTTCGGGCTTGATGCCCAGGCCGACACCCGGCGGGGTGCCGGTGGAAATCACGTCGCCCGGTTGCAGGCTCATGAACTGGCTGAGGTAGCTGATGATTTTCGGGATCTGGAAAATCATCGTCCGCGTGTTGCCGTTCTGGTAGCGCTTGCCGTCCACTTCCAGCCACAGGTCGAGCTGGTGCGGGTCGGCGATTTCATCTCGGGTCACCAGCCACGGCCCAAGCGGGCCGAAGGTGTCGCAGCCCTTGCCTTTGTCCCAGGTGCCGCCCAGCTCCAGCTGGAACTCACGCTCGGATACGTCGTTGATCACGCAATATCCAGCCACATGCTCAAGGGCATCGCTTTCGCTGATGTAGCGACCGCCTTTGCCGATGACCACGCCCAGTTCGACTTCCCAGTCGGTTTTGCGCGAGTTGCGCGGGATTTCGACGTCGTCGTTGGGGCCGACAATGGCGCTGGTCCATTTGCTGAACACCACAGGCTCGGCGGGGATGGCGGCGCCGGTTTCGGCAGCATGGTCGGCGTAGTTGAGGCCGATGCAGATAAATTTGCCGACCTGACCAACGCAGGCGCCGATACGGGGGGAGCCCTCAACCAGTGGCAGGGTGGAGGGGTCGATATCGTGCAGGCGGGCAATGCTTTCGGGGCTCAGGGTTTGGCCGGCGATGTCTGCGACCACTGCGGACAAGTCGCGCAGTTGACCGTTGTTGTCGAGCAGGGCAGGGCGTTCCTGACCTTTGTCACCGTAGCGCAGCAGTTTCATAAACAATCCTTTTTGGAAGGGGCAGGGCCCTGTGGGAGCTGGCTTGTTGTGGGAGCGGGCTTGCTCGCGATGGCATCAGCGCGATTATCCTGATACACCGCAGCGATCCAATCGCGAGCAAGCCCGCTCCCACGAGAGCAACGTCAAAAGCGATGGCGTCAGTTGCTCCAGCCGCCATCAATGATTTGTGCCGTGCCGGTGGTGAAGCCGCTGGCACTCGATCCCAGGTACAGCGCCAACTGGGCGATTTCTTCGGCGGTGCCGATGCGGCCCATGGGCTGGCGCGCAGCAAAGGCGGCGTACACCTCGTCGACACTGCGGCCTTCGCGCAGAGCCTGTTCGCTGATGCGCTGGCGCAGGGAAGGGGAGTCGACGGTGCCGGGGCAGATGGCGTTGCAACGGATGTTCTGGCTCACAAAATCAGCCGCCACTGAACGGGTCAGGCCAATGACCGCGCCTTTGCTGGCGCAGTAGGCAAAGCGGTTGGGCACGCCTTTGACGCTGGAGGCCACCGAGGCCATGTTGATGATCGAACCGCCGCCGTTGCCCAGCATGCCCGGCAAGAAAGCGCGGATCATGCGGTACATGGCGGTCACGTTAAGGTCCAGGGCGAAGCTCCAGTCCTTTTCGCTGCATTCCAGAATAGTGCCGCTGTGAACCACGCCCGCGCAGTTGAACAGCACATCCAGCGGGCCAAGTGTTTTGGCCAGGCGCTCGATGGCAGCGGCGTCGGTGACGTCCAGAAGATGAGTGTGCGCGCCTTCAAGGGCGTCGAGGGCGGCGGCATTGATGTCGGCGGCGAAGACTTCGGCGCCAGCGGCGAGATACGCCTGGACACTGGCCTGGCCAATACCCTGAGCGGCCGCAGTGATCAGCACGCGTTTGCCGGAAAGATCCATGGGTGCTCCATTGCGATGTTGTTGTTTTTGTCGTTATAGGCCTAATGGTCAGGCCATTGCGGGCGTAACAAATGGCAAAACGACGCAAGTGTGTGGATAAGGTTTGCTATGATCGCTTTACGTTATCCGTCCAATGGTCAGGCCATTGGTCCTTTTGTAGCATGCACCTCAAGCTTCAACAAGCGCCTTTTTTTGCCAAACGAGCTTGTCGAAGGCTGTCCTTACCAGAGCTTATTTCCTGATGCCATTTCAAGTTATTGATAATCAAAGGCTTTATCGGCAAATCGCTGATCAGCTACGGGCCTTGATCGACAGCGGTGAATTTCCGCCGGGCAGCCGCTTGCCGGCCGAGCGGGAGTTGGCCAAGTTGCTGGGCGTGAGTCGCGCCTCGGTGCGCGAGGCGATGATTGCGCTGGAAGTCATCGGCCTGGTGGATGTGCGCGTGGGTAACGGAGTGCTGGTCTGTGAGCCTCCGGTGCAAGCGGTGTCCGATGAGCCGGTGATGGCCCAGGCCACCCGCAATCAGTGGAAAGAACTGGACCCCGAACTGGGCATCGAAGTTGATTTCAGCGCTGAGATCCCGCCGTTCGCCTTGCTTCAGGCCCGACGCCTGATCGAGCCCGAGGCGGCTGCACTGGCGGCGGTGAATGCCAGTGACGAAGAATTGGCGGGCATCCGCGAGGCGTTCGAGCGCAACGTGCAGGACAATCGCGAAGACTCCCATACCCACCCGGGCGACCGCCTGTTCCATATCCGCATCGCCCAGGCCTCGGACAACCCGGCCTATGCGCTGATGATCCAGCATTTGCTGGGGCACCGTTACGGCAGCATGTTCCAGCGTTTGCAAAGCCATTACACCCCGGACGACATGATTCATCGTTCGGAAAATGAACACCGGCGCGTGCTGCAAGCGCTGGAGCAGCACGACCCGGACGCTGCACGTCAGGCCATGGCCGAGCATCTGGATGAGGTGATCCGCATCTTCACCCGCAGTGCTCGCTGACCTTCAATCGACAGCCGGGTCGACTTGGGATAATTCCTACGTTTAAGGGGAAATTTCCTAGGTAACTATCCTGATGTCTCCGGGACAATTGACCTACACCGTTTTTCGATGGGTCAACCTGATGTCTGATCATTCACTGCGTATCCTGATTTTGGAAGATGACGACTTTCAGCGCGCCGTAGCGGTGAGCCTGTTTCGCTCGCTGGGCTGTCATGAAGTGTTTGAGGCCAGTGATGGCAGTGAGGCGCTGGCGGTTCTTGAGCAGGTAGGTGCGGTGGATATCGCCGTCTGCGATTTGCAGATGGAAGGCATGGACGGTCTGGCCTTTTTGCGCCGGGTGGGCAAGTCGGGGCAAGTCAAAGCCATCATCATCGGCAGTGCCCTGTCGGCTGACTTGCGCCGCACGGCGCGTCAGATCGTTACCCTTTTGGGGTTGGAGTTGCTGGGTGATGTCGGCAAGCCGCTGCACGCCGAAGTGCTTGGGCCTCTGCTGGCAAAGTATCAGGGCGCCTGCACCACCGAGAAAACGCCCGGCAGTAAGGTGCAACTGGCCTGTGAAGACGAGGTGCGCCAGGCCCTGGCCCTGCAGCAACTGCAGGCCTGGTACCAACCCAAGTTCAACCTGCAGACCGGCGAGGTGTGTGGTGTTGAGGTGCTGTGTCGCTGGCAGCACCCGAGTAAAGGGGTGCTGCCCCCGGCCGTGTTTATCCCGGTGCTGGAGCGCTGCGGGTTGATGGACGACATGTTGTTTGCCCAACTGGATCAGGCGTTGAGACTGCAAGAGCAAGCCAGGATTCAGGGCTTTCCCTTGAACATGGCGTTCAACCTGCAAACCGCGCAATTGGCCAATAACCAGCTGACTTACACCCTCAAGGGCATCCTGACCCGGCATGCGACGCCAGGCTCCAGGCTGACCTTCGAACTGACCGAGAACGGACTGCTGCAAGCGCCGGCCGCCAGTCTGGAGAACCTGGTACGCCTGCGAATGATGGGCTGCCGGTTATCGATCGACGACTTTGGAACCGGGTTTTCCTCGCTGCAACGGCTGTGTCAGTTGCCATTTAATGAAATCAAGCTCGACGCCGGGTTTGTTCGCCACCTGGAGCATGAGCCGCGCTGCGAAGCGGTGATCGCCAACACCCTGGCGCTGGGCAAAACCCTGGGCATGTCGGTGGTCATTGAAGGGATCGAAACCGAGGCCCAGTTTCAGCGCTTGCTGACAATGGGGTGCGTTGAAGGGCAGGGCTACTGGTTTGCACGACCCATGAGCGGACAGGACTTGCTGCACTGGTTGCAACAACGTGAAGCCAGTCCTGGCGCTGAGGCTTCAACGGCGCCGGATCACTCGAATGAGTACGGCGTCAGTGCCGTCGGGTCGATGTTCTGATCCACGGTGGCCATCGCATCCTTGAGCGGGCAAAGCAGGCCGACGCTGGTTTTACGGCAGTTCCCGGCGCTGTTGAAATCACGCTTGAGCGGTTTTTGGGCGCCGGTCAGCTGCGTCAGGTTGCGGATCTGATCCATTGACTGCGCCTCAAAGGCAATGCGCAGAAAGTACTCGCCGGTTTTGACTTCCTTGTAGCGTTCAAACTGCAGCGTACCGACGGGCGGGATATTGTTCTCGATGTAGTCCCCCAGCTTCCAGCCGAAGCCGAGCATGGTGCGCAGGTAGGCGATATTGGTGTCGTGGGCCACGAGCAGCATCAGCGGCACATCAGGCGGGATGCTTTGCCCGCCCTTTTGGGCCAGCGGGGTGCCTTGCTTGAGTTCCAGCGAAATCTGGTTCATCAGCTCTGACGCACCGCGACTGGCGATATAGGGGATGTCATTGAGGTAGTCGTACTTGGCTTTGGTCAGCACCATCAGGCTCGACACTTGGGCTGCGGTACGACCGTTGCCGAACGCGACTTTATCCAGTGGCAAGCCCTGGCTGTATTCCAGGCGGAACACTTCGCCCATGTTGGCGCCCGCGCTCAGGCCCTTGATCGAGAAGCGGCCCTTGGCGTTTTGTTCAAGGGTCCAGGCTTGTTTGCCATAGGGGCAGTCAGCCCCGGGCAGGCAGGCGACTTCCCTGAGTTTTTCTTCAAAGGGTTGGTAGCGCGCCTGTGCCGCTTCGACGCTGCCACCCAGGGCTTTGAGGATTTCGGCTTTGGCTTTCACCGGGTCAAGGGCGGCAAAGGGCATTTCATTGGCCTGGAACAAGGCGTCCTGATTGCCGCTGACATAGGTCGGTTGCAGCCCGCAACCGGGGAACATGCCATCGAGCAGGGCCTGTGCGGTGGCCTTGGTGCGCTGCAGGGGGCTGGCGTGTACCAGCAACTGGCTGGCATCCGGGCAACCCTTGGAGATCAGTCCGGCGGTGCGCAGTACCTCCCCGCGGTAGCGGCCCATTTCGACAGCACCGGTGTAGCCGTGGCCGGTCAAGTTGCCCAAGGGCACAAGCCAGGTTGGCCATTGGCGCTGAGTGACGGAGGTCAGCAGTTTTTCATTGGATTGGGTGGGAGGTCGCACGCCATGACGGCTGACTTGCACGACTTTATCCAGCACATAGCCATCGTTTGTGGGGGTTTGGGCGAAGGCTGCAGGGCTGAGCAGGCTGGCCAGCAGCAGGCTGGCCAGCAGCAGGCTGGTATAGAGAGGGGGCAGCGGCTTCATCGTTTTTCCTTTTGGTCTTCCTGACACGGTGGGCAAAGAGCTTAGACAGTTATCGGGTAAACACCGCACAACCTGGCGTATCGGCTCTGTGGGAGCGGGCTTGCTCGCGATAGTATCGATGCGGTTTTCCTGGTGGACCGCGCCGCCTGAATCGCGAGCAAGCCCGCTCCCACAATGCCGATACGGTCCATCATCAGCGACTACACAAACCTGGAACAGGTGCGTATTTTGTACACATTGCCCTTAGTGGCCAGCACAACAAGGAACGTGTCATGACGAGCGATGGCCAGGGCTCACTCGCACAGCGATTGGCGGGTATTGATGAGATTGAGTGCGTCACGCCCGATCTCAATGGCGTACCCCGTGGCAAGGTGATGACCGCTGCGGGATTTCTCGAAGGTCGGCGCTTGCAGATGGCCCGTGGGGTGCTGTTGCAATGCATCATGGGCGGCTACCCCGAGTCGCGTTTCTATGGCAGCGACGATGGCGACCTGGCCCTGGTGCCAGACCTTGCCCAACTCCATCGCTTGCCCTGGAGTCAGCACCCCCGGGCCCTGGTCATTTGTGACGCCGATGAGTTCAGCGGTGAAAGCTCGGCGTTGTCGACGCGAGGTCAGTTGAAGGCGGTTATCGCCCGTTATGCGGCCCGCGGTCTGGCGCCGGTGGTGGCGACTGAGCTTGAGTTCTTTGTGTTTGCGCCCAACACCGATCCGACTCAGCCATTCCGTCCGCCTGTGGGGCTCGATGGTCGTCCTGAAGAAGGCTTTTCTGCGTTCAGCATCAGCTCCAATAACGGTTTGCGGCCTTTTTTCAGCGAGGTCTACGCATGCATGGCGGCGTTGGGCTTGCCGCGCGACACCTTTATGCACGAGATGGGCGTCAGTCAGTTTGAAATAAACCTGCTGCACGGTGATCCGCTGCTGCTCGCCGACCAGACGTTTTTGTTTAAGCATTTACTCAAGGAAGTCGCCCTCAAGCATGGACTGACCGTTGTGTGCATGGCCAAGCCACTGGCCCACACCGCCGGCAGCTCGATGCACATTCACCAGAGCGTGGTGGAGCTGGGCAGCGGTCGTAATGTGTTCAGCGACGAGGCGGGGCAACCGACGGCCGCCTTTCGCCACTTTATCGGTGGGCAGCAGGCAGGCATGGCTGACTTCACGGCGCTGTTTGCGCCCAACGTCAATTCCTATCAGCGTTTGTTCCACCCCTATGCATCGCCGAACAATGCGTGCTGGTCCCACGATAACCGTGCTGCAGGCCTTCGGATCCCGGCCAGCTCACCCGTGGCGCGGCGGGTTGAAAACCGTTTGCCGGGCGCTGACGCCAATCCGTATCTGGCCATTGCCGCCAGCCTTGCGGCAGGGTTATATGGCATTGAGCATGAGCTGGAACCGAGCGCTGCGATTCAGGGCGAATTCGAAGTGCCCCCGGCACTGTCATTGCCCTGTACCTTGCATGCAGCCCTTGATCGCCTCAAGCGCAGTCAGTTGGCGATTGAACTGTTCGGGGTGGAGTTCATCGAAGGTTACGTTGCGTCCAAGACGCTGGAACTTACCAGCTTCCATGACGAAATAACTCCCTGGGAGCGTCGCGTTCTGGCGGCTCAGGCTTAACTGTTTAAATCTGTGGCACCGGGCCTTGCCCCGGCTGCAGATACAAGGAGCCGCACGGAAAGCCAATGCACCAAATCTGGAAGTCTTTTCGAGCGTTGTACTTTGCCTCGCTGATGATGTTGATCGGCTCTGGCCTCTTGAGTACCTATCTGGCGCTGCGCCTGGCCGCCGACAACGTTGACGGCCTGTGGGTCGGCGCGTTGATGGCGGCCAACTATTTTGGCCTGGTCCTGGGCGGCAAGATCGGCCACCGGCTGATTGCCCGGGTCGGGCATATCCGTGCCTACGCCACCTGCGCCGGTATTGTCGGTGCGGCGGTGCTGTGTCACGGGCTGACGGACTGGTTGCCGGTATGGTTGCTGCTGCGGGTGATCGTCGGTCTGGGCATGATGTGCCAGTACATGGTCATCGAAAGCTGGCTCAATGAGCAGGCCGATGCCAAGCAGCGAGGCGTGGTGTTCAGCCTGTACATGATCGCTTCCTATCTGGGCCTGGTGCTCGGCCAATTGATCCTGGTGATCCATCCGGCCCTGGGGCTCGAATTGCTGATGGTTGTGGCGTTGTGCTTTGCCCTGTGCCTGGTGCCCGTGGCCATGACCCGGCGCATTCACCCGGCGCCCCTGCACCCCGCACCGATGGACCCCACGTTTTTTATCAAGCGTGTACCCCAGTCGTTGATTGCGGTGATGGGCGCGGGCCTGCTGGTGGGTTCGTTCTATGGTCTGGCGCCGCTTTATGCCTCGCAGCAGGGGCTGTCGACCGAGCTGGTCGGTCTGTACATGGGTAGCTGTATTTTTGCCGGGTTGCTGGTGCAGTGGCCATTGGGCTGGTTGTCCGACCGCTATGACCGGCCGTTGCTGATTCGCATCTTCGCCTTCTTGCTGGCGTTGGCCGCATTGCCGCTGGCGATCCTGCCATCGGTACCGCTGGAGGTGCTGTTTGTGGCCGGTGGCATGGCGGCGTTGATGCAGTTTTGCATCTATCCGCTGGCCGTGGCATTTGCCAATGACCACATTGAGCCGGAGCGTCGCGTGTCGCTGACCGCCATGTTACTGGTGACCTACGGCATTGGGGCGAGTGTGGGACCGCTGGTGGCGGGGGTGCTGATGAAGGTGCTTGGCAGCCATATGCTCTACGCCTTTTTCAGCGTGGCGGGTTTGATCCTGGTGTGGCGAATTCGCCCGAATGCAGTGACCAACCTGCACCAGGTCGATGATGCGCCGCTGCATCACGTGGCAATGCCTGACAGCATGTCCAGTTCACCGCTGGTAGCGGCGCTTGACCCGCGGGTGGATGAGCAGGTGGTGCAGGAGCAGATGGTGGATAACGTGGAACCGGAACCGGAACCGGAACCGGAGCCGGAGCCAGAACCCAAGCCCTAGACACTTTCCCTGTGGGAGCGGGCTTGCTCGCGAAGGCAGCTCCCACAGGATGTGCAGGGTTTACTCACGTTCAGTAATCGTCGTCTTTATCAAACTGGCGCGCTTCGCGTTGCAGTTGATACACAAAACGTTCGACCTGACGCTGTACGGCGCCGCTGATGTTGTGAAAGCGCATGCCGGCAAAGGTAATGTTCAGCCGCTCTTCAAAGTGCAGGTAACGCAACTCGACCGGGGTGGACATCAGGCCAAACGGCAGGTCGGCGCTGAAGCGCTCATACACCTGACCCAGTTGCATGCCCTGGCTGATATCACCCTCAAAACGCAATTTGCAGCCCGTTGCAGAAACGTCCAGCAACTTGCCTTTGATCGGGGTTTTGAGCTTTTCACCCGCGACCTCCACGTTGACCAGATTGGCCAGCCGCAGGGCCGCACGAAAGGCGTTGCGCCGCTGGTGGTAAACCACTTCGCGGGGTAGCGCACCGCGATAGCAGCGGTGATCCTTGCTGTCATCAAGGGTCAGCGGTGTGGTGCACTCCCAGGCAATGCGCACGCCATCGTGGAAACCCTCAACCCGAAACGGTATGCCAGCTTCAAGAAAGCGCTCGCCGTCACGGGGGATCATTTCGTCCAGCGCCATGGTATTGCGCTCACGGTCTATATCCACCACATAGCTTTGGAAGCGCTGGGTGCGATCCTGGAAAGTGATGATCAGCGGGTCATGGCTCTCTTGCAGCATCCGCAGGTTGGAGGCAATTTCCAAAGGGGTAGTCAGCACCTTTGGCGGTTGCGGAGCATCTTGGGCGTCGAACACGGTTGATCAATCTCCAGACAAAATACAGCGACACGCAAAAAAGAGGCATTCTGCCATTATGGTGCGTGTCTCGCTACAGGCTGCGGATGCGCAGGCTCAAGCCTGGCTGTAGGCGCGATGCTTGTTGAGCATCGAAGTGGTGCCGCGGGCGTCATACAACGAGGGGGCTTCGCCGCCATGAAGAATGCGCAGCTGGTTGGCGGTGATTGCCTGCTGGGTCTGGATCGACTGTCCATTGAGCAGGTTCGCAGCCTGGCATTGGGCCAGTAACTGGTTCAGCACATCGCTTTGGCTGAGCAGTTGCGCGCCCACGCTTGAGTGGCTGGCAAGGCTTTCGAGGCCGCTGCGGTTGGTGGCCAGACCAAGGCTCGCGAGAATCTCGCTGCGCTTGCGGCCATGTTGCTCCAGCAAAATGATCAACGACTGTTTGCGCGCCAGAATGTTTTCCAGCACCTGCATGTCGCGGCCTTTCAGGGCAATGGACTCGTCCTGCAGCAGACCGAGCAGTTGTTCGGCGGGGGCCAGGTCATCATTGATCAGTTGCAGTAAATTTTCGTCGTGCATATCGGGCTCTGGGAATTAAGCGTCCAAAAGCCTGGCACAGGCCATGTGGGCCTAGCGCTGGGCTTCCATGTTGAGCAGTTTGCTGGCGACCCGGTTGCTGTCGACTTTGTAGCTGCCCTCTGCGATGGCCTGTTTAAGCTCGGCCACCCGATTTTTGTCGACTACAGGTTGGTCACGCAACGAGTCGCTGATCTTCTGCA
This sequence comes from Pseudomonas sp. RL_5y_Pfl2_69, assembly GCF_963970465.1. Lineage (NCBI taxonomy): Bacteria > Pseudomonadati > Pseudomonadota > Gammaproteobacteria > Pseudomonadales > Pseudomonadaceae > Pseudomonas > Pseudomonas sp. RL_5y_Pfl2_69. Next base: position 144,234 of record NZ_CAXAOU010000001.1, on the reverse strand, counting down.
ACTGCTGAGCCTCTTGGCTGAGGTGTACAGATTCCCCGCTGGGGGCGCTGGCGCTGGTTTGCTCAGGGCCTTTAGCCGGGGCCGCTTGCGTGGCGCTGCCTGCTTCCTGATTTGCATTGCTGCGCGTACTGCCGGTTAAGGGCGGCGCGCTGCCAAGACGACTGAAGTCGATGACCATAACGATAAACCTCTGGGTATTTGGACGCTTGCCATGTTTTCGGCCATACCCGGAAAAACTTTAGGCTCGATTAATCATAGCTTCACACAGAACTGTACTGATCTGCGTCAAACCACAGTGTAGGAAAGTCCGGAGACTGATGCCAACTTTCCTACAATGCCACCTCAACTTGACCGGGTGCTGTCACTCGGGCCCGGATCACACGCTTGGAGTTCAGGTTCTTGACTCGTATCTGCTCGCTGAGGCCTCCGTCTGACAGGGCTTCGCCGGGCATTTTGACACTTAACGTACCGCTACGGGCGCTGATGACCACATGGTCGCCCTTGCGCACGGTGGCAACCTGTTCCAGGTGCGTGAGGGTCAGTACCTGATCGGTGATCACGGGCCGCAGCAGCTTTTGGCCCACTGCCAGTTCAGTCGCCGTCAGGTAGCCCTGATTGATCAGGCTGATATCCCGCTCGCGCAAGGTGACATCGGCATAGTCGATCACCATGCCCCGCTTGAGCGGGTGATTGACGATGACCACGTCACGGAACAGTTTGACCTGGGCGGGAACGAAGATAGTCCAGGGCGAGCCCCCTTCGCAGCGCACGCGCACGATCACCCGGCCCATGGGTTGTGCCGGACTTTCGAGGGTTGCTGTCAATTCCTTGTCGCAATGGGCCAGTCGCAGACGGGGGTCAAGGTTGTTGACCTGGATCTGGTATCGCCCCTCGGTCTGGCTGGTTGCCAGGTAGTCTTCAACGGTGAATTCAAGAAAGCCCTGGGTCACGCCGATAAGCTGATCAGGCGATGTAAACGCATCAGCCTGGGTATGAGTGCCCAGGCCAAGCAGGGTGCCAGCCGCCAGGACGCTCAGACAGCTGCGGCGCAGGGTCTGGAGGAAGGGCCGGTGGCAGGAAATTGTCGTTTTTGCGTTCATGGCCGATAAAAAAGCAAGCCCCGTGCCGTTTACCGGGAAGTGCGTGATGAAACTTGAAGTTTTTAAGAGGAGCTGAGAATGGCCGGGATGATGGATGCGGTTAACCAGCGCACTCAGCTGGTCGGGCAAAATCGCCTGGAGCTGTTGTTGTTTCGTCTGGATGGACCACAGCTTTACGGGATCAATGTGTTCAAGGTCAGGGAGGTGCTGCAATGTCCGAAACTGACCTTGATTCCCAAGTCTCATCCCGTGGTATGTGGTGTGGCGAGCATTCGAGGCGCGACCATCCCGATTCTCGATCTGGCCATGGCCACCGGGGCGGGGCCCCTGAAAGATCAAAGCAGCCCGTTTGTGATCATCACCGAGTACAACACCAAGACTCAGGGTTTTCTGGTTCGCTCGGTTGAACGCATCGTGAACATGAACTGGGAAGAGATTCATCCGCCGCCCAAGGGCACGGGTAACGACCATTACTTGACGGCCGTCACCCGGCTGGACGATCAACTGGTCGAAATCATCGATGTCGAGAAGGTACTGGCAGAAGTCTCGCCATCACCTGAAACCATCACCCACGGTGTAGTGGATGTCGAAACCCGGAGCAAGGCACTGTCATTGCGGGTGCTGACCGTCGACGATTCGTCGGTGGCACGCAAGCAGGTTGCCCGTTGCCTGCAAACGGTAGGCGTTGAAGTGGTGTCGTTGAATGACGGCCGTCAGGCGCTGGACTACCTGCGCAAGCTGGTGGAGGAGGGCAAGGACCCGTCTGAAGAGTTTCTGATGATGATCTCGGATATCGAGATGCCGGAAATGGACGGCTACACCCTGACCGCTGAAATCCGTAACGATCCGCGGATGCAAAAGCTGCACATCATTCTGCATACTTCGTTATCCGGGGTATTCAATCAGGCGATGGTGAAAAAAGTCGGTGCCGATGACTTTTTGGCCAAGTTCCGACCTGATGACCTGGCATCCCGGGTAGTTGACCGGATAAAAGCAGCAGACCATAGCCAGGGCTCACCCCTGGCGGTCAAATCGATTTAAGAGGCAGGACATTTGTCGACGGCTAATTTGGATTTTGAACAGTTCCGGGTCTTCCTGGAAAAAGCCTGTGGCATTTTGCTGGGTGAAAACAAGCAGTACCTCGTCTCCAGCCGGCTTAACAAGCTGATGGAGCAGCAAGGTATCAAGTCCCTGGGCGAGCTGATTCAGCGTATCCAGAGCCAGCCGCGTAGCGGGCTGCGCGAACTGGTGGTCGATGCGATGACCACCAACGAAACCTTGTGGTTTCGCGACACCTACCCCTTCGAAGTATTGAAGAACAAGGTGCTGCCCGAGCAAATCAAGGCCAGTCCTGGCCAGCGTTTGCGAATCTGGTCGGCGGCCTGTTCTTCGGGGCAGGAGCCGTACTCGTTGTCGATGGCCATTGACGAGTTTGAGCGCAGTAACCTTGGGCAGCTGAAAGCGGGGGTGCAGATTTTTGCCACCGACCTGTCGGCCCAGATGCTCAATACCTGTAAAACCGGCGAGTACGACAACCTGGCGATTGGCCGGGGCCTGTCGCCAGAACGCTTGCAGCGCTATTTCGATCCCAAGGGGCCGGGGCGCTGGGTGCTCAAGACGCCGATCAAGAATCGGGTCGAGTTCCGCTCCTTCAACCTGCTGGACAGCTACGCAGGGTTTGGCAAGTTCGACATCGTGTTTTGCCGCAACGTGTTGATCTACTTCTCGGCAGAAGTGAAAAAAGACATTCTGCTGCGTATCCACAGCACCTTGAAACCGGGTGGCTATTTGTTTTTGGGCGCCTCTGAAGCCCTGAACGGCTTGCCGGATCACTACCAGATGGTCCAATGCAGCCCGGGAATCATCTACCAGGCCAAATAGACCTCTATCCGTAGTCGCTGCCGCAGGCTGCGAAGGGTTGCGCAGCAACCCGTTTCCCGAGATCGATGCAAAACCTTTTCAAGGGCCTGCGGCCCTTATCGCAGCCTTCGGCAGCGACTACAAAAAACCTGCTCCAAGCGGCAGAAAAGCGGCAGTCAGCGGTCAACCGTTGCCGCTTTTCTGGCATTGCCGCTGTCCGCAACCCGGCAAACCCTTGAAATACGGGGCTGTAAAAACTGGCACGGGGTTTGCTCTATCCCTGTCATGTAAAACCTGAATCACATTCTCAGGTCAGCCCACAAAGGTTTTCCGACATGAGCATCAGCTTCGATAAAGCGCTCGGTATCCATGAGCAAGCCCTGGGCTTTCGCGCTCAGCGTGCCGAGGTACTGGCCAACAACATCGCCAACGCCGACACCCCGAACTACAAGGCTCGGGATCTGGACTTCGCCTCTGTGCTCGCGGCACAGAGCGACAAAAACCAGAACGGCGCCTTTGCGTTGAACAAGACCAACACTCGCCATATCGAAGCCCAGGGCCTGAGCAGTGGCGACGAGTCGCTGCTGTACCGCACCCCGATGCAGCCCTCGATCGACCAGAACACCGTGGATGCTCAGTTGGAGCAATCGAACTACGCAGAGAATGCGGTCAACTTCCAGGCCAGCTTCACCCTGCTCAACAGCAAATTCAAAGGGCTGATGTCGGCCCTGCGTGGGGAGTAATCCATGTCTCTATCCAGTGTTTTCAATATTGCCGGTAGTGGCATGAGCGCCCAGACCACGCGCCTGAACACCGTGGCCAGCAACATCGCCAACGCCGACACCGTGTCTTCGAGCATCGACCAGACCTACCGTGCCCGTCACCCGGTATTTGCCACCATGTTTCAGGGCGCGCAAAGCACCACCGGCGACTCGCTGTTCCAGAATCAGGACGGCGCAGGCCAAGGCGTGCAGGTGCTGGGCGTGGTCGAGGACCAAAGCGAGCTTCAGGCCCGTTACGAACCTAACCATCCTTCTGCAGACGCCAAGGGCTATGTGTACTACCCCAACGTCAATGTGGTTGAAGAAATGGCTGACATGATTTCTGCCAGCCGTTCGTTCCAGACCAACGCCGAGCTGATGAATACCGCCAAAACCATGATGCAGAAGGTCCTGACCCTCGGTCAGTGATAAGGGGCGACGCAAATGAGTGTGACCGATTCCACCAGCGGCATGACCCTTAACCAGGTGCTTGCCAACTCCGCCCAGGCCAAGACCACCGATACCAGTCTGGCGGCGGCCTCGAAGGCTGCGTCCGGGAACACGGCGCTGGGCAAGGATGCGTTCCTGCAACTGCTGGTTACCCAACTGAAAAACCAGAACCCGCTGGACCCGCAGGACAACACTGCGTTCGTCGCGCAACTGGCCCAGTTCAGCAGCCTGGAAGGCATCACCACGCTCAACGATACGGTCACTTCGCTCTCGGGCAATTTCCAGTCTTCGCAAGCCTTGCAGGCCTCGTCGCTGGTGGGACGCTCGGTGATTGTGCAAACCGGTGAGGCCTATGTGGACCCCGCCAGCGAAAAGCCATTCAACGGCACCGTGGTGGTCCAGGACGCCAACTCCAATCCCGTGATCAGCATTACCAATGCGGACGGTGAAGTGGTCCGCACGATCGACATGGGCACCCAAAAGGCCGGTAACGCGGGCTTTACCTGGGACGGCAAGGACGACGAGGGCGTGCTGCTGGACAAGGGCTCGTACACCTTCACCGCATCAAGCAAAACCGACACCGGTACGACGGCGCTCACCACCTACCTGCCAGCCACGGTTAACAGCGTGACCCTGAGCAAGACCGGTGGCGAAATCATGCTCAACCTCGCAGGCCTGGGCAGCATTGGCATATCCAAAGTCCAGACCATTGGCCTCTAAGCCGACTCATACGCCTCAAGGAGAGAAACATGTCATTCAATATCGGCCTTAGCGGCCTCTATGCGGCGAACAAGCAGCTCGACGTGACCGGCAACAACATCGCCAACGCTGCGACCACCGGCTTCAAATCTTCGCGGGCAGAGTTTGCCGACATCTACTCGGCCAACAAGCTGGGGATCGGCAGCAAGACCATCGGCAGTGGCGTGAACCTGGCAGCGGTTTCGCAAAACTTTGGTCAAGGTGCAGTCAACAACACCGGCAACCTGCTGGACATGGGGATTCAGGGCAGCGGCTTCTTCGTGCTGAGCGACAACGGTTCCTTGAGCTACACCCGTGCCGGTACGTTCAAGTCCGATAAAGACGGTTATGTGACCAGCTCTGATGGCACTGCGCGCTTGCAGGGTTATGGCGTGGATGCCAACGGCAATATCGTCAATGGCGTGCTGACCGACCTGCGTATCGACACCTCGAACCTGGCGCCCAAGCCTACAGGCTCGGTCACGTCCGAGATCAACCTGAACTCCAGCGCCGATGCGATCGATCAGACCAAGGTCCCGTTCGATCCGACCGTCTCCACCAGCTACACCAAAAAATTCAGCACCACGGTCTATGACACCCAGGGCAACGCGCACCCGATGGACCAGTACATGGTCAAGACCGGTGGCAACAGCTGGAGCGTCTATACCCTGATCGATGGCCGCAACCCGGATGGCACCTTGCCGTCAGGTGAGGGTGCCACGCCGCCAGTGCCTTCAACCATGGCGTTTGATTCGGCCGGCGCGCTGACCAATGTCACGCAGCCTGATCCGGTTGACGAGCAGGCTGAAAACACCCTGGTTGTCAGTGGCTGGAAACCGGGCGCCATGATCAATGGCGAGTGGAAAGAAAACGGAGCGGCGGCCAAAGCGGGTGGTATCGTGATCAACATGGCCAAAACCACCCAGTACAACACCGATACCTCGCGCAACCCACCTACCCAGGACGGCTACGCCACCGGCCAGATCAACAACCTGACCATCGATGGTTCGGGCGTGATGTTCGCCAACTTCAGCAACAACCAGAGCCGCGCCATCGGCCAGATTTCCCTGGCCAGCTTTACCAACGAGCAAGGCTTGCAGCCGGTGGGTGGCACCGCCTGGAAAGAAACCTACTCCTCGGGTGTGGCCGGTTACGACGCGCCGAAAATTGGCAGTCTGGGCGCTATCCAGTCCAACTCCCTGGAAGACTCCAACGTCAACCTGACCAGCGAACTGGTGGACCTGATCAAGGCGCAGAGCAACTACCAGGCCAACGCCAAAACCATCTCGACCCAAAGCACCATCATGCAGACCATTATTCAGATGACGTAATGGCGGGTCGCGGGAGGGCCTGCCCGCAAGCCCTGTGGGAGCGGGCTTGCTCGCGATAGCAGCAGCGCGGACTGGCAGGTGACCGCGTTGTCAGCCTCGCAGGCAAGCCAGCTCCCACAAGCTTTATGGTGTTCCCCCCCCCTGATGCCTGCCCGCAAGCCCTGTGGGAGCGGGCTTGCTCGCGATAGCAGCAGCGCGGTCTGGCAAGTGACCGCGTTGTCAGCCTCGCAGGCAAGCCAGCTCCCACAAGTTTTATGGCGTTCACACCCCTGATGCCTGCCCGCAAGCCCTGTGGGAGCGGGCTTGCTCGCGATAGCAGCAGCGCGGACTGACAGGTGACCGCGTTGTCAGCCTCGCAGGCAAGCCAGCTCCCACAAGCTTTATGGTGTTCCCCCCCCTGATGCCTGCCCGCAAGCCCTGTGGGAGCGGGCTTGCTCGCGATAGCAGCAGCGCGGACTGGCAGGTGACCGCGTTGTCAGCCTCGCAGGCAAGCCAGCTCCTACCCAAAGCGCGCAGGTTCAGGTGAACTCAACCCGCTCCGGCACTCGGGTCATCAGTACCTTGCCTCCACGAATCGAGACCCGCGCCTTGGCCTGGCGGCGCACCGCTTCGTAGTCGCTCTCGGCATCCAACACCAGCAGATTTGCCGGACGGCCCACGGCAATGCCGTACCGCTCGCCCAGGTCAAGGGTGCGTGCGCTGTTGTCAGTGACCAGATCCAGGCAGCGCGCCAGGTCTTCAAAACCCATCATGTGGCAGATATGCAAACCGGCATCCAGCACCCGCAGGATGTTGCCGTTGCCCAATGGATACCAAGGGTCCTTGATCGAGTCCTGGCCGAAGCACACGTTCATCCCGGCCCGATCCAGTTCGCCAACCCGTGTCACGCCACGACGTTTAGGGAAGCTGTCGAAGCGGCCCTGCAAGTGGATGCTTTCGGTGGGGCACGAGACGAAGTTGATGCCCGAAGCCTTGAGCAGGCGGAACAGTTTCGAGCAGTAGGCGTTGTCATAAGAGCCCATGGCCGTGGTGTGGCTGGCGGTTACCCGGCTGCCCATGCCGCGTACGCGGGCCTCTTCGGCCAGCACTTCAAGAAAGCGCGAATGGGGGTCGTCGGTTTCGTCGCAGTGCACATCCACCAGGCAGCCGGTGCGCTCGGCCAGGTCCATCAAGAATTTGATTGAACTGACCCCTTGCTCACGGGTGTTTTCAAAGTGCGGAATACCGCCGACCACATCAGCGCCCAACTCCACGGCCTGGGTCATCAGCTCGCGCCCTGCGGCGTACGACTCGATACCTTCCTGCGGAAACGCAACGATTTGCAGGTCAACCAGATGACGGGCTTCTTCGCGCACTTCAATCATCGCCCGCAGTGCGGCCAGGGTTGGATCGGTCACATCGACATGGGTGCGCACGTGCTGAATGCCATGCTCGGCCAGCATGCGCAGAGTGGTGTGGGCACGCTGCTTGGTATCTTCGTGGGTGATGGTTTCCTTGCGCTGTGCCCAGCGCTCGATGCCTTCGAACAGGGTGCCGCTCACATTCCACTCGGGCTGGCCCGCGGTCAGGGCTGCATCCAGATGGATGTGGGGTTCAACCAGAGGGGCGATTAACAGTTGGCCGCGGGCATCGATATCACCGTTTTGCACGGACACAGTGCCTTGCTGCAACGTGATGGCGCCGATGCGCTCGCCTTCGCAACTGACCGTGAACAGGCCGGGTGTTTTACGCAACGTGGCATTGATGATGTTCATGTTAGTTCCTGCTGTCGGGCTTCGGGCATGCCCTGCACAGCGCGGGCCAGCGAAGGACTCACTCTGAAAAAGAGATCATCGAACGTCTGGCGCGCTTGGTCCAGTGGCTTGTATAGGCCCATCAGTTCTGCGCGCGGGGTTTGTTGTACTGACAGTAGCAGGATTAACAGATATCTCCGCCAGCCTTGGCCACCTTGTTAAACGCAGGGAACATGGTTTTTTAGAGGGGTTTGCCCAGTCTTTCTTCCATGGCTTGAGCGAAAACGCCAGGTTCCAGTACCACTGAAAGGCGCTTGTCCATGAGGTCGGTCTGGTTACCCTCGATCATGGTGTTGAGCACCCGATGATTGATCTGAGAAAGCTGGCTGTCGATAAACTTCGCGGTGTCGGGTGAGAATTCTCGATGTTCGATCCCGTTGATTTTTTCCATGTTGTAAATGGCCAGGGCGGGAAGCAAAGAGGTCTCCAGGTAGTTGAACTCTTTGGCGTCACGAAGGTGCTGGGTTTCGCTGTACGTCAACGGCTCGTTTCTGTGTTGCTTGGCGTTTAGAAAGTCACTCAGGTTGTCCTGAAGGTCCAGTACCTGAAGTTGCACAATGCGAAGGTCAATGGCCTTTACGAACGCTTCGGGCGTTTCATAGCGCACCGATGGCAATTCTGCGAGCTCGTCTTTTTCATAGGCAAAAGAGGTGTCTGTTATCGATGCCCCCGTGTGCGCCAGGGTCAGAGTGGTCCCCATAAAAGCAGGGGCAGTATCGACACTGTGGGGACGTTGCACCGGGAAATGCCTTAAGTCTCCTTTTGCGTAAATTTCTGCTCGGGTGGGGGTCATGACGGCCTGCGAGATGAACTGCGCGCCTCTGGCGGCCTGACCTTCCTGGGCGCCCGTGGCACCAAGCAGGTACTTGTTGTACCTGTTTTTTGAATCATGGGGCTGGGAGGTGCTGTGCTCCTCATAGTTGATGTTGTTATACCCGCCGGCGAGTATGGCGCTGCCCAGTGTCCAGCGGTGGTAATGCGGGCTTTCTTCTCCGCCCAGTCCATTGCCTCGCACACTGTAGTTATGCAGTCTCAAGTTCCAGTTGCTGCCACCTGCTTCCTTGTTGCCGGACATCAGGTAGATCTTGTCGAGGATTCGAGACTGCGCAGAGTTTTTCTGGCTCTCTTGTTGTGCGCACTTGTCTTCTTTTAAGTGTTGCAGTATGCCGATCAGATCTTTTTTGCTAATAAAATTGATATTGCCGGTCACCCCGGGCTTATCGCCAAACCCCAATTCTTTGCTTTGATCGAAAGATTGATAGCGATGGGATATTTCCTGGTGTACGCGTTCGTAGATTTCTTTAGCGGTACTTGAAGGAGGGGCGGCGGGGATGGTCGTGGCGCTGATTTGAGAGGCTCCCCGCGAAATGCTTTCTGTCGGGGCGAAACGGGCTGGTGAAATCGAGTTTAGTTCTTTCATGTGCTTTCTTTTGATCGAATGGTGTTCATCCTTCTCGGGAAACAACATGTGAGCATGTCAGGCAGCCCCCCCCTCCTGAGGGATGGAGAATGCTGCTGACAGCGAAGTCCATTACATGTCCTGCGCTATGTGGCTCGGGAACATAAGCAGGTTCCACAAAACAAAACCCCCGTTAAACCCAACTGTTACCAGGGTTTAACGGGGGTTTTTGGTCAGGCGGTTTGACCCGCCTGCCTGCTCAGCTTATTGGCAAGCTTCGCAATCCGGCTCGTCAATCGCGCAAGCCTTTGGTACCGGTGCTGGACCGGCAGGGGCTGCAGCGACGTCTTCGCTGTTGTTGCCGTTCGACACGGCGTTGAGCTTGCCCGTGTTGACGGTGGACTTCTCGGTGCTGGTCGCGGCCAGGGCACGGAGGTAGTAAGTGGTTTTCAGACCACGGTACCAGGCCATGCGGTAGGTCACGTCCAGCTTCTTGCCCGAAGCGCCAGCGATGTACAGGTTCAGCGACTGAGCCTGGTCGATCCACTTCTGACGGCGGCTGGCGGCGTCAACGATCCACTTGGTGTCGACTTCAAACGCGGTGGCATACAGTTCTTTGAGCTCTTGCGGGATGCGTTCGATCTGCTGCACGGAACCGTCGTAGTACTTCAGGTCGTTGATCATGACCGAGTCCCACAGATCGCGCGCCTTGAGGTCGCGAACCAGGTACGGGTTGATCACGGTGAATTCGCCCGAGAGGTTCGATTTCACGTAGAGGTTCTGGTAGGTCGGTTCGATCGACTGCGATACGCCAGTGATGTTGGCGATGGTGGCGGTCGGTGCGATGGCCATGATGTTGGAGTTACGAATGCCTTTTTGTACACGGGCACGAACCGGTGCCCAGTCCAGGGATTCGTTCAGGTCAACGTCAATGTACTTCTGGCCACGCTGCTCGATCAGGATCTGTTGCGAATCCAGGGGCAGGATGCCTTTGGACCACAGCGAACCCTGGAACGTCTCGTAAGCGCCGCGCTCGTCTGCCAGGTCGCAAGAAGCCTGGATTGCGTAGTAGCTGACCGCTTCCATCGACTTGTCTGCAAATTCCACGGCTGCTTGCGAAGCGTACGGAATGTGCTGCAGGTACAGAGCGTCCTGGAAGCCCATGATCCCCAGGCCCACTGGACGGTGCTTGAGGTTCGAGTTGCGTGCTTGCGGCACCGAGTAGTAGTTGATGTCGATCACGTTATCGAGCATGCGAACGGCTACGTCGATGGTGCGCTTGAGCTTGTCGGTGTCCAGCTTGCCGTTGACGATGTGGTTCGGCAGGTTGATCGAGCCCAGGTTGCAAACAGCGATTTCGTCCTTGTTGGTGTTCAAGGTGATCTCGGTGCACAGGTTCGAGCTGTGGACCACGCCCACGTGCTGCTGCGGGCTGCGCAGGTTGCACGGGTCTTTGAACGTCAGCCACGGGTGGCCGGTTTCAAACAGCATGGACAGCATTTTGCGCCACAGGTCTTTGGCCTGGATGGTCTTGAACAGCTTGATCTTGCCCGGGTACTGGGACAGCGCTTCGTAGTACTCGTAACGCTCTTCGAAGGCCTTGCCGGTCAGGTCGTGCAGGTCCGGTACTTCGGATGGCGAGAACAGGGTCCACGGGCCGTCATCGAAGACGCGCTTCATGAACAGGTCAGGGATCCAGTTGGCGGTGTTCATGTCGTGGGTACGACGACGATCATCACCGGTGTTCTTGCGCAGCTCGATGAACTCTTCGATGTCCATGTGCCAGGTTTCCAGGTAGGCACACACAGCGCCTTTGCGCTTGCCACCCTGGTTAACGGCCACAGCGGTGTCGTTCACGACCTTGAGGAACGGAACCACGCCCTGGGATTTGCCGTTGGTGCCCTTGATCCACGAACCCAGTGCACGTACTGGCGTCCAGTCGTTGCCCAGGCCACCGGCGAATTTGGACAACATGGCGTTGTCGTGAATCGCGTGGTAAATGCCCGACAGGTCATCCGGCACGGTGGTCAGGTAGCAGCTGGACAGCTGCGGACGCTGGGTACCGGCGTTGAACAGGGTCGGAGTCGACGACATGTAGTCGAAGGACGACAGCAAGTTGTAGAACTCGATGGCGCGGTCTTCTTTTTGCTTCTCTTCGATTGCCAGGCCCATGGCCACGCGCATGAAGAAGATCTGCGGCAGTTCGAAACGCACGCCATCGTGGTGGATGAAGTAACGGTCGTACAGGGTTTGCAGGCCCAGGTAGGTGAACTGCTGATCGCGCTCGTGGTTGATCGCCTTGCCCAGTTTTTCCAGGTCGAAGGTGGCCAGCACAGGGTTCAGCAGGTCGAACTCGATACCCTTGGCGATGTAGGCAGGCAGGGCCTTGGCGTACAGGTCAGCCATCTCGTGGTGGGTGGCGCTGTCAGCTACTTTCAGGAAGCTCAGGCCTTCGGCACGCAGGGTGTCCATCAGCAGGCGAGCGGTCACGAACGAGTAGTTGGGCTCACGCTCTACCAGGGTGCGGGCGGTCATCACCAGGGCGGTGTTGACGTCGCTCAGCGCTACGCCGTCGTAGAGGTTTTTCAGGGTTTCGCGCTGGATCAGGTCGCCGTCAACTTCTTCCAGACCTTCGCAGGCCTCGGTGACGATGGTGTTCAGGCGGCCCATGTCCAGGGGTGCAAAAGTACCGTCAGCGAGGGTGATGCGGATCGACGGGTGAGCATTCACGGCGTCTTGGGCCGGAGCGCGGATGGCGCGTTCCTTGGAACGGGCGTCACGGTAGATCACATAGTCGCGAGCCACTTTTTGCTCGCCGGCGCGCATCAGGGCCAGTTCAACCTGGTCCTGGATTTCTTCGATGTGGATGGTGCCACCCGATGGCATGCGACGCTTGAAGGTCGCGGTGACTTGTTCGGTCAGGCGCGCAACAGTGTCGTGAATGCGGGACGAGGCAGCAGCGTTGCCGCCCTCAACTGCGAGAAACGCCTTGGTGATGGCAACGGTGATCTTGTCATCGGTGTAAGGAACCACAGCCCCGTTACGTTTGATCACGCGCAACTGGCCTGGCGCGGTCGCAGACAGATCCAGATTTGAATCGGAACCCTGCGAGTTCTCGCGAGTTGTATCGGTTTGCATGGGGGGGTGTCTCCACATTCTCTATGTTTGTTTGGGCGCCTTTTGGGTGCCCACCGTTCCGTCCTGAAGCACTACAACCGGCAATGAGCCGGGCATAACAACTTCGGGACGTACAGAAGGGGGGTTAAGCCGCTTCCGTGCCGAAGTCTTGATTCACGCAGAGCGCGTGAAACCGTATTCCTGTTGGATGACAGTATTTTTACTGCAACACCCGGGCCGCTTTCCGACCTTTGGGTTGGAAAACGGTTGCCATCCGCGTGAGCGGCCTGGACTTGAAAATTGCGTTTGATTTAACCCGACCGGCGCGAGAAAAGGGCTTGAAATTCTCGTCTGAGTTGTGTTGGGTTTTTAGCCTGAAACCCTATATATGGGGTTTTTTGGCGGAACTGATACAAGATATGCGTTTTGCAGGGGTTGTGCAACGTACTGCCTGTGGATAACCCTGTGTGTAAATTGTGAGTGAAACGCTGAACATCCATGTAGGCCGCATGGCACCGGCACTTCGCCGTTTGTCACCAGTTTTTGCAGGAGAAAAACGTCTGCGCTGAATTTTGAGGGCGCGAACCCTACCATAAAAAACAGCGCTGTCCGAACGCATTTTCAGGCGGGTGCAAAGATAGGAAAGGTCAAGGGGATATTGCTACGAAGAAGCACCGGGAAGGTCAGGGCAGACCTTCCCGGTCATTGAGCGAAATTACAGCAATTGGAAGCTGTTTTGCTGGACGTTTTGCGAATCGAGGCCGATCTGCACGTTGAATTCACCCGGTTCTGCGGCGTACTTCAATTGTGCGTTATAGAACTTCAAGTCGTTCTCGTCGATGTTGAACTGCACCACCTTTTCCTCGCCAGGCTGGAGCATGATCTTCTGGAAGTTTTTCAGTTCCTTGAGCGGACGGCTCATGGACGCGGTGACGTCCTGGATATACAGCTGAACCACTGTTTCGCCAGCACGCTTGCCGGTGTTTTTGACGGTCACGCTGGCCGTCAGGGAGGCACCCGGCTTCAAGGTCTTGGCCGACAGGCTGACATCCGACAGGCTGAAGTCGGTGTAGCTCAGGCCATAGCCAAACGGGTACAGCGGGCTGTTGGGCTCATCGAAATACTGCGAGGTGTAGTTGCCCGGCTTGCCCGGCGTGAACGGTCGGCCAATGCTCAGGTGGCTGTAGTAAGTCGGAATCTGACCAACCGAGCGCGGGAAGGTAATCGGCAATTTGCCGGACGGGTTGTAGTCGCCGAACAGCACGTCAGCGATTGCATTACCGCCTTCGGTGCCGCTGAACCAGGTTTCCAGTACTGCGTCGGCCTGTTGCTGTTGTACATCAATCGACAGCGGCCGGCCGTTCATCAACACCAGCACCAACGGCTTGCCCGTAGCCTTGAGCGCTGTAATCAGGGCGCGCTGGCTGGCAGGAATGTCGAGGTTGGTGCGGCTTGATGATTCGTGGGACATGCCCCGCGACTCGCCCACCACGGCAACCACCACATCTGCCTGCTGTGCTGCCTTGACCGCTTCGTCAATCATCACCTGCGCCGGGCGCGGATCATTGACCACTTCGGGTGCATCGAAATTGAGGAAGTTGAGGTAGTCGACGATTTTCTGGTCGTCAGTGATGTTGGCGCCACGGGCATAGATCAAGTTGCCCTGTTCGCCCAGTGCGTTGCGCATGCCGTCGTATACGGTGACAGATTGTGCCGGCTGACCGGCCGCCGCCCAACTGCCCATGATGTCAATCGGGGCCTTGGCCAGCGGGCCAACCAGCGCGGTGCGCGCCTCTTTTTTCAGCGGCAGGGTTTCAGACTGGTTTTTCAGCAGCACCAGGCTCTTGCGCGCCACTTCACGGGCTTCGCTGCGATGCAGGCGACTGTCGGCCTTGGTATCGACCGGATCGTCTTCAGCCTTGCCGATCCGCAGGTACGGGTCGCCAAACAGGCCCATGTCGTATTTGGCGCCAAGCACCTCACGCACCGCGTTATCCAGATCGCTTTGCGGCACTTCGCCGGACTTGAGCAGGCCGGGCAACTCCTCACCGTAGGCCTTGTCGTTCATGCTCATGTCGATGCCGGCCTTGATCGCCAGCTTGGCGGCCTCCCGGCTGTCCTTGGCCACACCATGCTTGATCAACTCGATGATTGCGCCGTGGTCGCTGACAGCAACGCCTTTAAAGCCCCAGTCCTTGCGCAGCAAATCCTGCATCAGCCACATGTTCGAGGTGGCCGGTATGCCATTGATCGAGTTCAGGGCCACCATCACGCTGCCGGCGCCGGCTTCAATCGCTGCATGGTAGGGCGGCAGATAGTCCTGGAACATGCGTGTCGGGCTCATGTCCACCGTGTTGTAGTCCCGGCCGCCTTCCACTGCGCCATACAGGGCGAAGTGTTTGACGCTGGCCATGATGTTGCCGGGCAGGGCCGGTGACGCGCCCTGATAGGCCTGCACCATGACCCTGGCGATGCGCGAGACCAGGTAAGTGTCTTCACCAAAGCCCTCGGAGGTACGGCCCCAGCGCGGGTCGCGGGCGATATCCACCATGGGTGCGAAGGTCAGGTCGATACTGTCGGCGCTGGCTTCCTTGGCGGCCACGCGACCGCTCAGGCCGATGGCATCCATGTCCCAGCTGGAGGCCAGGGCCAGGCTGATCGGGAAAATAGTGCGATGGCCATGGATCACGTCGTACGCAAAAAACATCGGGATCTTCAGACGGCTGCGCATGGCAGCGTCTTGCATCGGGCGGTTTTCGTCACGGCTGATGGAGTTGAAGGTGCCACCGATACGGCCTGCGGCGATTTCCTTGCGGATCATCTCGCGGGGCATTTCCGGGCCGATGCTGATCAGGCGTAATTGGCCGATCTTTTCATCGACGGTCATTTTCTTCAGCAGGTCAGCGACGAAAACGTCTTTAGACGGGAGCGGGGCCGCAGGGGTTTGAGCCCACACGGTGTGACTGGCCAGGCTGATGACAATGCCCAGCAAACACATTTTTCTCATTGGATTCTTCTGCGCAGCCGCTCACTTGAAGCGAGGGAAGCCCACGCTTGTGCAGCGATATTGTTCTGGGGAGGTATCAGGAGTACTCGAATTAAAGAATTGACCTACCTTTAGAACGGAGTATTCCTGAATGGTAGGCAGTCTTTTAGCTGATTCGCCGCGTGCAATCCAGTATTGCCGGGAGTTTTTAGGCGTGGTGTGTGGTCAATAACCAAATGTCGTTATTTCGGAGCGTCACAAGCATGGGAATACAAAGCGTTAGAGTTGTGGGCTGGAAAGTGATCGCCCTGCTGGCCTTCAGCAGTCTGCTGGCGGGGTGCGGGATCAACACCATTCCGACCCTGGACGAGCAGGTCAAGGCGGCCTGGTCGCAAGTGCAGAACCAGTATCAGCGTCGCTCGGACCTGATCCCCAACCTGGTCGAAACGGTCAAGGGCGCGGCCAAGCAGGAGCAAGCCACCTTGACGGCGGTGATTGAGGCGCGGGCCAAGGCGACCTCGATCCAGGTCGACGCCAGCACCCTGAACAATCCCGAAAAACTCAAGCAGTTCCAGGAAGCGCAGAACCAGCTGACGGGAGCCTTGAGTCGATTGATGGTGGTGTCCGAGCGTTACCCGGACCTCAAGTCGAACCAGAACTTCCTCTCGCTGCAGTCACAACTTGAAGGCACGGAAAACCGCATCAGCGTGGCCCGTCGCGACTTTATCCTTGCGGTAGAGCGCTACAACACTGAAATTCGCACCTTTCCGGGGCGTTTGTGGCATGCGGTGATGTACAGCGACCTGCCAGTACGCTCGACCTTTGAAGCCACCACCCCGGACGCCGACAAAGCGCCTGAAGTGAAGTTCTAATTGCTTGTGTGATGTTGTAGTCGCTGCCGCAGGCTGCGAAGGTTTGCGGAGCAAACCGTTTCCTCAAAGACCCTGCGAACCCCTTCGCAGCCTGCGGCAGCGGCTACAAGAGTCCGGGCTTTAATATCGAGGTAGCGATGCGCTTATCAAGACCGGGGCTTGGCCTGTTGCTGTGGCTCTTTATCGCCACGGCCCAGGCGCTGATCTTTCCCGCGCTCAGCGGGCGGGTGGTGGATGACGGGCAAATGCTTGATCCCGCCACTCGCCAGCAATTGACGCAAACCCTGCAAGCCCACGAAAAAGCCACCGGCGAGCAAGTGGTTGTGGTCACGGTCCCCAACCTGCAAGGCACCCCGATTGAAGACTTCGGCTACCAGTTGGGTCGCGCCTGGGGCATCGGCCAAAAGGACAAAAACAACGGCGCCTTGCTGATCGTGGCCCGTGACGACCGCAAGTTGCGCATCGAGGTCGGCTATGGCCTGGAAGATCGGCTCACTGACGCCCAGTCCTCGGTGATCATCAATCAGGTCATCACTCCGGCCTTCAAGGCAGGGAACTACAGCCAGGGGATCAGCGACGGTGTCGGCGCCATCCTGCAGGTATTGGGCGGTGCTCCCTTGGCCGAACCGGCCTACGCCACCGGGCAGGGCGGCGGCAATGATTTTATGGCTGAGCACCCGGGCGTGGTTGTGCTGCTATTTATACTGTTTGTGCTGATTGTCGCTGCCTGCCAGTTCCTGGGCATCTGTCACTCGGGCGGTGGCGGTGGTTCGCGCTCGGGCGGCTTTGGAGGTGGCGGGTTCGGAGGTGGCGGTGGCGGAGGTTTTCGCGGCGGCGGTGGCAGCTTTGGCGGCGGCGGGGCCTCAGGCGGCTGGTAATTCATTTTTCAACGAGTATCGAGACTTATGGCTTTATTAACTCCAGAGCAACAGCGGCAGGTCGAAGAAGCCGTCACCCGTGCCGAAATGCACACCGACGCCGAAATCGTCACCGTGCTGGCTCCCCGTGCCGACGACTACAGCTACATCCCCTTGCTGTGGGCCAGCCTCATCGCCCTGGTGGTGCCCGCTGTGGTGCACTTTTTAAACAGCGGGCTGACGACGTACACGCTGCTGATGCTGCAGTGGGCCAGCTTTGTCTTCCTTAGCCTGATCTTTCGCCTCCCGGCCATCACCACCCGGCTCATTCCGCCCCGTGTGCGGCACTGGCGCGCGAGTAACCTGGCCCGACGCCAGTTTCTCGAACAGAAACTGCATCACACGGCGGGGCGCACCGGCGTGCTGATTTTTGTCAGTGAGGCTGAGCGTTATGTCGAAATCCTGGTAGACGAAGGCATCTCGCGTCATCTGGACAACAGCGACTGGGGCACCATCGTTAACGACTTCGTGCGGCGCGTGGCGCTGGGGCATACGGCAGAGGGCTTTATTACCTGCATCGATGCCTGTGCCGAAGTGCTCAAACAGCATGTGCCCAAGACGCAGGCACGTAATCAATTACCGAATCGGTTGGTGATGTTGTAATTGCCGCTGTCTGAAATAACTCCGTGCCCCCGGCGGCCAACACGCCTAAAATGGCCGCCATTCGTTTTTTGATTTCCCCTCCTGCACCCCCGAGGCACCTTTTTCAATGTCAGTGACTGCTACCACCGCCGCGTCTGTGCCGGATCATCGTGCGCAATTTTTGAGCCTGCTGGAAACCGGCCTGGCCCAGAACTCCTTTATCAAGCTGGTCCTGGCCAAGTACGTGGGTGCTGAAGCCGAGCTGCAGCGGATCATCATCAAGCAGGTCACGGTCAAGGATCAGGCCTGCCTGTCGTTTGTGTATCGCTACAAAACCCGTGACATCACCAAGAACTTCCCGCTGCAAGAGGGCGTGGCCAACATTGCCGAGCTGCTGCCGGAAGCGTTCAAGAACGCACATTTGTTGACCCTGACCGACGAAGTGCAGCTGGAATACAGCAAAAAAGGCAAAAGCTCGCTGTTCAAAGGCAAAAGCCAGCAAGAGCGGGAAGTGCCGTCGGCCGAGCACAACCGTGAAAAGAACCGCTTTGTGGATCTGACCCGGCCGTTTCTGGCGGATCTGGGCGTGACCAACAAGCAGCAAGAGCTGATCCCGGCGATGTCGCGCAAGTGGAAGCAGATCAACAAGTTTATCGAGGTGTTTTCCCACGCCCTGAGTAACTCGCCCCTCAAGCTGGATCAGCCGGTCAAGGTGGTGGATTTTGGTTCGGGCAAGGGTTACCTGACGTTTGCCATCCACGATTACCTGCGCCACAGCCTGCAAGCCGAAGGCCTGGTGACCGGGGTTGAGTTGCGCGAAGACATGGTCACGCTGTGCAACAACGCCGCTCAGCGCCTCGAACATCCGGGCCTGACGTTCCAGCACGGTGATGTGCGCAGTTTTGCGCCGACCCCGATCGACGTAATGATCGCGCTGCATGCCTGCGACATTGCCACCGACTACGCCATCCATATGGGGATTCGCTCCGGGGCTGCGATCATCATGTGTTCGCCGTGCTGCCATAAGCAGATCCGCCTGCAAATCCAGAGCCCGGCATTGCTCAAGCCGATGCTGCAATACGGCCTGCACCTGGGCCAGCAGGCCGAAATGGTCACTGACAGCTTGCGCGCGCTGTTCCTGGAGGCTTGCGGTTATGAAACCAAGGTGTTTGAGTTCATCTCCCTGGAGCACACCAACAAAAACAAGATGATCCTCGCGGTCAAGCGCGCCGAGCCGCTTGATCCGGCTCAGCTGTTGGTGAAAATCCAGGAGCTCAAGGCGTTCTACAACATCCAGGAACACTGTCTTGAAACGCTGCTGCAGGCCGATGGCTTGCTGAAATAAGCCTGTAAGTTGCGTCTGGCGGGTACGTAGTACTTGGCTATTACCCGCTTGGGCGCTGAGGGGTTACTTTGGCTACTCTTACTGGCCCAAGGTCTTACCCCACAGGAGCACGCACCATGGCAGCGAAAAAAATTCTGATGCTGGTCGGCGATTACGTCGAAGACTACGAAGTGATGGTGCCGTTTCAGGCGCTGTTGATGGTCGGTCATCATGTGCACGCCGTGTGCCCGGGCAAGACCTCTGGCCAAACTGTGCGTACTGCCATCCACGACTTCGAGGGCGACCAGACCTACAGCGAAAAACCCGGCCATCTGTTTGCCCTGAATTTCGATTTCGACAAGGTTAAAGCCAGCGATTATGACGCTCTGCTCGTGCCGGGTGGTCGTGCGCCGGAATACCTGCGCTTGAACGAAAAGGTTCTTGAGCTGGTGCGTGATTTCGACAAGGCGGGCAAGCCGATTGCGGCGGTGTGCCATGGCGCGCAACTGCTGGCGGCGGCGGGCACGCTTGAAGGACGTGAATGCAGTGCATATCCAGCGTGTGCACCGGAAGTGCGTCTGGCGGGCGGTACGTATATCGACATCGACGTGACCAAGGCTCATGTACAGGGCAACCTGGCTACCGCTCCTGCCTGGCCGGCACATCCTGCATGGCTTGCGGCGTTTCTGGGCTTGCTGGGCACCAAGATCACTTTGTAGGAAGGAGGCGTGACCATGTGTGAACTGTATGTAAAAGCCGATCCGATTCTTTACGAGTCACGTTCGCGCTCATTGCGTATTTGCGGCGTGGTCACGACGTTGCGCCTGGAAAACCAGTTCTGGGACATTCTCAGTGAAATCGCCGAAGCAGACGGCATGACCACCAACCAATTGGTGGCCAAGCTGTATGAAGAGGTCATGGATTATCGCGGCGAAGTGGTCAACTTTGCCTCGTTCCTGCGCGTGAGCTGCACCCGCTACTTGAGCCAGCGCCGGGTGCAGGCGCCGGAGTTGAGTGTGGTAGCACGTCACAGTAGCCGCGCTCTCCCACAGGTGTGAGCGGCACACACCTGTGGGAGCCGGGCTTGCCCGCGATGGCGTCGGCGCGGTGGGCCAGATACACCGAACAGGCCGAATCGCGAGCAAGCCCGCTTCCTCAGAGGGTGTGCCGGATCAGCCAACTCAGAAGAACCGCGTTACGCTGACCTTGGCATTGCGGCCCTGGCTGTAGGCGTTATCGCCGCTGAGCATTGGGCGAAAGCTGTTATTGAACATATTGTCCAGGGTGAAGTTCACCTCGGTGCCCTTGAGGTACGGCTGTTGCGGCTTCCAGTTGGCAAACAGGCCCTGCACGTTGTAGCCGTCGTTGTTGTAGTGATCCCAGTAACGGTCACCCAGGACGCTGATCGGGCTGCTGTAGTAATCGTCGCTCGGTCTGCGGTCTGTTTTACGCACCCATTCTCCCTTCCAGCCAACGCGAGCATCCAGGCTCGGTATTTTGGTGCCCAGTACGGCAATCCATTTTGGTGCAGGCACGTCTCGGGCCCAGACGTTGGGGCCCCACGGGTTGGTGTAGGCGCCTTCGTGTTTACCCGTCATCCATGCGTACGACAGTGAGCCGAACACGTAGGTGGACTCGTAAAAGCTCTCAACCTCAAACCCTTTGATCGTCACACTGCCAATATTGCGGTAGTTGGGCATATTGGGGCCGCAGGCTGTGCTCATGCTGACATCGACTGTTTGTGCGGCACAGCCCACACCTGTGGCTTTGAAAATCTCGTCGTCGACGGTGTTGTGGAACAGGGTGGTGCGCACCAGGGCGTGGTCGCTGTCGCCGAAAATCTGATCAAACGTGGTGATGTTGCCCCCGCGCCAGCCGGTGATGCGCTCGGGATCCAGGCTCCGGCTGCTGGAGGTGCGGCTGCCAGTGCCCTGGACTTCGTATTGCTCGTCGATCACCGGGGCGCGCCAGGTCTTGCTGTAGTTAACGAACAAGGCTGTTTTCGGGGTAATTGTCCAGAAGGCCGACAGGCGAGGCGACCAGCCAGTGTAGGTTTTGTCGCTGTAGTCGTGACCCAGTTCCGGATGGTTGTAAAAGGGCGCGTCGTTTTCCTGACCTCGATTGCGCACATGGTCGTAACGCATGGACGGGGTCAAGGTGAAGTCGCCCCAAGTGATGGCGTCCTGAATGTAGACGCTGTTGGTATTGACCTTGCCCCGTGGCATGAAGTTGGGCTGGTAGTGGCCGTAGTTGTACTTCTCTGTTTCGTAATTACCGCCTGGCATCCACATGTCCACATCACGCTGATGTCTGCGAAATTGCACGCCGGTGGTCACGGCATGGTCCAGCGGGCCGGTGGCAAACAGGCTGATGTTTTCGATCTGCAGCATGTCATCGGTGTAGCCGGTTTCCATCTTGCGCCCACCGGTGGTGGGCTGGGTGTGGGCCTGTTCGCTGCGCTTGTCGGTTTGTTCGGTGTTGGAGTGCGAGTACTTGACCTCAAGGTCTACCAGGGGGTTGTCCAGAGGCTCGTATTTGTATTTGGTCGACCAGGTGGTGTCGATGGTTGAGCGGTTGGACAGGTATCGTCGGGAGGCAATGTCATAGCCATATTTGGCAATGTTGGCCTTGCTGGGTGGCTCCGGATAGCTGACAGCCGAGAAGGGCACCCACAGGTAATTGTTCGCCCGTGAGTAAGACATGCCGACGCGGTGTTCGTCATTGAGTCTCAGGTTGAGTTTGAGCAGTTGTGCGTCCAGATCCTGGGCGGTGTTGGGCAGGCGCTTGGGGTTGACCGGGTACAGGTTTTTTGGATCGGGCATCGTGTCGGCCAGCTTCATGTTGTCGCCGTCGCGTTTGGTGTAGTACACCAGTGCATCGGCGCGGCCATCTTCGGTGCGGCCGTACGCGGCACCGCTGTAAACCTGTTGATGGTCATTGCTGCTGTAGCCGTACTTGAGCATGGCGCCAACGTCTTTGCCGTCTTCGAGCAAGTCCGGGGCATCTTTGGTTTCCATGTGTACGACGCCGGCAAAACCACCATTGCCGGTGTGTATGTCATGGGGGCCTTTTTCTACTTCAAGGCGCTTGATCAGCTCGGGCTCGATAAAAATCGTGCCCTGTTTGTAGCGCTCAAAGCCGCTTTTGGTCGCGCCATCCACCGTCATTTGAACGTCTTCGGCTTCGCCCATGCCCCAGATATTGATGGTCTGACCGCCAGGCTTGAGCGATCCGCCGAGGTTGATGCCCGGCAGTGTGGCCAGCAGGCTGGGGATGTTGTTGGCCTGATACTGATTGATCTGGGTTTGGGTCATGGTCGATTTGCCGACGCTGCTGGAGTCGACCTCGTTGCCATTACCCACGACGCTGACTGCGCCGAGTTCAAGGCTGTTGCTGGTGGTGGTGCCGTCTTCCCGAGGCCGGACAACGTAGGTGCGGTCGACCTGGATCAAGCTGAAGTCGGTGCCCTTGAGCAGTAGCTGGATGGCCTGTTGTGGTGTGAAGTCGCCTTTGAGCGCGGGGGCTTTTATGTTGCGTAGCAGGGCTTCGTCAAACAGCAGCTGGATTTTCGCTTGCTGTGCCACCTCACTCAGTGAGCTGGCCAGCGATTGTGTCGGCAGCTGCAACTGGAACGACTGGGCATGGGCTTGCAGGCTGATCGCCAGGCAAGCCGCCGCCAGTGTCGGGCGCGCGTAAACGTGCGAGAAGTGATGTGGTGTGCGAAACATGAAATCCCCCGGTGTGGCAACAAAGGCCAAAAAGACATGCGTTAGCAACGCAGACCGGAGGAAGACGCGACAGCCTGAAAAAACCACATATGCGAATGCAAAATATTCGCATATGTTTTTTTAGCGAGGTTCGATGCGGATGGTTCCGTTGTCCAGCAGCACGTTTTTTACCGGGATCAACGCGGGAAGGGCCTTGACCAGTGCCAGTGGATCGCGGGTGTCCAGATTGCCCGAGACCTTGTAGCGAGCGAGGGGGCCATCGGCAAGCTGGATGACGCCGGGGCGGTACAGGTCCAGCTCGTCCACCAGGCTGGCCAGTTCGCGATTGCGAAAGGACAGGTGCCCGCTGCGCCAGTCCGCCACTTCATCAGGGCCCAGGTTTTGCTCTTGCAGTGAGTGCCTGGCGTAGTCGTAGGTGGCGCGTTGCTGAGCGCCAAGCAGGGTTGAAGAGGTGGCATCGGGGGTAAACGCAACCTGGCCATGGGCGACACTGACCACCAATTGACGTGGGCTGCGCCGGACATCGAATCCGGTGCCGACTACCCGGATGCGCGCATCGCCAGCATGCACCACCAGTGGTTGCTCTTTATTGGCCGCTACGTCGATATAGAACTGGCCTTGATCCAGATATATATCGCGCTGCTGGGCGCTGAATTCGAGGCGCACCCGGGTGTTGGCATTGACATTCAAGGTGCTGCCGTCAGGCAGTGATACCGTGCGCCCGCCTTGGGCCGAGGTGCTCACGAGCTGCTGGTGCAGGGCCACTGGGGCGCCCAGGTTCAGCGCAAAGACGGCGCACAGGACGGCGGCCGCGGTGGCCAGCGCTGCGTTGAAGCGTCGGGGGCGCACGGGAAGTGTGACGGGACGGTTTACCCGTTCGAGTTCGCCCAGATCAGCCCACAGGGATTGGAATTCGGCATAGGCCTGTGCATGGGCCGGGTTGGCATGCCACCTGTTGAATTGCTCTCGGCTGGATGGGTCGCGCTCGTTACGATTGCGCGAAAACCAATGGGCCGCCTGTTCATCGATGCTCTCGTGCCCGGCTTCTTGAAAAGGACTCATTTTGGCTGCTCCTTGCCGCTGTCCCGTTGTAGATGTTGCTTGCAGTGCAGCAAGGCCAGGGCAATGTGCTTTTCTACCATGCTCACGGAAATCCCCATGCGTGCGGCAATCTGTGCCTGACTCAAGCCTTCAAAACGGTGCAGCATAAGGGCTTCGCGGCGCCTGGGCGAGAGTTCTGCAAGCACGCTTTTGAGCTGTTCAAGGCGCTGCTGACGCTGGGCCGCGGCCATCGGGTCATCCCTCTCATCACTTAAGGGTTCGGCTTCACTCTCGGCGTGCTCGCCGTGCACGGCTTGTCGTACTTGCTGGCGCCGCCAGTGGTCGCGCAACAGATTGCGCGCCATCTGGAATAAAAAAGCCCGTGGCTGCTCGACCTTGGCCCGGTCCTGATAACCCAGCCATTGGGTGAAAACATCCTGGGTCATGTCGGCTGCATCGCTGGTGTTGTCGGTGCGCTTGCGCAGAAAGTGCAGAATTTGCGTATAGAACTCGCGAAAGTGATCGGCCGCGGGCGGGTCGGGTTTAAGGCCTGACATGAAGATCCTTGTGAACACAGCGATGCAAATAAGTTGCGAATGGTATCGATAACCATTGCTATCTGTCTCGTTGAAAATGCGTGTCCCGTTCATTCCTGTCGATAAATGGATAAATAGCCTGTGGGGTCTTTACTGAATTAGCGCAGGCACCCTTATTTTCAGGAGAAAGGCTATGTCGGGTTGGTACGAATTGAGCAAGACCAGCAGCGGGCAGTTTCGTTTTGTATTGAAAGCGGCGAATGCCGAAACGATATTGGTCAGTGAGCAGTACACCACGCTCGCGGCGGCCAAGGCCGGGATTGCCTCGGTTCAGGCCAACAGCCCGCTGGATGAGCGCTACGAGAAAAAAGAGGCCAAGGATGGCAAGCCCTACTTCAATCTGAAGGCGGCCAATCACCAGGTCATTGGTACCAGTGAGTTGTACAGCTCAGAGGCCGCGCGGGACAAAGGCATTGCCAGTGTCAAACACAACGGCCCGACGACGGTGATCAAAGAGAAGCTCTGAGGGACGCGGTGTGGCTCAAGCCTCTACCGGCACGGAGTGTCGGCTGAGGCCCAGCGGGTGAGTTTTTGAATTGAAGAAGCGAAGTGCCAGTTTCTTGTCGGCAAACAGCGCGGTGTAATGGTTTTTCTGAAAACGGATAAACGCTTCGCTGCGCGGGTAAATGGCGATGCACAGGGTTTTGAGCGGCGCCAGGCGCAAGGCGTCGATCAGGTGTTGGTCCTGCTCGCTCAAGCTATGGCCAAAAATGCACAGCGCGTCTTTATGAGTCATTAGCTGTTCATGGCAAAAAGACAGGTAATCGGACTGGCGTATGGATTTGCGCTTGTCGTCACTGCTGGTTTCGCTGACAAATAACGGTACATCGTCCAGTGCGCTGATCGAGTGGTTAATGGCGAAGTTGCTCAACAAGGTGGGCTCGCTGGCCGTGATTTTCCGGGCCTTGCCTTCCTGATTCCTGACCAGATGCAACGCTCCGTGCAGGTAGAGCATGCGGGTGGTTTTGCCCTTGGCGGCGCCGGCACTCAATTCAAAGGTTGAACCGGATGCATTGAACAGGTCATTGAACTGCTTGGGTGCCTGCATGACAGCCCAGGGCGCCAGCAGGTCGTAGTTGGAACAATACACGGTGGCATAGCGCGCCAGTTCCTCGTGCCAGCAAGCCAGGGTGTCGGGCTGCATCAGGCGCCAGGGGATGTGGATGTCCTGAGTGCAGTTGATCAGGGCTTCCTTGATGGCGTAATAGCGTTTGCGCGGTGAGGCCGAGTTGATGGCCAGTGCCTTGTTGACCTTGCTCGCGGTCTTGAGGGCGCTCAGTACATGTTCGAAATTGCGGGTGCCAAGGGCTTCGAACACGCTGAGTTCGGTCTGGCTCAGCGGTTTTTCGGCTACGCTCTTGGCTTTATCAAACAGTGAGTCGTAATAGAAGTCATGCCACACGGCCATGCTCGCGCCGTTACCGATCAGCAGACCGCTGCACGGCGTGCTGGTGCGTAACGGGTTCCAGTCTTCTAGTTCGGCATCAAATTCCTGGAAGGGTGTCATCGCAAATATCGTCTCAAGGCGTGGGCGGTAGCGGACTTTATCACGCTCAAGTGTTGAGCCAGATCAACATTGCAGCATTGTGATTGGGTGAAGCTGTAAAGAACCGATTTAGCCAATGACCCGTCAAGAGGACTCGACATGACCAGTACTTTCTTTATTCCCGCCGTCAACATCATGGGTAATGGGTGTCTGGACGAGGCCATGACTGCGATCCGCAACTATGGCTTTCGCAAGGCATTGATTGTGACCGACGCGGGGCTGGCCAAGGCGGGGGTTGCGACCTTGATCGCTGAAAAGCTCGCGCTGCAAGACATTGATTCGGTGATTTTTGACGGTGCCAAACCCAACCCGAGCATTGCCAACGTAGAGGCGGGACTGCTGGTGCTCAAGGCGCAGCACTGCGACTTTATCGTGTCGCTGGGCGGCGGTTCGCCCCATGACTGCGCCAAGGGCATTGCGCTGTGCGCGACCAATGGCGGGCATATCCGTGATTACGAAGGTGTCGATCGCTCGGCCAAGCCGCAAATGCCGCTGGTTTCGATCAACACCACGGCTGGTACGGCCAGTGAAATGACGCGTTTTTGCATCATCACAGACGAAGAACGCCACGTAAAAATGGCCATTGTCGACCGCAACGTCACGCCGTTGCTGTCGGTCAACGACCCTGAGTTGATGGTCGCGATGCCTAAAGGCCTGACGGCAGCCACGGGCATGGATGCGCTGACCCATGCCATTGAGGCTTATGTGTCGACCGCCGCCAACCCGATTACCGATGCCTGCGCGATCAAGGCAATGGAGCTGATCAGTCAGAACCTGCGCCAGGCGGTGAATGACGGCAAGGACCTGACGGCGCGCGAAAACATGGCTTACGCGCAGTTCATGGCCGGTATGGCCTTTAACAACGCATCCCTGGGCTTTGTGCATGCGATGGCCCACCAGTTGGGCGGGTTCTATGACTTGCCCCACGGTGTGTGCAACGCAGTATTGCTGCCCCATGTGCAAACCTTTAACGCCAGTGTGTGCGCGGCTCGTTTGACCGACGTGGCCCATGCGCTGGGTGCCGATGTGCGCGGCCTGAGCCCGGAAGAGGGCGCCCAGGCGGCCATTGCGGCGATTCGTACGCTGGCCAGGGACGTCGAGATTCCGGCGGGGCTGCGTGATCTGGGGGCCAAGCTGGATGACATCCCGATCCTGGCCACCAATGCCTTGAAAGATGCGTGTGGTTTGACCAATCCGCGCAAGGCAGATCAGGGGCAGATTGAGGAAATCTTCCGTAACGCGTTTTAAGCGGGCTGGTTGGAGGGCATAAAAAAACGGCCGGGTTATTAACCCGGCCGTTTTTATGTCTGGCTTTAAAAGCGCTTATTGCACTTCTACGGCCAGGCTGTCGCTGATTTTTTTCTGCCAGATCGCCGGGCCGGTGATGTGGACCGACTCGCCGTTGCTGTCGACTGCCACGGTGACGGGCATGTCTTTGACGTCGAACTCGTAGATCGCTTCCATACCCAGTTCGGCAAATGCCACCACGCGCGATTTCTTGATCGCCTGGGCTACCAGGTACGCAGCACCGCCGACGGCCATCAGGTACACGGCTTTGTGTTCCTTGATGGCTTCGATGGCGGTAGGGCCGCGCTCGGATTTGCCGATCATGCCCAGCAGGCCGGTTTGATCGAGGATCTGACGGGTGAACTTGTCCATCCGCGTGGCGGTGGTCGGACCGGCAGGGCCAACCACTTCGTCGCGCACCGGATCAACCGGGCCCACGTAGTAGATGAAGCGACCCTTGAGGTCTACCGGCAAGGTTTCACCCTTGTTCAGCATTTCAACCATGCGCTTGTGCGCAGCGTCACGACCGGTCAGCATTTTGCCGTTCAGCAGGACGGTTTCGCCCGGCTTCCAGCTCTGCACGTCTTCCGGGGTCAGGGTGTCGAGGTTGACACGGCGGGCCGACGGGCCTGCTTCCCAAACGATTTCCGGGTAGGCGTCCAGCGGTGGCGCTTCGAGTGCTGCAGGGCCGGAGCCGTCCAGTACGAAGTGGGCGTGACGGGTGGCCGCGCAGTTCGGGATCATGCACACCGGCAGGGATGCTGCGTGGGTCGGGTAGTCCATGATTTTTACGTCAAGAACGGTGGTCAGGCCGCCCAGGCCCTGGGCGCCGATACCCAGTTGGTTGACCTTCTCGAACAGCTCGATGCGCATCTCTTCGATACGGCTGGACGGGCCACGCTTGATCAGGTCGTGAATGTCGATGGACTCCATCAACACTTCCTTGGCCATCACGGCCGCTTTTTCAGCGGTGCCGCCGATGCCGATGCCGAGCATGCCCGGTGGGCACCAGCCCGCGCCCATGGTCGGAACAGTCTTGAGCACCCAGTCAACGATCGAGTCGGACGGGTTGAGCATGGCCATTTTCGACTTGTTCTCGGAACCGCCGCCCTTGGCCGCTACGTCCACTTCCACGGTGTTACCCGGAACGATGGAGTAGTGGATGACCGCAGGGGTGTTGTCCTTGGTGTTGCGACGGGCGCCAGCCGGGTCGGCCAGGATCGAAGCGCGCAGGACGTTTTCCGGCAAGTTATAAGCGCGACGCACGCCTTCGTTGATCATGTCGTCCAGGCCCATGGTGGCGCCGGTCCAGCGTACATCCATGCCTACGCGCACGAAAACGGTGACGATGCCGGTGTCCTGGCAAATCGGGCGGTGGCCAGTGGCACACATGCGCGAGTTGATCAGGATTTGCGCCATCGAGTCACGGGCCGCTGGCGATTCTTCGCGCAGGTAGGCCTCGTGCATCGCCTGGATGAAGTCCACGGGGTGGTAGTAGGAAATGAATTGCAGGGCGTCAGCAACGCTCTGAATCAGGTCGTCTTGCTTGATCACGGTCATGGGTCGCGCTCCTCTATAAGACGGGAACATTCAATTAAGGTGTTTGCGACCTTGGTGTATCGGTCTGTCGAAAACATCTTTGCTAGGCATACCGGGCACGCATGACCGGTACAAAAACGGCGCGGCAGTATAACCCGGTACACTCCTTGATACACCCGCACGGGCAAAACTTGTAGCCGCTGGCGAAGGCTGCGATAAAGATCTATCAATCAATCCATACCCCATGTGGGAGCGGGCTTGCTCGCGATGCAGGCTGCACGGTGAACCTGGTACACCGCGCTAATGCAATCGCGAGCAAGCCCGCTCCCACAGAATTATCCTGCGGAGGCCTGAGTGCCCGAATTACACGTTGCCGACCGGCATTGGTCGGTTACCGATGGCACCAATCTGCTCGACGCCTTGAATCAGGCCGGTGTGGCTGTACCCTACAGCTGCCGGGCGGGCAGTTGCCATGCGTGTCTGGTGCGCTGCGTGAAGGGGGAACCCGTGGATCTCAAGCCCGACGCTTTGGTCCGGGCGCAACGTGAGCAGGGCTGGCGCCTGGCGTGTCAGTGCCAGGTGGTCGAAGATCTGGAGGTTGAAGCGTTTGATCCCGTGCGCGACGGCTTGCCTGCCGAGGTGGCGGCGCTCGACTGGCTGAGCCCGACGGTGTTGCGTCTGCGTCTTTTGCCGCAGCGCCCCTTGCGTTATCGCGCAGGCCAGCATGTGGTGCTGTGGACCGCCAGTGGTATCGCTCGTCCTTACTCGCTGGCCAGTCTGCCCGAAGAAGACCGCTTTCTGGAGTTTCACCTCGATTGCGCTCACCCCGGTGAGTTCGCCAGCGCTGCCCGTCAATTCAAGGTCGGGGAGGGTGTGCGGCTGGGTGAGTTGCGCGGTGGCGCGCTGCGTTACGACCCGGACTGGCAGGAGCAGCCGCTCTGGCTACTGGCGTCGGGCACCGGTTTGGGGCCGCTGTATGGCGTATTGCGCGAGGCGTTGCGTCAGGACCATCAAGGGCCGATTTTGCTGGTGCATGTGGCGCGTGATGAAAGCGAGTATTACCTCAAGGACTCATTGTCCGCCTTGGCGGGCACTTGCCCCAACCTTGTGGTCGAGCACCTGGAGCGTCATCAGTTGCCGGAATACTTGCTTGAGATGCGCATTGTTTCGCGCCAGACCCATGCGCTGGTCTGTGGGCATCCCGACAGTGTCGATGGGTTTGCCAAGCGTCTGTTTCTGGCCGGACTGCCTCGCAATCAACTGCTGGCGGACGTTTTCTTGACGCGCAGCTAAGTCTGGCAGCCGTAAAAAAGCCCCGCCTGATCACTCAGGCGGGGCTTTGGGCTCGAGCCTTGTAGGGCTTAAACCATTTTGTCGCCGACATGCAGAATCTTCATGCCGTTGGTGCCACCGATGGTGTGGTAGCTGTCGCCCTTGGTCAGGATGACCCAGTCGCCATTTTTAACAGCGCCCAGCTTGATCAGCTCGTCGATGGCAGCCTGGCTGACCTGTTCTGGCGGCAGTGAAGCCGGGTCGAACGGTACGGTGTATACGCCACGGAACATCGCGGCGCGGGCCTGGGTTTCACGGTGCGGGGAGAACGCGTAGATCGGCACCGAAGAACGGATGCGCGACATGATCAACGGCGTGTACCCGCTTTCGGTCAGGGCGATGATCGCTTTGACACCCGGGAAGTGGTTGGCGGTGTACATGGCCGCCAGTGCAATGCTTTGATCGCAGCTTTCGAAGGTTTTACCGATGCGGTGGCTGGAGGTCTTGCTGGTCGGATGCTTTTCAGCGCCGACGCAAATACGTGCCATAGCTTGTACGGCTTCCAGTGGATAGGCACCGGCAGCACTTTCGGCCGAGAGCATTACGGCGTCGGTGTAGTCGAGAACAGCGTTGGCAACGTCGGACACTTCGGCGCGAGTTGGCATCGGGTTCTGGATCATCGACTCCATCATCTGGGTCGCTACGATCACCGCTTTATTGTGGCGACGTGCGTGCAGAATGATTTTCTTCTGGATGCCCACCAGCTCTGCATCACCGATTTCAACGCCCAGGTCGCCACGGGCAACCATTACCGCGTCGCTGGCCTTGATCAGGCCGTCGAGGGTTTCGTCGTCAGCCACGGCTTCAGCGCGTTCAATCTTCGCGACCAGCCAGGCAGTACCGCCAGCCTCGTCACGCAGTTGACGGGCGTATTCCATGTCCGCAGCGTCCCGAGGGAAGGATACGGCCAGGTAGTCGACTTCCATTTCGGCAGCCAGCTTGATGTCAGCCTTGTCTTTTTCAGTCAGGGCTGGAGCGGTCAGACCGCCGCCGCGACGGTTGATGCCTTTATGGTCGGACAGCGGGCCGCCGATCAGCACGGAGCAGTGCAGGGCGTCGTCGGTGGCAGTGTCTACACGCATGACGACACGGCCGTCGTCGAGCAGCAGCTCGTCGCCCACGCCGCAGTCTTTAACCAGGTCGGGGTAGTCGATACCGACTACTTGCTGGTTGCCTTCGGTCAACGGATGGCTGGTGGAGAAGGTGAACTTGTCACCGATCTTCAGCTCGATCTTTTTGTTGGCGAATTTGGCGATACGGATTTTCGGGCCTTGCAGGTCACCCAGCAGGGCGACGAAACGACCATGCTTGGCCGCGATCTCACGGACCAGCTTGGCGCGAGCCTTGTGCTCATCGGGAGTGCCGTGGGAGAAGTTCAGACGGGCAACGTCCAGGCCAGCGAGGATCAGCTGCTCCAGCATTTCTGGTGAATTGCTGGCAGGGCCAAGTGTGGCAACAATTTTGGTTCGACGAACAGACATGCAAAGACTCCTGAGTTCAAGCGCTGCCAAAGGCTACTATGGTCTTTAGCTGTAGTCATTGTTCCTCTGCACTACTTTCTGCTTAAGTTGTGGTGCATCGGATCTGTTGCCTGAAGAATTTGACCGTGGGGTCGATACACTGTGGTGAACAGGAGATCCCCATGCGAATTGTGCTCATTTTAGTGTTGGTTGCCAGTGTGGCCGGCTGTACCCGTTGGTCGATGAATCACCATTTGAACAATGCCTACCGTGCTTATGACCGCGGCAACTGCGAAGCGGTGATGCTTGAGTTGTCCGAGGTTGACCGCGACAGTCGCAGTCGTCCGTATATCTGGCCACAAACAGCTATGCTCCGTGGATTGTGTCTGGAGCGTACGAAGTTTTACCTGGATGCGGCCCAGACCTATCAGTACATCATCAATGAATTTCCCAAGAGCGAGTACGCCTATCGGGCCAAGGCGCGGATTGAGACCCTGCGCATTCTCAAATTCATCCCGGGGCCCGGGACAACGGCTCAGGCGCTACCTGCAGTCATTCCATGATGTACGAAATTTAAACTGGTCATTTGGAGTCGGTTGACTAAAATTCAACTCGTTTGTGCTTGTCATGTGTTTGTGCGTATCCAATAAGGTGTAGTGCCTGGGGTCTGGGTCTCAGGCGGGCAGGGTATTTCGAGGCGCTAGCGCGGCCATGCTGAATGGCCTTTTAAAGTGATAGTGATCATGGTTATCGAGCGGCTTATCCAGCGGCATCAACTGACGTTTTTCCTCAAAGTGTTCAATCGGTTCACGGACAAGCCCATTGGTTTTTTGGGTAATGTGTCCGAGGGTGGCCTGATGCTGATCAGTCAGCTACCGATGCTGGTGGACGCCAACTTCGAGTTTCGGCTCAAGCTTCCCGATACCGACGGATGCCCGCAGTTTATTGATCTGACGGCGCGTTGCATGTGGTGTCATGAGGATGTAACGCCTCAATATTACGACTCCGGCTTTATCCTGTATCAGCCGCCTGCCGAATACGTGGCATTGATTACAGCCCTGCAGCGCTACTTCAGTTTTCAGCCCTTGCAGGCCTCTGCCTAGCTCCAAGGCTGGTCTTGCCCGGGTTTGAGCGCCTAGACTGTTTAGGTCTACTGCTCAGGAACACCCCGTGACCTCTATTTTTTGGTACGACTACGAAACGACCGGCATTAATCCGCGCTGCGATCGAGCCGTGCAAGTGGCCGGTATCCGCACCGACCTGGAACTCAACGAGATTGATCAGCCGGTCAATCTCTACTGCCAGCCCAGCGACGACATTCTTCCTCATCCGATGGCCTGCCTGATCACGGGCATCACCCCAAGCCGCCTTGAAGACAAAGGCTTGGGCGAGGCGGAGTTCATGACCCGCACGCATGCCCAGCTGGCGCAACCCGGTACCTGTGGCGCCGGCTACAACTCGCTGCGCTTTGATGACGAGGTGACGCGCTACAGTCTGTATCGAAACTTTTTCGATCCTTATGCCCGTGAATGGCAGGGCGGCAACAGTCGCTGGGACTTGATCGATGTCGTGCGTACAGCCTACGCCCTGCGTCCTGAAGGGATCGTCTGGCCTCAGGAAGACGGGCGGGTGACGCTCAAGCTGGAGCGTTTGACGGCCGCCAACGGGATTGATCATGGTCAGGCCCACGATGCGTTGTCCGATGTGCGGGCAACCATCGCACTGGCCCGGCTGATCCGTGACAAACAACCCAAGTTATATGACTGGTTATTCCAGTTGCGCAGTAAGCAGCGCGTGCTTGATCAAGTTCGTCTGTTGCAACCGATGGTGCATATTTCGGGACGCTTTTCTGCGGCCAGACATTATGTGGGCGTGGTATTGCCGCTGGCCTGGCATCCGAAGAATCGCAATGCGCTGATTGTGTGCGATCTGCACTTTGATCCTCAGCCATTACTGGACATGGATGCCGACACTTTGCGCACAATGCTTTACACCCGTCGTGAAGATTTGCCCGAAGGTCAATTGCCGGTTCCGCTAAAGCTGATTCAGATTAATCGTTGTCCGGTGGTGGCGCCCTTGAATGTAGTGCGTGCACAGGATCAAGAGCGCTTGCAATTGGATATGCCGCTCTATCAAGCACGAGCTGCTCGCCTGAGCGAGGCACAGGAAGTTTGGAAGGATAAGTTGTCGGCCATTTATACCCGCGAAGACTTTGCCCCCAGTGAAGATCCGGAGCAGCAATTGTATGACGGCTTTTTCGGTGATCGCGATCGTCGCTTGTGTGAGCAAGTCAGACTCAGTGACCCGGAGCAGTTGGCCAACGATACATGGGCTTTTGATGATGAACGGTTACCCGAATTATTATTCCGCTACCGGGCCCGAAACTTTCCTCATACCTTGAGTGCTGAAGAAGTTGAACGCTGGCATCTGTTCTGCCAACAACGTTTGACTGATCCTGCCATGGGAGCCCCCATGACCCTGGATAACTTCATGCAGGCAGCGGACGAGCTGTCCCGCAGCGCCACGGCGGCCCAGCTAAAGCTGCTGGGCGAATGGCAGCGTTATGCACGGGAGTTGAGCCGTCGCGTTGGGCTGGATGCGTGCACGGAGAGTACGGATTAAAAAACAGGCAATAAAAAACGCCAGCAAGCTGGCGTTTTTTATTAGCGGCGCAAAAAGTGTGCGCGCGGGGTGTCACTTAGTCGAGCAAAGTAGCCCAACCTTCAACCTCGTCGCTGCCCCACTTGGCTTTCCACTCTTTCAGAGTTTTGTGGTTGCCACCTTTGGTTTCAATCACTTCACCGTTGTGCGGGTTTTTGTATTGTTTAACCTTGCGGGCACGTTTGGTGCCGGTGGTTTTAACAACACCGCGTGGTGCTTTGCTTACTTTGGACTCTGGGTCCAGAAGCGCGATGATATCGCGTAGCGATTTCTGGTATTCGCCCATCAGCGTGCGCAGTTTACCTTCAAATTCCAGCTCGGTTTGAAGTTTGTCGTCTTCGGACAGGTTCTTCAGGCGAGCTTGCAGTTCTTTGATAGCTTCTTCTGTTGCACGGTATTCGTTGATCAAGGACATGAGGATAACCTTATGTTGAAAAGGGGTAACAGGGAGACAGTGGCGCAATAGTAGTCAGACAGTAACTGCAAGTAAACCTGTAACAGGTGATTAATTTAAAATTTTATTCATTAACTTCACCGTCTCTATATGCGCGCTCATTAAGTAATGAGCGGTACAGCAGCCTTAATAACGGTGATTAATAAGGCCTGCCAGTTACACGCCAATTACAGTGCAGGCCACGTCGGTGCTGGCGTGTGGAACAGGCGGCGCGACGCCGTGGCGCAGGCAGCAGGGCGTAACGAATACTGTAGTTTTGCCGCGCACTCGCTAGAATGGCGGCCTTAGTAAAGTTTTGGAGTTTTTCCCTCATGCGCACTTTTCGGTTGGTGATTGCGTGCCCCGACGGCGTCGGCATTGTCGCCAAGGTCAGCAATTTCCTTGCCTCCCACAATGGCTGGATCACTGAAGCGAGCCATCACTCGGACGACCAGAGCGGTTGGTTCTTTATGCGTCACGAGATTCGTGCCGATTCTCTGCCTTTCGGTCTCGAGGCATTTCGTGAGGCATTTGCCCCGATCGCCGAAGAGTTCTCGATGGAGTGGCGCATTACCGATACGGCGCAGAAAAAACGCGTGGTGTTGATGGCGAGCCGCGAATCCCACTGTCTGGCAGATCTGCTGCACCGCTGGCATAGCGATGAACTGGACTGCGATATTTCGTGCGTGATTTCCAACCACGATGACTTGCGCAGCATGGTCGAGTGGCATGGCATCCCGTTCTATCACGTCCCGGTTGACCCGAAGAACAAAGAGCCGGCATTTGCCGAGGTCTCGCGTCTGGTCAAGCATCATGATGCT
Source organism: Pseudomonas sp. RL_5y_Pfl2_69 (assembly GCF_963970465.1). Classification (NCBI taxonomy): domain Bacteria; kingdom Pseudomonadati; phylum Pseudomonadota; class Gammaproteobacteria; order Pseudomonadales; family Pseudomonadaceae; genus Pseudomonas; species Pseudomonas sp. RL_5y_Pfl2_69. The sequence continues at coordinate 108,560 of NZ_CAXAOU010000001.1, read as the reverse complement.
GAAGTGGTGGTGCTGGCGCGCTACATGCAAATCCTGCCACCTGATCTGTGCCGTGAATATGCAGGCCAGGTCATCAACATTCACCACAGCTTCCTGCCATCGTTTGTTGGCGCCAAGCCTTATCACCAGGCATCAATGCGTGGCGTGAAACTGATCGGCGCAACGTGCCATTACGTGACTGAAGAACTGGACGCCGGCCCGATCATCGAGCAGGACGTGGTGCGTGTCAGCCACAGCGACAGTATTGAAGACATGGTTCGTTTCGGTCGTGACGTCGAGAAGATGGTGCTGGCCCGTGGCCTGCGTTATCACCTTGAAGACCGCGTGCTGGTTCATGGCAACAAGACGGTTGTGTTCTAAGTATTCACTGCACAACGCGTGTGGGAGCGGGCTTGCTCGCGATGGTATCGCCTCGGTGTTTCAGACGAGCCGGGTTGCCTGTAGTGCAGGCAGCCAGCTCCCGCAGGTTTGCAGCAGTGCAGGGGAGGTGACATGAGTGATCCACTCGACAACGCGACATCCCGTGCACCCGCCACTGTGGGTGAAGGCTGTTTGAGTCGTTATGACCCGGATGCGCTGAGCCCGGAGGACGGCACCGATTTTGCCGATGCCGCCAGGCTTTGGGAGCAGTTGCAGCAAGCTTCAAGCGACAGGCTTGAAGCGGCTGACTGTCACTCAGATGCGGAAACTACCCACCAGTTGCTTCAAGCGGGCAGCCTGCTGTTCAAGGTCGGAACAGGCCCGAAGCGTTGACTGAAGGTTTTCAACCCCTTCCTGGTTGAGCGTATTGATTTCGGTAATGTCCATGTTGATCGACTCGACCACCGAGGTTTGCTCTTCGGTTGCCGTGGCGACGGACTGGTTCATCCCGTCGATCTCGCCAATGCGTTCGGTCACGCTGATCAGGCGCTCGCCTGCGCGGTTGGCGATTTCTACGCTGTCCTGGCTGTGACGCTGACTTTCTTCCATGGTGCTCACTGAACCGCGGGCGCTGACCTGCAACTCCTCGATCATCTTTTGTACTTGCTGCGCCGACTCCTGGGTACGGTGTGCCAGGTTGCGAACTTCATCGGCCACCACGGCAAAACCGCGCCCGGCCTCGCCAGCACGAGCCGCTTCAATGGCCGCGTTAAGTGCCAGCAGGTTGGTTTGCTGAGAAATACTGGTGATCACTTCAAGGATCTGTCCGATGTTCACGGTCTTGTCGTTCAACGACTCGATATGACCGCTGGATGTGCCGAGCATTTGCGACAGTTTTTGCATCGAGTTGATGCTGCGTTCCACCACTTGCTGGCCTTCTTCGGCCAGGCCGCGTGCATCGCTGGCCTGGTGTGATGCCTGGGCCGCATTGCGCGCGATCTCTTGCGCGGCGGCACCCAATTCGTTGATCGCAGCTGCAACGCTGTTGGTGCGACTTGCTTGCTCGTCCGAGTTGAGCATCGATGAGTTGGATGCGCTGACGACGCGCAGGGCCACTTCGTTGACCTGCTCAGTCGCCGAGGCCACTTCGCTGATCGACGAGTGAATGCGTTCGACAAAACGGTTGAACGCACTGCCCAGCATGCCGAACTCATCCTGGGACTCAACCACCAGGCGGCGCGTCAGGTCGCCTTCACCTTCGGCAATGTTCTGCATGGCACGGGTCATGACGTGCAGTGGCTGCATCAGCAGGCGAATCAGCAGGCCGAGGAGGGCAATGATCGAAACCACTGCAATCACTGTGGCAATGATGGCCGACGTGCGGAACTCGCTGAGCGCTGCGAACGCTTGTTCCTTGTCAACGGACAGGCCGATGTACCAGTTGACCGAACCCAGGCCTTTGACCGGCGCAAAGGTCACGATACGGGTTTTGCCGTCGACCTGGATCTCGCTGAACCCGGCGTTGATCGAAGGCGTGTCCTGGGGATAGACATCCTTCAGGTTTTTCGTCACCAGGGTTTTGTCCGGGTGGACCAGGATCTTGCCGTCGGCACTGATCAGAAAGGCGTAGCCCATGCCATTGAAGTTCAGGGCATTGATGCTGTCGGTAATGGTTTGCAGCGTCAGGTCGGCGCCGACGACGCCCAGGGTTTGCCCGGATTTTCTAACCGGGGCACCGATGGAAATAACCATCTGGCCGGTGGCTGCATCTATATAGGGTTCAGTCAGGCTTGAGGATGCGCTGTTCAGCGCATCCTTGTACCAGGGGCGGGTACGCGGGTCGTAGCCGTCAGGCATTTTGCTGTCAGGGCGAATGGTAAAACCGCCTTGGCTGTCACCAAAATAAACGGCCATAAACGTACTGCTCAGGGTTTTTTGCTCCAGCAGGTTCGCCACCTGGGCGGGCTCTGGAGTGAGGGCGATGGATTCGGCGAGGTTTTGCGCCAGCAGAATCCGGCCTCCCAGCCATGTCTGTATGTTGTTGGCCGTGACGCTGCCCATTTCGTGCAGGTAGCTGTCCAGGTTGTGGCGGATGGCATTGCGTTGCAAGTAGTCGTTGTACAGCGTAAATAGCGAAAAGGCGGCTATTACGATCAGGGACGCGGCAAGCAGGATTTTATGGCTGAAACGCAGGTTTTTATTCATGGCTTGAAGGGTCCGCTAAGGTCTAAAAGTGTGAGGCATACACTCTGGTAAAACGCGCGTGCTACATATCACCGCCTTAACCGGGCAGGTTGAGTGTTCATCAAGGCGCTTTACGACGCTAAATCCGGTTTTTTCTGGTCTAGCATTCAAGGTGTATCGACCCGCGATCGCGAAAGATTAATCAAAGGTGGCAAAATGCCTGACTCTTCTGCTCTAGTACTCGGTGCCGACCTTTCGGGTCAGCCCATCGCTCAGTCCTTGCGCCTTGCCAACCGGCACGGGCTGGTGGCGGGTGCCACGGGGACGGGTAAAACCGTGACTCTCCAACGTTTGGCCGAACAGTTCAGCGATGCCGGCGTTGCAGTCTTTGCCGCTGACATCAAGGGCGATCTGTGCGGTTTGGGCGCGGCCGGCAACCCCCAGGGGAAAATCGCGGAGCGGATTGCGGGAATGCCGTGGCTCAATTACCAGCCCAAGGCGTATCCGGTGACTTTGTGGGATATCCAGGGCAAGACCGGTCATCCGTTGCGTACCACCTTGAGCGAAATGGGACCGTTGCTGTTAGGCAGCCTGCTGGAGCTGACCGATAGCCAGCAGTCGGCGCTCTATGCAGCCTTCAAGGTGGCGGATCGTGAAGGGTTGTTGTTGCTCGACCTCAAAGACCTGAAGGCGCTCCTCAATCATCTGCGTGACAACCCTCAAATACTGGGCGATGACGCCGCCCTGATGACCACCGGCTCAAGTCAGGCCCTGTTGCGGCGCCTGGCAACCCTCGAACAGCAGGGTGCTGAAGCCCTGTTCGGAGAGCCGGCACTGCAACTCGAAGATATTTTGCAGCCAGCCAGTGACGGTCGCGGGCAGATTCATCTGCTTGATGCCAGTCGCTTGGTTCATGAAGCGCCAAAGGTGTACGCAACCTTTCTGCTGTGGCTGTTGGCGGAGCTCTTCGAGCAACTGCCCGAGCGCGGCGACGCGGACAAACCCCTGCTGGCGCTATTTTTTGACGAGGCGCACCTGCTGTTTGCCGGGACGCCAAAAGCGTTGCAGGATCGCTTGGAACAAGTCGTACGCCTGATCCGTTCCAAAGGCGTCGGTGTGTATTTTGTCACTCAATCCCCTGCGGACTTGCCGGATACGGTGCTCGCGCAGTTGGGGCTGCGTATCCAGCATGGCCTGCGGGCCTTTACGGCCAAGGAGCAGAAGTCCCTGAAGGCCGTGGCTGACGGATTTCGTCCGAATCCGGCGTTTAATGCGTTGGCGGTACTGACAGAGCTGGGTACAGGAGAGGCGCTGGTGGGCATGCTTGAAGAAAAAGGCACGCCAGCCATGGTCCAGCGCGTACTGATTGCGCCACCGCAATCGCGTATTGGTCCGTTGACTGAAGCCGAGCGCAAGGCCTTGATTCGCGGTTCTGCGCTGCAGGGGCGATACGACAAACCTGTGGATCGGGAGTCCGCGTACGAGATTCTCATGGCCCGCAAGGGCGTGGCGCCGCAAGACCAGGCGCAGACACAGGCTGCGCCGCACGAGCCTGGGTTTCTGGATCAGGCGGGAGACTTTCTGGGTTCGACCGCAGGCAAGGCGCTGCAGTCGATGGCGCGCCAGGCGGCCAGCCAGATGGGGCGCCAGTTGGTTCGGGGGCTGCTGGGGTCGTTGTTGGGCAGCAGCAAGCGCAAGTAAATGGTGGGAGCGGGTCAGGGTTTAGGTCGTGCGTGACTCGCCAGGCGCTCAAGGGCGGCGCGCAAGGCCGGGTCGGTAATGCCGTCGGCCGTTGCCTGGATGGTTTGGGCGGCATCCTCGGACAAATCCAGCGTATGCCCCGCGACCTTGGCCTGCACTGTGGGCGGCTGCACTTTGAAGAGAATGCGGGTCAGGCTGGCGAACTCGTCAAACGCCTGCAGTTGGCGCAGCAGGCGTTTTTGCTGATAGCGCAGGCGAGTGGCCCAGTGGCCGTCAGTCACGATTAGCAACAGGTTGCCTTCACGCCACGAAGCGACATGGCAATGCTCGCGTGCGGCTGGCTGGAGCTGGCTTTCAAGCAAGCGCTGCAGGTGCGCCAGACGCTTTGCATGACCAAAAATGGCTTTTAGGGGCTTGGCCTCGCGGAGCAGAACGGAGGGTGCCCGTGCTGGATGTGGGCGAAATGCCATGTTCAAACACCTGAGAAAGCAGAGCAGCAATCTTAGCAGAAACCGCCGGTTTCACTCTCTCAGATCAAGTTTCATGTACATTTATTCATGAAATCAATGAGTAACTTCTTGTGCTTATGCCTTGAAGTTCAGCAAAAAGCCCTTATTTTAGGAAAGCCCCTTCACAACGCAGTACCAGTATCGTGGAATAACGCCACTTTCCTCACCGCCGTTTCCGGGTAGAATGCTCGTTCGCATGCGGCCATCAGGGCTGCTCGGGCGACTCTCGGGGCCGCCCTCCATCCCTATGTGTGGAAGATCCTGCCGATATGTTTGCGCCTTTGTTAAAGAAACTTTTTGGAAGCAAGAACGAGCGCGAAGTTAAACGCATGCTCAAGACAGTACAGGTCGTCAATTCCTTCGAAGAGCAGATGGTTGCCCTGACCGATGAGCAATTGCGCGCCAAGACCCAAGAGTTCAAGGCCCGCATAGCCAAAGGTGAGACCCTCGACCAACTGTTGCCGGAAGCTTTCGCGGTATGCCGTGAGGCAGGCAAGCGTGTCATGGGCATGCGCCACTTCGACGTTCAGTTGATCGGCGGCATGACCTTGCACGAAGGCAAGATCGCTGAAATGCGTACTGGTGAAGGCAAGACCTTGGTAGCGACCCTTGGGGTTTACCTCAACGCGCTGTCGGGTAAAGGCGTTCACGTCATCACCGTGAACGACTATCTGGCTCGCCGCGATGCCAACTGGATGCGTCCTCTTTACGAATTCCTGGGCCTGACAGTCGGTGTTGTAACGCCGTTCCAGCCGCCTCAAGAGAAGCGTGAAGCCTACGCCGCCGACATCACGTACGGTACCAACAACGAGTTTGGCTTCGATTACCTGCGCGACAACATGGCTTTCAGCATGGAAGAAAAATTCCAGCGCGAGCTTAATTTCGCCGTGATCGACGAAGTCGACTCCATCCTGATCGATGAAGCCCGTACTCCGCTGATCATCTCCGGTCAGGCCGAAGACAGTTCCAAGCTGTACACCGAAATCAACAAACTGATCCCGCGCCTTGAGATGCACGTCGAGGAAGTCGAAGGTGAAGTTACCAAGGCAGGTCATTTCACCATTGATGAAAAGACTCGCCAGGTAGAACTGAACGAAGCCGGTCACCAGTTTGTTGAAGACATGCTGACCCAGATCGGCTTGCTCGCAGAAGGCGAGAGCCTGTATTCGGCACACAACCTGGGCCTGTTGACCCATGTGTACGCCGCGCTTCGTGCTCACAAGCTGTTCAACCGCAACATTGAATACATCGTTGAAGACGGTCAGGTATTGCTGGTCGACGAACACACTGGCCGTACCATGCCGGGTCGTCGTTTGTCCGAAGGCCTGCACCAGGCTATCGAAGCGAAGGAAGGCCTGAATATTCAGGCAGAGAGCCAGACCCTGGCTACGACCACCTTCCAGAACTACTTCCGTCTGTACAACAAGCTGTCGGGCATGACCGGTACTGCGGACACCGAAGCGTTTGAATTCCACCAGATCTATGGTCTGTCGGTGATGGTTATCCCGCCGAACAAGCCACTGGCGCGCAAGGACTTCAACGACCTGGTGTTCCTCACCGCCGATGAGAAGTACGCGGCGATTGTGGCTGACATCAAGGACTGCATGGCCAAAGGCCGTCCAGTGCTGGTGGGTACAGCGACCATCGAAACCTCCGAGCACATGTCCAATCTTCTGAACAAGGAAGGTATTGAGCACAAGGTTCTGAACGCCAAGTTCCACGAAAAAGAAGCCGAGATCATTGCCCAGGCCGGTCGTCCGGGTGCGCTGACCATCGCTACCAACATGGCGGGTCGTGGTACTGACATCCTGTTGGGCGGCAACTGGGAAGTGGAAGTCGCCTCCCTGGAAGATCCGACGCCTGAGCAGATCGCACAGATCAAGGCCGACTGGCAAAAGCGTCACCAGCAAGTGCTGGAGTCGGGTGGCCTGCATGTGATCGCTTCCGAGCGTCACGAATCGCGCCGTATCGACAACCAGTTGCGTGGTCGCGCCGGTCGTCAGGGTGACGCAGGTTCCAGTCGTTTCTACCTGTCGCTTGAAGACAGCCTGATGCGCATCTTTGCCTCTGATCGGGTTAAGAACTTCATGAAAGCCCTGGGCATGCAGTCTGGCGAAGCGATTGAGCACCGCATGGTGACCAACGCGATCGAAAAGGCGCAGCGCAAGGTTGAAGGTCGCAACTTCGACATTCGTAAGCAATTGCTGGAGTTCGATGACGTCAACAACGAACAGCGTAAAGTGATTTATCACATGCGTAACACGCTGCTGGCAGCCGACAACATCGGTGAAACGATCGCAGACTTCCGCAAGGACGTTCTCGACAGCACCATCAGCGCTCACATTCCGCCGCAATCGTTGCCGGAGCAGTGGGACGTCAAAGGCCTGGAAGCTGCCATCGAAAGCGGCTTTGGCGTGAAGTTGCCGATCCAGCAATGGCTCGACGAAGATGATCACCTGTACGAAGAAACCCTGCGCGAGAAGCTGCTGAACGAGCTGATTGCTGCCTACAGCGAAAAAGAAGATCAGGCCGGTGCTGAAGCGCTGCGCACGTTCGAGAAACAAATTGTTCTGCGCGTACTGGATGACCTGTGGAAAGACCACCTGTCGACCATGGATCACCTGCGTCACGGTATCCACTTGCGCGGTTATGCACAGAAGAACCCGAAGCAGGAGTACAAGCGCGAGTCGTTCAACCTGTTTTCCGAGCTGCTTGATTCGATCAAGCGCGATTCGATTCGTGTGTTGTCACATGTACAGGTTCGTCGTGAAGACCCTGAAGCCGAAGAAGCACGCCTGCGTCAGGAAGCTGAAGACCTGGCTTCGCGTTTGCAGTTCCAGCATGCCGAAGCGCCAGGCCTTGATCAGCCAGACGCATTGGCCAAGGTGCTGGAAGGCGCTGACGTGGCTGACGTGGTCGCCGAGCCTGCTCGTAACGAGCCTAAGCTGGGTCGCAACGAGCTCTGCTACTGCGGCTCGGGCAAGAAATACAAGCACTGTCACGGGCAAATCAACTAAAGCCCGCTTCAACTGCTGAAACACCTGCGCCGCGACCGGCATTAGCCGTCGCGGCGTTTTACCATTGAATTCCCGTCCCTTTGCGGCGGCGCACAACACTTTTTTAGGAGCGCGTCATGGCTGTTGGTCTTGGTCCTTTGCCTACTTTGCACCCGGTGGCCGGTTTTGAACTGGGCATAGCTTCTGCCGGTATCAAGCGTCCAGGGCGCAAGGATGTGGTGGTTATGCGCTGCGCTGAAGGCTCAAGCGTGGCGGGTGTATTCACCCTGAATGCGTTCTGCGCCGCGCCTGTCATCCTGGCCAAGCAGCGTGTGCAAGGCCCGGTGCGGTACTTGCTGACCAACACGGGCAATGCCAATGCGGGCACAGGTGAGCCGGGGCTGATTGCGGCAACCCGTACCTGCGACAAACTGGCCGAGCTGACGGGCGTGCCCGCCAGTGCCGTGCTTCCGTACTCCACCGGTGTGATCGGTGAGCCGCTGCCGGTTGAGAAAATCGAAGGTGCATTGCAAGCCGCTCTGGACGATCTGTCCGAAAATAATTGGGCGCAGGCTGCAACCGGCATCATGACCACTGACACCTTGCCCAAAGGTGCCAGCCGTCAGTTCGAACACGAAGGCGTAACCATCACCGTTACGGGCATCAGCAAGGGTGCAGGGATGATTCGTCCCAATATGGCCACCATGCTGGGCTACATCGCAACCGACGCCAAGGTTGCCCGCGATGTGCTGCAAAACCTGCTGCTCGACGGCGCGAACAAGTCGTTCAACCGCATTACGATCGATGGTGATACATCGACCAACGACTGCTGCATGTTGATTGCTACGGGTAAAGCGGCTTTGCCTGAAATCACCGAGGCCAGCGGCCCACTGTTTGCTGCGTTGAAACAGGCAGTGCTGGAAGTCTGCATGGACGTGGCGCAGGCCATCGTGCGCGATGGCGAAGGTGCAACCAAGTTTGTCACTGTTGAAGTGAATGGCGGCGGTAATCATCAGGAATGCCTGGACGTAGGCTACACCGTTGCCCATTCGCCGCTGATCAAGACCGCGTTGTTTGCTTCCGATCCTAACTGGGGCCGCATCCTGGCCGCTGTGGGCCGTGCTGGCGTGCCGGATCTGGACGTGAGCAAGATTGATGTGTTCCTGGGTGAGGTGTGCATTGCCAGTGGTGGCGCACGTTCGGCCACTTACACTGAAGAGCAGGGTTCTGCAGTGATGGCCCGTGAAGAAATCACCATCCGTATCGAATTGGGTCGTGGTGCTTGCAGCGAGACCATCTGGACGACGGACTTGTCCCACGAATACGTGAAAATCAACGCCGAATACCGTACCTGAGTCGTCTCGACATTGCGGGCCTGTCAGTCGCCTCGGCGCTGATGGGCCCGTAATACCCCCGCTTTATCAGCTCTCCCTTTTCTCAAGGTGCCTATCTATGAGCTTTCACCTGATCATTGGCGACAAGTTGCATTCATCGTGGTCCCTGCGCGCCGCGCTGGCGCTGGATCTGGCGGGTGCCCCGTACACCGAGACGCTGATCAAGCTGGGCCAGCCTGATACCCGGGCACTTATTCTCCAACACTCGGCAACGGGAAAAGTACCGCTGCTGAAGACCGTACACGGCACCATCGCTGATTCGCTGGCTATCGCGGAATACCTGAATGAGTGTTTTCCGGCCGCTCGACTGTGGCCGGAAGATGTCGCTGCGCGTGCTCAGGCCCGATCGGCGTGCGCGCAAATGCACAGCGGCTTTTTTGGTTTGCGGAGCAATCTGCCATTTGATTTGAGTCGTGATCAGGCGCTGCTCTCCATGCCTGACGAGGCCCAGGCCGATATCGACAGGATGAGCGCGCTGTGGGCAGAGTGCCGCGCAGTGGCGACCGAAAGCGGGCCTTATCTGTTCGGTCGATCCAGTGTGGCCGATGCTTTTTTTGCGCCGGTGGCTGTTCGCCTGCGAACTTACCGCGTTGCGCTGTCAGCTGAAGATCAAGCTTATATCGACGCCATTTACCAATGGCCCGCGTTCAAAGCCTGGCAACAGGCCGGATTAGAGGAAGTACAAGGGTGAAACGAGTTCATGTGGCTGCGGCCGTTATCCGGGGCACTGACGGGAAGATTCTGATCGCTCGTCGCGCTGATTCTCAGCATCAAGGCGGCCTGTGGGAGTTTCCAGGCGGCAAGGTTGAGGCTGGGGAGTCGGTCGAGGCTGCACTGGGTCGTGAGTTGAAGGAAGAGTTGGGCATTGTGGTTCAGGCTGCTCGGCCTTTGATCAAGGTTCAACATGATTACCCGGATAAGCATGTTCTGCTGGATGTGTGGGAGGTTTCGGCTTTCACCGGCGAACCTCATGGCGCAGAAGGCCAGCCATTGGCTTGGGTAAGCCCGCGCGAGTTGGCGCAATACGAGTTCCCTGAGGCTAACCAGCCGATTGTGACGGCTGCCCGTTTGCCCGATCAATACCTGATCACTCCGGATGGTCTTGAAACCCCTGAGCTGTTGCGCGGTATCCAGAAGGCAATTGCCGGTGGCATTAAATTGGTTTCGCTGCGTGCGCCCAATGGCTATGACCCCAAGTACCGGGATTTGGCGGTAGATGCGACCGGTTTGTGTGCAGGCAAGGCGCAACTGATGCTCAAGGGGCCTCTGGAATGGTTGGGAGACTTTCCTTCGGCGGGCTGGCATCTGACCGCTGCGCAATTGCGCAAGTACGCCGCCAAGGGTAGGCCGTTGCCTAAAGACCGCTGGTTGGCAGCCTCATGCCATAACGCTGAAGAGTTGATGCTGGCCGAGCAGATGGATGTGGACTTCGTGACCCTGTCGCCGGTTCTGCCGACGCAGACTCACCCTGATACGCCACCGCTGGGCTGGGAGCAGGCGCAACAATTGATCGCCAATTTCAGTAAGCCGGTATTTTTGCTGGGCGGTCTGGGGCCTGATGATCGTCAGCAGGTGTGGACTATCGGTGCACAGGGCGTTGCCGGAATTCGGGCGTTCTGGCCACAGGTATAAATAATTGCGCAAGCTGTTGTGGGAGCGGCGTACCGCCGCTCCCACACGTGCTGAACTCGACTGTCAAACCCCCGGCTTTGCTGCCGCTTGCCAGAGGATCTCTGCAATTCCCTGACGCTTGGCAATCAAGCGTGCCGCAACAAACAGCACGTCAGACAAACGATTGATATAAGCCAATCCAACGCCCGCCAGGGGCTCCAGCGCATTGAGCTGTTGGCAGCGGCGTTCGGCGCTGCGTGCCAGGCTGCGGCAAACATGGGCTTGGGCGATCAGACTCGAACCACCGGGCAAAATGAAGTTCTCAAGCGGGCCCAGCTCTTCGTTCCAGCGATCAATCGCGGCTTCAAGCCGCTCGATTTCGACCTTGTCGAGAGCCTGATACTCGGGCATCGCCAATTCCCCTCCCAGGTCAAACAATCGATGCTGGCAGGGTTCAAGTACTTCGATCAACTCGATGAGGCCAGGGGTCTGTTCGCTGTGCTCGATGAGCCCGGCCAGGAGCAGGCCCACCTGACTGTTCAGCGTGTCGACCTCGCCGATGGCTTCTATGCGGGGGTGATCCTTGGGTACGCGGCGGCCATCGCCGAGCCCTGTTTCGCCCTTGTCGCCGGTGCGGGTGTAAATTTTCGATAAGCGAAAGCCCATGTTTACAGTTCCACCTTGGTTGATTCGGGGTAGGTCATCGGGTTGCCGGTTAAAGGCAGTCGCAGGGTAAAGCAGGTGCCTTGCCCCTGGGTTGAGTGCACTTCCATTTGGCCCTTGTGGTTGTTGGTAATGATGAAGTACGACACGGACAGGCCCAGCCCCGTGCCCTGGCCAACTTCCTTGGTGGTGAAAAACGGCTCGAAAATTCGTTTGCGCACAGGCTCCGGCATCCCGATGCCATTGTCTTCAATCTGGATCTCGGCCCATGGCGGATTTAGCCTGGTGCGCAGAATGATACGCCCTGGCTCGCTCTTGTCGGTACGTTGATGAATGGCCTGGGCGGCATTTTTCAACAAATTGAGCAGCACCTGCTCCAGCTCGTTGGGGATGCCGGGTACCGGGCCGAGCTGCGGGTCGAACTGGCGGATGATGGCCTGGCCCTTGAAGTCAAAGCCAATGGCCAGGTCAAAATCATTGCTGGCAATGTCCAGGGCTTGATCAATGAGTGCCGATAAATCGCAGGGGCTCATTTGCCGGTTGCTGCGGCGGCTGAAGCTGAGCATGTGGGTCACGATTTTGGCTGCGCGGGCCCCGGCTTGCTGGATGCCGTCAAGCAACTGCGGGATCTCTCGTGCCTGCAGGTAGTGATTGACCACGTCCAGGTCAATGCCGGTCTGCTCGGCTTGCTCGATATTCCTAGGCAGGTCACTCGACAGGCGTCTGCGAATGTTCTGCACGTTATGCAGGATGGCGCCCAAGGGGTTGTTGATCTCATGGGCCATGCCGGCAGCGAGTCCGCCTACGGAGAGCATCTTCTCCGACTGCACCATCATGTCTTCCAGTGACAGTCGCTGGGTAATGTCATCGATGCGGATCACGACGCCGCGTCCGGCACCGCCCATGAGCGGGTAAAAGGTCAGGGCGTAGTGGCGAGCGTCTTCGCCCTGTCCCCAGGTGACGCGTTCAATTTTTGTTACCTGGTGGTGCTCAATGGTGTCCTTGAGCTGTGGCAGGAAGGGTTTCAAGGGTTCGAAGGCCAGGTAAATGGGCTTGCTCATGGCATCGTCCAATGGCGTGCCGGACAGGGCGCTGGCTTCCTGATTCCATTGGGTGACATAGAGTTCTTCGTCCAGCGCGATCAGGGCCGAAGGCATGGAGTCGATGATGCAATTGAGGTAGTTCTGAAATCCGGTGAGTTTTTTCTCTATTTTGCTACGAACTTGTACTTCGAGCTCCAGCTTGCGATTGGCGTGGCGGGTTTCTTCGGCCAGTGCCTGAGCTTGGTCGTAGGCTTCACGGGCTTCGTCTCGGGCGCGCTTGAGTTCCTGGTCACGCACTTCAATGCGCGAGAGCATGGTGTTGAATGCTCTGGCCAGGCTGCCGATTTCGTCGTTGTTGCCTGGCGCTGCGCGCAATGCGTAGTTTTCTTCGCGGCTGACCTGGCGCGAAAGCTCTTCAAGGCGGTGGATGGGCTGGGTGATCAGGCGCTTGATCTGGCGTGCCACCACGAACCACAGCAAAATGCTGAACACCAGAATGCCCAGGCTGGCCGTCAGCGTGCCGGTGTAGAAGGCCATGGGCAGCTCGCTGCTGGCGATCAACAGCAGGTGCCCGGGTGGTTGGTCACCGTGGTGCAGGCGTGTGACTTGATGGCTGCGCAGTTCGGTGAGGCTCCAGGCTTCAATCTGGCGATAGTGCTCGGGGAGCGGGAGGTGTTCACCGTGTTGCAACTGCACCAGCAGGTTTCCTGAACTGTCATAAATCGCGGCAGCGCGAAGGGGGGCGTAGCTGCCGATTTCATTGAGCAGGGATTTTGCGCTCTGCGGTGAATCCAGCGCATGAGCGATCAGGTCAGGATTTGAAGTCAGTTGCCCCAGTGTTTGCAGGGCTTGCGGGGCGGTACTTTCGTGGGAAATCCAGTACGCGACACTGATGAACGTCAAATTGGCAACCAGCATGACGGCAGCCAGCAAGACGAGCAGGGCGGCCAGCAACTTCTGGCCTACCGGTAGGTTTTCAAGGCGCTGGCGCAAGGGCATGGGGTGGCCGCTTAGATAAGAAGATGCTGGCAGGGTAGCGCGCCCCTCAGTTACAGGGCAATCCGCGCTGCTGCAGGTGTTCAGTCAATCGCTGGTGCAGGTGCTGCAGGTGTGGGACGGCGAACTGGCGGCTGCGGGCTGCTTCGCAGGCATATCCGAGCAGGTAGCTGATTTCGGTACGGCGGCCGTTGGCAACATCCTGGTGCATGGAGGAGTAGTTGTTGGCAGTGGCCTGGATAACGCGTTCCACCTCAGTGGCCAAACCGACCGCGGCACTGGCTTGACCGCAGTGCTCAAGCAGTGCGCTGAGCTCTGCGCAGAGGGTGTGCACTTCGGCGCTGTGTGCTTGCAGCCCGCCATTACGGCAGTCGTAGAGAACCGTCAGGGGATTGATTGCGCAGTTAAGTGCCAGCTTGCGCCACAAGCGGCTCAGGATGTTCGGGCTCCATTCGTGATCAATGCCGCTGCGCTGAAGCTCATCAAGCCATTGCGCGATGGAGCCTTGATCGGCATCACCCAGCCATGTTTGACCCCGGCCGGCAAATACCACGCGCCAATCATCATCACGAAAGGCGCCTTCGGTGCTGGAGGCGAAGATGCAGCGAATGTGTGGCACAAGGGCCGCGACGGCCTGTTGGCTGCCGAGGCCGTTTTGCAGCAGGATTATTTCTGCGTCCGGGGTAAGCCGGGCGGCAATTTGCGCGACGGCCTGTTGCGCGTCATAGGCTTTGCAGGTGACCAGCAGGCGTTGAATCGGCTCGCCGTTTTCAGGAATTTGCGCGCGGATGTTCCATTTTTGCGACTCTTCGCCTTCAATCAGAGTCAAACCCCGGGCTGCTTTGTACGCTTGCAGGCGGTCGCAGTTGCGCACGATGAGTTTCACTGGCAAGCCGGCCCGTGCCAGTCGAGTAGCCCACAGCATGCCCATGCTTCCTGCGCCGAGAACGTGCCAGGTGGTACTCGCCCGGGCAGGCACGTCGGAGTGGGTGTGTGGCAGGGCCGAATTTCGCATGTGAGCTCGCAAGTGAATGAAGTCGAAGAACCGCTATAATGCCCGCGCATTTTAACTGTCAGGTCAGGCGTGCTCCATCTGTGTTGAGCGCGCCCTTTATTATTGGAGAAAATTACATGCCGTCGTTCGACGTGGTATCCGAACTGGACAAGCACGAAGTCACCAACGCCGTCGAGAACGCCGTCAAGGAACTGGATCGTCGTTATGACCTCAAGGGTAAAGGCACTTTTGAGTTCAAGGAGAAGGATCTGACGGTCAATCTGACCGCTGAAGCCGACTTCCAGCTGGAAGCAATGATCGAGATCCTCAAGCTGGCACTGGTCAAGCGCAAGATCGACGTTCAATGCCTTGAGGTCAAGGATGCCTATGCTTCGGGCAAATTGATGAAGCAGGAAGCGGTGCTCAAGGAAGGCATTGATAAAGAGCTGGCGAAGAAAATCGTTGCTCACGTCAAGGATGCCAAGCTCAAGGTTCAGGCTGCCATTCAGGGCGAGCAAGTACGCATCACCGGTAAGAAACGCGATGACTTGCAGGATGCGATTGCAGCGCTGCGTGCCAAGACGTTCGACATGCCACTGCAGTTCAACAATTTTCGCGACTGATCACGGGCCCAGGGAACCAATGACGCGCATTGCCGTCCGAAATTTCCTGGGCGCTGCGCAAGCGGTTTGGCGACCACGGTTGCCTTATCGTTTTGCTGAATAAATGACGGCGTCGAGTTTTGTCGCGAGGAGATGTAAATGGATTTGAACACTGAAGTGGATCAGTTGATCAAGGCCTCCCAGGCCTGGATCCCCATGATCATGGAATACGGCAGCCGTGTGCTGCTGGCAGTGGTTACGCTGGCGGTGGGCTGGTGGCTGATCAACCGCTTGACTACCAAGATTGGCCAGTTGCTGGCGCTGAGAAAGGCAGACCTGGCGTTGCAGGGCTTTATCAGCAACCTCGCCAATATCATTCTCAAGATACTGCTGGTTGTCAGTGTCGCGTCAATGATCGGTATCCAGACCACGTCGTTTGTCGCGGCCATTGGTGCGGCAGGTCTGGCCATTGGTCTGGCGTTGCAGGGCAGTCTGGCGAACTTTGCGGGTGGGGTACTGATTCTGCTGTTCCGTCCGTTCAAGATCGGTGACTGGATCGAAGCGCAAGGCGTAAGCGGTACTGTGGACAGTATTCAGATCTTCCACACCGTGTTGCGCACCGGTGACAACAAAACGGTCATCGTGCCAAACGGCAACCTGTCCAACGGCATCATCACCAACTACAACCGTCAACCGACGCGCAAGGTGGTATTTGATGTGGGTGTGGACTACGAGGCGGATCTTCAAAAGGTCCGTGAAGTGTTGCTGGCGCTGGCCGATGACCCTCGCGTCCTGAAAGAACCGGCTCCAGTTGTAGTGGTCACGGCCTTGGGTGATAGTGCGATCACCATGTCGTTGCGTGTATGGGTCAATACCCCGGATTATTGGGATGTCCTGTTTATGCTCAACGAACATTCCCGCGATCGCTTGAAGGCGCAGGGCGTGGATATTCCTTTTCCGCAGCGAGTGGTTCGTGTGGTTCAGGAAGTCGCTGCGCAGTAAGGTCAAAGATGGCACCTGACAATTGAGTTGGGTGTGAGTAAACATTAAAGGGGCTAAATGCCCCTTTAATTGTTTTTGTACCTTGTGAAGGTAGTTGCAGATGTTCGGCGGTCAACTTGGCGATTGATAATTAATTGCATTTATATTTATTAGTTAGCTTGCTATATAACTGATCTTTTATTCAGGCAAATAAAAAGCCACGCCCTGAGACAGGAGCGTGGCTTTCACTAAACACGGTATATGTAACTATCGCCCGAAGGCCATGATTACAAGATGTTCAGCGGGTACTCAGCAATCAGGCGGAAGTCGTTGACGTCGTTGCCGTTGTTGCTGGTAGTGCGATAGATCGCGCTACGCAGACGGAAAGACAAGTCTTTGGCCGGGCCTTCTTGCAATACGTACTTGGTTTCGAAGTCAAATTCGTGCTCTTTGCCTTCGCCGTCAGTCGTGGAGATGTTATCGCCTTTAACGTAGCGAGCCATGAAGCTCAGGCCTGGAACGCCGTAGCTGGTCATGTTCAGGTCGTAGCGACCCTGCCAGGAGCGTTCGTCGCGCTGGTTGAAGTCGGAGTACTGTACGGAGTTGGCGAGGAAGATACTGCCGCCGCCGTCGATGCCGTAGTTGTAAGCGCTGTCACCGGTGGAGCGCTGGTGAGCAATGGTGAACTTGTGAGCGCCGAGGCTGTAAGCAGCCGCCAAGCTCCAGATCTTGTTGTCCACGTTGCCCAGCAGTTCCTTGCCATCGCTGGTTGTTTTATAGCCGTTGAAGTCGAAGTTCAGGGCCTGAGACTCTGCGATAGGCAGGGTGTAGTTCAGGTTGATGTACTGCTTCTTGAAGTAGTCTTCAACGTCGGATGCTGCCACGCCACCAACAAAGTTGTCAGTGAATTGGTAGGTTGCACCGGCAATGTTGGCAGCGGTCAGGCCTGGCTGGCCTTTGCCATTGATGCTGTCGCGTGCCATGCCAGTCTGCGAGCTCAGTGCGGTGAAGCGACCTGCGCTCAGCTCCAGGCCTTTGATTTCCTTGCTGGTGATCAGGGTGCCGGTAGCAACCTCTGGCAGCAGACGGCTATCGTCGGTGGAGAAAACCGGGCTGGCTACGAATTGGTTGCCGTATTTCAGTTCAGTATCGGAAACACGGAATTTGACAGCCCCGCCGATTTTCGACTGGGTATCTTCCGGAGAACCGTCGCTCTTGGTGGCGAACAGGCCGTTGCCTTGACGGCCAGCGCCGCCGTCCAGGCGTGCTGTGCCCATGGCGAAAGCGTCAACACCGACACCGATGGTGCCTTGGGTGAAGCCGGACTGGTAGTTAAGCAGTTCGCTCAGGCCCCAATCTTCGCGGTAGCCGCTTTTGAAGCCGCCGGTTGGCTTGGCGATGTTGCCAGCGCCGTTACGGAAATCACGGTTCATGTACAGCATGCGGGTTTTAGAAGTCAGAGTGCTGTCTTCGATGAAACCTTTGGCGTCGTCCTGGGAGGAGGCCATTGCGAACTGAGTAGTACCGGCTGAAACAGCCAGGGCGATTATGCTCCACTTCATCACGCGCATCGTGATTTGCTCCTTTGGTTTTTAGGAAGAGTACTGCCGTCCCACCTGAAATTATTATCTGGGCGGCTCTTTCTTTTTGTGTCGGCGCAAACTTATATCACGCCGACAATGTTGGCGATACTTGCTCTCATAAGCTTTCAGCTTCTTTACAGGCTTGTCGCAAATAGCACCCTACATGTCGCAAGCGCGCAGCGTTATGCCGTGTTTCAGCATCTAAATCAGTGTTGTTTTCAGCGTTTGGCATATGGGTGAGTCCAAGCTGCCTACAATGAAAACTCCAATTTCCTACGGACCAGCTATTGTTATTTATCGTCAGGCTACTGCATTCCGGCTGAAGCCTATCGACTATGTAAATGCTCTATGCAACAAGCATGCTCAAAAAGCAGTGGTGATGAAAAATAAATAATTTTGTCCGTTTTCGAGCTATGAGGCCTGATCTTGCTTGGGTCGAACGGCGATAAGAGCGCCCTTGGCGTGTTCTTTTTCGTCGCAAGAAGACTTTCCTGCTAAAAAAACGCGCTTAAAACGTTACCGGTTAACACCTAATGGGGTGGTAAGTGACGTTTTGGCGCACTAAAAGCATTCGTTTTGTGCAGTTTTGGTGCACAAGTGTCCGTGTGCTGTTGATTGAGCGTCCATTGCTCTCTTTTCGTGTGCGCATCCGCGGATGTCGGCGTGATGCAGGAGTCGATCAAGGGTATCCTTCGCGCCTGTCACCTGGCTGGCGCTGAGTCTCATCGCACGCTGAGTTTAAAAGAACGGTAAAGAGGAGAGCTCCCAGTGTTCGCTTTGGATACACGCCTTCAAGAGGATACCTGGCTCATAGGGGATTTCCCCTTGTGCCGCTTGCTGCTGTCCAACGATTCGAATTACCCCTGGTTTATTCTGGTGCCACGGCGCGAGGGTATAACCGAATTGTTTCAACTGGATGACTCTGAGCAGCAGATGATGTGGGCTGAGACGACCGCTCTGGCGCGAGTACTGAAAGGGTTGTTTGGTGCGGACAAAATGAATGTCGCCACGCTGGGTAACGTGGTGAGTCAATTGCACATGCACGTGATTGTTCGTTATCAGACTGACGTGGCATGGCCGGGGCCGGTGTGGGGCAAGCATCCTGCCAAGCCCTATACACAGGCTGATGTAAATGCTGTCCGGGGCAGGCTGGCGTCGGTTCTTGATGCAGGCTTTATTTTTTCGGAGGGTTGATTATGACGCTTGAAGCGCGAGTGATGGACCTTGAGAGTCGTTTGGCTTTTCAGGATGACACCATTCAGGCATTGAATGATGTACTGGTAATGCAGCAAAACGCGGTAGATCGTTTGCAAATGCAAATGGCTGCCTTGCTCAAGCGCCAGGAAGAAATGGGCGGGCAGTTCGAGTCGTTCGAAGAGGAAGCCCCGCCGCCGCACTATTAAGTCATTTTGTGCAGGCAAAAAAAACCGCGATACAGCTTGGCTGATCGCGGTTTTTTTACGCTTGAATCAACGTCGCGGCAGTGCTGCGATCACATCTTCAGCTTGCAGGCCCTTGTCGCGGTTCATGACAGAGAACTCAACGCGCTGCCCTTCCACCAGAACACGGTGGCCTTCGCCGCGGATGGCGCGAAAGTGCACAAAAATATCATCCCCGGAATCTCGGGAGATAAAGCCAAAACCTTTCGAGGTATTGAACCACTTGACCGTCCCTGTATCACGGTTGGTCATGTCGTAGCTTTGTGAGGAGGATGACGGTGATGATTTATAGAAGCTGACGGTCAGATGAAGCAGCACGGCAATGACTGCAGGCGTCAGGCCAAGCAATACTGCAGGTTGATCACCGATCGGCAGCAGAAGGCCGAACAGAGTCAGTGTTTGCAGGACAACGGACAGCACCAGCAGGGCGCTGACCAGATTCTGCAGTTGGTGACGCGGGCCTTTGTTCCAGAATGGAATGACTGGAGCCAGTGTCAGGTTAAGCAGGCCAAGAAAAGCCAGGTAAAGGGCATCAGGGTGTTGGAGGTAAGGTAGTGCTTCGGATTGCAGGCTGGGAATAAAGGACAGCAGCAAAGCCGCTGCACCCGTTAGCAGGTGGACGATTTTCAACATTTCAATGACTCACATTAAGATGGATCGCAAGGAAGAGCTGATTGCACACGGTTCGCTTCAAAAAAAGTGGAGGCGCCGGACACGTGTACACATCAGCCTATGCGCCCTCGATAGAGGCTAGAAGAGGGCGACACGCTGCCAATTTAACAGTAAAGCTTGGGCCTACTCAAATTAAGCGTATGGAGCTATCTGTGAGCGAGGTTGCTGGAGGATGCCTAGGCAAAATCTGCTTTTAGCGAAAACCTTGTCCTAGACGCATGTAGTCCTCTTTCTGCGTGTGGCCGCAGTGGTGCTCTCTGAAGGTTGTTGAGACCGCTATTGTCCGGGGCGTTGTGTTGGTGACCGTTGGTCGTTAATTTTTTTGTGCTTTTTGCAGTCGCTGATGTTCATGGTGCGGGTGTTTCTGTTTACGTGCGGTTTAGGTGGACTGGATGTGTACGGTTATATGCAGGTGTATTTGTAAGTCGAGGTGGAAGTGGAAATCTCCGTGGTTGACACACTAATGGAAGTGCAAGTTGGTGTGATACCTGATCAGGCTTTAGGCATATTCCCATGTCTGTTGGCGAGTATGCACAGAGGGGAGTAGCCAAGAATATTAGTGGGTTTGGAAGTTGTGTGCTCTGTCCGGGTTCTGCTTTTTGGTTTCAAGTGTACATCTCTGTGTAATCACGACACCCGCGTCGTGGGCTCAAGGCTTGAGGCTGCTCGTATTCGCCGCTCGGACCGAGAGCGCTCCTACAGGCTTGAGGGTCTGGTCCGCTGGATAAGGATTTTTACATATCGTTTGATGGAGTGTGTTTTGCACAAAATCTTTCATTAATTCTAGTGTTTCGCAATGGAGTGCTCTGGATATGAGGCGATTGATTCGGCAAGAAAGCGTCAGGGGAAAACTACTGCAGAGAGTTGGGGTTGATCCCGTGATACTTGATTTTGGCATGACGTTGGCTCAGCCACTTTCACGGTCGGTCAGGTTAAATGGTTTTGCCACCTGTTTGCGACTTGAGGAAGTATATTGGGAGGTGCTATCTGATATTTCGCGACTTAATGACTGCTCGGTCAATACGTTGTTGTCGTATATCGACCGCGAAGTGCATTTGCGTTACGGGGGGGTAAGAAATTTCAGCGGGCTCATTCGAGTTGTCTGTGTGATGCATTTATTGAAGAGGGGGCGCGACTCCCGTGAGGGAGTGCAAAACCAGGTGGTCATGGGGTGAGGCGGGGTGGTTGGCTGGAGGAGGGCGTTCGGCGTCTTGTAATCGCTCGATATTTATGATGCATTTAGGGGCTTCTGGCTGCTCATGCGGCTGCAATGGCTCGATTTACCAGATATAATCTCGCCCTTTGCTGTGTGGCCCTCTTTAAGGGTTGCCGCTAACGGATTGTCGAGACACGCCAATGCCCATGTACGATTACCAGTGCGCTTCCTGTGGTCATCAGCTGGAAGCCATTCAAAAGATCAGCGCCTCGCCGCTGGTTGATTGTCCAGCCTGTCAGGCCCCTGAATTGAAAAAAATGCTGTCCATGCCAGGTTTTCGCCTTAGCGGTACAGGCTGGTATGAAACAGACTTCAAGACAGGCTCGAAAAAGAATCTGGCAGGCGGCGATAAATCCGACTGAGGCTGAGCGAAAGCAGTCAGAACACAAGCGGGCTCTTGCATGGTTACCAGCACCGACGGTGCGCAAGACCTCCACCGAATTTCGAATTACGAGAAGTGAAACCACTACCATGATGCGCAGCCATTATTGCGGCCAACTGAACGAAAGCCTGGAAGGCCAGGAAATTACCCTTTGCGGATGGGTCCATCGTCGCCGTGACCACGGTGGGGTGATTTTCCTCGATATCCGTGATCGTGATGGTCTGGCCCAGGTGGTGTTTGACCCGGACCGCGCCGAGACCTTTGCTGCCGCCGATCGTGTGCGCAGCGAGTATGTGGTCAAGGTCACTGGCAAGGTGCGCCTGCGTCCTGCCGGTGCCGGCAACGCCAACATGGCGTCGGGCATGATCGAAGTATTGGGATACGAGCTGGAAGTTCTGAACGAAGCCGAAACCCCGCCGTTCCCGCTCAACGAATTCTCCGATGTTGGCGAAGAAACTCGTCTGCGCTATCGCTTCATCGACCTGCGTCGCCCTGAAATGCTCGAGAAGCTGCGTCTGCGTTCGCGCATGACCACCAGCATCCGTCGCTTCCTGGACGAGAACGGCTTCCTGGACGTCGAAACGCCAATTCTGACCCGTGCCACGCCAGAAGGCGCACGTGACTATCTGGTGCCAAGCCGTACTCACGCAGGTTCCTTCTTTGCCTTGCCGCAATCGCCACAGCTGTTCAAGCAGTTGTTGATGGTTGCCGGTTTTGACCGTTACTACCAGATCGCCAAGTGCTTCCGTGACGAAGACCTGCGTGCCGACCGTCAGCCTGAGTTCACTCAGATCGACATCGAGACCAGCTTCATGAACGAAGCCGAGATCATGGGCCTGACCGAAGAAATGATCCGCAACCTGTTCAAGGAAGTGCTGGGTCTGGAATTCGGTGAGTTCCCGCACATGACCTGGGAAGAGGCCATGCGCCGTTACGGCTCCGACAAACCTGACCTGCGTAACCCGCTGGAACTGGTTGATGTTGCCGATCAGCTCAAGGAAGTGGAATTCAAGGTGTTCAGCGGCCCGGCCAATGACCCGAAAAGTCGCGTTGCTGCCTTGCGCGTTCCAGGCGGCGCGAGCATGCCGCGTAGCAAGATCGACGAATACACCAAGTTTGTTGGCATCTACGGTGCCCGTGGCCTGGCTTACATCAAGGTCAACGAGCGTGCCAAGGGTGTTGAGGGTCTGCAGTCGCCGATCGTCAAGAACATCCCTGAAGCCAACCTCAATGTGATCCTGGATCGCGTTGGCGCCGTTGATGGCGACATCGTGTTCTTCGGTGCCGACAAGGCCAAGATCGTTAGCGAAGCCCTGGGTGCGCTGCGTATCAAGGTCGGTAACGATCTGAACCTGCTGACGTGCGAGTGGGCACCGATGTGGGTTGTTGACTTCCCTATGTTCGAAGAGAACACGGACGGCAGCTTCAGCGCCTTGCATCACCCGTTCACGGCGCCTAAGTGCTCGCCTGAAGAGCTCGAGGCCAACCCGGCTACCGCGTTGTCCCGTGCCTATGACATGGTGTTGAACGGTACTGAGTTGGGTGGTGGTTCGATCCGTATCCACCGCAAGGAAATGCAACAAGCGGTCTTCCGCCTGTTGGGTATCAATGAAGCAGAACAGGAAGAGAAATTTGGCTTCCTGCTCGATGCTCTGAAATACGGCGCGCCGCCCCACGGTGGTTTGGCCTTCGGCCTGGACCGTCTGGTGATGCTGATGACCGGTGCTCAGTCGATTCGTGAAGTGATTGCCTTCCCGAAAACCCAGAGTGCCGCCTGTGTCATGACTCAGGCTCCTGGCGTCGTTGATAACAAGGCGTTGAGCGAGCTGCATATTCGTTTGCGCGAACAGCCAAAGGCTGAGTAAAGCTGGCCCTCAAAGGCGCATCTCCGGATGCGCCTTTGTCATTTGGGTCGAGAATTTTTATTGCCGGGCCAAGACCGGGCAATGTTTCATAAAGGATTCGGAGTGCGTTATGGCAGGTCATTCTAAGTGGGCGAATATCAAGCACCGCAAAGAGCGTCAGGATGCCAAAAAAGGCAAGATTTTCACCAAGTGGATACGTGAGCTGACCGTTGCTGCCCGTCAGGGTGGCGGTGATCCGGGCTCCAACCCGCGCCTGCGTCTGGCGCTGGACAAGGCACTTGGTGCGAACATGAGCCGCGACATCATTGATCGTGCGGTTGCCCGTGGTGCTGGCGCAGCTGATACCGACGATATGGTCGAGCTGAGCTACGAAGGCTACGGGCCTGGCGGCGTTGCAGTGATGGTCGAGTGCATGACCGACAACCGCAATCGCACCGCTGCAGCTGTAAGGCATGCGTTCAGCAAATGCGGCGGAAACCTGGGCACTGACGGTTCGGTTGCGTACCTGTTTGAGCGCAAGGGGCAGATTTCCTATGTGGCTGGCGTTGATGAAGATGCGCTGATGGAAGCGGCGATGGAGGCTGATGCCGACGACGTGGTCACCAACGAAGATGGCTCCATTGACGTGTTCACTTCGTTCTCAAGCTTTTACGCGGTTCGCAACGCTCTGGAAGCCGCAGGCTTTGCTCCGACTGACGCAGAAATCGTGATGCTACCCACCACCAGTGCCGAACTGGACCTGGAGGGTGCTGAAAAGGTGCTCAAGCTGATCGACATGCTTGAAGATCTGGATGATGTGCAGAACGTGTATTCCAATGCCGAGATCCCTGACGCTGTCCTGGAACAGCTTGCCTGACACACTGGCTGCGTCAATCAAGAGGCCGGAGGTGCTCCGTCGCGACGATAGCGGCGCTGGGCACCTCCGGCTTCTGCCTTTAAGCTGTCCGGGTATAGGCCGGTAGGCGTCACTTCATAAGCTGTAGGCGTTATGACTCTTATTCTTGGTATCGATCCTGGTTCGCGAATCACCGGTTATGGCGTAGTGCGAGACACTGGGCGCGGCTGTGTGTACGTGGCTTCAGGGTGCATTCGTACGGGTAGCGGCGAGCTGCATGAGCGGTTGCTGATTGTCTATCGTGGGGTGCGTGAAGTTATTCAGACGTATGGCCCCGTTACTATGGGCATCGAAAAGGTGTTCATGGCGCGCAATGCCGACTCGGCACTCAAGCTGGGTCAGGCCAGGGGTGCGGCGATTGTTGCCGGGGCCGAGGAAAGCCTGGAGATCGCCGAATATTCGGCAACTCAGGTCAAGCAGGCTGTGGCTGGCACTGGTGGTGCCAATAAGGAGCAAGTGATGATGATGGTCATGCACCTGCTCAAGCTGACCACCAAGCCGCAAGTGGATGCATCCGATGCGCTGGCAATTGCCTTGTGTCATGCCCACACTCGCTCGAGTCTGTTGCCCCACGGTTTGGGTGCGGCGCGAAGCCGTGGTGGACGTTTGCGGCTCTGAGACGTGATTTGTAACCTGATTTTGCTTGCTGGCAGGGTGTCATCTGTAATGATGCGGCCCTGTCGTTCTACTTGTCAGCCATTGATCTGGCCAGAGAAAAGGATCTGAAACGTGATTGGACGCTTGCGCGGCACTCTGGCTGAAAAACAGCCGCCGCACCTGATTCTTGATGTAAATGGCCTGGGTTACGAGCTGGAAGTGCCCATGACCACGCTCTATCGATTGCCGTCCATCGGCGAGCCTCTGACCCTGCATACCCATCTGGTAGTTCGCGAAGACGCCCAGTTGCTCTATGGTTTCATAGGCAAGCGCGAGCGCGATTTCTTTCGTGAGCTGATCCGGCTCAACGGTGTCGGTCCAAAGCTGGCCCTGGCTTTAATGTCCAGCCTTGAAGTCGATGAGCTTGTTCGTTGTGTGCAGGCTCAGGATACGTCCGCCTTGACCAAGGTTCCGGGGGTAGGGAAAAAGACAGCCGAGCGATTGCTGGTCGAATTGAAGGATCGCTTCAAGGCATGGGAGCAGGTGCCAAGCATGTTCGCCCTGGTGCCCAACCAGCCTGATGCCCCGATACAGGTGGCCAGTGCTGAAAGTGATGCGGTCAGTGCCTTGATTTCCCTGGGTTACAAGCCCCAGGAAGCGAGCAAGGCTGTTTCGGCAATCAAGGATAAAACGTTGAGCAGTGAAGATATGATTCGTCGCGCCCTTAAGGGGATGATTTAAGTGATTGAAGCTGATCGTTTGATAACGGCCTCAGGCGGACGAGACCGGGAAGAGGTTCAGGACCGGGCAATTCGTCCTTTGAGCCTGGCCGACTATATTGGTCAGCCAACCGTACGTGAGCAAATGGAGCTGTTTATCCAGGCTGCACGCGGGCGTTCGGAGTCGTTGGACCACACGCTGATTTTCGGGCCACCGGGACTGGGCAAGACCACGCTGGCCAATATCATTGCCCAGGAAATGGGGGTGTCCATTAAAAGCACGTCAGGTCCTGTGTTGGAGCGCCCGGGCGATTTGGCGGCCTTGCTGACCAATCTTGAGCCCCATGACGTGCTGTTTATCGATGAAATCCATCGTCTGTCACCCATCGTCGAGGAAGTACTCTACCCGGCAATGGAAGACTTTCAGCTCGATATCATGATTGGCGAAGGGCCAGCTGCGCGCTCCATCAAGCTAGACCTGCCGCCTTTTACCCTGGTGGGTGCGACGACCCGCGCAGGGATGCTGACTAACCCTTTGCGCGATCGTTTCGGGATTGTTCAGCGACTGGAGTTCTATAGTACTGACGACCTGGCGACGATTGTCAGTCGCTCCGCGGGGATTTTTGGTCTGCCACTCGATCCTGAGGGGGCTTACGAAATTGCCCGTCGGGCTCGCGGTACACCGCGGATTGCCAACCGTTTGTTGCGTCGTGTGCGAGATTTTGCCGAGGTACGGGCCAAGGGGCATATCACCAAGCCGGTGGCAGACCTGGCGTTGAACCTGTTGGACGTTGATGAGCATGGTTTTGATCATCAAGACCGGCGTTTGCTGCTGACCATGATCGAGAAGTTCGATGGTGGGCCGGTAGGTGTAGACAGTCTGGCCGCTGCGATCAGCGAAGAGCGTCATACAATTGAAGATGTGCTGGAGCCGTATCTGATCCAGCAGGGCTACATCATGCGCACGCCGCGTGGGCGCGTTGTGACCCGTCATGCGTATCTGCACTTCGGTTTGAATATTCCGTCCCGTCTGGGTGACATGCCTGTGGTAGACGAATTTTTGAATGCCCTGGACGATTAATAAGCCCTTGGCGGCCGATTTTTTTAAGGTTTTTGCTGTCTCAAGGGCTGGCGTTGAAAATCTTGGGTCATAAAGCTCAAGAAGCGTAAAAAACAGTCGTCTGGCGGATTGGCAACCTGAGGAGTAAGCACTAGAGTATGCGCGCGCAAAACAGGCTAGAGCCATTCGCACATCGCTGTCGCGTTTATTACGAGGACACCGATGCGGGTGGCGTCGTGTATTACGTAAATTATCTAAAATTTATGGAGCGGGCTCGAACCGAAAGGCTACGGGAGATGGGCTTTGCCCAGTCCGAGCTTGTGGGTGAGAACCTGTTATTTGTCGTGCATTCCAGCGAGGCGCGTTACCACGCACCGGCGCGACTGGACGACGAACTGTTGGTAAGTGCGCAAGTAACAGAGCTCAACCGTGCCAGTCTGCGTTTCAAGCAACAGGTCTGGCGGGCTGCAGATGCAACGTTGCTCTGTGAAGGGCAATTTTTGGTGGCCTGTGTGCGCGCCGATAGTTTCAAACCCCGGGCCATTCCCGAAGCTTTACGTACGGCCTTTGCCGACGTGAGCGGCGCGGGTAAACATTTAGAGCAGGAGATAAAGCGTGGAAGCTAACGTCGTCGACCATTCCTCCATGTGGAGCTTGGTTAGCAATGCCAGCATTGTTGTGCAGTTGGTAATGTTGACCCTGCTGGCCGCATCGGTTACCTCGTGGGTCATGATTTTTCAGCGCAGCACCATGCTGCGCGCCGGTCGACGTGCCCTGGAAAGCTTTGAAGAGCGTTTCTGGTCGGGTATCGACCTGTCGAAGCTGTATCGTCAGGCAGGCAGCAATCCTGATCCGGACTCTGGCGTTGAACAAATCTTCCGTGCCGGTTTCAAAGAGTTCTCGCGTCTGCGTCAGCAGCCGGGCGTTGATCCTGAAGCGGTGATGGAAGGTGTTGCACGTGCCATGCGAGTCGCCATCTCCCGCGAAGAAGAAAAGCTTGAGCAGAGCTTGCCGTTCCTGGCCACTGTAGGTTCCGTGAGCCCGTATATCGGTCTGTTCGGTACCGTATGGGGCATCATGAACTCCTTCCGTGGCCTGGCAACTGCCCAGCAAGCAACACTGGCGACCGTAGCGCCAGGTATTGCTGAAGCACTGATTGCAACGGCCATCGGCTTGTTCGCTGCTATCCCGGCGGTTATCGCTTACAACCGTTTTGCAGCTCGCAGTGAAACCCTGATCAGCCGCTACTACACCTTCGCCGACGAATTCCAGGCGATCCTGCACCGCAAAGTGCACACCAGCGAAGAATAAGCAGGTAATTTCCAATGGCTTTAATCGCTCGAGCTCGCAAGAAGCGCAAGCCGGTTGCCGAGATGAACGTGGTGCCTTACATCGACGTGATGCTGGTACTGCTGGTTATCTTCATGGTGACCGCTCCGATGCTCAATCAGGGTGTGAAGGTTGATTTGCCCAAGGTCTCCAGCGAGGCTTTGCCGCAAGACAACAACACTCAGGTTCTGACTATTTCGATCAAGGCTGACAAGACCTATTTCTGGAATCTTGGCAGTGAAGTTGATACCGATAAGCAGATGGACAAGGCAATGACCTTGCCTCAGATGACTGACGCTGTGACTAAGATCATTCGCGCAGGCAATGAAGGTGGCAAACACACCCAGGTCTTCATTCGCGGTGACAAAACCGTTGATTACGGCGCGGTAATGGGTGCTATGGGTGGCCTTCAGAAGGCCGGGGTCGGTAACGTTGGCTTGATAACCGAGGCTCCCTGATGCGCGAACAGCGGGAGCCGTCCGCCTCTGAAAATTATTTTTGGCCTACAGTCTGGGCGATAGGGCTGCACGTTCTGATTTTTGGCATGCTGTTTGTCAGTTTTGCCATGACCCCGGATCTGCCGCCTTCAAAACCGATTGTTCAGGCAACCTTGTATCAACTGAAGTCAAAAAGTCAGGCGACCACTCAGACCAATCAAAAGATTGCGGGTGAGGCGAAGAAATCCGCCGCGCGTCAGACCGAAGTCGAGCAGATGGAACAGAAGAAGGTTGAGCAGGAAGCTGTAAAAGCCGCGGAACAAAAGAAAGAAGAGGCTGCCGAAAAAGCTGCAGAAGCCAAGAAAGCTGACGAAGCCAAGGCGAGCGAAGCTAAAAAGGCAGACGAGGCCAAGAAGGCTGATGAAGCCAAGAAAGCCGACGATGCTAAAAAGGCTACGGAAGCTAAGAAAGCCGAAGAGAAAAAACTGGCTGACATAGCCAAGAAAAAATCCGAGGAAGAGGCCAAGAAGGCCGCGGAAGAAGAGGCCAAGAAAAAGGCCGCTGAAGACGCCAAGAAAAAAGCGGCTGAAGATGCGAAGAAAAAAGCAGCTGAAGACGCCAAGAAAAAGGCCGTAGCAGACGAGGCGAAGAAGAAAACCGCCGAAGATGCGAAGAAAAAGGCCGCTGCCGATGCAGCCAAGAAAAAGGCCGTAGAAGCAGCACGTAAATCGACCGAAGAGAAAAAGGCGCAAGCCTTGGCTGATTTGCTTTCCGACACGCCGCAACGCCAGCAAGCTCTGGCAGATGAGCAAGGTGATGAGGTCGCCGGCAGTTTCGATGACCTGATTCGTGCTCGTGCAGCAGAAGGGTGGGCTCGTCCGCCGTCGGCGCGCAAGAACATGACAGTGGTGCTGCAAATTGGCATGTTGCCAGATGGCACGGTGACGTCTGTGACGGTTGCCAAATCCAGTGGTGACGGGCCGTTCGATAGCTCGGCTGTGGCAGCGGTCAAGAACATTGGCCGTTTAACGGAAATGCAGGGTATGAAACCCAGCGATTTTAATCCTTATCGATCATTCAAGATGACATTCACACCTGAGGATCTAGCCTTGTGATTAAACTTTTTCGAGGACTGCTGGTCGTCGTCTGCTGCTTGGCAGGGATGGCTGTAGCAGATGAAAAGAACATTCTGGTCACCAGCGGTAGCGACCGGGCGACGCCTATTGCCGTAGTGCCTTTTGGCTGGCAGGGCGGCACCGTATTGCCGGATGACATGGCTGAAATCATCGGCAATGACCTGCGTAACTCGGGTTATTACGCGCCGATTCCAAAGCAGAACATGATCGGCTTGCCGACTCAGGCCAGCGAAGTCATTTTTCGCGACTGGAAAGCCCTGGGTGCCCAATACGTAATGGTCGGTAATATCGTGCCAGCGGGCGGTCGCCTGCAGGTGCAATATGCTTTGTTCAACGTTGCCACCGAGCAGCCAGTATTGACTGGCAGTGTGTCGGGAACGGCTGAGCAATTGCGTGACATGGCGCATTACATCTCTGATCAGTCGTTTGAAAAGCTGACGGGCATCAAAGGTGCATTCTCAACTCGCCTGCTTTATGTAACAGCAGAACGTGCAAGTGCAACCAACACCCGTTATACCTTGCAGCGCTCGGACTACGATGGCGCCCGTGCCGTTACTTTGCTGCAGTCGCGCGAGCCGATCCTGTCGCCGCGTTTTGCACCGGATGGCAAGCGCATCGCTTATGTATCGTTCGAGCAGAAACGTCCTCGTATCTTTGTGCAGAACATTGATACCGGTCGCCGCGAGCAAATCACCAACTTTGAAGGTTTGAACGGTGCGCCTGCATGGTCGCCGGATGGCTCCAAGCTGGCGTTCGTATTGTCCAAAGACGGCAATGCCGAGATCTACGTGATGGATCTGGCTTCCCGTGGGTTGACTCGCGTCACCAACAACCCGGCAATCGATACTGAACCGTTCTGGGGTAAAGATGGTTCTACCATCTACTTCACCTCTGACCGTGGCGGCAAACCGCAGATTTACAAAACCAATGTAGGCAGCGGTAACGCAGAGCGCGTGACGTTTATCGGGAACTACAAC
This sequence comes from Pseudomonas sp. RL_5y_Pfl2_69, assembly GCF_963970465.1. Lineage (NCBI taxonomy): Bacteria > Pseudomonadati > Pseudomonadota > Gammaproteobacteria > Pseudomonadales > Pseudomonadaceae > Pseudomonas > Pseudomonas sp. RL_5y_Pfl2_69. The sequence continues at coordinate 78,219 of NZ_CAXAOU010000001.1, read as the reverse complement.
GCCAGTCCCAAGCTTTCGGCTGACGAAAAGACCCTGGTAATGATCCATCGTCAGGACGGTTTCACCAATTTCCGTGTTGCGGCGCAAGATTTGCAGCGTGGAAGCGTGAAAATCCTCACAGATACCAACCTTGATGAGTCTGCTACTGTTGCACCCAACGGCACCATGGTAATCTACGCCACCCGCCAGCAGGGCCGGGGAGTCTTGATGCTCGTGTCTATCAATGGACGCGTAAGGCTCCCTCTTCCTACCGCTCAAGGCGAAGTCAGAGAACCTTCCTGGTCCCCTTACCTGAACTGACGTGGTGCTGTACGTTTCACATAACACTTGGGGTTCATTAGGAGTTTTACGATGGAAATGCTGAAGTTTGGTAAATTTGCTGCGCTGGCACTGGCCATGGCTGTAGCTGTAGGTTGCTCGTCCAAAGGCGGCGACAATGCCGGTGAAGGCGCTGCTGTTGATCCAAACGCTGGTTACGGCGCAAACACTGGCGCTGTTGATGGTTCCCTGAGCGAAGAAGCTGCTCTGCGCGCTATCACTGTTTTCTACTTCGAATACGATTCTTCGGACCTGAAACCAGAAGCAATGCGCGCTCTGGACGTTCATGCTAAAGACCTGAAAGCTAACGGCGCTCGCGTTGTTCTGGAAGGTAACACTGACGCCCGTGGTACTCGTGAGTACAACATGGCACTGGGCGAGCGTCGTGCGAAAGCCGTTCAACGCTACCTGGTACTGCAAGGCGTTTCTCCAGCACAGCTGGAGCTGGTGTCCTACGGTAAAGAGCGTCCAATCGCTACTGGCAACGACGAACAGTCGTGGGCTCAAAACCGTCGCGTCGAACTGCGTAAGTAATTCGTCATGCGAACGTGCCGCCGTGCTGTAACTATTCTGACTCTCAGCCTCATGCCGCTAGCGGCATGGGCTGCGGTTCCTGTGGTCGATGACAACTCTGGCTATAACAATAGCGGGGGGAGTTATCCATCACCGGGTTATGGTGCGAGCGGCGCCTATGCCGGGGGAGGGGTTTCGGCCCCTGTCTCGGCACAGGGCGAGCTGTTCAACCAGTTGCAACAAATGCAGGAGCAGATTGCACGCCAACAAGGTGTGATTGAAGTTCTGCAAAATGATGTTTCGCGCATGAAACAAGAAAGCCTGGAGCGATACCAGGAACTTGATCGGCGCATTGGTGCTGGCATTGCTCCTGCTGCCACTCCTGATAATTCTTCTGCCGGTGGTGCTAACGCCGCCGGTAATACAGCAGCGCCTGCTACTCAGGCTGCTGCCAGTTCGGAACCAGGTGATCCTGCGAAAGAAAAGCTCTATTACGATGCTGCTTTCGACTTGATCAAAGCCAAGGATTTCGACAAGGCCAGCCAGGCATTTACGGCCTTTCTGCGCAAATACCCAAACAGCCAATATGCGGGCAATGCCCAATACTGGCTGGGTGAAGTGAACTTGGCCAAAGGCGATTTGCAGGCCGCTGGCCAGGCATTTGCCAAAGTCAGTCAGCTGTATCCCAAGCATGCGAAAGTACCGGATTCACTCTATAAGCTTGCTGATGTAGAGCGCCGCCTGGGTCACACAGACAAGGTTAAAGGCATCTTGCAGCAGGTAGTGGCCCAGTATCCGGGTACTTCGGCTGCTCAGCTGGCTCAGCGCGATTTGCAGCGCATGTAAGCATTAACCGGCTTAAATCGAGAAACCCGCGCCTATCGCGGGTTTTTTCGTTAGAATCCACGCCCTTTTATGAAATACGCTCCTCTTAATCCTGCGTGAGCAGATTCTTTGGAGTGCCTGACGGAGGCGGACAGCCTGTTTAGCTGTTACGCCCGTGGCGAATATGCAAGACACATTGAGAATTACCGAAGTTTTTTACTCGTTGCAGGGTGAAACGCGAACGGCTGGCCTGCCCACCGTTTTTGTACGCCTGACCGGTTGCCCTTTGCGCTGCGGTTACTGTGACAGCGCTTACGCCTTCAGTGGCGGGACTGTGCGCCCTCTGGACGACATCCTCCAGCAAGTTGCCGACTTTCGTCCGCGTTACGTATGTGTGACAGGTGGCGAGCCGCTGGCTCAGCCCAATGCCATTCCTCTGCTCAAGCAACTCTGTGATGCTGGCTACGAAGTCTCGATCGAGACCAGCGGTGCGCTGGACATCTCGGCAGTCGACCCGCGCGTTAGCCGCGTTCTTGACTTGAAAACGCCGGGCTCCAAAGAGTCCCATCGCAACCTCTACGAAAACATCGCTTTGTTGACGCCTAATGATCAGGTCAAGTTCGTGATCTGTTCGCGGGAAGACTACGACTGGGCGGTATCCAAGCTGATTGAGTATGGTCTGGATCGACGGGCGGGCGAAGTGCTGTTTTCGCCGAGTCACCATGACTTGCCGGCCCGTGATCTGGCTGACTGGATCGTGGCGGATAACCTGCCTGTACGTTTGCAAATGCAGCTGCACAAATATCTGTGGAATGACGAGCCGGGGCGCTGAAATGACCGAACAAACTGTTGTCACCGAAAAAAGAGCCGTGATCTTGCTGTCTGGCGGCCTCGACTCAGCAACGGTCGTGGCCATGGCTCGTGCTGAAGGCTATAGCTGCTACACCATGAGCTTTGATTACGGCCAGCGTCACCGTGCCGAACTCGATGCCGCAGCGCGTGTTGCGCGGGATCTGGGGGCGGTTGAGCATAAAGTCATTGGCCTGAACCTGGACGGCATTGGCGGCTCGGCACTGACCGACACTTCGATTGACGTGCCAGAAGCTCCAAGTGAAGGCATTCCGGTTACCTACGTACCCGCACGCAACACAGTGTTCCTTTCTTTGGCGTTGGGTTGGGCTGAAGTGCTTCAGGCGCGAGATATCTTTATCGGCGTCAATGCTGTGGATTACTCCGGCTACCCGGATTGCCGCCCGGAGTTTGTTGAAGCATTTGAAGTCATGGCAAACCTGGCAACAAAGGCCGGTGTAGAGGGGCAGGGTTTTCGAATCCAGGCGCCTTTGCAAAACATGAGCAAGGCTCAAATCGTACAAGCGGGTACAAAGCTGGGTGTGGACTACGCGTTGACAGTTTCTTGCTACCAGGCGGACGCCCAAGGCCAAGCTTGTGGCAAGTGTGATAGCTGCCGCCTGCGTGCGGAAGGCTTCGCAGCAGCCGGAATTATTGACCCAACCCGCTATTTTTGAATTATTTCGAATTTATTTCGAACAAGGTGTTGAATTCTCGTTAGAAATCAGTATTATACGTCCCACAACGAAGCGGGTCGTTAGCTCAGTTGGTAGAGCAGTTGGCTTTTAACCAATTGGTCGTAGGTTCGAATCCCACACGACCCACCATATGCAACACCAAAACAGCCGGTCTAATCCTCAGGATTAACCGGCTTTTTTGTGCCTGCGATTTGGCGAGGCGTTAGTCCTGGCTTTTCTTGCTCAATAGGTTGCCCAGGCCGTCTCGTACTTTTGACATTCGGTGAGCGGGTGTTAGCCAGCCAAGCTCGCAAATATCATCCCCAATCGTGGCATTTCATCCTCTCTCGACGGCACATCAATGCAAACTAGGTAGGGAAAGCGAAGTAGGAATTGATTCACCTGAAATTAGGAAATTTCCCGCGATCGCAGCCAGAGCCATGGTCTTTTGACAGTAGTTTAATAGCAGCCTCACTACTGAGGGTTATGTCATGGCTAAGGATTTGATGGTTTCGTTTCGTGACGAGGTGCTTCGCAAAGGATTTGAGTCCACTTTGCCCTGCAATCTGAATGACAAGTGGCTGGGGCTGTTGGCTGCGCAGTTGGAGGCGTATTTTGAGCGCGATGTCGAGGAGGCGCTGTCTCTCCCGTTCGCCGCCGTACTGCATATCTTGTGCTCCAAGAGTGGAGGCGAGGCCATCACGGTCTCACAAGACAAGCTGTTCGATCACCTCTGTGATTACCGTATTGAGTTAGGGCTTGAAGAGATAAGGCGAAAGACAGATTTAGGTAATGAGCCAGCCAGTTTGCAGACGATTTTTACCAACCGCGCTGTCACGTTTCGTGGCGCAGAAGATTAATCGGCCACCATCGATTGCGGTGAGCCGTTGCTTGATTTACTGGCCCCTGTAGACGCTGTCACCCGGCCGGTGACATGAGCGTCAACTCGGGCCTGGATATCCTCGGCACTTATCTGTGACGAAGATTGAGAGTGCTCACCTGCGACAAACCCCGGGCTCCTCCCGTCAGAAAACCCTGACAGAAATATTGACCAGACACGTCCTACAGCGTTAACTGTATATTCATACAGTTAATTAAAGGCGTGCGTCATGAGCTTTGCACTCTTGGGTCTTCAGGCTGAAGGCGGCGTCCGTTTACCCCTTCACGCGCTCAAGATGTCTGCAGTTTTCCCGTTACCGGCTACTGACGCTTGCTCGAACGGGGGGGTGGTTACTCACCGCGTGCGCCGCCATGGTCACTAAGCCCAGGCCGGTTTTTGCACTGATTGACTGCAACAGCTTTTATGCCAGTTGCGAGCGGGTATTCCGACCGGACCTGGCGAAAGTTCCCATTGTGGTGCTGAGCAACAATGATGGCTGCGTCATCGCTCGCAGTTACGACGCCAAGCCCTTTGTGAAAATGGGTGAGCCATATTTCCAGATCAAGCAGCGCCTCCAGCAGGAGGGGATCGTTGCGTTCTCATCGAACTATGCGCTGTACGGGGACATGAGCGAGCGGGTCATGAGCCTGATCGAATCCATAGTGCCGGCAGTGGAGGTCTACAGCATTGATGAGTCGTTTGCTGACCTGACCGGTATCGCAGACGTCAGCGCCCTGGGCAGGCAGTTGCGAGCCAGAATCCTCAAGTGCACCGGCATACCCGTGGGTGTTGGTATTGGCCACACCAAAACCCTGGCCAAGCTCGCCAACCATACGGCCAAGCGCCTCCAGACACGCACCGGTGGTGTGGTGAATCTGTGCGGTGATCTTGAACGCGACTGGGTGCTGCGTAATACGGTCGTGTCTGAAGTGTGGGGGGTAGGACGCCGTATGACCGCTCACCTTGAAAGCATGGGTATCAAGACTGCGATGGACCTGGCCAAGGCTGACCCCTGGTCACTTCGTAAAAAGTTCAGCGTTGTGATCGAGAAAACGGCACGTGAGCTGTCGGGTACGTCATGCCTGGAGTTGGACGAGCCTGATCCTCCGAAGCAGGAGATCTGTTGCAGTCGAATGTTTGGCAAACGGCTGACCGAACTGGCACCGATCAAAGAGGCCGTTGCCACGTACATGATGCGTGCCTCGGAAAAACTGCGAGCGCAAAAATCCTACTGCAAGAAAGTCCGGGTCAGCATCCGCACAGGCATGTTTAACCCGGACGAAGCGAAATACGCGAAAGGCGTCGTCGTGACCCTGCCATATCCGACGGATGATGTGCGGTTGCTGACCAAGGCGGCCGTTGATGCGTTGGAGCATGTTTTTCAGCCCGGCTTCAAGTACAGCAAGGCCGAGGTGCTGCTGCTGGATCTTCGCCAGCCCGGGGAGTTTTCCGATGATCTGTTTGCGATGAATCAGCCCGCAGAAGCATCCAGGGTGATGGCGGTTCTGGATCAGATCAACGGGCGTTGGGGCAGGGGGACGTTACGTGCCGCCAGTGTGCCGAGCAAGCCGGATTGGAGCATGCGTCGGGAGATGATGAGTCAAAGCTTTACGACGAGGCTGGATCAGTTGTGGCGGGTTTCGTGTTAGCCAATTGGTCGCAGGTTCGAATCCCATACGACCATCTTCGGGTTTTTCGCGAGCAAACTCTCTCCCGTTTGGGCTCAGGTCCACCAATAACGCACGAGATGAAAGAAAATCGGCGCCGCAAAACAGACTGAATCCAGCCGGTCGAGCATTCCGCCGTGGCCTTCGATCATGTGGCCCCAATCCTTCACGCCCCGGTCGCGCTTGATTGCCGACATCACAATCCCGCCGGCAAAACCCAGCAGGTTGATCAGCAGCGCGATCAAAAATGACTGCCAGGGGTTGAACGGTGTGGTCCACCACAGCGCTGCACCGATCAGCGACGACAACAGAACTCCGCCCACAAAGCCTTCGACGGTTTTCGAGGGTGACAGGTTGGGGGCGATTTTATGTTTGCCAAACAACTTGCCGCACACGTACTGCAATACGTCCGACAGTTGCACCACGATCACCAGGTAGGCGATGAGCAGCAGGTTACGGCCTTCATAGCCGACGATGTCCAGGGTAAGCAGTGCTGGCACGAACGATACGCAGAACACCGCGATCATCAACCCCCACTGGACCTTCGACGCCCGTTCGAGGAAGTGGTTGCTGTCACCACCCAGGGACGCAAGGATAGGCAGCAGCAGGAACACGTACACCGGGATGAAAATCGAAAATAGCCCGTACCAATCGAAATAGATCAGCAAATATTGCAGTGGCAATGCCAGGTAAAACGCAGCCACCAGTGCCGGGTAGTCACTGCGTCGGGTCGGAGTGAGGGTCAAGAACTCCCGCAACGCATAGAAAGACACTGCATAAAACAGCAGGATCACCGCGCCGGTACCGAGCCAGAAGGCAATACCGATCACTACCACCATCACCCACCAGGCGTTGATTCGGGCATTGAGGTTGTCGATTACCGCATTGGGAGTGCCTCGGGTGCGCAGCTTGAGAATCAGGCCAATCAGCGATGCCAGCACCAGAATCATGCCAATGCCGCCGAACAGCATCAGGGTTTGTTTATCCATCTCAGGAATGCTCCGGGGCGAGGGACAGCAACGCGTCGCGGCTGCGAGAAAGGAACTGCTCTTTGCTTTCGTCTTCGGCTACCTGCAACGGCGCACCGAAACTGGTGGTACACAGCAACGGTAGCGGCAACACTCGGCCTTTGGGCATGACGCGGTTGAGGTTGGCGATCCACACAGGAATCACCTCGACCTGCGGGTAGCTTTTTGCCAAGTGATACAGGCCGCTTTTGAATGGCAGCAAGCCGTCTTCAAGATTGCGTGTGCCTTCCGGGAACAGGATCAGGGAGTCACCTTGGCCCAAGGCATCTAGCATGGGCTGCAAGGGGTTATCTGCAGGGTCTTTGCGCTCGCGGTCGATCAACACGCCGTTAAACACCCGGTTGATGATGTACCGGCGCACCGAGCTTGTGTTCCAGTAATCACTGCCTGCCACCGGGCGTGTGAGCTTACGCAGGTTGGGCGGCAGGGATGCCCACAGCAGCACGAAGTCGCCATGGCTGCTGTGGTTAGCGAAATAAATGCGCTGCACCGGCACCGGCGCGCAGCCCATCCACAGGCTGCGGGCGCCTGTGACAGTACGGGCCATGGAGGTGATGAGGGTGGCTACTACGGGTTCGAACATACAGGATTCCTTATCCAGCGAAAGGTAGCCAGGGGCTGGCGAGAAGCGCCGCCAGCGTCAGCAGCACCTGCGCGGCCAGCAGGATGGCTTGTTTGCGCAGCAATTTCAGTGCCCCGCGCTGACGCTCGGCCCACGGTCGGCCCGCACGCGTGGCCGATTGCAGTCCGAGGTTTTGCAGGGCAAGGTCAAGCGACCGGGTGCGTTCGGGCAGGGGCTCGGCGTTACGGGCGACCAAGGCAAACAGATCGGCGTCGAAGGCCACCCGCAATGCCCAGTATTTTTGCAGTAAGCCCAGGATGATCAGCCCAGTGCTGAGAATCAGGCACAGCGGGATGATGCTGGTCATCAGCAGCTGCGCCAGGCCAAACAACACGCCCAATAAGGTCAACCCTGTGGATAGCTGATCCAGGGAGCGACCCTGACGCAACAGGCTGGCGGTTACATGCAGCTCCATATCAACCGGCATAGGCGCTCTCCAGTGCATGACGATGGGCGGGGTGCAGCACCACGTGTGGGCGGGCGGTTTGAATCAGCGCCACGGCCTCGTCGACATGGGCAGCGCGCCCCGTCTGTAGCAGCCATGCGGCAACGGCGGTGGCGCTACGCGAATAGCCCAAGGCGCAGCAGACCAGCAACGGCCCTTGCTGGCGCAAGTGTTCGATGGCTTGGGCGGCGATACGGCATTGTTCGGCAGTCGGAGCGATGAGGTCGAGCACTGGTAGGCTTTGGTAGGCGCGACCTTGTGGGTCAAGGGGCAACTCGGCACACAGATCCACCACTGCTTTGAACGGTGTCAATTGCTCGCCACTGGGCAAGCGCCCGAGCCAAACGTTATCTACAACCTGATCGGGCTGGGGGTGGTTTTTTGTCCACAGCCGCGAATTCATCCACGCCGCCGCCGTATAGGGCGCAAACAGCCAGCGGGCGGCGGGGCTGAGGCGCCCGTCTGTGCGCTTCTGAAAGCCGTCGGCACCCAGCACCGCGTAATTGAGTGCCACGAGTAGCAACGACACCGTTGGCCAGATCAGCCACAGCCACGCGCCGCCCAGGTTGAAGGCCACGAGAGCCAAGGCCAATGCCCCTGCGCCATAACGCAGGGCCAGCCGCCAGCGTTTGCGATCTGTGGCCAGGCGCGGGTGGCTTAGCGGGCTGGGCCGGTCCAGCGGCCACAACCACACGCACAGCCAACCGGCTAGGGCGCCTGTGGGCAAGTCGATAAAGTGATGTTGATAAGTGGTCAGCACCGAAATCCCGATCAGCGCGAACCAGCCGTGGACCAGCCAGCGCCATAGGCCTTGGGTGTGACGCTGGTACATCACCCACAGAATTACCAGCAGGGCGATGTGCAGCGACGGCGCCTGGTTGAACGGCTTGTCGAACCCCGCCAGCACTGCAAACAACCAGCCGAACACCCCGTCCAGCTCAGGCCGGTCGAAGGTAAAGCGCAGGGGCCACAGCAGGAAGCAACTGACCGCAATCAACTGCGCACTGAGCAGGCGCAAGCCATGGCGTTTGAGTTCATGGCGACTGTTGGGCAACAGCAGGGAGAAACCGTAAAGCAGGTCAATCGACCAGTAGGGCACGATGGTCCACGCCCAAAAGGGCATTGCGGTTTCCCAGTCGAACACAAAGGTGCCGACATCACTGCGCTGGGTTGTGACCCAGGTGGCAAAGCCATAGCTGGCGAAAAATAGCGGCGCCAGCACTAGAAGCCAGAGTATGGCGGACTTGAGTAAGCCCGGCTCGCGTGCCGTGCCGTGCATTACTGAATACGCTGCGCGAGGGACACGGTAAAAATCCCCCATTCGTCCACCCTCTGGGTGATCTTGCGGAAACCCGCCGCTTCTACCAGTTGATCCATTTCTGCCTGGCTGCGTCGACGCATCACCCATGCCTGACCCTGGCGGTGGCTGGTAAGGGCACGGGCAATTAATTCCAGTTGCGGGTGCCATGGCTGGCCGGTGTAGACCAAGTAACCACCCGGCTCGACCGCGTCGGCCAGACCTGCGAGGGAGTCGCCGACCATGCTGTTGTCGGCAAACAATTCATACAGCCCGGACACGACCGCCAACGTCGGTTTGGGCGTCAGCGCCGCAAGGTCGGCGCGGTCGAAGGCGTCGCCTTTGACGAATTGGGCGATGTCTGCCAAACCTTTTTCGCGGATCAGGTTGCCACCGTCGCGCACGTTGATATCGCTGTAGTCGCGCAGCAGGATCGATTCCGGCAAAGGGCTGACGCCTTGCAAAGCTTCCAGGATGTAGCGGCCATGGCCAGCGGCGATGTCGACGATGCGCACCTCGCGGCTTTCGTCGCGCAGCTTGGTCATGGCCAGGCGCAGCAGTTCTTCGACGTTGAGTTTGCGTTGGCGAATACCGCGCCAGCCGATGGAGTTCAGGTAGTTCTCATCAATCATCCGACCCAGCTTGCCTTTACCTGTGGGCTTATTGCGATACACGTAATCGAGGGTACTACCGGAGTCGAAACCGGTGTCGAAGCCCAACTTCACCCCTGCTGACAGTTGGCTGCCCAGGCGCATGCTGGCGCGAGTCATACGCCAGTACAGGTCACGCAGCGAGTTACGTGGCAGAGGGGCGGCGAGAGCTTCGGACTCGGCACAGGTCATGCCGATCTTGTCGGCATCCAGCAGGTTGGCGCGGTCCAGCGGGTATTCAAAGTTTTGCAGGATGAAGCGTTTTGCGCTGGTCACTGCCGCGGCACGATCACCCTCGCCAAGGGTGTCGTGGAAGAAACCCGGGAGGATGTGTTTCTCTTTTTTCAGGCTGCCCAAGCGCTCGAAGAATTGCTCTTGGGGTTTGCGATGGACCACAAAATCGGAGCCGGAAATCAGAAGTTGCGTCGGTACCTGGATCGCATTGGCGTCGGCCACTACCCGGTCTGCGGCCTCGTACAAACCGAGCAACACATTCACCGAAATAGCCTTGGTGATCAGCGGGTCGGTGTCGTAGGAGGCCACGCGCTCGGGGTCGTGGCTGAGGAATTTTGCCTTGACGTAACTGTTGACGAAAAAGTTGCCGCGAAACGTGCGCATCAGTGCCAGACCCGTACGGGCGAAAGGTACGTAGAGCTTGACCTTGAACGCCGGTGAAGCGAGTACCAAAGCGCGGATGCGCGGCGCGTAATCGTGAACCCAGGTGGCGGCAATCACTGCGCCGACACTTTGTGCGATGACGGCGATGTTCTGTGTCTGGATGCCGTGTGCTATGGCGATGTGGTCGCAGAAGGTCTGTACATCCCGGACGCTGGTGGCGAAGCTGGGGCTGTCACCACGCTCGCCGGGGGATTGGCCATGGCCGCGAGCGTCCCAAGCAAAAAACTCGAAATCAGGCAGATCCAGCTCATCGACCAGATGGGCAATACGTCCCGAGTGTTCGTGGCCTCGATGGAACAACAGAATGGCTTTGCGCTCGCCGGTCACGGCTGTGGCGGCAGGCCAGTGACGGTAGAACAACTCGACGTCGTCGTGAGTACTGAAGGTCTGCTCTCGCGGGTCACGCATGGCCATATCCTTATGCAGAAGGTGAAATATTTTGTTGTTCTTTAAGGCCCTGACGCACCCGGTTGACCAAGGTGCAGGCCAACAATGCAACGAGCAGCCACATCACCCCATCGACCCACGCTGCACTGAGCCAGTCCAAGGCAACCCCGGTGGCCAGCACGCCCAGGGCGAAGGCTCGATCACTTTTGCCCATGGGGCCGTCGTAACGGCGTGAGGCCCCGACCATTGGCCCGAGCACGCCAGCATATTCGCTGAATACCGCCAATAGCGTCACCAGCAGCACCGGGACCAGGCTTGCGTCGGGGATGAGCGCGAAGGGCAGGATCAGGGCACTGTCAGCGATTACATCGCACAGTTCATTGAGATAGGCGCCGAGCCTGGATTGCTGACCGAATTCGCGGGCCAACATACCGTCGATAGCGTTGAGGGCCATGCGTACGATCATCCACAACGGGATCAGCGCAAACATCCACAGGTGGTGGGCAAAACCGGCAATCAACAGACCCACCAACAGGGAGATAACGCCGGCTAACACTGTGATCTGGTTAGCGGTGGTGCCGTTGTCATAAAGACGTTGGACCAAAGGCCGTAGCAGATCCTGGAAGCGCGGTTTGAGCTGGTAGATGGAGATCATAAGAAGTGACGTTTCCCTGTCGAAGATAGTGCGCCTGGGGCGTGGGGAGGGGAGTGTGACTCTTGTTTTTTACTGGCACCAGTAGGGGCCGTTTGCCACTAGTTACGCTGGTCGCTGTACTGGTCGCGAGCCAGCAGAATTGGAGAAAAGTCGTACGCTAAGAGTGCTCTAAACAACTTGCCACGCAGCTCCATCTTACCCGTCGGAACTCATCCTTCATCGCAGGGAAAATTCGATAGGGCAACGTCCTACGTTAATGTGGGAATTAACTGTCAATACAGCGCGCATTTATGGCTTGCACACTATGTTCCTTGAATTCACCGAGTTCGAAAGAGCTTCAGGTGTTGTTGCGATGTAACTAAAGGTGAAGGTCCGGCAACTTTGTCGCGGCCCAACCAGAAACCAGGGAGCACAGATGAGTACGATTACTTGCCCGGACTGCGGGAATGAGGCCAGTGCGTTCGGCACGGTTACGAATTGCTGGTGTGACAAAATGTATTGTGACCATACCAGCGGCATGTTTGCTTCTTACAGTTGTACCTGTGGTTCGAGGGGGGTAACCCCAGAGGCGAAACGACATCAGGAGCACCAGGAAGCCAAATTCCTGAACGAAATGGCCCGTGATGTTTCGTCCCTGCTCATGACGCTGCCGAGCATCATCACGGAGACATTTTCGGTTCAGAGTGCCATCGCCAACTACGAAGATGTGCAAGTGGTTTTCACCAATGGGCGTAGTGCAGCGATCACTGTGACCTGCGTGTACTCGACCCCCAAGGAGTTCCAGGTAGCCGGCAATGATCAGATCGTTGTGGCGAAAGGAGGAAGGGAGCTCAAGGCGGCGCTGGCAAGCATTGCCAATGCTTGATCTTTCCAGTTGAACCTTCACCGGCTACCCGCTCAGCCTGTCTGTAGGGCAGGCTGAGCGGGTAGCCGGGTAATCAGCCCTTGGCTACACCCACCCGCCACTGCGAGGGCGGCACCAGGCCGTTGACCAGATAGTTACCCACAATGCGCGACTTGTACACGCGGGGGTTGTGGTTGGCCAGGGTGCGTGCGTTGCGCCAGAGGCGATCCAGCGCCTTGTTGCTGGCGGTAGCGCTGGCACCCAGGGCATCGAACAGCGCTGTGGTGGCTGCGAGCGTGGCATCCACCACGGGATTGACTGCCAGGCACACTTCAAGCTCGGCCAGTGCGACCTGCGGGTCGTCGTGGGCCAGCGGCTGGTCACTGGCTATCGTGTACTGCGCGGTTTGTTCCAGACGCTGCGCAGCCTGCCGTGTAATGGCATGTGCCGCGTAGGCCTGGCTTGCCACTTCGCCGATCACTTGCAGCAGTTGCACATCTTGCGCGGCGACATCGGCATTGCCGGTGGAAAAGGTTCGGGATCGTTTGCTCAGCTCGTCGGCGCCACTCAAGGTTGCGCGGCGGGCGATGCCCGCGAGTGTGCTCAGGTGATAAATCTGAAAGAACGATTGCCCATAGGCAAAACGCTGGTCAGTGGGGCGCGGTTCATCATCCAGTCGCACGTTATCAAAGATGCAGGTGCCGCTGGCCGTCAGGCGTTGGCCAAAACCGTTCCAGTCGTCAATGACCTGTACTCCGGGCGCTTTAAGGTTGACCACTACGCTGTACAGCGTCCCGTCGTCTCCGGTGCCGATCGTGTTGATCAGGTCGCTGTAAAGCGCCCCGGTGGTGTAGAACTTTTTCCCGCTGATACGCAGCGAGCCGTCGTCAGAGCGATGGATGCGTGTTTCAAACTCGCCACGGGTCTGTGTGCCCACTTCGGTACTGCCTGGCGAGAGCAGCGCGCCTTGGCTGAGTGTGTCGAGCCACTTTGCCTGCCACTCGGGACTCTTTGAAACCAGCACTTCCTCGCAAAAACCAAAATGCCCGCGCAGGGCCTGGGTGATGTTCGAGTCTGCTGCAGACAGTTCGGTCAACAGGGTGAGCAGCTCAACCAGCGTGGCGTCCTGCCCGCCATAAGTGGCGGGCAAGCGCCAGCGCGGCAAGCCCAGTGCATTCAATTGCTGGATCACAGTGGCAAGGCTGCTGCGTGACCCGTCAGCCTCTGCGGCTTGCGCACTGATGTGTTCAAACAGCGGGCGAAAGGGGGCTGCCAATTGTTCGTAACGATCGGTCGGGGCGGTGCCCCATAGGTTCAATTCAGGATTAGGCATGCAATCTGACCTTGCCGGGCCTGCGCTCAAAGGCGCGCTGGCGCTGGAATGAGTGAAGTAAATGCGATTAGGCCCAGTGGTCTGGTGAGGTCACCTTAATCCTGGATGGGTTAAATGCTTAATACCAAAAACAGCTAACCAAATACCCGGACAGGGTTCTATGTATATGCCTTAAAAGTATTAGATGCTTATGTCTTTATTGCGCTAGCTTCTAAAAACGCCACGCTTGGCGATCCATAAAGCCTCTTTTCTCAATGCCAGACTGCATGCCTACAGATGGTTGAGTTATCCGTTAACTCTGTAGGAATCTTTAATGACAACACGTCGAAAACTGCTAACCCTGTTGGGTCTGGCCTCGCTGGCGCTGCAGGGCGCACCCACTTATGCCGCTGCACCGCAGACCCTGGTCGTGGGGGATCAGTTCTTCTCCAATCGCATTGTTCTGGAGCTCTCGGGTGAGCTCAAAGACTTGCCTTACACCATCGACTTCAAACGCTTCAATACCGGCTCTCCCGTGGCTTCGGCAGTCGCCAGCGGCGCGCTGGATATTGGCGTGGTGGGCGACACCCCGGTGATCAGCCTGGCGGCCAACGGAGCCCCGGTCAAAGTGGTGGCCAGTACCCAGACCAGCCTCAACGGCGTAGGCATCGTGGCCCGCCCGGGTATTAAGTCGGTGGCGGACCTCAAAGGCAAAACCGTCGCGATCTGGAACGGCTCGTGGAGCCAGCAGATGATGTTCAAGGCGCTGGATGAAGCCGGAGTCCCGCGTGACAGCGTGAATTACAAGTTCCTGTTGCCCGCTGAAGCGAGCATGGCCTTGAGCCAGGGTGACATTGACGCCTTTGGTACCTGGGAACCCTATGTTTCTTTGCAGGAGAAAGAGGGCAGCACACTGATCCGCAATGCCAAGGGGCTGATGAGCGCACCGACCTATGTAGTTGCGTATGAGCCGGTGCTGGCGCAAAAGGGCGAGATCATCAAGGATTTTGTTGAGCGTCTGACCCGAGCCCGGGTATGGAGCCAGAGCCATGTCGACGAATACGCGGCTGCCTGGTCCAAGGCCAACCAGTCTTCCCCGGAAATCGCCAAGGCCTGGTTCAAGCGTGATGCCATTACCGTATTGCCCATCTCGCCCACCATCGTCAGCGAAGCCCAGGCCACCTCTGATTTTCTCTACGACGCCAAGCTGCTGAAAAAGCCCTACGACGTCACTCCCATGTTTGACCGCGCACTCTGATCACCGAGGAAAACCTTATGGCCAAGCAAATGGCATTGGCGGGGTTCATGCTTTCGGGCCCCGTGGTACATAGTCACGCGGTGTGGCGTCACCCGCAGACCCATAGCCACTTTCTCGACCCCGACTACTACATCGAAATTGCCAAAACCCTCGAAGACGGCTGCTTTGACCTGTTGTTTTTTGCCGATCGCCTGGCGGTTGGCGACCAGGCCGGGCAATCACGTGCGCGCTCTTTTGAGCTGGGTGCCCAGGATGCTGCGCGGCTGGACCCGTTGCCGATTCTTAGCCTGCTGGCCGGTCACACCAGGCATATCGGCCTGGGGCTGACGCGTTCCACCACCTATTACCAACCACCCCATGTAGCGCGGGCGATTGCCTCCCTCGATCACATTTCCAAAGGGCGAAGTGCGTGGAACATCGTCACGTCCATGAACGACAGCGAAGCGCGTCTGTTTGGTCATGCGCAGCATCTGGCCCATGACCAGCGTTACGCCCGTGCCGATGAGTTTGTCGAAGTGGTGCTCAAGTTGTGGAACAGCTGGCAGCCTGATGCGCTGGTGCTGGACAAGGTTCGCGGCATTCTCGCGGACCCGGACAAAATCGATGCCTTCAAGCACCGCGGTACTTTCTTTGAGTGTGAGGGGCCGCTGAATATCCCGCGTGTACCCCAGGGCCAGCCCGTATTGATTCAGGCCGGGGCGTCGGGCCGTGGTCGGCAGTTTGGTTCGCGCTGGGCAGAGGTCATTTTCAGCATCAACAGCCGGGTAGAGCGCATGCTCGAATTCCGTCAGGACATCCACCAGCAAATGCGCGCCATTGGCCGCAACCCCGATGACTGCAAAATCCTCACGGCGGTCATGCCATTCATTGGCGGCACTGAAGCCGAAGCGATCAAAAAGCGCGATGAACACAATGCACTGGCCAACCCTGAACTGGGGGTGATCACCCTGTCGACCCAGTCCAATTTCGACTTCACCCGGTTCCCGCTGGACACCCGCCTGCTGGACATCGCCAGGCACTCGGCGACACCGGACGTGATTGCGCAAAAACTGCGTCTGGAGCGCGACATCACCCTTGGCGAGTACGGTGCCATCATGGCCGCCAGTATTCGCGTACCGCAATTGGCGGGCACCGCCGAAAGCGTGGCGCAGCAACTGATTGACTGGTTGGAGCAGGGTGCTTGCGACGGCTATGTGGTATCGCCTGCCTACCTGCCAGGCACCTTCACGGAATTCACCGAGTCGGTGGTGCCGATCCTGCAACGTCGCGGTTATCTGCGCACGGCGTATGAACACCCGACGTTGCGCGGTCATCTGGGCTTGAAGAATTTTGGCTGAGATCACAAAGCGAGGGGCTTACCCCTAAACCCCTCGCAGACAACTTACTACTCGGTAGAGCCATCAATACGTCCGCTTCTGTGAGCGGTTGAATCCTTGTGTGCGGCCTTAGAAGCGGCGAGCGGTGGTGTAGTTTTTCTTCCAGTACGAATTGTCCATCGAGTCGATACGAATCGTCTTGCCCGTGCGCGGTGCATGGATAAAACGGTTATCGCCGATGTACAGGCCGACGTGATTGCTTCGCGTCCCCCCTTGGGTACGGAAAAAAACGGCATCGCCAGGTTTGAGTTGATGTCGGGCGACCTTTTGCAAGTCAGCATTCAGCATGGCCGAAGTGGTTCTTGGTAGATGGATATTGGCTTCGTTTTTGAACAGGTAGACCAGCATGCCGCTGCAATCGAAGCCCTTTTCCCGCGACATGCCGCCCCACAGGTAGGGGATGCCCAGCAAGGAGTGGGCGCTGTCGATGACCTTTTTGACGTGCAGTGGTGAAGAAGTTTCTTTTTTAACCGATTGTTGAATGGCCCAGGAATACGTTTTGTAAAGATCGGTGGCGGACGCAATGCTGGAGCCGGCGAATGTAAAAAACAAGAACAAAGAGATGAATCTGGACACAAGTAACCTTCTGTTTGATGGGGGTACTTGAAGTCTAAATTCGTCAGTACTACGCAGAAACGGGAAAATTCCTACGCATATTGGCGGAAATTTCCGAGTCCGACGAACAGTACTAGTTGTATTGAGAAAAGCGTTTCAGGGGGGCATATCCGCGTTGGGGCAGGGCGCTCAGTGATAATCATGGCCTGGTCATTTAGTCATTTTGTGGCTCTAGGTGGTATGCCGTTGCCGCTCTAAAGTGGAGCCACTTTCCTAATGGCTGACCATCATGAATCTCACACTGCAACATCTTGAGGGCGAGCCGGCACTGCGTGTCAGTTTTGACCTGATGCGCGTCTTGCGCCCACATCTGCGAGATCCCGCAGCCTATTCAACGCAACTGCTGCGACAGGTGGCTCAGGGCTACCGTCTGCTCGCTGCCTGGCAGGGGCACACTCTGGTCGGGCTGGCGGGGTACCGCGAGATGGAAAACCTGATCTATTCGCGCTTTATTTATGTCGATGATCTGGTGGTGAGCCCCGATTTACAGCGTTCAGGTGTGGGGAGTCGCCTGTTGAGCCGCGTTCGCGAAGAAGCGGTGCGGCGCCAGTGCGATCATCTGGTGCTGGACACGGGGCTGCACATGGCGCTGGCTCAGCGTTTCTATTTCCGCCAGGGCCTGCTGGCGCATGGCATGCACTTCACCCAGACCCTCACCGGGGAGCAACCATGAACAATGCATTGCTGATCAACGCCAGCCCCCACGGGCACTTTTCCCATGCCAGTCGACTGGCTCGCGAATTTTTGGCATCCCTGCGCCAACGCTATCCTGATCTTGCATGGGTGGGGCGCGACTTCAGTGAGCAACCGTTGCCGCCGCTGGGCATCGATTACGGTGCCGCGCTGGCGACACCCACACCGTTCGAGGCCCCGGTGTTCGATGTGTCCGAGGCGCTGATTCGTGAGCTGGAAACCAGCGACATGCTGGTGATCGCCACGCCCATGCACAACTTCACCGTCCCGGCAGCTCTCAAGCTGTGGATCGATTACGTGTTGCGCATACATCGCACGTTCAGCGCAGGCCCCGAGGGCAAAACCGGGTTACTTGCCGATCGTCCGGTGTACGTGCTGGTGGGCTCGGGTGGTTTTCATCAGGGGGAAAGGGCGCGGCAACCGGATTTTCTGACGGACTACCTGCGTTATGCCCTGAACACGCTTGGGCTGTTTGACATTCACTTTGTCTATTTGCAGGGCCTTGTGTTTGGCGAGGCGGCAGTGGCAGCAGCACTCAAAGATGCCCGTGAGCAACTTGCACGCTTGGCCGACCAATAGTCCTTCCTTCAACCCTCGGCACTGTGGGCCAGGCTCTCGATTACTTGCGTGAGTACGTCATTGGGCACCGGCACTTTATTGCGTCGTGCCTGGCGATACTCGCTGGGTGTGCAGCCGGCGTAATGCTTGAATGCACGGGCGAAGTAGGAGGGGTCCTTGAATCCCACTTCATAGCCGATGCTGGTGATGGGCATCTGGCTGTTGTCGAGCAGGTCTTTGGCGTTGTCCATACGTTTGCCCAATACGTAGTCCATAAAACCCAGTCCGTAGACTTCCTTGAACAGGCGGCTGAAGCGAAAGGCGGTCATGCCGCAACGCTTGGCCAGGGCCTTTTGGTCGATGCTTTCGTGGTAATGCTGATCGATGTACTGCAACGCATTGTGCAGTGCCTTGTGCTTTTGATGGTCGGTCGTCAGCCGAATGCTGTCCGGCAGGGTGGGGCCATGTTCGATTGCCTGTGCCTTGCTGGCGCCGATTCTGTTGTGGCGCAGCTCACAGAGCTGTTCAAGGGCGTGCAGGTAGCGGCTGACCTCGCTGGCGCACAAGGGCAACACCACATATTCCCAGACCCGTGAGCGCATGGCCCAGACGGCCAGTTCTTCACTGTGCTGGACAGTAAACATGGTGACGGGCGTGGAGGGAGACTTGAGTTTGATCTCCTGCAACAAACTCAGCCCGGGCAGGTCGGGGCAGTCAAAGTGCATGCAAATCATGTCCGGCACCGGTTCGCAACGTCTTTGCAGCCATGCCCGGGGTTGTTCCAGCTGGCAGGTGCAGGCCGGGCGAAAGAGCAGGAGCAGTTCTTCAGTCGATTGATTGCACGTCAGATCGAACCATAAGAGATGAGGCTTTATGACAGCGTCGGATGTCATTTGATTAATCCTGTCTTGTGCCTTGTGCTGTCTGCTTTTTCGAGTCTTTATCAGTGCCTGCTGCGCTTCAGTGTTCTTTAGGGTGCGCCTGTAAGTGTGGTTGTTTTGTGAAAAAAAATGCAAAAAAATCCTGTCCTTCGACAATAAACTCCTAACGGCCCTGATGGCCACTGACTAGCCTTCAATCAGGCGGTTTATTAAGTAATCGCTTTGGGTAAACCACTCAAGTGAGGTGAATAAAATGAACGTGCAGTCAATCAGGATTTATATACATGCCTTTATCAAGGATGAAGACGGCCTGACGATTGTCGAGTATGCCGTGGCCGGTGGGTTGATTACCCTGGGGGCGGTTGCAGCTTTTATAACCTTGGGAGGTAACGTCAGCACGGCCATTACCAGTCTGGGGTGCGCGGTACAGGGTAAAACCTGTTGATTCAGCATTGTGCGGTGCCTGTCAGGGCGACCTGTATACCCGTGTTGTGGGTGGCTTGGCGGCGTGAAGATTAAATCCTGATATGAATCATCCGGCTTAGTCAGTTGCGCTATACGTCCCCTCTAGCCAACTGTTCTGAGCCGGTTTTTTTATTGTATTGAGTGCTGCCAGTGGCGGAACAATTCCGGTTGCAACTGGTGTGGTAGTAGTACGGTCAGCATATGAACTATTGCACGCGGTCGATTTGTTTTGGTCAGGGGCTTTGTAATTAATATGTTTGGCGTCTTGGCAATAAAGTCCTAGCAGTCAGCAAAAAACTCCTAACCCATCAGTATGTGCGCTGACTAAGGTTTTAATTAAGCAGTGCATATAGCCCTGCTGGTGAATATTAAACATTGAGTGAGGTGGGCAAAATGAAACTGCAATCAGTTAAGACTTCAGTGCTGAAGTTCATCAACGATGAAGATGGCCTGACCATTGTCGAATATGCAGTGGCCGGTGGTCTGATAACCCTGGGCGCTGTCGCGGCGTTTATCACCTTGGGCACCAATGTGAAAACCGCCATTACCAGCCTGGGATGCGCCGTACAGGGCAAAACCTGCTAGCACGATGATCCCTGTGAGGGTGCAGCCATGAGCGAGTTACAGAGTGTTGCTGTTGCGTTGCTGTCAGGGCTGCTGGGAATTGCGGTGGTTAGCGATCTGCGCAATCACCGCATTCCCAACCTTCTTGTTTTGCTGGGGTTGGTGCTGGGGGTTATCGGCCAGACCTATGCCTTTGGCTTGATCGGTCTGGGCCATGCACTGCTGGGGCTGCTGGTCGGTTTCGCAATTTTTTTGCCCATGTATATGGTCGGGGGGATGGCCGCCGGGGATGTAAAGCTGATGGCGATGGCCGGCGCCTTTCTCACCCCGCATGACGCCCTTTGGGCTGCTTTTTTCAGCCTGATTGCAGGGGGGGCATGCGGCCTGCTGCTGGTGCTTGTGCGTGGCCAGGCACTGCAAACCCTGGGTCGATATTGGCTGATGCTCAGGGCCAGAGCCTACTTTCCGCCAGCCGATGACGAAGTGGCTGGCAAGCCCTTCCCTTATTCGATCGCCGTTTTGCTGGGCACCTTGATCAGCGTCTTCTGGCTGCCTTTAAGCCATTAGTTCAGGAGAACACCATGTACGCCATCAGCAGCAACCGTGTTTCTCTCGCTGAGCGCGAGGCGGTACAGCAACTGGCGCCACAGCCACGCACGATCCTTGAGACCGGACTGGCGGACAACTTTCTCGGTGATCTGGTGTGCAAGCACTTGCACGATGCCGGGGTGCTGGACATGGTGCAACTGACGGTACGTCTGGCCCTGACCGGTGCAGTTCTGGAAGAAGTCCTGACATTCCTGCGCAAGGATCGCCGTGTCGAAGTGCTCGGCCAGGCAGGGGGCCAGACCCTGCGCTACGGCTTGACCGAACGCGGTCGCAACAGTGCCCGCGATGCCCTGGCCCGCAGTGGCTATATAGGTGCTGCGCCTTATCCGGTGAGCGCTTATCGAACACTGCTCAAGTTGCAGACCATTCATCATGGTCGTATCAGTGCCCATGACATGCATCACTGCTTCGGTTCGATGGTGCTCGCGCAAAGCATGCTCGATCAATTGGGCGTTGCCCTGAATTCCGGGCGCGCCATCATGATTTACGGACCTGCGGGCACCGGCAAGACCTATGTCAGCAGCCGTTTGATACGGCTGTTTGCCGAGGCGATATGGGTGCCCCATGCAATCGCTATCAACGAAGCGGTGATCGAGATTTTCGACCCCCAGGTGCACAAGCGCCTGGACGATGACGAACAACCCAACACCTTGATGCTCAGTGAAGGCATCGATCGTCGGCTGCTGCGTTGTGAACGGCCGATTGTCATCACCGGTGGCGAGCTGACGATGGAGCAACTGGACGTTCGCTACGACCCGTTTGCCCGCCAGTACCAGGCACCGTTGCAACTGAAGGCCAGCAACGGCTTGCTGATCATCGACGATCTTGGGCGCCAGCGCATGACGCCGGACGTGTTGTTGAATCGCTGGATTGTGCCGATGGAGGAGCGCCGCGATTTCCTCAACCTGGGGGGTGGGCGTCACTGCGAACTGCCGTTTGACCTGATCCTGGTGTTTTCCACCAACCTCAACCCGCTGGAGCTGGCCGATGAGGCGTTTTTGCGGCGCATTGGCTACAAGCTGCAATTTGGCTACCTCAAGCCTGGCGAATACGAACGTATCTGGGTTCAAGAAACGCAACGGCTGGGTATTGCTCATGACCCTGTGTTGCTCAGTTATGTGCTGCGCGAACTCTATGGCGCCGAAAACATGCCCCTGGTGCCTTGCCATCCACGGGATCTCTTGAATATGGCGTGTGATCGCCAGCGTTATCTGGAAGGGTCAGGACCACTGACTGCTCAGGAACTTGAGTGGGCGTGGCACAACTATTTCGTCCAACTCGATTTTCTTGGGTAAGGAGTCATTGTCATGAACTCGCGCACGCTTACTTTGATTGTCCTGTCCGTGATTCTGGGGCTGGGCGCGACATGGATGGCCAACAACTGGCTGACGGCAAGGCTCAATACCAGCCCCGACGATAACCAGCAAAACGTGGTGATCGCCACGGTAGAAATTGCTTTCGGGCAAATGATCGAGCCGCAGCAGGTGACAGTAGTGCGTATGCCCAAGGATGCCGCACCGGATGACGCATTCGATTCGACTGAAAAAGTAGTTGGCAAGATCGCCACTTTCTCCCTGCTGCGTGGCGACATCCTGCGTGGCGCACGTCTGGCCGAGCACATGGGCGGCAGCACCCTGGCGTCACTGATCGAACCCAGCAAGCGTGCCATATCGGTACGTGTCGATGATGTGGTTGGCGTCGGTGGGTTCCTGTTGCCGGGTAATCGGGTCGATGTGCTGGCCACCAGGCAGACAGGCAACGCGGGTGATGCCGAGTCCAAGACCATTCTGGAAGATCTGCGGGTTCTGGCGGTGGACCAGACAGCCAGTACCGACAAGACCCAACCGGTGGTGGTGCGTGCGGTCACCGTGGAAGTGACGCCTGACCAGGCGGAAGTGCTGGTCAAGGGGATGGCGGCAGGCAAGGTGCAATTGGCCTTGCGCAATCCGCTGGATAACCACAAGGAACCGGTCATGGCCGAGCCCGTTGCAGTGGCAGCACCCGCGTTGCCGAGCGTGATTGCCAAGCCGGTGGTACGTCGTCGTGTACCTGCCAACAACGCCAGCGTGATCGTGATTCGCGGCGTCACAGCAACAGTAGAAAAAGCGCTGTAGGGGTCGGCCTGCAGCCCGGTGAAAATGTGAAGGTGGAACATCATGAACGCGTGTATCCAACAGCCTCGCATCGCGTTTGCACAACAACAGCGTGGAGCCATGCTTGTTCTGGTCGTGATTGCCATGGCTTCGCTCTTGCTGATGGGGGCCCTGGCGCTGGACGGCAGCCATATGCTGCTGAACAAGACTCGCCTGCAAAATGCAGTGGATGCCGCAGCACTGAGCGGGGCCAAAACGCTGAGCATGGTGGTAGGTGCGACCGGGTCTGCGAGCCTGACTCAAACCGCTGCACTCAACACCCTGACCCTGAACGCCAATGCGGCGGGCAACCAGGAACTGGCCACGGCGATTGCTGCCAATGCAGCAGGCTTTGCCAAGGTGGAGCTGGCAACCACCGTTTATGGACCGTTTTCTTTTCCTGGCCCTGCCAATGCGACTTTTGTCCGGGTCACGGTGACCAATTACCCCCTGAGCAGTTTTTTCTGGGGTGTGTTTCAGGCCCTGGATAATGGCAACGCCACCAGCAAGTCAGTCGCGGCGGTTGCCACCGCCGGCCCCAGCCCGACCAGCGCTCCGTGTGATCTGACGCCGCTGCTGGTATGCGGCGATCCGGCGCAAAACAACCCGACTGCGGGAATGTTCTGGGGCTTCAGGTTCGGTGATTTGCAAGTGCTCAAAACCGCAGCCAATAACAGCTCTGCCATTGGCCCGGGCAACTTTCAACTGCTGGATTTTGGCTCGGGTGGCAAGACGGTCAGGGAGGGATTGGCGGGCGGAATCAATCAGTGCAATGTCGTCGGCTCGACAGTCCAGACCAAACCGGGCAACACCGTTGGGCCTTCGGCGCAGGGTCTCAATACGCGTTTTAACGAATACAAAGGGGGGCTGAGCGCTTCGGATTACCCGCCGGACCTGGTCACTACCGTCAATTCCAAGTCGTTTACCTACGCCGGCTCCCCCGCGCCGATTCAGTACAACGGTCAAACGGTCACTTCCAGCAACGGCAACCTGTCCACTTCCAGTGGTGCCTTGTACGACTACAACAATTGGGCACAGGACTCGGCTGCCTGTGTGGGCGGCGGGGGTAATTGTCAGAGCAATGGCGTATTTGAACGGCGCATCATCAAAATCGTGATCGGCGATTGCTCGGGCAAGAACGACGGCGTGTCATCGATACCGGTACTGGGCTTTGGTTGCTATTTCGTGCTGCAGCCCGAAGCCCAGCAAGGCAATTCGGCGCAGATTTTTGGCCAGTTCGTCAGTGTGTGCGAAGGCGACAACGTACCCGGGCCTAATCCGGCGGGTAGTGTCGGTCCACAGATCATTCAGTTGTACAAAACCTACATCGACAATAACCAGACGCCGAGCACCGACTCCTAGGAGGTCTTATGGGACGCTGTGGATTCAAGTCGGTACGTGCTCAACGTGGCCTGGCAATGGTCGAGTTGGCGCTGACGCTGCCGCTGCTGGTTTTACTGATGCTCACCTTCGCCGAGTTCGGTCGCATGCTGTTCCAGTACAACAGCTTGCAGCAGGCCAGTCGTGATGCCGGGCGGTATGTGGCCAGCCAGGCATGGAATTCAACCCTGGGTACGGTCCAGCTGAGTGCCGCGCTGATCACCCAGACCCAGAATGTTGCCGTCTATGGCATACCGGCCAACCCCAATGGCTACCCGGCGGCAGCACCGGGCCTCACCACGGGCAATGTCACGGTGAGTGCGGTGGGCACTGACCATGTCCGGGTCAGCATTGCCTACACCTTTGTCCCGGTGATCGGCAGCTCAATCCCGGCCCTGTATGGCAGCAGCGTGCCGCTGGGCCTGCTGCTGACTTCTACGGTTGTCATGAGGGCCTTGTGATGAACAGCAAACGCATGGGCGGCGTGTACATCGTCGAGTTCGCCATCACGGCTCTGGTGTTGTTCACCTTGCTGTTTGGTGCGCTGGAAATGGGCCGGTTGTATTTCACGGTCAACGTACTCAGTGAGTCGGTGCGTCGTGGTGCGCGTCTGGCGGCGGTGTGCAATATCCAGGACCCGGTCATCCTGCGTCGCGCGATGTTCAACACCGCCAGCAATGCCGGGCCGAGCAGCCTGATTGCCAGCCTGAGCACGGCCAACCTGAACTTGATCTATATGGATGCCAACGGTGCTGTGATCGCCAGCCCCAATGACCTGGTGAGTGCCACCGGTTTTGCGGCCATTCGTTATGTGCAGCTACAGGTCACCAATTTCAGTTTCAACCTGTTGATCCCCGGATTCAGAGGGGTGTTCATTCTGCCCACGTTCAGGTCGACGGCACCTCGCGAGAGTCTTGGTCGTCAACCTGATGCAACGGTTACACCGGGGATTACGCCATGTTGAGCGTGCGAGAAGTGACGGCGGCTGCGTCGACAGATCGCCAGGCAATGCGCTTGTTGATCAGTGGGCGAGACGGGGCGGCGTTGAACCATCTCAAAGCCTTGAGCCAGGGCATACCCAGCCTGCAGGTGAATATCCGGTTGGTGAGCAATGGCCATACCGATCCGTTGTACGGGCTGGAGCAGATGCCTGATTTCCTGCTGTTGCGCGTCAGCCATTTATGGCGTGAGGAGTTGGCGGCGCTGTTGCAGCACCCGCTCAAAGAGCGTCCGCCACTGCTGGTGTGCGGGCCTCTGGAAGAGCACGAAGGCATGCGTCTGGCCATGCAGGCCGGAGCCCGTGATTTTTTGCCTGAGCCTGTGTCAGCAGAGGATTTGCAGTCGGCACTCGATCGCATGCAAATGGAACTGCACTCCGATCGTGGGGCCAAGGGCAAACTGGTGGCGGTGATGAATGCCAAGGGCGGATCGGGGGCCTCGATGCTGGCCTGTAATCTGGCTCATCAACTGAGCGTTCACGGCGGCAGAACCCTGTTGCTGGACCTGGACCTGCAGTTCGGCAGCCTGGCCCATAGCCTCGATGTGCTGCCGACCCACAGTCATACCGATGTGCTGCAACAGATCGATTCCCTGGATAGCGTCGCATTGCGCGGTTTTTGCAGCCATTTCAGTCCTGCCTTGCATGTGCTGGGCGGGCGCGCCGATGAACTGTGCCTGTCTCAGGATATACACCTGGAGCAACTGGACAGTCTGTTGCGGCTGGCGCGCAACACCTACGACTGGGTGGTGGTGGATTTGCCGCGCCATATCGATCACCTCACCGGCATCACCCTGGAGCAGTCGGATCGGGTCTATATCGTGCTGCAACAGAGCCTGAGCCATCTGCAGGACGCCAATCGCCTTGTGCGCATCCTGCGCGACGATCTGGGCGTGCAGAGCAATCGCCTGCACGTGGTGATCAATCGCTTTGACAAGGCTTCGCCGTTCAAACCCAAGGACATCAGCGATGCGTTGCGTTGCGCTGACCTGCAAAAATTACCCAATGACTATGCGGTGGTCAGTGAAAGCCAGAACACCGGGGTGCCACTGGAACTGCATGCGCCGCGTGCCGGTATCACTTCGAGCCTGCGCGAGTTGAGCCACAACCTGATCGGGGTCGAGGCCAATGAAGCGGGCTTGCTAAAACGTACGTTCAACCGTCTGTTCGGAGGATAAGCCATGCTCAGCGACTTTCGTAACCGCCTGCGTCAGCGAGCCGGCAAGCTGGCTCCGGTAGATACTGTGGTGATGCCCATCGAGGGTGCCGACTGCGCCAGTGTATTGATGGCCTGGGAGGCCAGTGCACCGGATGTGGTGTACGAAACCCGCACCAAACTCAGCTCGATGGAAGCCGAGTGGCGGGAGAAAATCTACCAGCAGTTGCTCAAGGTCATGGACCTGTCCTTGCTCGATACCCTGGAGCTGGCCGACGCCGGACGCCAGATCCGCGAAATCAGTCTGCGCCTGCTGGACGAGTATTCGGCGCCGGTCAGTGCCAGCAGCCGCCAGTTGATTATCAAGCAAATCACCGATGAGGTACTGGGGCTCGGGCCGCTTGAACCGTTGCTCGGTGACAACAGCGTGTCCGACATTCTGGTCAATGGATTCAACTCGGTATATGTCGAGCGCTTTGGCAAGTTGCAGAGAACCGATGTGCGCTTTCGCGACGACCAGCATCTGCTCAATATCATCGACCGTATCGTGTCCAGTTTGGGGCGGCGCATTGATGAGTCCTCGCCGCTGGTGGACGCGCGGCTCAAGGACGGCTCGCGGGTCAACGCGATCATCCCGCCGCTGGCCATCGACGGGCCGAGCATGTCGATCCGTCGCTTTGCCGTGGATTTGCTCAATACCCAGAGCCTGGTGCAAATGGGCACCCTGACGCCAGCGATCGCCCTGATGCTCAAGGCGATCGTGCGCGGACGGCTCAATGTACTGATCTCCGGGGGCACCGGTAGCGGCAAGACCACCATGCTCAATGTGCTGTCCAGTTTTATCCCGCACAACGAGCGGATCGTCACCATCGAAGACTCTGCCGAGTTGCAACTGCAGCAACCCCATGTGGTGCGTCTGGAAACCCGTCCATCGAATATCGAGGGCCGTGGTGAAGTGGGCCAGCGTGAATTGGTGCGTAACAGTCTGCGGATGCGCCCGGACCGGATCGTTATTGGGGAAGTGCGTGGCGCCGAGGCCCTGGATATGTTGACGGCGATGAACACGGGGCACGATGGTTCGTTGACCACCATTCACGCCAACACTGCCCGCGATGCATTGGGGCGGATCGAGAATATGGTGTCCATGAGCGGAGCCACTTTTCCGATCAAGGCCATGCGTCAGCAGATCGCTTCGGCCATCGGCGTGGTCATCCAGCTGGAACGTCAGGAGGACGGTACGCGACGTCTGGTCAGCGTGCAGGAAATCAATGGCATGGAAGGTGATGTCATCACCATGACCGAGATCTTCGCCTTTGTGCGCAGCGGCATGGGCGAGAAAGGGGAGGTTTTGGGCGAGTTTCGCTCAACCGGGATGGTGCCGGCATTTCGTGATGTGCTGGCCAAACGGGGCATTGAGCTGCCGCTCAGCCTGTTCCGGCCGGACTGGATGGAGGGGTAGTGATGAACCAGATTCCTGGTGAATTTATCCTGGCGTTTCTGGGCATGGTGTTCTCTGCCATGTTCCTGCTCAGTCAGGGGCTGACGATTCCGGTGTTCGGTGAGGCCAACCAGGTGCGCAAGCGCATTCGTGGCCGTCTTAACTTGCTGGAACGGGCCAATAACTTGCCCAACATGCAGTCGATACTGCGCCAGAAATACCTGCGTCGCCTGCCGCCCCTCGAGGCTCGCCTGGAGCAGTTGCCGATGATGGAAACCCTGGCCCAGATGATCGAGCAGGCCGGTCATGAGTATCGGGCTTATCGGGTCCTGTTGCTGGGGCTGGTGCTGGCGACAGCGGTGGGGCTTGTGCTGTGGTCGTTTCTGCAGCTGTGGTGGGTGGCAGTACCGGCTGCGCTGGTCAGTTTCTGGTTGCCAATATGGAAAATATCCCACGACCGTACCAAACGCTTCGCCCAGTTCGAGGAGGGTTTGCCCGATGCCCTGGATGCCATGTGCCGCGCCCTGCGTGCCGGCCATCCGTTCAACGAAACCCTGCAACTGGTTGCTGATGAACATCACGGGCCGGTGGCTTACGAGTTTGGTCTGGCTTTCGCCGATATCAACTATGGCAATGACGTGCGTCGGGCCATGCTGGGCCTGCTGGAGCGTGTGCCCAGCATGACGGTGATGATGCTGGTGACCACGGTACTGATCCACCGTGAAACCGGTGGCAACCTTACCGAAGTACTGACCCGTTTGAGCAGCCTGATTCGCGGGCGTTTTCGCTTCCATCGCAAGGTCAAGACACTCTCGGCCGAGGGGCGGATGTCCGGCTGGATACTGGTATCGATGCCCTTTGTCCTGGCGCTGGCCATCTTGATTTCGAGCCCGACCTATATGCCCTTGCTGTTCAAGGAACCCTTGGGGCAGAAGCTGATCATGGGGGCGTTTGTGGCCATGCTGATCGGGATTTTCTGGATCCGCAAAATCATCCGGATCCAGGTGTGAATACGGGGTATCCCGGAGGGCATGGGCATGAACTATTTACTGGAACTGATCAACCGGCTGGTGGGTGACGAGCAACTGACCCGGCTGTTGTTTGCCGGGCTTATCGGGCTGAGTGTGGTGCTGGTGGTGGCGACACTGGTGATGCTGGTCAGGGGGCTGCAAAGCCCGGTGCAGCGCCGCTTGATGTTGATCAAGCGGGGTCATGGCACAGACCGTCGGGCGCCACCGAGCAATCTGCAAATGATGCTTGAGCAGGTGGGGCAGCGCTTCAGTGCCGGTGAAACCCGGCGCTCATCGGCCACCCGCACCCTGTTGACCCATGCCGGTTATCGCTCGCCGTCTGCGGTGCAAGTGTACTGGGCGATTCGGCTGCTGCTGCCCTTGCTGCTGACAGGTATTACGCTTGTGGCGTTGCCGTTTATTGCCAACATGTCGCTGCTACTGGGCGTTGGCCTGTTGATGTTGGCGCTTGGCGTGGGGTGGCTGGTTCCGGCGGTCTATGTGGGCGCACGCAAGCAGGCACGCATGTCGCGGCTGCTGATTGCTTTCCCGGATGCGCTGGACCTCATGGTGGTGTGCGTGGAGTCGGGGCTCGCCTTGCCCCAGGCAATCGAGCGGGTCTCCGAGGAAATGGCCGTCAGCCAGCCCGATCTTGCCCTTGAGCTGGCACTGGTCAACGCCGAAGTGCGTGCGGGTGTTCCAAGCACTGAGGCCCTCAAGCACCTGGCCGAGCGTACCGGGCTGGAAGACATTCGCGGGCTGGTGAGCTTGCTGGCGCAGAGCATCCGCTTCGGCACTAGTGTGGGGACCACCTTGCGGATATATGCCGAAGAATTCCGCGATCGGCGTACGCAACTGGCTGAGGAAAAAGCTGCCAAGGTCGGTACAAAGCTGGTCTTTCCGCTGATCTTTTGCCTGTGGCCCAGCTTTTTTCTGGTTGCCATCGGGCCTGCGATCATTAGCGTGTTCAAGGTTTTCGGAAAGATCTAAGGGAGGGGCGCGCGCAGCGCTCCTTTTTCCGAAAAAACGCTCGATCACTTGCCCGCCGTCGCCCGCGCAACATTAAACTTTTGAATCCCAAGGATATTCTGTAGCCTTATCGCGCTTCAGTGCTTGTCCGTGCCTGATACACACATTCTCCCAGCGGGACTTGACGGTCCGGAGCTGGTGGTACACTCGACTTTCGCGCAACGCGCTTGCAGGTCTTGCGAACATGACGCAAATTTCTGAACGACTTCTGGTTCAAGCCCACCTTGATGCCAAGCAGCCAAAACCGCTGACGGAGGCACAAGCCCTCAGCCTTCGTGCGCAGATCGCGGCTGAGCTTAAAGCCCGCGACGCGGTGCTGGTGGCGCATTTCTACTGTGATCCGGTGATTCAGGCCCTGGCCGAAGAAACCGGTGGCTGTGTGTCCGACTCCCTGGAGATGGCCCGCTTTGGTGCGGCCCACCCGGCCAAAACCATTCTGGTGGCCGGTGTGCGCTTCATGGGCGAGACGGCGAAAATCCTGACCCCTGAAAAACGCGTGTTGATGCCAACGCTGGAGGCCACGTGTTCTCTTGACCTGGGCTGCCCGGTTGAAGAGTTCTCGGCCTTTTGCGACAAGCATCCCGAGCGCACGGTGGTGGTGTATGCCAACACGTCCGCGGCGGTCAAGGCCCGGGCTGACTGGGTGGTGACATCAAGCTGCGCGCTGGAAATCGTCGAAAGCCTGATGGATAACGGCGAAACCATTATCTGGGGGCCGGACAAGCATCTGGGCCGCTACATCCAGCGCCAGACCGGTGCCGACATGCTGCTGTGGGACGGTGCGTGCATCGTTCACGAAGAGTTCAAGTCCAAGCAGCTCGAAGACATGAAGGCGTTGTATCCGGACGCGGCAATTCTGGTTCACCCGGAGTCGCCGGAGTCGGTGATCGATCTGGCGGATGCCGTGGGCTCCACCAGTCAACTGATTGCTGCGGCGCAGAACCTGCCCAACAAGACCTTTATCGTGGCCACCGACCGCGGCATTTTTTACAAGATGCAGCAGCTGTGCCCGGACAAGGTCTTTATCGAGGCACCCACTGCGGGTAACGGTGCGGCGTGCCGCAGTTGCGCACATTGCCCGTGGATGGCCATGAATACCCTGGAACGCACCCTGGAGTGTTTGCAGCAGGGTACCAACGAGATTTTTGTCGACCCGGCACTGGTGCCCCATGCCATTCGCCCGCTCAAGCGCATGCTGGACTTCACCCAGGCTGCGCGTTTGAAACTGGCGGGGAATGCCTGAGTAGCTAGCCCTACTATCTGTGGGAGTGGCGGTGCGGCGATTTCACTTGCTCGTGGATGCGGGCTTACCGCGTCGAGGCTATCGCGAGCATGCCCGCTCCCACAGAGTCAGTGAGGCTTTTGTCAGTTCATCATATCTTTGAGCGCCCGCTCCTGATCCATCAGTTCCCGCTTGCGGGCATCCAGGCGGGCCGACAGCTGGAAGTTGTTGGTGAGCTTCTGGGCAAAGTCCAGTTGCTGGATGGCCTGTCGGAAATCCCCCACCAGCGCAAAGTATTCCGCACGGGCCTGATGCAGGCCGATGATGTTGCCTGACAAGCCTCGAGTTTCTGCAACCGAGTACCAGACATCCGGGTCATCGGGGCGGCTTTTGAGCAAGGCTTCAAGGGCTTTGTCGGCTTCCTTGGGGTTATTTTGCTTGAGCAACAGATCAACACGCGCCTGATTGAGCGGGTAGTTGCCCGGATACAGGGTGCGCATTCTGTCGATTCGCTGCTGGGCTTCGGCCAGGCGATTGCTGTCCATGTCCAGCTCGATTTGCGCCAGGTTGTAGGTGATGTCGTTCGGCGACTTTTCCAGTAGCGGTTTGAGCGTATCGCGGGCTTCGTTGAACTGGCTGCCTTTGATGTAGGCAATGGCCAGGCCATAGCGGGCTACGTCGTTTTTCGGGTTCTCATCCAGTTGCTGGCGAAAGCGCTTGGCCGCCAGGCCCGGGGTTTCTTCGTAGTTGAGTTGCACCCGGGCGCGGATCAGTTGATAGCGCAAGCTGTCTTCGGTGCCGCCCACTCTGGCCTGTTCGGCGCGGTTGCGGGTGTCGGCGATACGCGACTCGGTGACCGGGTGAGTCAGCAAAAACTCGGGTGGCCTGCCGTCAAAGCGGTATTGGCGCATCAGGCGTTCGAACATGGTCGGCATTGAACGCGGGTCGTAGCCTGCTTTCTCCAGGTTGAGAATGCCGATCCGGTCAGCTTCCTGCTCATTCTGTCGCGAGAAGCGCCGCTGTTCCTGCATGGCCGCAGCCTGTGTCCCGGCGATGGCCGCTATGCCCGCGTCGCCCGCGCCCGAGGCCGCAACGATGATCCCGGCGAGCAGCGCAGCCATCATCGGCAACTGCATGCGCTGCTGGGCCTCTACGCCGCGAGCGAAGTGACGCTGTGACAAGTGAGCAAGTTCGTGGGCCATTACCGAGGCGTACTCACCTTCGGTCTGGGCGTTGAGGAACAGGCCGCCGTTGACCCCGATGATCCCGCCGGGAGCGGCGAAGGCGTTGAGCTGCGGGCTGTTGATCAGAATGAATTCCAGCCGGCGATCCTGTACCTGGCTGGTTTCAACCAGTTTGTAGACGCTGGTTTCGACGTAATCCTTGAGTTGCGGATCGTTGAGCTGCGACACCTGTCCGCGCAGCATGCTCAACCAGGCACGGCCCAGTTGGTACTCTTGTTGTGGCGAGACGATCGATGAACTGGCGTCACCCAGAGACGGTAAATCGTCGGCGAAGCTCGGCGAGGCGAGCAGGCAAGCGAGCGTCAACAGGGTAGGGCGCAGAAAAGTCATGCACAGAGCTCTGGTCGGTAAAGCGCTTACTGTAGCTGGACACTCGGCTGGCGACCAGTGGCGGCTCTGCTTGGGGTATTCTAGCCGGCATAAAAAATGCCCTATCTGGAGAAGTACGTAATGACTGATGCGTTGGCCCATGATGCCGAACTGGACGCAGCGGGCCTTGATTGTCCGTTGCCATTGCTCAAGGCCAAGATGGCGTTGAACAAAATGAGCAGTGGTCAGGTCCTTAAGGTCATCGCCACGGATGGGGGTTCACAGCGTGACTTTCGTACCTTCGCGCGCTTGGCAGGGCATGAACTGCTGCGTGAAGAAGAAAATGCGGGCACCTATCGCTACTGGCTACGCAAGGCCTGAGTCCCGGTCTAAGGAATATTGATGTTCAAGGTTCTACGTGGTTGGGTTCAGCGCTATTTCTCTGATGAGGAAGCGGTTGTACTGGCGGTCTTGCTGGTGCTGGCATTTACCGCTGTGCTGACATTGGGCGGCATGTTGGCGCCCGTGTTGGCGGGCATGGTGCTGGCGTATCTGATGCAGGGCCTGGTGGTTGCTCTGGAGCGCCTGAGAGTGCCCGCCGCCGCAGCGGTCGGGTTGGTGTTTGCATTGTTTATGGGGTTGTTGCTGGTGTTTCTTGTGGTGGTGGTGCCTTTGCTTTGGCATCAACTGATCACGCTGTTCAATGAGCTGCCGGGCATGCTCGCAAAATGGCAGTCGCTGTTGCTGCTGTTGCCCGAGCGCTATCCGCATCTGGTTTCGGATGAGCAGGTGCTGCAAGCCATCGAAGTGGCCCGGGGTGAAATCGGCAAGTTCGGGCAACTGGCGCTGACCTTTTCACTGTCCAGTCTGCCGCTGTTGGTCAACATCATGATTTATCTGGTGCTGGTGCCGATCCTGGTGTTTTTCTTCCTAAAGGACCGGGCGCTGATCGGTCGTTGGGTGCGTGGTTATCTGCCTCGCGAGCGGGCGTTGATTACCCGTGTGGCGCAAGAAATGAACCGCCAGATCGCGAACTACATTCGCGGCAAGGTCATCGAGATCATTATTTGCGGCGGCGTGACGTATATCGCATTTGTCACCATGGGCCTTAATTATTCGGCCTTGCTGGCGTTGCTGGTGGGGATTTCGGTGGTGGTGCCCTATGTGGGGGCCGTGGTGGTGACGGTGCCGGTGCTGTTGATCGCGTTGTTTCAGTGGGGCTGGAGTGATCAGTTTATCTATCTGATGGCGGTCTACGGGATCATCCAGACCCTGGACGGCAACGTACTCGTACCGCTGCTGTTCTCCGAGGCCGTGAGCCTGCACCCGGTGGCAATCATTTGTGCGGTGCTGTTGTTTGGCGGGTTGTGGGGTTTCTGGGGGGTGTTCTTTGCAATCCCGCTGGCGACGCTGTTCAAGGCCGTGCTGGATGCCTGGCCACGGGAGCAGCAAGTTGTGGCTCCACTGCTGTAAACACCTGAATCGCGGACATGAAAAAGCCCCGGCTCTGCAGTGAGAGTCGGGGCTTTTTTGTTACTGCATCAGCTTACGCTTGAATAACCGGAATGTTGGCATTTGCAGCCGCTTCACGGAATTCGGCGATCTGATCAAAGCTCAGGTAGCGGTATACGTCCGCTGCCATGGTGTTGATCTCTGCAGCGTAGGCCATGTATTCCTCAACGGAAGGCAGGCGACCCAGGATCGAGGCAACCGACGCCAACTCGGCCGAAGCCAGGTAGACGTTCGCGCCGTCACCCAGACGGTTCGGGAAGTTACGGGTCGAAGTCGACACAACAGTCGAGTTCGGCTCTACACGTGCCTGGTTACCCATGCACAGGGAGCAGCCCGGCATTTCCATGCGTGCGCCAGCTTTGCCGTAGATGCCGTAGTAGCCTTCTTCGGTCAGCTGGTGAGCGTCCATTTTGGTCGGCGGCGACAGCCACAGACGAGTTGGCAGCTGACCTTTGACCTTGTCCAGCAACTTGCCCGCAGCGCGGAAGTGGCCGATGTTGGTCATGCACGAACCGATGAACACTTCGTCGATCTTCTCACCGGCAACGGTGGACAGCAGGCGGGCGTCATCCGGGTCGTTTGGCGCGCAGAGCACAGGCTCTTTGATGTCAGCCAGATCGATTTCGATGATGTGCGCGTATTCGGCGTCAGCATCGGCTTCCATCAGCTCAGGGTTGGCTACCCAGGCTTCCATCGCTTGAGCACGACGCTCAAGGGTACGAGCGTCGCCGTAACCTTCACCGATCATCCAGCGCAGCAGGGTGATGTTGGAGTTCAGGTATTCGGTGATGGACTCTTTGGACAGCTTGATGGTGCAGCCAGCAGCCGAACGCTCTGCCGAGGCGTCGGACAGTTCGAATGCCTGCTCGATGCTCAGGTTGTCCAGACCTTCGATTTCCAGGATACGACCCGAGAATTCGTTGATCTTGCCTTTCTTCTCTACCGTCAGCAGGCCTTTCTGGATGGCGACGTAAGGGATGGCGTGTACCAGGTCACGCAAGGTGATGCCCGGTTGCATTTCGCCTTTGAAGCGAACCAGAACCGACTCCGGCATGTCCAGTGGCATTACGCCAGTGGCTGCGGCGAACGCTACCAGGCCGGAACCGGCCGGGAACGAGATGCCCATCGGGAAGCGGGTGTGGGAGTCACCACCTGTGCCGACGGTATCCGGCAGCAGCATGCGGTTCAGCCAGCTGTGGATGATGCCGTCGCCCGGACGCAGGGAAACACCGCCGCGGGTCATGATGAAATCAGGCAGGGTGTGGTGGGTGGTGACGTCGATCGGCTTAGGATAGGCCGCGGTATGGCAGAACGACTGCATTACCAGATCAGCGGAGAAGCCCAGGCACGCCAGGTCTTTCAGTTCGTCACGGGTCATTGGACCGGTGGTGTCCTGAGAACCTACGGTGGTCATCTTCGGTTCGCAGTAAGTGCCCGGACGAACGCCGGTCACGCCGCAAGCCTTGCCGACCATTTTCTGCGCCAGGGTGAAACCCTTGGTGCTTTCGATAGGTGCTTCAGGCTTTTTGAACAGGTCGGATGGAGCCAGGCCCAGTTCAGCGCGAGCCTTCTCGGTCAGGCCGCGGCCAATGATCAGTGGGATACGGCCGCCAGCGCGAACTTCGTCCAACAGAACCGGGGTCTTCATTTCGAAGGTAGTGATGACTTCGTCGGTACCGTGCTTGCAGACTTTGCCAGCGTGCGGGTACAGGTCGATCACGTCGCCCATGTTGATGTTGGAAACATCGAACTCGATTGGCAGTGCGCCAGCATCTTCCATGGTGTTGTAGAAGATCGGAGCGATTTTGCTGCCGAAGCAGAAACCACCGGCACGCTTGTTCGGTACGTAAGGAACGTCGTCGCCGAAGAACCACAGTACGGAGTTGGTGGCCGATTTACGCGACGAACCGGTACCGACCACGTCGCCGACGTAGGCAATAGGGAAGCCTGCGTTGCGCATTTCTTCGATTTGCTTCATCGGACCGATGGAGCCTTGAACGTCCGGCACGATGCCGTCGCGAGCCATTTTCAGCATGGCCAGGGCGTGCAGCGGGATGTCAGGGCGCGACCAGGCGTCCGGTGCAGGCGACAGGTCGTCGGTGTTGGTTTCGCCAGTGACCTTGAACACGCGCAGGCTGATTTTGTCAGCCAGTACAGGGCGGTTCTTGAACCACTCGCCGTCAGCCCAGGATTGCACCACGGCTTTAGCGTGGGCATTGCCGTTTTTGGCTTTTTCAGCGACGTCGTGGAAGGCGTCAAACATCAGCAGGGTGTGCTTGAGTTGCTCGGCGGCAACCGGTGCCAGCTCTGCGTCATCCAGCATCTCGACCAGCGTCACGATGTTGTAGCCGCCTTGCATGGTGCCAAGCAGTTCTACAGCGCGCTTTTTGCTGATCAGTGGGGAAGTCGCTTCACCTTTGGCGATGGCGGACAGGAAGCCTGCTTTTACATAGGCCGCTTCATCAACACCCGGCGGAATGCGGTTGGTGATCAGGTCAACGAGGAATTCTTCTTCGCCAGCTGGCGGGTTTTTCAGCAGCTCAACCAGAGATGCGGTTTGTTCGGCGTTTAGCGGCTGGGGAACGATACCCAGTGCTGCGCGCTCTTCGATATGTTTGCGGTAGGCTTCAAGCACAGTTATTACCCTCATCATTGGTCCCAAATGGGTGTCCGGGACGCTCATCCAGGAATGCCGAGCACTCATGCGCATGGGGGCTTTTTGAGCCGCTTAGCCAGAGTTGCAAGGATTCCCAACAGAAGCTGTTTTCAAAGTTTTACGCCTTCCGAACGGGGGAGATGATGAATGTTGGTGCGGGTATCTGCAGTGCAAATACCCTTCACCAACACCGTTCTTCGGGATCAACTGTGCTCGTGACGCTTTGAAAACAGCTTCTAACGGACATTGGCGCCTTAAAAGGCAGACCGATTCTACGGTAAAAACTTGTTAAAGGTAAGTTAGCCCCTGAAGGTTGAGGGGTGATCTGCGTTAGACAAAGGGCTAACATGGCCACCTGTTTCGTTCTGCAGTGCTCTATTTCGCCATGTCCAATCAAACCATCAAGACC
This sequence comes from Pseudomonas sp. RL_5y_Pfl2_69, assembly GCF_963970465.1. Classification (NCBI taxonomy): domain Bacteria; kingdom Pseudomonadati; phylum Pseudomonadota; class Gammaproteobacteria; order Pseudomonadales; family Pseudomonadaceae; genus Pseudomonas; species Pseudomonas sp. RL_5y_Pfl2_69. Next base: position 41,059 of record NZ_CAXAOU010000001.1, on the reverse strand, counting down.
CCCTGCATAGGCCTTTGCTCAACGGTCTACGGCGACCTCGTGTGCCGTGGTTGCAAGCGTTTTCACCATGAAGTGATCAATTGGAACGGTTACAACGAGGAAGAAAAACGCGCTGTGTGGCGTCGTCTTGAGCAGCTTTTGGTGCAGGTGATGGCTGGCAAGGTCGAGGTGTTCGACCGGGCTACGCTGCGTGACCAACTGGTGGCACGCAAGATCCGCTTTGTACCCAACCAGTCCGAATACTGCTGGGCCTACCAGCTGATTGCCCGCGGTGCGCGGGTGATCAATCAGTTGGAGCTCTATGGCATGGTGCTGCTGCCGGAGTTTCGTGGCTGGGCGCTGCCCGAGTTGCGTGACGCCATTGATCGGGAATTTTTCCTCCTGTCTGAAGCGCATTATCAGCGCTATATAGCTCCGGGTTTTCTGAAAGAGGCGTTTGGCGAATAGGTCGCCAGCCGATCAGCCTTTATTCGCCAGTTCTTCCAGGTGCTCGATCATGTCCTCGGGCTTGAGCACCAGAATGTCGCTTTCCAGCTTGTCGATCACCACCTCGGCCGTATTGCCGATCAATGCCCCCGAGAACCCGGTGCGCGCCACTGTGCCCATGACCGTTACCACTGCACCCAGGGCCTTGGCGACCCGAGGGATGATCACGTCTGCCGGGCCTTCCTCGATATGCAGGCGGCTGTCGTCAATTTCACACTGTTGCTGAAACACCCGGCACTCTGCCCGGTAGGTTTCTTGCAGTTGAGTGTCCAGCGGGTAGGCTGCGTCGACAGCGGCGAGCATGGGGGCGGGGTGCGCGCTGACGACATGAAACTGTGCATGGGCCATGCTGGCGATCCGAAAACCGTGGTCAACGATGCTTGAGTGCAGGGCCATGTGCTCAGGGTCGTTGTTGCCCACGTCGACGGCGGCCAATATGACCCCGTGTTCCCAGGATTCAGCGGTCTTGGCCAACAATACCGGGCTTGGGCAATAGCGCAGCAGTTTCCAGTCTTCGGGGGTCAGCAGCACTTTTTTCAGCGGGTTGTCGGGTACGTGTTGCTTGATCACCAGCCCACAGTTGTGGGCTTGCTGCACCTTGATGATGGTGGCGTGCTGGCTTTCGTGCCAGGCCTGCTCGCTGGTGACGCTGTAGGCCTCACTTTTCAGGCTGCTTTCAAGCACGCTCAGCAGGGCTGAGTGGTCATGCTTTTTATCGCAGATCAACAGGTGCAAATGCGCTTTTGTGTGGCTGGCGATGTGTTTGGCACGCTTGAGGGCGAGACTTTCCATCAGATGGGGCTCGATGACGACCAACAGGCTGTTAATGCTGTGCATGACCGGTAACTCCACAAGTAATAAAAGCGGCGTGTAATCACTATAGTTGCTCAGTCGTTGTGCCTGTGTTGATGCATATCAAGTTGCGCCGTTGGTGCTGCGCTCCGTGGCCCGTATAATCCCCGGCTCGCCTCAATCCAGTCTTTGTGAGCCTCATGTCAGCGATTTTTCAAAACACTGCCCGTCTGCTGTGCAACCCCCAATGGTCGGGAGCGTGCGCGTGATTCTTCCTGAAATTCATGAGTTCCTGGGCTGCCGCACGCCTGACGGCTGGATCGCAGCGGCATTGGCCGATCAGGAAACCTTGCTGATCGATCACAAAAACTGTGAGTTCAAGGCTGCCAGCACGGCCCTCAGCCTGATTGCCAAGTACCACTCCCATGTCGACCTGATCAACATGATGTCGCGTCTGGCCCGTGAAGAGCTGGTGCATCACGAGCAAGTCATGCGCCTGATGAAAAAGCGCAAGATCGAGCTGCGTCAGCTGTCGGCCGGGCGTTATGCCTCGGGGTTGCGCAAAGTGGTGCGCAACCATGAGCCGGTCAAGCTGGTGGATACGTTGGTCGTGGGTGCGTTTATCGAAGCACGCAGTTGCGAGCGTTTCGAAGCACTGGTGCCGCATTTGGACGAAGAACTCGGCAAGTTCTACTTTGGTTTGCTCAAGAGCGAGGCCCGGCATTTTCAGGGCTACCTGAAACTGGCCTATCAGTATGGCGACGCCAAGGATATTGCCCAGGTCATCGAGCGGGTGAGGGCGGCGGAGCAGGAGTTGATCGAGTCCCCGGATGTTGAATTCCGCTTCCACAGTGGTGTGCCAAGCCAAGCATGAGTCCTGTAGTCGCTGCCTAGGAACGACGGCTGTGATCGGGATGATGCGGTATCCCGATCACAGCCGTTATTAATCCAGTCACTGTGGCGTGTCAGTTAGACCTAAACATCAGGATTTACAATTGCTGCGCAATCGATCGCAGCCTCGTTCCTCGGCAGCGACTACAGAAAAGGTGAATGCTTACAGCTAGATAGATAGCTGCCTAATTATCGGCTTGACATTAGCTGCCTAGACAGTAATATTTAGAAACATTACTGCCTAGGCAGCTTCCTGGTGCCCTGATGAAGCATTTCCATCCCGATAACTTCCAAAATTGCACCCTGGGCATGCTCCTGGGGCGCACGGCCATGCTCAAGGACCGGATCATCGACCGCCATATGGAGCCTTACGGCATCACGGCGGCGCAGTTCAAGGTTCTGATCATCATGGCCCAGTACGACGTCGATACCCCGGCCGAACTCTGCCGCCACCTGTCTCTGGACAGTGGCTCTATGACCCGCATGCTTGACCGTCTCGAGCAAAAAAATCTGTTGATGCGCCAGCGTTCCGAAGCCGATCGGCGGCAGGTGCGGCTGGTGTTGACCGACGACGGGCAGGCGCTGGCCAGCCAATTGCCGCAGATTGGCGCTGACGCGATGAATCAACTGGCAAGCGCCATTAGCCCGCAAGAGCTGCAAAGCCTGGAACAGATCCTCAAGAAAATACTGCTGGCAGCGGGTGATCCGATCACTGTCATGCGTTTAGGTGAAAAATGAGCCATATAACGCTGCGTACAGGCCTGAGCCTGGTTTTTACGTCGATGGTACTGGCGGGTTGCGCCAGCTACAGCGGTCTGAACACCGTGGGCGTAAGTCAGGAGGCGAAAAACCTCAAGGCCGCCCAGTCCCTCAACGGCATTGCGGTTACACCCGCAGCCTGGCCAGAAAAAGACTGGTGGAAACGTTTGGGAGACGGGCAACTGGATGGCCTGATTCAAGAAGCCTTGCGCGACAGCCCGGACATGCAAATAGCCAGTGCTCGTGCGCATCAGGCGACTGCTGCGGCCGGTGCGGCCAATGCCGCACGGATGCCGACCCTGGATGCCGAAGCCGATGTCTCGCGTTCGCGCTTGTCGCGTTCTCAAGATCCGACCGGGCAGGGTGGTCGATACGACACTTTGCGCGATGCCAGTCTGACGTTTAATTACACGTTCGATCTGTGGGGCGGCCAGCGTGATGCCTGGGAGGCAGCGTTGGGCGAAGCCCGCGCGGCTGAAGTCGACAGCCAGGCCGCAAGCCTGACCCTGGCCGCTGATGTGGCGCGGGGTTACAGCAGCCTCGGGCATGCCTTTATCGTCCGTGATCTGGCCAAGGACGACCTGGAGCGTACCGGCAAATTGCTCGACCTGAGCAAGCGTCGTCTGCAAGCCGGCATCGACAGCCACTACCAGTTTCAGCAAACCGAAAGCCTTGAGGCCAGTTCTCAGGAGCAGTTGATCAGCGCTGAAAAACAACTCAAAAGTGCACGCATCGCGCTGGCGGTATTGCTGGGCAAGGGGCCAGATCGCGGAGTTGATATTGCTCGGCCGAAGATTCTGGCGCCGAGCGCCGTGGCGTTGCCGAGCACCCTGCCGGCTGAGCTGTTGGGTCGTCGCCCGGATCTGGTGGCGGCGCGCTGGCGAGTAGAGGCGGCAAGCAAAAATATTGCGGCGGCCAAGACGCGCTTTTATCCCAATCTCAACTTGAGTGCGGCGGCAGGCACTCAGTCGCTGTTGGGGGATGCGTTGTTCGGGTCTGCCAGTCGCTTTCTCAATATTGCCCCGGCCATTTCGCTGCCGATCTTTGATGGCGGGCGTTTGCGCGCCGGGCTGGATGCCGAAGATGCCAATTACGATCTGGCTGTCGCGCAGTACAACAAGATACTCGTGGGCGCCTTGGGCGATGTCAGTAACACCCTGGCTCAACTGAGTGCCGTGGGGCAGCAAATCAACGCCCAGCAGCGGGCAACCGATATCGCTCAGGATTCGTTCAATACCGTGTTGCAGCGCTACGGCTCCGGTGTCGGTAACTACCTGGACGTGCTCAGCATTGAGCAGCAACTGCTGCTGGCCCAGCGTCAGCTGGCGGACCTGAATGCAGAGCAGATCGACCTTTCGATACAACTGATGCAAGCCCTGGGCGGTGGATTTGAGCCCGGCAATACGGCCGAGGCCGCTCCCTCTCAAGTCCTTGTTGGCAGAATTATTTAGGTACTCGTCATGGCTACTGTGCAAACACCGAATGAAACGCAAAACACCCAGGACGCGGGTAATCAGCGCAAGCGCAAGCTCTTGCTCAGTGGCCTGGCGATTCTGGTCATCCTGGCAGGCCTGGGTGTCTGGGGCTGGGAAGAGTTTTATGGTCGCTGGAATGAAAGCACCGACGATGCCTATGTAAATGGCAACGTGGTTGAAATCACGCCTCTTGTCACCGGTACGGTGGTGAGTATTGGTGCGGATGATGGCGATCTGGTTCATGAGGGCCAGGTGCTGATTAATTTCGATCCGAGCGATGCGCAGGTGGGCCTGCAAAGCGCCGAGGCCAACCTGGCGCGTACCGTGCGTCAGGTTCGTGGTCTGTTCAGTGACGTGAAGGGCATGAAGGCCCAGGTGGCTGCTCAGAAAGTCGAAGTGCAAAAGAACCAGGACAACTACAACCGCCGGAAAAGTCTGGCGGCTGGCGGGGCAATTTCCCAAGAAGAGCTGTCCCATGCCCGGGATGACCTGTCTTCAGCGCAAAGCGCCTTGCGCAATGCCGAACAAAAACTCGATACCACCCTTGCGCTGGTCGATAACACCTCGGTGGCCAACCACCCGGATGTGAAAGCTGCTGCAGCGCAGTTGCGTCAGGCTTACCTGGCAAACGCCCGCTCCACCCTGATTGCTCCGGTCACCGGATATGTGGCCAAGCGCACTGTTCAGTTGGGTCAGCGGGTTCAGCCGGGCACCGCGTTGATGGCGGTCATTCCACTGAATCAGCTGTGGATTGATGCCAACTTCAAGGAAACCCAGTTGCACAAGATGCGCATCGGTCAGCCGGTGGACATTGAATCGGATATCTATGGCAGCAGCGTGAAATACAGCGGCACCATCGACAGCATCGGTGCCGGGACGGGCAGCGCATTTGCCCTGCTGCCTGCGCAAAATGCCACGGGTAACTGGATCAAGATCGTGCAGCGTGTGCCGGTGCGTATCCACATCAATGCCGATGAGCTGGCTGCACATCCGCTGCGTGTTGGTTTGTCGACAACGGTTGATGTGAACCTGCGTGATCAGAGCGGCCCGGTGCTGGCCCAGCAGCCGCCGCAAAAAGCCTCGTTCACCACCCATGTCTATGCGCAGCAATTGGCCGAGGCCGAAGCCCTGATTACGCGTTTGATTGACAGCAACAGCGCTGCAACAGGCGATATGGCCGCCCAACGCTGATTCGCCAATCCATGAGCCTCGCCGCACCGGCGAGGCTGCATCCCCGGCTTTAAAGGATTTGCGATGAGTACAAACGCGTCTTTTACCCCTCCCAGCTTGGTAATGGCCACTATTGGTCTGTCGCTGGCAACCTTTATGCAGGTGCTCGATACGACCATCGCCAACGTCGCCTTGCCCACCATCTCCGGCAACCTTGGGGTGAGTTCTGAGCAGGGCACGTGGGTGATTACTTCATTTGCGGTCAGTAACGCGATTGCCTTGCCCCTGACAGGCTGGCTGAGTCGCCGTTTTGGCGAAGTGAAGCTGTTTTTGTGGGCCACAATCCTGTTCGTGCTGGCCTCGTTCTTGTGCGGTATTTCGACCTCGATGCCTGAACTGGTCGGGTTTCGGGTGCTGCAAGGGTTGGTGGCCGGGCCGCTGTATCCCATGACACAAACCCTGTTGATTGCGGTGTATCCACCTGCGAAACGGGGGATGGCATTGGCATTGCTGGCGATGGTCACGGTGGTTGCGCCCATTGCGGGCCCCATTCTGGGTGGCTGGATCACAGACAGTTACAGCTGGCCCTGGATCTTCTTCATCAATATCCCGATCGGTATCTTCGCGGTGATGGTAGTTCGCCAGCAACTGAAGTCGCGCCCCGTGGTGATCACCCGTCAGCCGATGGACTATGTGGGGTTGATTACCCTGATCATTGGTGTAGGCGCGCTGCAGATCGTACTCGACAAGGGCAATGATCTGGACTGGTTCGAGTCCAACTTCATCCTTTTGGGCAGCGCATTGTCGGTGGTGGCACTGGCGGCTTTCATCATTTGGGAAATGACCGACAAGCATCCGATCGTCAACTTGCGCCTGTTTGCCCATCGTAACTTTCGCATCGGCACCATTGTGCTGGTGTTGGGGTATGCCGGGTTCTTCGGTATCAATTTGATTTTGCCGCAATGGCTGCAGACGCAGATGGGCTACACCGCGACCTGGGCGGGTTTGGCTGTGGCACCGATCGGGATCTTGCCGGTGTTGATGTCGCCGTTTGTGGGCAAGTACGCGCATAAATTCGATTTGCGCTTGCTGGCTGGCCTGGCGTTTCTGGCCATCGGCCTGAGTTGCTTTATGCGTGCAGACTTCACCAATGAGGTGGATTTCCAGCATATCGCGATGGTGCAGCTATTTATGGGGATTGGCGTGGCCTTGTTCTTTATGCCGACGCTGACCATTTTGATGTCAGATTTACCGCCGCATCAGATCGCCGATGGCGCTGGGCTCGCAACGTTCTTGCGGACCCTGGGGGGTAGTTTTGCGGCCTCCTTGACCACATGGATCTGGATTCGCAGGGCGGATCAGCATCATGCCTACATGAGTGAAAGCATCAGCGCCTATGACCCGGTGACACGCCATACCCTGGAAAGCCTGGGGGGTGCCAGTACGCCAGCCTACGCTCAGATGGATAAGATTCTGACCAGTCAGGCGTATATGTTTTCCACCGTGGACTACTTCACCATGATGGGCTGGCTGTTTATGGGGTTGATTTTGTTGGTATGGCTGGCCAAGCCACCGTTTGCCGCCAAAGCGGGGCCGGCGACCAGCGGGCATTAAGTGCGTGCGGTGATGTCCGTCGCGAGCAAGCCCGCTCCCACAAGGTGCTAGTGGATATTGCAAGCCCTGTGGGAGCGGGCTTGCTCGCGATTGGCTCAGAGGGTCTTGTCAGGCGGACCGTGTTGCAATTGTGGTGGCGGGGCGAAATCAAACGGCATCAGTTGCATGCCGTGCTCATCCACTTGCAGTACCCAGCCTTGACGGTCCCAGTCGCCGAGAACAATGCGTTTGGCGGCGTGATCTGCAACCAGCAGTTTGTGGATCGCGGGACGGTGGGTATGGCCGTGAATCAAGGTGCGTACGCCAAAGTCAGCCATGATCCGGGGCACTTCCTCGGGGGTCACGTCGACGATGTCATTGGCTTTCATGCGGGTCTGGGCACGGCTTTCGCTGCGCAGTTTGCGCGCCAGTTTATGCCGCGTGCCCAAGGGCAGGTGGCGCAGAATCCACAGAGTGATGGGGTTGCGCAGGTAGCGTCGCAGGCGCATGTAGGCTTCGTCGCGAGTGCACAGGCTGTCGCCGTGCATCAACAACACCGGCTCGCCATAAAAGTCCACAACACTGGGGTCTTTGATCAGGGTGCAGCCAGCCGCTTTACAAAAGGCCTGGCCAAGCAAGAAATCGCGGTTGCCGTGCATCAGAAAAATCTTGGTGCCGGTATCGCTCAATGTTCGCAGCGCTTCACAGATCGAGCGCTGGTAGGGCGTCATCGCATCGTCGCCAATCCAGGCTTCGAAAAAATCACCCAGGATGTAGAGCGCCTGAGCCGAGCGGGCACGCCCGGTCAGGAAATCCAGAAACGCCCGGGTTATGTCCGGGCGCTCCTCTTCCAGATGCAAATCTGAAATCAGCAGTATCACTCAATGATCTCTGCTTTCTCGACGATCACGTCTTCTTTAGGCACGTCTTGGTGACCGGCTTTGGAAGTCGTGGCAACACCTTTGATCTTGTCTACAACATCCTGGCCTTCAACGACTTTACCGAATACGGCATAGCCCCAACCTTGAGCGGTTTTGCCGCTGTGGTTCAGGAAGCTGTTGTCAGCCACGTTGATGAAGAACTGGGCGGAAGCCGAATGCGGCTCCATGGTGCGAGCCATGGCCACGGTGTACTTCTCGTTTGGCAGGCCGTTGTCAGCTTCGTTCTGGATGCTTGGGCGCTTGTCTTTCTTTTCTTTCATGCCTGGCTCGAAACCGCCGCCCTGGACCATGAAGTTACCGATTACACGGTGGAAAACAGTGTTTTCGTAGTGGCCGGCTTTAACGTATTCGATGAAGTTGGCAACGGTGATCGGTGCTTTTTCAGCGTTCAGTTCGATCACGATGTCGCCGTGGTTGGTGCTCAGTTTTACTTTGGTCATGGTCGTTATCGCTCTATCAGAGAATTCGTCGGGCCTGGGCGCGGTGACACGCACCTCAATCCCCCAGGCTGGCTGGGTAGATACAGCCGCGGGCGGAGTTTAGCGTGCCCGCACGGCATTTCGATGGTGTTTTTCCCATATGGGGACTAAAAGCCGGCATTTCAATCGCTTTGATTGAGCACCTGCTCTGTCAGTGACTTGGCGGCATCGGCTATGATAGGCGCTTTGATTTAGTCGGCCGACCCAGGCCGCGCACCCTGTTACGTTCAAGGATCCTATGAGCAAGCCCACTGTCGACCCCACTCTGAATCCAAAGGCTGGCCCTGCTGTCCCGGCCAATTTCCTGCGTCCAATCGTTCAGGCGGACCTTGACTCGGGTAAATGCACACAGATCGTGACCCGCTTCCCGCCAGAGCCAAATGGCTATCTGCACATCGGTCACGCCAAATCCATTTGTGTGAACTTTGGGTTGGCTCAGGAGTTCGGTGGCGTTACGCATTTGCGTTTTGACGACACCAACCCGGCCAAGGAAGACCAGGAATACATCGACGCCATTGAAAGCGACGTCAAATGGCTGGGCTTTGAGTGGTCTGGCGAAGTGCGTTATGCCTCCCAGTATTTCGACCAGTTGCACGAGTGGGCGATTTACCTGATCAAAGAGGGTAAGGCCTACGTTTGCGACCTGACACCCGAACAGGCCAAGGAATACCGCGGCAGCCTGACCGAGCCTGGCAAGAACAGCCCGTTCCGCGACCGCAGTGTCGAAGAGAACCTTGATCTGTTCGCCCGCATGACGGCCGGTGAATTCGAGGACGGCAAGTGCGTACTGCGGGCCAAGATCGACATGGCCTCGCCGAACATGAACCTGCGCGACCCGATCATGTACCGCATCCGCCACGCCCACCATCACCAGACCGGTGACAAGTGGTGCATCTACCCGAACTATGACTTCACGCACGGTCAGTCGGACGCCATCGAAGGGATCACCCATTCGATTTGCACCCTGGAATTCGAAAGCCATCGCCCGTTGTATGAGTGGTTCCTCGACAGCCTGCCAGTGCCTGCGCGCCCGCGTCAGTACGAATTCAGCCGTCTTAACCTGAACTACACCATCACCAGCAAGCGCAAGCTCAAGCAGTTGGTTGACGAAAAGCACGTCAATGGCTGGGATGACCCGCGCATGTCCACGCTGTCGGGTTTCCGTCGCCGTGGCTACACGCCCAAGTCGATCCGTAACTTCTGCGACATGGTCGGCACCAACCGTTCTGACGGCGTGGTTGACTTCGGCATGCTGGAATTCAGCATTCGTGACGATCTGGACCACAGCGCACCCCGTGCCATGTGCGTACTGCGCCCGCTGAAAGTCATCATCACCAACTACCCGCAAGACAAGGTCGAAAACCTTGAACTGCCTTGTCACCCGAAAGAAGACATGGGGGTTCGGGTATTGCCGTTCGCCCGTGAAATCTACATCGACCGTGACGACTTCATGGAAGAGCCGCCAAAAGGCTACAAGCGTCTTGAGCCTGCGGGCGAAGTGCGTTTGCGCGGCAGCTATGTGATTCGTGCTGACGAAGCGATCAAGGACGCCGATGGCAACATCGTCGAACTGCATTGCTCGTACGATCCTGAAACCCTGGGTAAAAACCCTGAAGGTCGCAAGGTCAAAGGTGTTGTGCATTGGGTGCCGGCTGCTGCCAGCGTCGAATGCGAAGTGCGTTTGTATGACCGTCTTTTCCGCTCGCCGAACCCTGAAAAGGCCGAGGATGGCGCCGGTTTCCTGGAAAACATCAACCCTGACTCGCTGCAGGTTCTTACCGGTTGTCGTGCTGAGCCCTCGCTGGGTAATGCACAGCCGGAAGACCGTTTCCAGTTCGAGCGCGAAGGTTACTTCTGCGCGGATATCAAGGACTCGAAACCCGGTCACCCGGTATTCAACCGTACCGTGACCTTGCGTGATTCGTGGGGCCAGTGATCAAGTTTTGAAGGAAAAAGCCGTGCTTACGATCTACAACACGCTCACCAAGAGCAAAGAAGTATTCAAGCCGCTGGACGGTAACAATGTGCGCATGTACGTGTGCGGCATGACCGTGTACGACTACTGCCACATTGGTCATGGCCGCAGCATGATTGCGTTCGATCTGGTGACCCGCTGGTTGCGTTTCAGCGGCTACAACCTGACTTACGTGCGAAACATCACGGACATCGAAGACAAGATCATCAATCGTGCCCGGGAGAACGGCGAGCCTTTCGAGGCGCTGACCGAGCGCATGATCGCGGCGATGCATGAAGACGAAGCGCGGCTCAATATCCTCAAGCCGGATATGGAACCTCGTGCCACGGACCATATCCCTGGCATGCACGCAATGATCCAGACCTTGATCGACAAGGGCTACGCCTATGCTCCGGGCAATGGTGACGTGTACTACCGTGTTGCCAAGTTCATGGGCTACGGCAAGCTGTCGCGCAAAAAGATCGAAGATCTGCGCATTGGCGCTCGCATCGAAGTCGACGAGGCCAAGGATGATCCGCTGGACTTCGTGCTCTGGAAAGGCGTCAAGCCAGGAGAGCCGAGCTGGGAGTCACCGTGGGGTCCTGGTCGTCCGGGCTGGCACATCGAATGCTCGGTGATGTCTACCTGCTGCCTGGGTGAGACCTTCGATATTCATGGTGGCGGGAGCGATCTTGAGTTTCCGCACCATGAAAACGAAATCGCCCAAAGCGAAGCGGCAACCGGCAAGACCTACGCCAATGCCTGGATGCACTGCGGGATGATTCGCATCAATGGCGAGAAGATGTCCAAGTCCTTGAACAACTTCTTCACCATTCGCGACGTTCTGGAGAAATATCATCCAGAAGTTGTGCGTTACCTGTTGGTCTCAAGCCATTACCGTAGCTCGATCAACTACTCCGAAGACAATCTCAAGGATGCGAAAGCGGCCCTGGATCGCTTCTATAACGCACTTAAAGGCCTGCCCAAGGTTGCTCCGGTCGGTGGTGAGGCGTTTGTTGAGCGTTTTACCCAGGTCATGAACGACGACTTCGGTACGCCTGAAGCCTGTGCGGTGCTGTTCGAGATGGTTCGTGAGATCAACCGTTTGCGCGAAACCGACCTGCAGGCAGCTGCCGGCTTGGCGGCGCGTCTTAAGCAACTGGCCGATGTGTTGGGTGTGTTGCAGCTTGAGGCGGATGACTTTCTGCAGGCGGGTGCTGAAGGCAAGATCGATGCGGCTCAGGTAGATGCGTTGATCGAAGCGCGTCTGGCGGCCCGTGCCGGCAAGGACTGGGCAGAGTCTGATCGAATTCGTGATCAACTCGCCGCGATGGGAGTTGTGCTGGAAGACGGTAAGGGCGGGACGACCTGGCGCTTGGCTGACTAGGTTGCTCGTTGTATGAATAAAGGCCCGCCAAGTGCGGGCTTTTGTTTGTCCGGCTTTTGGCGGCGCCAATAACAACGGCACCCGAAGGTGCCGTTGTGTTTGTAGCCGCTTGAACGTTTAGCCGTGCAATGTTTCAGCAGCGTACAGGGTGTTTTCAAGCAGGCAGGCACGAGTCATCGGGCCTACGCCGCCTGGAACTGGAGTGATCCAGCCGGCGCGGGGCAGGGCGGTCTCGTACACCACGTCGCCGACCAGCTTGCCATCAGCCTGACGGTTGATGCCGACGTCGATTACGATTGCGCCTTCCTTGATCCACTCGCCTTTGACCAGGCCTGGTTTGCCGGCAGCCACGACCACCAGATCGGCACGGCCAACATGGCCGGCCAGATCCTTGGTAAAGCGGTGGGTCACGGTCACGGTGCAGCCAGCCAGCAGCAGCTCCATGGCCATTGGCCGGCCAACGATGTTCGAGGCTCCGACAATCACTGCGTCCATTCCGTACAGATCCTGGCCGGTGCTTTCCAGCAGGGCCATGATGCCTTTCGGCGTGCATGGACGCAGCAGCGGGATGCGTTGGGCCAGGCGGCCGACGTTGTAAGGGTGGAAACCGTCGACGTCTTTGTCCGGGCGTATGCGTTCCAGTAGTTTGGAAGCATCCAGGTGGGCAGGCAGAGGCAGTTGCAGCAGGATGCCGTCGATGTTCGCGTCGTCATTGAGACGGTCGATCAGGTCGGTCAAGTCCTGCTGGGTGGTGTCAGAAGGCAGATCATAGGCTTGGGAAAGAAAGCCTACCTCTTCGCAGTCTTTACGCTTGTGCGAAACATAAACCTGGGAAGCAGGATCGCTGCCGACCAGAATCACTGCCAGACCAGGGGTGCGCAGGCCTTGCTCGTGACGCTCGGCGACACGTTTGGCAATCTGCTGGCGCAGGCTGGCGGCAATCGCTTTACCGTCGATTAGTTGTGCAGTCATTACGCGTGATTAACCATCGTAAAGGGTGGAAAAAGGACGTGCATTCTCGCATGCCGTGGCGCGAGGGCAAAGGCGCCTGGTCTGTTTATTGCCCTAACTCCTTTATATTTCTAAACTTTTTTCAAAAAAGAGTTGACGACTTTAAGGCTCGCCTATAACATTCGTCGCACTTGTCGGGCACAGCCTAGCACTGGTTAAGAAGGTAGAGCGAAGTTGTTGTCCAGCTTGGTGATACTGAAAGCACTTGGTTTGTAGTCGTCAAAGAATACAGGCTAACAAGGCGCCCGTAGCTCAGCTGGATAGAGCATCCGCCTTCTAAGCGGATGGTCGCAGGTTCGAGTCCTGCCGGGTGCGCCATTAGGCAGCTTTGGCACAAGTAAGCGGTACAGGCAATATGGTGGGCGTAGCTCAGTTGGTAGAGCACGGGATTGTGACTCCCGTTGTCGAGGGTTCGATCCCCTTCGTCCACCCCATATTTAGAAGGCCGCCAGATTAATAATCTGGCGTCTTTGCTTCAAAAGTTTGAATTGCGGATGTGGTGGAATTGGTAGACACACTGGATTTAGGTTCCAGCGCCGCAAGGTGTGAGAGTTCGAGTCTCTCCGTCCGCACCAAATTTGAACAAAGCCGCTTGTAGCGGCTTTTTTCTTTTGTTTTAACTGCTTTTTGCATCAGGCAAGCAGGGTTTTAAGCGCACTATGGTGGGCGTAGCTCAGTTGGTAGAGCACGGGATTGTGACTCCCGTTGTCGAGGGTTCGATCCCCTTCGTCCACCCCATATTTAAAAAAACGCCAGATTAATAGTCTGGCGTTTTTTTGTATCTGCAGTTTGAAAAAACGGACATATGGGTGTCTCTCGGCGCCTCATTTGTCGCATGCTTAGCGTCCTTTACGATTTGTGTGACAATGCGCGCAGATTGGGTGGCTCCAAAGGCTACCTGTTATCGCCAAATAATCGGTACACGCTTCTATCTATATAGAAGGCGAGGCGAATGGCTGCTTTTACTTAATTTCTGTCGGCCGTTTCTCAGGGTGTTTGCGGTAGGGTGACTTCTTGAGTTTGACCCACTAGAATGCTTGCCCTTGATTATGGGGTCGGAAACGGCCGGCTAATGTCTGTGCAACGAGGAATATCCATGCAAGTTTCTGTTGAAAATACTTCCGCTCTTGAGCGTCGCATGACCATTGGCGTGCCATCAGAGCGTATTGAGGCTGAAGTCAACAAGCGTCTGCAACAGACTGCCCAAAAGGCCAAGATCCCGGGCTTCCGTCCAGGCAAGGTGCCAATGAGCGTGATCCGTCAGCGTTACGAAGCTGATGCGCGTCAAGAAGCTCTGGGCAATGTGATTCAGGCTTCCTTCTACGAAGCAGTGGTTGAGCAGAAGCTGAACCCGGCTGGCGCACCTTCGGTTGAGCCTAAAGTCTTCGAAAAAGGCAAGGATCTGGAATACGTTGCTACTTTCGAAGTGTTCCCTGAATTCGAAGTAACCGGTCTGGACACTATCGCTATCGAGCGCCTGAGCGCCGAAGTGGCTGATGCCGACCTGGACAAAATGCTGGACGTGCTGCGCAAGCAGAACACCCGTTTTGAAGTGACTGACCGTGCTGCCCAGAACGATGACCAGCTGAACATCGATTTCGTTGGCAAGGTTGATGGCGAAGTATTCGCTGGCGGTTCCGCTACTGGTACTCAGTTGGTTCTGGGTTCGGGCCGCATGATTCCTGGCTTCGAAGAAGGCCTGGTTGGCGCTAAAGCTGGCGAAGAGCGCGTTCTGAAGCTGACTTTCCCTGCTGACTACCAGAATCTGGACCTGGCCGGCAAAGAAGCTGAGTTCACCGTGACTGTGAACACTGTTTCCGAGCCTAAGCTGCCTGAGCTGAACGAAGAGTTCTTCGCTCAATTCGGTATCAAGGAAACGGGTCTGGAAGGTTTCCGTGCCGAAGTTCGCAAGAACATGGAGCGTGAACTGCGTCAGGCTATCAAGTCCAAGGTCAAGAATCAGGTAATGGACGGTCTGTTGGCTGCCAACCCGATCGAAGTGCCTAAATCCCTGCTGTCCAACGAAGTTGATCGTCTGCGTGTGCAGGCAGTTCAGCAGTTCGGCGGCAACATCAAGCCTGATCAACTGCCAGCTGAGCTGTTCGAAGAGCAAGCCAGCCGTCGCGTAGTTCTGGGTCTGATCGTAGCTGAAGTGGTCAAGCAGTTCGACCTCAAGCCTGACGAAGATCGCGTTCGCGAAATGATTCAGGAAATGGCTTCCGCATACCAGGAGCCAGAGCAGGTTGTAGCTTGGTACTACAAAAACGACGCTCAATTGAACGAGGTTCGTTCGGTTGTGCTGGAAGAGCAAGTTGTGGATACTGTTCTGCAGAAGGCTAAGGTGACCGATAAAGCGGTCTCTTACGAAGAAGCTGTCAAGCCGGTGGAAGCTCCACAAGCCGACTGATTTCTGACTCGTTAGAAAACACAACCATAAGCCAGCCTCGAGCTGGCTTATGCGTATCCAGACAAGACTATTTGGGAGTGACTGCCGGACATGTCCCGCAATTCTTATATTCAGCAGAACTCTGATATCCACGCCGCTGGCGGCCTGGTCCCGATGGTTGTCGAGCAGTCCGCCCGTGGCGAGCGCGCCTATGACATCTACTCGCGCCTGCTCAAGGAACGAATCATCTTCCTGGTCGGCCCTGTAGAAGATTACATGGCCAACCTGGTTGCGGCGCAGCTGCTTTTCCTTGAAGCCGAGAACCCGGACAAGGACATCCATCTTTACATCAACTCCCCAGGCGGTTCGGTGACTGCAGGCATGTCGATCTACGACACCATGCAATTCATCAAGCCTGACGTGTCGACTATCTGTATCGGTCAGGCGTGCAGCATGGGTGCCTTCCTGTTGGCCGGTGGCGCACCGGGCAAGCGTCACTGCCTGCCTAACTCGCGCATGATGATTCACCAGCCACTGGGCGGTTTCCAGGGGCAGGCGTCGGATATCGACATTCATGCCAAGGAAATCCTCAACATCCGTCATCGTTTGAACTCGCTGCTGGCTCACCACACGGGCCAGACCCTCGAAACCATCGAGCGTGACACTGAGCGTGACAACTTCATGAGCGCCGAGCGTGCAACCGAATACGGTTTGATCGACTCTGTGTTCAGCAAGCGTCAAATGCCCGCTTAAGCAGCTCAAATGTGGGTGGTTGGGTTAACCGACCACCTGCGGGCTTGAAAAAGCCCGCAGTTGCCTTCATCTTGTGTTGCAAGCCTATCGGATTTGGATCGATCGAATGACTGACACCCGCAACGGCGAGGACAACGGCAAATTGCTCTATTGCTCCTTCTGTGGCAAAAGCCAGCATGAAGTGCGCAAATTGATTGCCGGCCCCTCGGTCTTTATCTGCGACGAATGCGTTGACCTGTGCAATGACATCATCCGTGAGGAGGTGCAGGAAGCCCAGGCCGAGAGCAGCGCGCATAAATTACCTTCGCCAAAAGAAATCAGCGGCATCCTTGATCAATACGTCATTGGTCAGGAACGTGCCAAAAAGGTTTTGGCTGTAGCGGTGTACAACCACTACAAGCGCCTTAACCAGCGTGACAAAAAGAACGACGACGTCGAACTCGGCAAGAGCAACATTTTGCTGATCGGCCCAACCGGCTCGGGTAAGACCTTGCTGGCAGAAACCCTGGCTCGTCTGCTGAATGTGCCTTTCACTATTGCTGACGCGACCACGCTGACTGAAGCTGGTTACGTGGGTGAAGACGTTGAGAACATCATTCAGAAGCTGCTGCAGAAATGCGATTACGACGTAGAGAAAGCCCAGATGGGTATTGTCTACATCGATGAAATCGACAAGATTTCGCGCAAATCTGACAACCCTTCGATTACCCGTGATGTTTCCGGTGAAGGTGTGCAGCAGGCTTTGCTCAAGCTTATCGAGGGCACCGTGGCTTCCGTTCCGCCTCAAGGTGGTCGCAAGCACCCACAGCAGGAGTTCTTGCAGGTTGATACCCGCAACATTCTGTTTATCTGTGGTGGTGCGTTCTCGGGCCTGGAGAAGGTTGTGCAGGCCCGCTCGACTCGCGGCGGCATCGGCTTCAGCGCTGAAGTACGCAGCAAGGAAGAGGGCAAGAAGGTTGGCGAATCCCTGCGTGAAGTCGAACCTGATGATTTGGTCAAGTTTGGTCTGATCCCCGAGTTCGTGGGTCGTCTGCCTGTTCTGGCGACGCTTGATGAGCTGGACGAAACTGCTTTGATGCAGATTTTGACCGAGCCTAAAAATGCGTTGACCAAGCAGTACGCGAAGCTGTTCGAGATGGAAGGTGTTGATCTCGAGTTCCGTGCTGACGCCTTGAAGGCCGTAGCCAAGCGTGCTCTGGAGCGTAAAACTGGCGCTCGTGGCCTGCGTTCGATTCTTGAAGGCGTGCTGCTCGACACAATGTACGAAATCCCCTCGCAATCCGAGGTGAGTAAAGTTGTGATCGACGAAAGCGTTATAGAAGGCAAGTCCAAGCCGTTGTTGATCTATGAAAACAACGAAGCGACTGCCAAGGTTGCACCTGACGCGTAAACGTAATGCCGGGCATTACACCTTGCGTGTTAAAGAAGGGGCCTTCGGGCCCCTTTGTTTTTCCTGTCGTTCAACGCTTGTTTTTTTTCAAGACTGCCCCCATCTTGGCTTCAAGCTTACATCCATCTGATTACGGCCTTTTGGCCGCCGTAGAGGCGAAATCATGAAGACAACCATCGAATTGCCTCTCCTGCCGTTGCGTGATGTTGTTGTATATCCGCACATGGTGATCCCACTGTTCGTGGGACGCGAGAAGTCGATCGAGGCCCTTGAGGCTGCGATGACGGGCGACAAGCAGATTCTGCTGTTGGCTCAAAAGAATCCGGCTGACGACGATCCGGGCGAAGATGCGCTCTATCGCGTCGGCACCATTGCAACTGTCCTGCAACTGCTCAAGCTCCCGGACGGTACGGTCAAAGTGCTGGTCGAGGGGGAGCAGCGCGGTGCAGTTGAGCGTTTTGGCCAGGCAGATGGTTATCTGAGTGCCGAAGTCTCCTTGATTGATGAAGTGGCTGCCCCGGATCGTGAATCCGAGGTCTTCGTTCGCAGTCTGCTTTCGCAGTTCGAGCAATACGTGCAGCTGGGCAAAAAAGTCCCGGCCGAGGTTCTGTCTTCGCTTAACAGCATTGATGAGCCAAGCCGCCTGGTCGATACGATGGCCGCGCACATGGCGCTGAAAATCGAGCAGAAGCAGGAAATCCTCGAAATCATTGACTTGCAGGCCCGGGTTGAGCACGTTCTGGCACTGCTGGATGCCGAGATCGACCTGCTGCAAGTGGAAAAGCGCATTCGTGGCCGTGTCAAAAAGCAAATGGAGCGCAGCCAGCGCGAGTACTACCTGAATGAGCAGATGAAGGCCATTCAGAAGGAGCTGGGCGATGGTGACGAAGGTCACAACGAAATCGAAGAGCTGAAAAAACGCATCGACGCTGCGGGCTTGCCTAAAGACGCAATGGCCAAGGCCCAGGCAGAGCTGAACAAGCTCAAGCAAATGTCGCCAATGTCTGCAGAAGCCACTGTAGTGCGCTCCTACATCGACTGGCTGGTGCAGGTGCCGTGGAAGGCGCAGAGCAAGGTGCGTCTGGATCTCAAGCGCGCTGAAGACATTCTGGACGCAGACCACTACGGTCTGGATGAAGTCAAAGAACGAATCCTCGAATATCTCGCTGTGCAAAAGCGCGTGAAGAAAATTCGTGGCCCAGTTCTGTGCTTGGTCGGTCCTCCGGGCGTAGGTAAAACCTCGCTCGCCGAGTCCATTGCCCACGCAACAAACCGTAAATTCGTACGTATGGCCTTGGGTGGCGTGCGAGATGAAGCAGAAATTCGTGGTCATCGTCGTACTTACATAGGCTCGATGCCAGGAAGATTGATTCAAAAGATGACCAAGGTTGGAGTGCGCAACCCGCTGTTCCTTCTTGATGAAATCGACAAGATGGGCAGTGACATGCGCGGCGATCCGGCTTCGGCATTGCTTGAAGTGCTTGATCCCGAGCAGAACCACAATTTCAATGACCATTACCTCGAGGTCGATTACGACCTGTCCGATGTGATGTTCCTGTGCACCTCCAACTCGATGAACATCCCGCCAGCGTTGCTGGACAGGATGGAAGTCATTCGTCTGCCTGGCTACACCGAAGACGAAAAAATCAATATCGCTGTCAAATACCTGGCTCCAAAGCAAATCGAAGCCAATGGCTTGAAGAAGGGCGAGCTAGCATTTGACAACGAAGCAATCCGGGACATCATCCGTTACTACACCCGCGAAGCCGGTGTACGTGGCCTTGAGCGCCAGATTGCGAAGATTTGCCGCAAGGCGGTCAAAGAGCATGCGATGGAAAAACGCTTTGCTGTTACCGTGACCCCAGAGCTGCTTGAGCACTTTTTAGGCGTAAGAAAATTCAGCTACGGCTTGGCCGAGGTTCAGGATCAAATCGGTCAAGTGACCGGTCTGGCATGGACTCAGGTGGGTGGCGAATTGCTGACCATTGAAGCGGCCGTAGTGCCCGGAAAGGGCCAGTTGATCAAGACCGGTTCGCTGGGTGACGTGATGGTAGAGTCAATCACCGCTGCGTTGACGGTGGTCCGAAGCCGTGCCAAGAGCTTGGGTATCCCGTTGGATTTCCACGAAAAACGCGATATTCACATTCACATGCCGGAAGGCGCGACGCCTAAGGATGGCCCTAGTGCTGGTGTGGGGATGTGTACTGCTCTGGTCTCGGCATTGACCCTGATTCCGGTACGCGCCGATGTTGCCATGACCGGTGAAATTACCCTTCGTGGTCAGGTACTCGCGATTGGTGGTCTGAAGGAAAAATTACTTGCTGCACACCGTGGTGGCATCAAAACTGTAATTATCCCTGAAGAAAACGTTCGTGATTTGAAGGAAATTCCTGACAACATCAAACAGGATCTTCAGATTAAACCCGTTAAATGGATTGACGAGGTCCTGCAAATTGCGCTGCAATACGCCCCGGAGCCCTTGCCGGATGTGGCTCCCGAGATTGTTGCCAAGGACGAGAAACGAGAGTCTGACTCTAAGGAAAGAATTAGCACGCATTAATACGGATTCGCCTGATGGGCTTTCTTGACGCTTTTTAGAGCCCTTGTTATAAAGCGGCTCTATAAGTGTCCGTAAGTGCTTCAGCAGTCGTTTTGCTTTTACCAAAAAACTTTAGAAACATACTCAGATAGATATAAGGGGACTTAGAGTGAACAAGTCGGAACTGATTGATGCTATCGCTGCATCTGCTGATATCCCGAAAGCTGCAGCTGGCCGTGCGCTGGACGCAGTAATCGAATCCGTCACTGGCGCTCTTAAGGCTGGCGACTCTGTGGTACTGGTTGGTTTTGGTACTTTCTCTGTAACCGATCGTCCTGCTCGTATTGGTCGTAACCCACAGACCGGTAAAACGCTGGAAATTCCTGCTGCTAAAAAACCAGGCTTCAAAGCCGGTAAAGCACTGAAAGAAGCGGTTAACTAAGTTTCTGTAACACTTTTTACCCAACCGGGTCAGGCGCACGCCAGGCTTGGCAGCGGAGCGGTAGTGCAGTCGGTGGCTACATCGTCGTGTCACGCCGGGGGTCGCGGGTTCGAGCCCGGTCCGCTCCGCCAGTTACGAGAAGGCGCATCCTCGGATGCGCCTTTCTTCTATCCGGACTCTACCCACGCTCCACGGTTGCTCATTATGCAAGACCGTTTCTGGGGGAAGCATGCTGCAAAATATCAGGGACAATTCACAAGGCTGGATTGCCAAGACCATCATCGGTGTCATCGTCGCGTTAATGGCGTTGACTGGTTTCGATGCCATTTTTCAAGCCACCTCTACCAGCCAGGATGCCGCCAAGGTTAACGGTGAAGAAGTCACTCAAGTTGAGCTGAGCCAGGCCGTCGACATGCAACGTCGTCAGTTGCTGCAGCAGCTGGGCAAGGATTTTGACTCTTCGTTGCTGGATGAAAAAATGCTGCGTGAAGCGGCCCTCAAAGGGTTGATTGATCGCAAGCTGTTGCTGCAAGGCGCTAAAGACGCGAAGTTTTCGTTCTCTGAGGCCGCTCTGGATCAAGTCATTCTGCAAACCCCTGAATTTCAGGAAGATGGCAAATTCAGCCCTGAGCGTTTCGATCAGGTGATTCGTCAACTGGGTTACGGCCGTCTTCAGTTCCGCGACATGCTGGGCCAGGAAATGTTGATTGGTCAGTTGCGTGCCGGTTTGGCAGGCAGTGGATTTGTGACCGATGAGCAGGTCAATGCTTTTGCCCGTCTCGAAAAGCAGACCCGCGATTTCGCTTCTGTGAACATCAAGGCCGACCCGGCTGCGGTGAAGCTGAGCGATGACGAAGTCAAGGCTTACTACGACGAGCACGCCAAGGAGTTCATGACTCCTGATCAGGTCGTGATCGACTATATCGAGTTGAAGAAATCTTCTTTCTTTGACCAGGTGGCCGTGAAAGACGATGAACTGCAAGCCTTGTATCAAAAGGAAATCGCTAACCTGGCTGAACAACGCCGGGCTGCGCATATCCTGATTGAAGTCAACGACAAGGTCAGCGACGAGCAGGCCAAAGCCAAGATCGCCGAGATTCAGCAGCGTCTGGCCAAAGGTGAAAGCTTCGAGGCTTTGGCCAAAGAGTTTTCCCAGGATCCGGGCTCGGCTGCCAATGGCGGTGACTTGGGCTTTGCAGGGCAAGGTGTCTACGACCCTGTGTTCGAAACTGCAGTCTATGCGTTGAAGCAGGACCAGGTTTCGGAGCCGGTGCGGACCACCTACGGTTACCACCTGATCAAGTTGCTGGGCGTCGAAGCACCTGAAGTGCCGAGCTTTGCCAGCCTGAAAGACAAGCTGACCCATGACCTGAAAACCCAGCAGGTCGAACGCCGCTTTGTGGATGCAACCAAGCAATTGGAAGACTCTGCATTTGAAGCGTCCGATCTGGTTCAGCCTGCTCAAGAGCTGAAACTGACCGTGCATACCTCTGCGCCATTTGGTCGTGAGGGTGGTGAAGGTATCGCAGCCAACCGCGCTGTGATTCAAGCCGCATTCAGCACCGAAGTGATGGATGAAGGTGCTAACAGCACAGCTATCGAGCTCGATCCTGAGACCGTAGTCGTGTTGCGCGTCAAGGAGCACCGCAAGCCGGAGCAGTTGCCGCTGGAAGCTGTTGCCTCGAGCATCCGGGCACAACTGGTCAAAGAGCACGCAAGTGCAGCGGCCAAAACCCGCGCTGAAGAAATCATCAAGGAACTGCGCGATGGCAAACTGCCGTTGAATCAGCCAATTGATGGTCAGTCGTGGAAGGTCCAGGAAGCAGTTGCCCGTGGTCAGGAAGGTATTGATCCGGCCGTGCTGCAAGCTGTGTTCCGCATGCCCAAGCCTGTATCCAAGGACAAGCCGACATTTGGCAGTGTGACCTTGGCTGATGGCAGTGTCGTTGTATTGCGCCTGAATGGCGTCAACGACGCGGTAGCGCCGACGGAAGAAGAGAAGGCCTCGTACCGTCGCTTCCTCGCTTCACGTGTTGGCCAGCAGGACTTTGCTGCCTACCGTAAGCAGTTGGAAAACGAAGCCAAGGTTGAGCGCTACTAAGGGTTCTCCCGCTTCACTGAAAATGGCCGCTCATTGAGCGGCCATTTTTTTTGCCTGTTTTCAGTGGGAGAGCGGGTTGCTCGCGATCAAGCGGCGCGATGTATCAGGCAGACTGTGTTGATGCTATCGCGAGCAAGCCCGCTTCCAAAGGCAATCGCAGTGCAAAAAAACGCCCGGTGCATTCAATGCACCGGGCGTTTTGATTGGCGGCTACAGCGAAGGTTTTACTCTTCGAGGCTGCCCATAGCGGTGGTGTTGAAGCCGCCGTCTACGTACATGATTTCACCGCTGATGCCCGACGCCAGGTCGGAGCACAGGAAGGCGCCGGCATTGCCGACCTCGTCGATGGTGACGTTACGACGCAGAGGAGTCTGCGCTTCGTTGGCCGCCAGCATTTTGCGGAAGTTCTTGATACCCGACGCTGCCAGGGTGCGGATCGGGCCTGCCGATACGCAGTTAACGCGAGTGCCCTCAGGGCCCAGGCTGCCTGCCAGGTAACGTACGCCCGCTTCCAGGCTGGCCTTGGCCATGCCCATCACGTTGTAGTTAGGCATGGTGCGTTCTGCACCCAGGTAAGACAGGGTCAGCAGGCTGCCGTTGCGGCCTTTCATCATCGGACGACCGGCTTTGGCCAGGGCCACGAAGCTGTAGGCGCTGATGTCGTGAGCGATGCGGAAGCCTTCACGGGTGGTAGCGTCAGTGAAGTCGCCATCCAGCTGGTCGCCAGGAGCGAAACCTACGGAGTGAACGATGCAGTCCAGACCGTCCCACTTCTTGCTCAGGTCTTCGAAGACCTTGGCGATTTCTTCATCGCTGGCAACGTCGCAAGGGAAGCACAGTTCAGGGTTTGAACCCCAACCTGCTGCGAATTCTTCAACACGACCTTTCAGCTTTTCGTTCTGATAAGTGAAAGCCAGTTCGGCGCCTTCACGATGCATGGCGGCAGCAATGCCAGAAGCGATGGACAATTTGCTAGCGACACCAACGATCAGTACGCGCTTACCGGTGAGAAAACCCATGTGTTGTTCCTCTATCAGGTTAATCGACAGCCACTGGTGCCAAAAAGGCGGCTTCCAGCAGCTGTTGTGTATATGGATGTTGCGGTGAGGCAAAGATACTTTGCGCATCACCCTGTTCGACCACTTGGCCATGCTTGACCACCATCAACTGGTGGCTCAGCGCTTTGACGACAGCCAGGTCATGGCTGATAAACAAATACGTCAGGTTGTGCCTGGTTTGAAGTGATCGCAGCAGCTCCACGACCTGGCGTTGTACTGTCCGATCCAGCGCTGAGGTTGGTTCGTCCAGTAAAATCAGCTCCGGCTTCAAAACCAGGGCGCGGGCAATGGCGATTCGTTGCCGTTGTCCGCCTGAAAACTCGTGAGGGTAACGGTGCCGGGTTTCCGGATCCAGACCTACTTCTCGCAAGGCTTCAATAATTGCAATTTCCTGCTCTGCATCCGTGCCCATACGGTGAATGCGCAACCCTTCGCCGACAATCTCGCTGACGCTCATGCGAGGGCTGAGACTGCCAAACGGATCCTGGAACACCACCTGCATTTCCCGTCGCAGCGGCCGGACTTCTTTCTGCGACAAACAGTCTAGCCGTTTGCCCTCAAAACGGATCGAACCCTTGCTGGCAATCAAACGCAAAATCGCCAGACCCAGGGTCGACTTGCCCGATCCACTTTCACCCACAATGCCCAGGGTCTGGCCCTGTGGCAGGCTGAAGTTGATTCCGTCCACTGCTTTGACGTGATCGACGGTCTTACGCAACAGCCCTTTTTTGATCGGGAACCAGACTTTCAGGTCCTCGACTTGCAGCAATGGCGGGCCCGCAACCGTGTTGGCCGGGCCTCCACTGGGTTCTGCACTGAGCAGTTCCCGGGTGTAAGGATGTTGCGGCGAACGGAACAGCTGCTCGCACGATGCTTGTTCGACGATTAAACCGCGCTGCATGACACATACTCGGTGCGCAATTCGTCGAACAAGGTTCAAATCGTGACTGATCAGTAACAGCGACATACCCAGGCGGGCTTGCAGATCCTTGAGCAAATCGAGAATTTTAAGCTGCACCGTGACGTCCAGCGCCGTGGTGGGTTCATCGGCAATCAACAGCTCTGGCTCATTGGCCAGGGCCATCGCAATCATTACACGCTGTCTCTGGCCGCCTGAGAGCTCGTGTGGGAGGGCCTTCAGGCGCTTGTGAGGCACAGGGATGCCAACCAGGTCCAGAAGCTCCAGCGTGCGCTGTGTGGCCGCCTTGCCGGTAAGCCCTTTGTGAATGCCCAGCACCTCATTGATTTGTTTTTCAATACTGTGCAGCGGGTTCAGTGAGGTCATGGGCTCCTGAAAAATCATCGCAATGCGATTGCCACGAATATGGCGCAGCTTTTTCTCGTCCAGGCTCAGCAAGTCCTGCCCGCCATAGGCAATGCTGCCGCTGGGGTGACGGGCGAGCGGGTAGGGCAATAACCTGAGGATCGAATGCGCGGTCACTGACTTCCCGGACCCGCTCTCGCCGACCAGGGCCAGGGTTTCCCCGCGCTTGATATCAAAGTTGATGCCTTGCACCACACGCTGCGGTGTTTCACCGGCGATGAACTCGACGGAGAGATCGCGCACTTCGATCAGATTGTCTTGTGTCATCTCATTTCCTCGGGTCGAAGGCATCGCGAGCGGACTCGCCGATAAACACCAGCAGGCTGAGCATAATGGCCAGCACCGCGAATGCACTGATGCCCAGCCAGGGTGCTTGCAGGTTGGATTTGCCCTGAGCGACCAGTTCGCCGAGTGACGGAGCGCCTGGCGGCAGGCCGAAACCCAAAAAGTCCAGCGCGGTGAGGGTGCCAATGGCGCCGGTCAGGATAAACGGCATGAACGTCATGGTGGATACCATGGCGTTGGGCAGAATGTGGCGGTACATGATGGCCATGTCCTGCATGCCAAGGGCGCGTGCGGCGCGCACATATTCCAGATTCCGCCCACGGAGGAATTCGGCGCGTACTACGTCGACCAGGCTCATCCAGGAGAACAGGAGCATGATTCCCAGCAACCACCAGAAGTTGGGCTGCACAAAGCTTGCGAGAATGATCAGCAGGTAGAGCACGGGCAAGCCTGACCATATTTCCAGAAAGCGCTGACCGGCAAGGTCGACCCAGCCGCCATAAAAGCCCTGAAGTGCTCCGGCGATCACGCCAATGATTGAGCTCAAGACGGTCAGGGTCAGAGCGAACAGCACCGAAATCCGAAAGCCGTAAATCACTCGGGCCAGTACATCGCGCCCCTGGTCATCGGTGCCTAGCCAGTTTTCCGCTGAGGGCGGCGCTGGAGCGGGCACTTTCAGGTCGTAGTTAATGCTCTGATAGCTGTACGGGATGAGCGGCCACAGCACCCAGGCGTCTTTCTTGGCCAGCAGTTCACGGATATACGGGCTTTTGTAATTGGCCTCGAGGGGGAACTCACCGCCAAAGTCAGTCTCCGGGTAGCGCTTGAGCGCCGGGAAATACAGTTCCCCGTCGTAATTGATAACCAGTGGTTTGTCATTGGCGATCAATTCGGCGTTCAGGCTGAGCCCGAACAGCACCAGAAAAACCCACAGTGACCACCAGCCACGTTTATTGGCTTTGAAGCGCGCAAAGCGGCGTCGATTCAGAGGCGATAATTTCATCTCAATGCTCCCTGCTTTCAAAGTCGATACGCGGATCAACCAGGGTGTATGAGAGGTCACCGATCAGCTTCACCACCAGCCCGACCAGCGTGAAAATAAACAGGGTGCCGAAGACCACGGGGTAATCGCGATTGATGGCCGCCTCGAAGCTCATCAGGCCCAGGCCATCCAGGGAGAAAATCACTTCAACCAGCAAGGCGCCGGTAAAGAAAATCCCGATAAACGCCGACGGGAAACCTGCGATCACCAGCAGCATGGCATTGCGGAACACATGACCATAGAGCACGCGATGGTTCGTCAGACCCTTGGCTTTGGCGGTGACCACGTACTGCTTGTTGATCTCATCGAGAAAGCTGTTTTTGGTCAGTAAGGTCATGGTGGCAAAGTTGCCAATCACCAGCGCGGTGACCGGCAACGCCAGGTGCCAGAAGTAATCGAGGATCTTGGCGCCCACGCTCAGCTCATCGAAGTTGTTGGAAGTCAGGCCGCGTAACGGGAACCAGTCAAAGTAGCTGCCCCCGGCAAACAGCACGATCAGCAGGATGGCAAACAGAAAGGCGGGAATCGCATAGCCCACAATGATCAATGAACTGGTCCAGACGTCGAAATGACTTCCATGCCGCGTAGCCTTGGCGATCCCCAACGGAATCGACACCAGATACATGATCAGGGTGCTCCATAACCCCAGCGAGATTGAAACAGGCATCTTCTCCTTGATCAGGTCAATGACCTTGGCGTCTCGGAAAAAGCTCTCGCCGAAGTCCAGTTGTGCGTAGTTCTTGATCATGATCCACAAGCGTTCCGGCGCCGACTTGTCGAAGCCGTACATCTTTTCGATTTCCTTGATCAACTCCGGGTCCAGCCCTTGGGCGCCACGATAGTTGGAGCCGGCCACCGACACCTCCGAGCCACCTCCCGCAATACGGCTGGTGGCGCCATCAAAACCTTCCAGCTTGGCGATCATCTGTTCAACCGGGCCGCCGGGCGCGGCCTGGATGATGACGAAGTTAATCAGCAGGATTCCGAATAGCGTCGGAATAATCAGCAGCAGCCGCCTGAATATATAAGCCAGCATTTAAGGCTCCAGGCTCGCGCTTGTAGGTTTAGTCGCAGTTGCAGGTTTGGTGTCAGGTTTTGCCCACCAGGTTGCCGTGCCAATGTCATATTTTGGCGTCACTTCGGGGTGGCCGATATGACTTGAGTACGCAACGCGCCAGGTTTTGATGTGCCAGTTCGGGATGACGTAGTAGCCCCATTGCAAGACACGATCCAGGGCCCGGGCATAGTTGATCAGGCTCTGGCGGGACTCGGCATTGATCAGGCCCTCGGTCAGTTGATCGATGGCCGGGTCTTTGAGGCCTATGAAGTTACGGCTGCCGGGCTTATCGATACTGAGCGATTCCCAGTATTCGCGCTGTTCGCTGCCAGGTGAGCTGGACTGGGGGAAGCTGCCCACAATCATGTCGTAATCCCGCGAGCGCAGACGGTTCAGGTACTGGGAGGTATCAACCCGGCGGATCTGCAAGTCGATACCCAGGTCGCTGAGGTTGCGCTTGAAAGGCAGGAGAATGCGCTCGAATTCGGTCTGTGCCAGCAGAAACTCGATTGTGACCGGCTTGCCCTGTGCATCGACCATCTTGTCGTCGACGATGCGCCAGCCTGCTTCTTGCAGCAGCTGATACGCGCGGCGTTGCTGCTCGCGAATCATGCCGCTGGCGTCAGTGACATTGGGCTTGAAGACTTCAGTGAACACCTGGTCAGGAACCTTGCCGCGCAAAGGCTCCAGAATGGCCAGTTCTTCTTCGGTGGGCGGTGCTTTGGCGGCCATTTCCGAGTTTTCGAAATAACTGCCGGTGCGTGCATAAGCGCCGCTGAACAGTTGCTTGTTGGCCCACTCGAAGTCAAACAGCAGGCTTATGGCTTCGCGCACCCGAACATCCTGGAACATGGGCTTACGCAGGTTGAAGATAAAACCCTGCATGCCTGTCGGGTTGTGATTGCGGATTTCTTCTTTTTTCAAGCGGCCCTGGGTGAACGCGGGAGCGTTGTAGGCACCGGCCCAGTTCTTGGCGCTGATTTCCAGCCAGTAATCAAATTGCCCGGCCTTGAGCGCTTCGAACGCTACGCTGTTATCACGAAAGTAATCGACGGTAATGGTGTCGAAGTTGTACAGCCCCTTGTTGATCGGCAGGTCCTTGCCCCAGTAGTCCTTGTTGCGTTCGTAACGGATTGAGCGCCCGGGCTTGATTTCGGTGATGGTGTAAGGCCCGCTCCCGGGAGGTACTTCCAGATTGCCCTTGCCGAATTCTCGTGTTTCCCACCAATGCTTGGGCAGAACCGGGAGTTGGCCAAGAATGAGTGGCAGCTCGCGATTCTTGTTGTGCTTGAAGGTGAATTTCACCTGCAGCGGGTTTTCCGCGATGGCCTGGTCGACATCGCTGTAATAGCCCTTGTACAGCGGTGAGCCGTTTTTCATCAGGGTATCGAAGCTGAACACAACGTCTTCGGCACGAATCGGATGACCATCACTGAATTTTGCCTGGGGTCGCAGGTAAAAGCGCACCCAGCTGTTGTCGGGGGCTTTTTCGATTTTCTCGGCGATCAGGCCGTAGGAAGTGAAGGGTTCATCCAGGGTCTGCCGGGCCAGGGTATCGAAGGTCAGATCTATATCGTCGGCCGGAACGCCTTTATTGATAAAAGGGTTGAGGCTGTCAAAGCTGCCAAGCGAGGATTTGCGAAACGTCCCGCCCTTGGGCGCGTCCGGGTTGACGTAATCGACATGCTTGAAATTGGCCGGGTATTTCGGCGGCTCGTCATAGAGGGTCAACGCGTGTTGAGGGGCTGCCAGCGCCACGCAGGCAAAGCCGGTCAACAGTAAGCCAGCGATGGGGTTGAGCAACGTACGCAAAGGCATCATTGTTTTTTCTCCGTAGGCTTAAGCCACCACGCGCTAAGGCCCAGGGTGTAGGGCGGCGTAGTCACAAAGGCGAACCGGTTGCGGTACGCCAGGCGGTGATAGTTCAGATACCAGTTAGGAATGATGTAGTGCTGCCACAGCAGTACGCGGTCAAGCGCTCTCCCGGCCGACAATTGCTCGTCACGGTTTTGGGCGGCCAGCAAGCGTTCGAGCAATTGATCCACTATCGGGCTGGCAACGCCTGCATAGTTTTTGCTGCCCTTGACGTTGACCTGACTGGAGTGGAAGTACTGCCACTGCTCAAGGCCTGGGCTAAGGGTCTGGTCGAGGGTCATCAGGATCATGTCGAAGTCGAACTGATCCAGCCGTTGTTTGTATTGCGCGCGATCTACTGTGCGCAGTCGGGCGTCGATGCCGATGCTGGCGAGGTTTTCCACATAGGGTTGCAGGATGCGCTCAAGGTTGGGGTTGACCAGCAATATCTCGAAGCGCAGCGGCTTGCCTTCGCTGTTGAGCAGGCGTTGCCCGGACAGCTTCCAGCCGCTTTCGGCCAGTAAGCCCAGCGCCTGGCGCATGGTTTCACGGGGGATGCCGCGGCCGTCGGTTTGAGGCAGGGCAAAGGCCTGGCTGAACAGTTCGGGCGGCAGTTGATTACGCCAGGGCGAAAGCATCAGCCATTCATGCCCTTGGGGAATGCCACTGGCCGAAAACTCGCTGTTGGGATAAAAACTCGACGCGCGCTTGTAGGCACCGTTGAACAGCGTTCGATTGGTCCATTCAAAGTCGAACATCAACCCCAGGGCTTCACGAACTTTGTCCTGCTCAAAGCTGGCGCGGCGGCTGTTCATGAACAGCCCCTGGGTTTGAGTCGGAATCTGGTGCGTGATTTCAGCCTTGACTACATCTCCCCGGCGGACCGCGGGGAAGTTATAGCCATTGGCCCAGTTCTTGGCCTGGTGTTCGATATAGATGTCGAATTCACGGGCTTTGAAGGCTTCGAAAGCGACGCCGCTGTCGCGGTAGAACTCCACTTCAACCCGGTCGAAATTGTATTTGCCGCGATTGACCGGCAAGTTGGCCCCCCACCAGTTTTTCACATGCTCGAAGACCAGTTGCCGACCGGGGGTAACTTTAGTGATGCGATAGGGTCCGCTGCCCAGAGGTGGTTCAAAGGTCGTGGCTTTGAAATCGCGCTTTGCCCAGTAGTGTTGGGGCAGGACTGGCAACTCGCCCAGACGCAAAATCAGCAAGGGGTTGTTCGCGCGCTTGAACACAAAGCGAATGCGTTTGGGCCCCAGTATGTCGACCCGCTGGACTTCCTGGAGATTGGTCCGGTACTGCGGATGGCCCTCTTTGAGCAACAGGTTGTAAGAGAACGCAACGTCGTAGGCAGTGATCGGCTTTCCATCGTGAAAACGGGCTTCTGGTCGTAGGTTAAATACGACCCAGCTGCGGTCTTCGTTGTATTCCACTGATTGTGCGATCAAGCCATAACTGGATGTTGGCTCATCGCCGGATGGCGCGTACTGGCCAGTGCCGGCCATCAGGGTTTCGTTGAGCTCATTGACCCCGTATTGCAAAAAATTAGGCGTCGATACCGGGCTGGTGCCTTTGAAGGTATAGGGGTTGAGGGTGTCAAAGGTACCGAAGGCCATGACCTTCAAGGTCCCGCCTTTAGGCGCGTCAGGGTTTACCCAATCGAAGTGGGTGAACGTGGCCGGGTACTTGAGTGTGCCGAACTGCGCATAACCGTGGCTTTCGCTCAGGGATGCGCTTGCGGGGGAGCTCAAGGCCAGGCTCATAAATAGCGTGAGGAGGGGACGCATCAAGTCAGAGATCCGATCCAGGCATTGGGCTTAGGTTTCCGTACAGTAACAGCTTGTATCTGTAGGAAAAAGGCCACTCTGGAAAGCACTGCGGGCAAGTTGTGCCCTACTTTTGTGTAGGAAACAACTTGCCCGCAACAGGGCCAGCCTTGTGCTTAACGCGGTTTGGAGACTGTCAGCATCTGCCCGGGTTTGAGGGCTTTAGCGCTGTTTGGATTCCAGCGCTTGAGATGTTGCATTTCAACGTTGAAACGCTTGGCAACCATGTACAGCGAATCGCCTTTCTGGACCTTGTATTGCGTAGGTTTTCTGCCAGAAGGTTTGCGCGAGTCCTGCATGACCAGGATCTGGCCGGCCTTGAGGTTATTGCCGCTCAGTTTGTTCCAGTGCTGCAAGTCTTTGACATCAACCTTGTTGGCCTTGGCGATCAACGTCAGGTTGTCGCCACTTTTAACCCGGTACTTGCGGTTCAGCTGTGCGGGCTTGGTGCTCGCAATGGTGTCAAATACAGGCTTTTTAGGGCGCAGGCTAACGAGTTCTTCAGGCTTGAGGTTGGAAAGGCTGGCGGTCAGCAATTGCGCTTTGGAGGTGGGTACAAGCAGGTGTTGCGGACCGTCGGTGGTGGCACGCTGCTTGTAAGCCGGGTTCAGCTGGAACATCTCGTCTTCGTCGATCTCGGCCAGGGCTGCCACGCGGGACAAATCCATGGACTGTTTGATTTCGACCATTTCGAAGTAGGGTTCGTTGGCGATCGGGTTCAGGTTGATGCCGTAGGCTTCAGGGGCCAGCACCACCTGGGACAGGGCCAGCAGTTTCGGGACGTAGTCTTTGGTTTCCTGCGGCAGTGGCAGGTTCCAGTAGTCGGTCGGCAAGCCGAGCTTTTCATTGCGCTCAATGGCCCGGCTTACGGTGCCTTCGCCGGCGTTATAAGCCGCCAGCGCCAGCAGCCAGTCACCGTTGAACATGTCGTGCAGGCGGTTCAGGTAGTTCAGGGCTGCCAGGGTCGAAGCGGTGATGTCACGGCGGCCATCGTAGGCACGGGTTTGACGCAAATTGAAATAGCGGCCTGTCGAAGGAATAAATTGCCAGAGGCCGACCGCATTGGCGTGTGAATACGCCATTGGGTTGTAGGCGCTTTCGATGGCTGGCAACAGGGCCAGTTCCAGCGGCATGTTGCGCTCTTCAAGGCGTTCCACGATGTAGTGGATGTAAAGGCTGCCGCGCTCACCCGCGTTTTCGAGGAATGACGGGTTGCTGGCGAACCACAAGCGCTGTTGTTCAATGCGGGGGTTAACGTTCTGGCCGTCCTGCAACTTGAAGCCCTGGCGCATCCGCTCCCAGACATCTTGCGGGGCAACGGGGCTAGGCTTTTCGCTGAGCCAGAGCGGCTCTTGAGGGATGCGTTTGGCGATTTTAAGGCTGGCCCGTTCGGTGGTTTGCGCCGAATGATCCATGGATTGGCAGCCCGCGAGAGTGGCGGACACAGCCACCGCGATGGCTTTAACCAAGCGCGTCAATGCGTCTGAATTGATGGAGTAACCTTTAAATGACGACATTGGCTGAGGGATAGTTTCAGGAAAAAATGTCGGGGGATTCTAGAAAGCAGGGGGGGTGCGGTCAACTGTTCAGAATTTTTGTGCCAACCGCAGCCCGTTTTAGAACGTGTCTTTCCAGCTGCGCAGACTGGCAAAGACAGCACTGGGCGAGTCGTTGTCGAGGGAGTTCCACTCGTCAGCTTTTTCTTTAACAGATGTTTCATTAACCCTTAAAAAGGGATTTGTGAGTAATTCGAGGCCTATGGATGATGGCAAGCTGATACGACCTTCGGCACGCCATTGCGTGACTTGTTCGACTCGCGCGGCAATATCCGCATTGGCGGGTTCGACCGCTTGGGCGAAGCGTAAATTGCTCAGGGTGTATTCGTGGGTGCAATACACAGCGGTGTTTGCAGGCAGCGCAGCCAGGCGGCTCAAGGAATGGTGCATTTGTTCGGGAGTGCCTTCAAACAGTCGGCCACATCCGGCGGCGAACAGGGTATCGCCGCAAAACAGCACGGGTCCGGCCGGGTCGCCGTGATAGTAGGCGATGTGCCCGAGCGTGTGGCCGGGTACCAGCGATACCAGGAACTCAAGGCCCAGCACGTCGATACGGTCGCCGTCGTTGAGTGCCACTTGTCGGGCCGGGATGGTCTCAAGTGCCGGGCCCCAGACCTTGGCGCCAGTGTGCTCGTGCAATTGCGCAACACCCCCCACATGATCGAAGTGGTGATGGGTGACCAGAATGTCGCTCAGTACCCAGTCCGGGTGCCGGGCCAGCCAGTCCATAACAGGCGCGGCATCACCCGGATCGACCACGGCGCAGCGCTTTTGTATGGTGTCCTGTAACAGCCAGATGTAGTTGTCGTTGAAGGCGGGCAGGGCGTCGATCTGTAACATGGTGCAATTCCCAAGTGCGAAACAATGGCGCATCTTAGGACTTGTGATAGGTAGATGGCGAGTTGGAGGAGCGATGATCGATAAAGCATTGGCTCAGGCAGACCCTGAGTGGCTGGCGCTGATCAGTTCTGCGCGCGAATGGCTGTCCGGGCCCCTTGGGCAGTTGTTGCTCGAAGATGAGCAGCGTGTGCTTGAGGACGAGCTGGGACGCTTTTTCGGCGGCTATCTGGTGCATTACGGCCCTGGCGCCGAACCCCCGCCTCAGGCTGCGCAAGTACGCCGCAGTGTGCGTCTTGGAGCGCCTCTGCCGGGGGTTGAAATCATTTGTGAAGAGCAGGCCTGGCCGTTGTGTGAGCACGCAGCGGATGTGGTGGTGCTGCAGCACGGCCTGGATTTTTGCCTCTCGCCCCATGGTTTGTTGCGCGAAGCAGCCAGCAGCGTGCGGCCCGGCGGGCATTTGTTGATTGTCGGGATCAACCCCTGGAGCAGTTGGGGATTACGCCATGTGTTCGCCAAGGATGCCCTGCGCAAGGCGCGTTGCATTTCACCTTCACGCGTCGCCGACTGGCTGAATCTACTGGGCTTTGCGCTGGAGAAACGCCGCTTCGGATGCTATCGTCCGCCGCTTGCATCCAAAGCGTGGCAGAGCCGTTTTTCAGGCTGGGAGCGCAAGGCTGGCAGCTGGCAATTGGCCGGTGGCGGCTTCTATGTACTGGTCGCACGCAAAATGGTGGTGGGCTTGCGCCCGGTCAATCCTTTGCGTCGGGAACCGATGGGCAAGCTGATTCCCCTGCAGATGGCCAAGGTTAATCGGCCCCACACCGAATCTTAATTTATGTTGGGCCGGGTTAGCCCGGCTCAGGTACTGACCATTGCTGATGGTCAGGCCATAAGCAGCCTTTTCTGGATAGTTTGTAA
Organism: Pseudomonas sp. RL_5y_Pfl2_69; assembly: GCF_963970465.1. NCBI lineage: Bacteria > Pseudomonadati > Pseudomonadota > Gammaproteobacteria > Pseudomonadales > Pseudomonadaceae > Pseudomonas > Pseudomonas sp. RL_5y_Pfl2_69. Next base: position 6,744 of record NZ_CAXAOU010000001.1, on the reverse strand, counting down.
TGATCGATAGCGTTGAAATGTTCACCGATGGTGCCTGCAAGGGTAATCCTGGCCCGGGTGGCTGGGGGGCCTTGCTGGTCTGTCAGGGCGTTGAAAAAGAGCTCTGGGGCGGCGAAGCCAATACCACCAATAACCGCATGGAACTGATGGCCGCCATTCGCGGGCTTGAAGAGCTCAAGCGTCCGTGTGAAGTGTTGCTGGTGACCGACTCCCAGTACGTGATGAAAGGCATCACCGAATGGATGGTCAACTGGAAAAAACGCGGATGGAAAACGGCTTCCAAGGAACCGGTGAAGAACGCCGATCTGTGGAAGCTGCTCGATGAGCAGGTCAACCGTCATACCGTGAAGTGGCAGTGGGTGCGCGGACACATTGGCCATCCTGGCAACGAGCGCGCTGACCAGTTGGCCAACCGTGGGGTAGATCAGGTACGGGGAATCAAGCATGCGTAGTGTTTGCTGGCTCTGCCGCTAGGGGAGGTGTGTAAACACACTCGGATCATCCGGAAAGCCCTGCAGTCAGGCCTCTCCAGTAAGCCAGGCAGGAGTTTACACCCGCTATACCATAAATTATGTAAACCCAGGGCCTCTAGGGAGGCTCATGGTTTACATTTTCTCGCAGGCGATCCGACTGTACTCGGACGCCAAGGTAGATGCAGTAGCCAAGCTCAATGCTTACGTAAACAAGCGTGTGCTCGCCAAGGCTAAGGATCTAATCAAACCAGTGCGCCAGGCGGAGATTCCCAAGTATGCGTTTCTACTAGAACAACTCCAAAAAATGCGTGACAGCGAAGATGGATATTCTGAAGCGGCATGGCAAAAAGAAATTCTTCAGATTGTATGCCTACTGAACCCCAAATACATTGCGGCCTTCCCCGAAGTCGAAATACCAGATACTGATAGTGAAACCAAACGATTCCTCGATTTTCTGTTGGTCGATGCCTCTGGAAACGTTGATGTAATAGAGATCAAGAGGTCGTTCGCCAGAGGTCTGATAACGTCGACGACCTACCGGGACAACCACATCGCTTCGCGAGACCTCTCTGGCACCGTCATGCAGATTGAGAAATATCTACGCCATCTTAACCGGTGGGGGGCGAGAGGAGAGGCGGCACTGCGGAAGCACATTGGTGACAAGCTACCGCCAGATTTCCAGATCAAGATCACGAACCCTTGTGGCGTGATCATCATGGGGCGGGAGAAAGGTCTTACGAGCGCGCAGCTGCGTGATCTCGAAGTCACTCGCCGACACTACAAGCACATCGCAGACATCGTGACCTATGACGAGCTCCTGCGTAGGCTTAGGTTTAGGTTTATCCTAGGGCAACTTGAAGCAGGTATCTAAGCGTAACAGGAGACTGAGCTTATCGACGTTCCCCCCGTCCAAAGTCTTAGCATGACACTGAAGATGAAGGGAGGAAATCGTACATGACCCTACACCAATGCTTGGCGCCTACTTTGCGCTGGCCGCGGTAAAACAGGGTGAAGTGATAGAACTAGCTATTCATCATCGTGCAAATACCACTTCAGTTATGTGGAAAAATTGCATTCGACACGGACTCACGGCCCAATGCCACCAGCCAAACAGCGTCGTGATCATAACCTCTGCTGCTGTGTTACTCCTGAAACTCAAAGAACGGGCGCAGTAAGCCTAAATGCATTAGCGCTTAAAGTTTCAGCGCCCTTGGCTTTATCCGGCATGGATTTATTGTTTGAGCGCCGATGTTAGCGAGAACTGCTAAATATGTTGAGATGGTGCAATAACTCTTTTAGCTTTTCACCTTCGAATGGTGAGTACATAGGATTTTCACCTACACATGAAAATTTGGATGCTTTACTAATCTCAATATTTCCGCTGTCATTCAAAACAGTGTTCAGCGAAAAGAATGGCTCCCGTCCTCTATGATAGCGATTATCATGAAGTACAAACTCGACCCCTTTCTGATACTCCTCCTTAACTCTGGGGCCGAATATCACTCCAGCTATAAGGCTGGCATCATGATATAGAATTCGCTTACGCTCTGTCGTTTTTAGCTTTTGCGCAGCATGAGAAGCCATCGCCATCATATTGGTGTTTAAATTTTTAAATGTAAAAGACCTCAGTTCATTCTCATATTTCCAGAAAGAATTTTTCTGCAGAAAAGTTGCTATGGTCTTATTTTTCCCAGATGTTACGCATTCTAAGATAGGGATTCTTTTATCAGAATCCATATATTCAACAGGCGCCAACTTATATCTATCCTCGTTTTTGGAGAAAGGGTTTTGAGCTAATGAAAATCCATGGTTTTTCGAGGCGTAGATAACTACACACCCCTTGAAGCCCTCTGCGTAGTGGGCCCACATCATTGAGCTAAGAGCATCTTTCGAAAACGAAACACTATAGAACTCGTGATTGATAGACCTGCTCAAAAGCTCTGTCATTATGAGTTTACATTGATCCGCCCTAACAGCTGGGCTATTCGATTCATTCTCCTTTTTAAGCAATGCCCTTTCAAATGCAGCAATAATCTGTCCGCTGCAGAGATCAAGCACCACTTTTAGAGAGCCGAAACTATCAATGGAGTTTATTTCCTTGCCTTTGAAAATATCGTTGAGACTGCCAGCAAGAAGCCGGCAGTCCGCATTTATTATTTCTGACAAGTTCCAAGGACTGCTGACTCCTGGTAGCTGTAATAATCTACCCCAAAGCTCTGGGTTGTCTTCAAAATAATATATAGCCTTCAGATCATTCGGGTCATTTAGCTCATGATTGGCCGCAAAATAAAGCTCGTTATATCTTATAGCCTTGTCAAAGTACAGGTTAGGTCTGTAATACTTAAATATATACATTTAGCTATTCCAACTTCCTTGAGATTTCGATCATGAAGATTTCTCTCCAGAAATTTTCCGTTTGCGTGGTGGCTCGGCTTATCGGGAATTCGAACCTGATCCTGCAACGTATGGGCATGAGCGATATCGCTGGCTTATGCGCTTTCGCTGTTCTTGATCTCTTCTAGGCGCTTCCTAGCTTGCGCAAGACTGTCCAGGCAAGTGATAGCAAGATGCTCATGCTCTGAAAGCATGCTTTCCAATGCACTTGCGATAATCACAAATTTATCAAAGGCAGCGAGATCCTCTGCGCGTGCAGCTATACGCGATGCGGCTGCGCAATTAAAAAGTACCGCGTTAGTAGCCAAGTAATAAGCGAAAGAGATTTTTTCAGCTTTTGTTCTTTTGAAGTAGGCTAGTTTTTCGTCATCTTGGCAAGGTACGAGTTCGCCTAGAAGCTGATTGAATACATCGCTGCCAAAGCCGTGCGTAGAGTCGGAGGCGCTTGAGAATAGCACATGATAAAAAAGGGCGTGGCCGGCTTGTTCAAAACGGCTGTAAGCGTCGGGCCAGCCCTTGGTGCCTTGTTCTAGGTCGCCGAACATGGATTTTAGGACTAAGAATGATTTCTCCAGTTCTAGCCCTCGTTTAGCTGAGTCTGGGTGATCGTTGTTCACTCCGTATTTATGCCATTTTCGTGCGTTATCTAATGTTTTGTTGAGGTATCCCAGCAAAAAGCTCTTAGGTCGCGCCGATGATTTGTCATCACTAAACAGCATTAAGTTGATTGAGTTTTCTAAGGATGTCCTTGATAAAGCTTCAGCTGCGCTATAACTTTTGATTTTCAAACTTTGTAGAATTCCGTTGTTTAAGTCTGTCACCACATTCGCCACCTTATAGCAGCAAACTTTCGTGCTTAGCTTGAAATCGCCTTTTTCATCGAGATTGACTTCATAAAGAGTCTCAGAGATTTTCCTTTGGAGCTCTCCAAGTTCTCGAAGATGCCGTTGGTGAGCTATAAAATCTTTTGTGTAGTGATCTGGGTTTTCAACAAAGTCCATGTTTTCTCTCCGGTTCAATATCATCTTCCTGCCTCCCCCGATTGTACGGAGTCAAAGTGGATAGCAATTTGTCGGCCACTATGGCCATTTCTGAAGCGGGTTTAATCTTGCGGTATGATGCGCCGGGCTATTTAAAGCCCTTCGCAATGGTCTACGTGGGGTGGTTGGACGCTCACCGTCTTTGAAGGCTGCTTCGTGCGCCGACACGTTGCCGAGCGCGACGTCGTCGAACCAGCCAACGAAGCCAGCCGCCACCATGGCGATCTTGCCTTTGCCTTTGCCTTTGTAGGCGCGGGCAATGCGGCATGCCAGGTGCACCGCTTCACTACCCGAGTTGTTGAAGACAACCTTGGTCAGATTCCTGTATGAGCGGCGAGCGCTGAGGCTGCGCCGTTCGCGGATATGTGCCCAGGAAGGCGATGCAGAACCGGCGAGGCACTTGCCTGCAGCTTCAAAAAACACAGCTGAAGCAAGCTTGATAGTTGATGTGATGCCCCCATAGAAAGCTCTCGCCCTCCCGCCCCAAGGAATGAAGCATCATGAGCACCCCCGTTGTTTTTGACTCCAACGTCTGGGAACAGATCGCGGACGAAGCCAAGCGAGCAGTCGCGTCCCCGGCTGTCCAGGCCCTCTACACCCAGATCACCACCCAAGCGATCACGCCTTTTTTCTTCGAGGGGATCGTGAACTTGGAGGCAATTCCAAAGAAGGCGCGGAAAGCCTACCTCCAGGGTTACCGGCCTTCTATTACGATGACCGTCGACGAGGAGGTAGAAAGCCAATCTCGGGGTACTCCTGCTTCAGATATCCCGGAGTATCTTGAGGCGACTGTTGAGAAGGCAGCAGCGCTTGGCTTTCGCTTCGTCCACCTCCCTCGCATTGGAGCCCCAAGGCATCCATTGGCAAACCAACACAAGGCATCAGAGCTCCTGGAGCTTCAAGACCGTCTTGATAGGAGCTTCGAGTGCGTGAGATACATCGAATCCCTTGGTTGCGGCAAGGAGGCACTGATGGCGATGCTTGATGATCCGCAGAACGGCTTAGTACCCGCGATCCAAGGCGATCCGATTGCTGAAAAGAAACTCGCAAAAGGAGTCGCCGAATGGATGGATGGTGATGCACTGGCTGCGACTTACGGTTACGGTTTCGAGTACTTCTGCACAAACGACGCAGGTGTAGGGGCGGGTACTAGCTCGATCTTGCACCCCTCAAATCGCACGCTTTACGCGCAAAAATACAACGTAAAGATCGTTACTCCGGAGGAGCTTATTGCCGGACTGACTGCGGCTGCCTGATCCCGCCGAATGCATAGGGAATCTCCTCAAGGGCCAGAAGCGTAACCGTCCGGCAAACACATCTTCCTCGCAGTGCTGCTGAAGGCCATGGTGTCCAACATTTCGGGGTCAGATCAAAATAGGCGGACACCATCGCCCTTAATTTGGGAGGTCGGTAGGTGTGTTCACCGTTCGCTTACTCTGTAGCTTCAGTGTCTACCGTTAATGAGGAGTCTTGGCTAGAAATCTTTGTACCGTTGATTTAGAAACGTCCAATTCTCGAGCTATTTCTGAATTAGATAGGCCTTTTTGCTTCAGCTGTGGAGCAAGTTTTAGTCTTTCACTCGCAGCGAGGTTGGAAGGTCGTCCATGTTGGCGTGGTCTACCACCGCTGGAGATCAGCTCGATCACACCAGTCTCTTTTAGAGCCTCTAACTTCCCCGAGATTCGCTCCAATGCCACATCTGTCGACTCCTCAGAAAGCAAAGAGGTTGTTAGGAGCATTAGGACAGTGGGCTCAGCGTCCAGCATTTTTGAAATTTTGAAGAGCATTTCGATCGAAACGTTCCCCTTGCCGCGCTCTACGCGACTCAGATAAGAGCGATCAAGCAAAGATAGATCGTCCTGGGACATTCCTGATTTCTGTCTCAAGGCCCGAACAACGGCCGCAAATGCTTCGGTGAGAGACATTTATGATCCTCTACAAAACAGAGGATAAAGCCACATTGCGTCGACCCATAACACGTCATATAATCCTCGTTATGGGTTGGTTGGTTTCCTCGATCATGAGAAGGCAATGCCCGAGGTCGCGTCGCTTCCGTAAGCGTTCTTAGCGGTGATGCGCTCAAACATATGACATGTATTGACGGGAATGAAGCATGGAATTCGAAGAAATCCAAGCAGCCAGCGAGTTCATCTCCACCCCAAAAGAACCACGATCTGGATCCGGTGAAAACCAAGAGGCGTTAATACGTATCGTCCATGCACGCTTCCCCAACAAAGGCTTTTGCAGCGTCCAGCAGTGGACAATCGTGCGCGCGATAGCGAGCGATGGGGATCTCACCAAAATCCACGTTCATGGTCACCTGCCGCTCTTCGTTTTCGCCGAAAAAGTCATCCTGGACAGCCGAGGACGCTTCGATTTCGGAAATTGGGTGCGCAGCACCATGGCCATTTCATTCCAAGATGGCTTTCTCTTTGAAACCAAAAACACTGTGTACGTTTTGATGGGAGACGGCGACGAAAAGTCAGCCAGTCTCGCCGCGATACTGTCTCTTTATCAATGATGTCAGCTGCAATTGCGGTCTGTAGATCCACGGGAATGTGAAATGTTTAGAAGTCATGAAGCCTTTGCCGAGGGCACCCCTAATATCTTTGGGGATGGGTATTCAAACTGGCGGATATTTGAACGCCACTTGGCTCATCCTTGGTATCACGTCGTTCTTGAAGAGTGCTTGGATGGCAAGGTGTGGCCACGCACCATGATGATTAGTGACATCGATATGCTCGAAGAAATACTTTCCCAACAAACCAGCGAGTTTGTCGTTACGGAAATTCAGGTCGTCACGCCGGGGTGGATGAACAAAAACGGCAAGTGGATCA